>JAJNQA010000072.1 GCA_021155085.1 Heliomicrobium sp. | reverse complement strand
CAAACAGCGCGTAGACTTGCTGACGAAAGTCCGTCAGTGAATTAAGATGCGTCGGGGTCGGTTTGTTTTTGTTCACACATAACAACTACCCCAAGCGCGGCTGGGTTCAAAGCCCAGCCGCGCTTTGTCTAAAGTCGAATTTTGAGTCCCACCAAAATCTGCGGTTATCGAATGGGCCTGAAGGATTCCATCGCGCCGCCTCCTCCGCCAAGTACGCGAACACGGGAAGGAGATAGCATTCCGTTTTTCCCGAACCGGTGCCGGACGTAACAACGACTGCTTGTCCTTTTCTGGATTCACTCCACGCATCGAATTGATGTTCATAAAGGCGGCGGTCGGCAGGAAATAGCCCCAATGTGATGAAATCTGCGACGCGTCGCGGGATGCCCAATTCGCGACAGGCAGCGCTTACAGTAAACGGAGACGACTCATAAGGAGCAACCGGTTCAATCAGGGGATCGCGGTAAAGCTGACCGTCTTGATCAAGCAGATTTCTGCGTTCCTCCATCAAGGCATCATAGCGTAGCCGGAATGGGCTATCGAGGTAGCGCAAATACGCACGCCGGACTTCATCGAAGACTTTGAAGGGATTGTTCATAAACTATCTCAGACGAGGTGATATCCTGGATGTGGCTGTCCGGCGAGAACCATCAGCCGTGCGGCCACTTCCAGTGTGACTCCAGCGTAAACCAATCGCCCCTGCTCAAAGCGAGGCGAGATTCCAGAACACAAACAGGCAATTCGCGCGAAATCTTCAGGGAGCGGTGTGCGCGCCAGAACAATCAATTCCTGCTTCTGGCGGTTGTATTGAGTTAGAGACACTCCTTGCAATGCGGCGGATGCATATATCGCTGCCCGCTTGGGCAACCGGCGAAGAATCCCCTGATGATCCGAGAGGAGGTAATCTTTGCGGTGATACCGTGGATGGTCATACTCCCGCGCTGAGAGCGGAAGTTTGTCACCATCAATCCAACTCAGGCTCCTAAGGTCGAATGATCTGCACTGCCAGCCGATATACTCAACTGCCTCTTCTGAAGGCAGGCTAAGAAGTGACCACAGTCTTTGAGTCATTATAAGTGCCGCCTGTGGCCTGTAAGGTAGATTGCAATCTCTTGCTGCGGCAGCCAACCGTTGTTCATTACTTCGTAGCAGAATCCGTGAAGGGCTATCCGCACTCGTCTGAATTTCAGCTACACAGCCATGGCGCTCAGCCGCCTTACAGAGACTTTCAATAAGTCCGGGGGACCTTGCGCCAGTCATAATAGCGCTGTCCGGCTCCCCTGTTAGACCGATAAGCCCTGGCTCACTGACGCGCCAGTTCTGCGTGCCGTTCACAAAAAAGTCAGCACAACCAAGATCAGAAAGTCGAATTCTCGCCAACGTCGCGTCATAGCGCGTTTCCTCTTCAAAAGGTGAGAGCCCGGCTAATGCCTTTTTGAATCTTGCCCACGAGCCGCTGCTGAGATGAGAGATCCAGTAGAGTAGTGAGTCCCAGTTCAACCTTGCCTCCGTGAGATAAATGACGAATTGAAAATACCCTGAGCTGCGCTGACATAAATCTTCCATGCCCTCCGAAGTTGCACACCCTGCACTTCAAAGGCGCATCCGAGTGAGGGAAAAGATGAGCCTGCTGAGAGAATTGCCTGCGCCCATACCATCGCCCTCCTTTTCTGCGCAGGCCCAACAAATGCGCTCGGACAGGTAGTCGGCGGCGATTGAGTCAAACAGACCACCCTAGGCTCAATCGCCGAATCACGCCTGATCGCCCAGACTGGTCTGAATGGAACTTGCCTGACGATCCCGTTGGAAAACTCCGGCTTGAGTTGAGCCATTTCGTGATGCCCAACTCCGATCACAGTCCATTGTCCGGCTGGAAGGGTAACTATATTTTCTCGTCGCCTGTCGTCCCCGAATACATCGGCCAAGTTCGGGTAAACGGATGGGCTGATGATTTCAACAGTCAACGGATGAGTCCTGCCGACAGTAATGACGTGAATGCCTGGGGTTCTTAACATCCCGTTATCGATTAGCTTGCCTTCGACATCCTTTCCTACCTTTTCACCGTCAATAGCTGGGACTTCGTGCTCCGATTGGTGGCCAGAAATGAATATCTCAGGTTGCCCCCCGATAATCCATTTACGGCGACCGACGCGAAGGCCGCCTACAGGAATAATCATCGAATCGCTTTCCACATCGATCGGTTCAAGCACCGGCGAAATTTCACGCAATTGCCTAAGCGGGACAAAATTCGAAAAAAGCATCCATCCTTCAGGAAGGGATGCGTTTCTTGCCGGACTAATGTTCTGGTCTGTAATCTGCCGCAAATACTCGGCCACATCACCAACCAAGTAATCTTTACAAAGTACCGCACATTTGACGCCGCACAACAGGTGCTGGCGTGAGACAAGTCCAAAGCTATTTGGCGCGAAGGCAATTACGCTGGATTGCCCTCTTCGTAGCGAAAAACCTCCGTTATTCGCGGGGGCAGCCCAAATAAACCCATCTGCAAGAATCCCCCCGTCCTTTGCCGGAACCAGCTCGGAATCGTACCATCCCTCCTCGCACGACTCGAAGCGGCGATCCCTTGATATTGTTTCAAAGACCTCAGGGAAACCTCTTGGACGGCGCGGTAGATAGAAAAGCTTTGGACCGCGAATCGACAACTCGATTTGTAACTCAACCGGGGCACTGCGTAAGCCGCTCGAATTGTCAACAATCGCCCCATCCCACGCTTCAAGTTCTTGCGCTACCTGCGCCAGCACTTGAGCGCGGCGGTTTTGGTCTCCTAGCGCCCTTTGCCCCTGCAGCGTCAGCCGAGCAGCCACCCAGTGGTCAAGGTCCCGACTAAGTAGATTGAAAGAGACTCGACTGCCGGGCTGGTAATTTCTCTCGGTGAAGAAAGTTGGCATCTTGGCTAAGTCAATCCGTCTGAGGGGGGCCTGCGAAATAGGGCGATTAACAACGTGTCGGCTTCCGCTATCAAGAGCGTCAATCTCCAAAGTTATTCCGTGGGTTTCTAATAACCACCGCCCCACTTCCGACCAAAGCCCCTTGAATTCATCCTTATCGAACCCTTCGAGACAGTCGCCATTGAACCCGCAATGGAGAAGCTGCGCTAGCCGAGCATAGTAGTCATGTGCTGCATACTGCTCGTCGCTTTCCATGTTGAACGCTGCGAGTACAGAAGATGACAGGAAGGCGACACTGCACGGTAGGTCGCCATCAAAGTGGCTCAGTATTCCCAACCCACTTTTACATACATCTCTCAGGTAGACGCCTGAAACAGCTCTGATGAAACTGTCTTCAGCGTCTTCAATTGTCAGGTATTCGCTGTGTTGTTCATTCCAGGCGGCGGCCAGAATACTCGGCGAAATCACTAGCCGGACTTTACCCCCACTGCCTGCCGACAACAGGCAGTGTTCAGTTAGAACTGAGTTCCACTGTAGATAATCAATCGCGAAGTTGGACATGCAGAACCAGCTTGATTGGGTCTTAACAGGGGCTGTTGAAAAGTAAGCTTTTGAACCAAAACCTCAAGGCAAAGAGATTGTTGTAAGGATTGAAAGGGCAGAGCGTACTTGTGGGGTCAAAAGTCCTTACGGGCGTGAGTCTATAAAAGCGGCCTGCCTCAGTCAACAAAAATTAAAAATGAGGCCGTGTAAGGACAGCGCAATAAGCTTGTTATCGGAAGACTGAATCAAATGATCCAATGCCGCTCTCACCTTTCTGAGACTACCATCTCGAATAACGATCGTTTTGTGCTCTGGCGGCCACTTGTTTGGGGGGAAAAATAGCGGGTTGCACTCGAGTGAATCGCGGATGACCAATGCGGCCATCCAATACACGTTCCATTTCCAGGTAAATTCACCATGCAAACTGTTTCAGTCGCACCAACGAGCCTTACAGATTTCCGATTTGATTCCAATGATGGTCTGTCTGATCTGGGTGGTACTGCTTCGCGCTTCAAATTCAATGTCGCCGCGATCACGCTCCTCAAAAAGATCGAGGCTGAATCACGCGAGTCTTGGTCGTTAACGCCGGAAGAGCAGCGGACTCTTGCCAGATACACCGGCTGGGGAGATTCCGAAGTTCTCAACCGCGCCTTCCCAAATGGCGCACATTCGTGGTCGCGTCCTTGCGCGGAACTGGCAGAACTGCTCACGCCGGATGAAATCAAGGGACTGCTCGCCAGTTCGCTCAACGCGCACTTCACCGCGCTGCCGATCATCCGCGCGATCTATGCGGCGCTTGATCATTTCGGCCTCAGCCCACGCACCGGAGACAGAGTTCTGGAACTGGATTCTGGTCAATCAGTTTCACTCAGTTCTTCCAGGCAAAACAGACTTCGGATTCTTGAACCCGCTGCCGGCGTCGGCCATTTCCTGGGCGCAATGCCTCAGGCGCTGAAAGCGAATTCCGAACGAGTGGTTGTCGAGATTGATTCACTCACGGCCCGCATCCTCGCGCAGCTTTATCCGCAGACAAAAGTCTTCATCCAGCCGTTTGAAGAGACACTGCTGCCGGAGAACTACTTTGACCTTGTGGTCTCGAACGTCCCATTCGGCAACTATGCAGTTGCTGACGTGGGGATCAGAGAAAGCTTTCTCAAAGCTTCGATTCACGATTACTTCTTTGCTAAATCACTGCGCCTGCTCAAGCCCGGCGGCATCATCGCTTTCATCACTTCCAGATACACGCTCGACAAGAAATCGCCGAAGGTGCGGCAATACTTGGCGAGCCATGCCGAATTGCTTGCGGCGGCGCGATTGCCACGCAACGCTTTCCGCGCCAACGCTGGAACCGAAGTGATTACGGATGTGCTGATCCTCCGCAAACGCAACCAGCCCTTGAAAGAAGTGCAGGCCGATTGGGCGGAAGTCGGCAACATCACTCTCAGCAATGACGAGAGGGAGGAACGCGAATTCAGCATCAACAATTTCTACATCGCCCACCCGGAGCGAATGCTCGGCGATCCCACCTATGGGCGAGGAATGTATGAGGCGGAAGAGTTTCTGCTCAAAGATGATGGGCGCAATCTCGCCGAAAGCCTGGCGCAAACGCTGATTACCCAGCTTCCGGCAAATGGCTATCGTGCATTCATCGAGTCAGTTGCGGCGGATGAAATTGGCATCGTTTCGGACCGCGATGATTTTCTGACTGCGGCAAATATCAATCAACTGTCGGAGCGCGATCAGGTTTGCGTCAATCAACTTCTCGAAATCTATGTCGCGGCCAAAGAGGTCATCCGGCTGCAACTGCGGGACGCTTCAGACGATGAATTGAAAGCGAAACAGCAGGAACTGTCTGACCTGTATTCCGGGTTCAAGATGCGGTTCGGCCCGATCAACGGCAACATTAAGAAACTCGATCCGCGCAGCCCGGTCGTTCCATTCCTCAAAGCACTGGAAATTCCGGTCGGCAAGAATCTTTATAATCGCGCGTCGCTCTTTTCTCAGCGAACGATTCGACCGGCGCGTCAGCAATCCGGCAGGTACGAGCCGAAAGAAGCATTGCTCATTTCGCTCAATGATAAAGGCCGTGTTGATGTGGGGTACATCGGCAGACTGTGCCCACGGTCACACGATGAAATCTTATCCGCGCTTGAAGGCCTGATTTACGAAACGCCAAGCGGCGAATTCGTCACTGCGGAGGAATATCTATCTGGGGAAGTCAGGCAGAAACTGCGCGAAGCCGAGCGCGCGGCGCAATTCAATCCGGCGTTTCTTAAAAACGTAGAGGCGTTGAAAACCATTCAGCCCACCGATCTCGGACGCGATGAAATCATCGCCAGACTGGGCGCGTCGTGGGTTCCTGAACAAGTCGTTAGCGACTTCCTCGTTTCGCTTGTTTCTTCATTCAATGGCTCGGTCAGGTATGTTCCGGCGCTTGCGATTTGGAAGATCGAAGACGTCAGCGCCTGGGCGCGCTGCTCTGTCGAGGCTACGCAAACGTGGGGCACTTCGCGGGTGAATGCCTTCGAGTTGATCGAAGACATTCTCAATCTGCGCACGACGACCATCACCGATGAAGTCAAAGCTCCTGACGGTGGAACGCGCCGCGTCGTCAATGACAACGAAACCATTGCGGCCCAAGCCAAACAGCTTGAGATCAAACAGAAGTTCGCTGAATGGGTATGGAAAGACGAAGGGCGAGCGGCCACGCTGATTCGCATCTACAATGAGCGCTTCAACGCCTTCCGTAAGCGCGAATTTGACGGCAGCCATCTGGTGCTGCCCGGCATGTCGGCTGACATCACGCTCTACCAGCATCAGAAGAACTCGATCTGGCGATGCTTGCAGGACAGAGCAACGCTGCTGGCGCACTGCGTCGGCGCGGGCAAGACCTTCACGATGCTTGCCGCAGCAATGGAACTGAAGCGGCTCGGCCTTTGTCACAAGTCGCTGATCGTGGTTCCCAATCATCTACCTGCTCAATGGGCGGCGGAAGCGATCCGTCTGTATCCAAACATCAGATTGCTGGCGCCAGGCAAGGAACATCTGACTTCGTCCCAGCGAGGAGAATTGCTCAGTCGCATTGCCACGTCGGATTACGACGCGATCATCATTCCGCAGACCGCGTTCAAGATGCTGACACTAAACCCTGAGACGGTCAGAAATTACATTCAGCAGGAGCTTGATACGCTGACCGGGTATCTGGAAGACTTCGAGTCAGCAAGCGGCAAAAACAGGCGCAGCATCAAAGAGGTTCAGCGCGCGATCAAGAAGCTCAAAGCCCGGCTCGACGACACCAATCAACAGATCAAACGTATTGCTGCCGACACGATCACCTGGGATGAACTGGGCATTGATGCGCTCTTCATTGATGAATTCCACTGCTACAAGAATCTCTACTGCCCAACCAAGATGAGCCGGGTTGCTGGCTTGCCCAACACCGACTCGCAACGCGCCTTCGACTGTTTCATCAAAGTCCGCTCGGTGCTGGAAAACGGCGGGCGCGTGATCTGCGCCACGGCGACACCTGTCAGCAACACACTTGCCGAAGTTTACGTCTGCCAAAAGTATCTTCAGCTTGAAACATTGCAGCAGCTTGGGCTGGACCACTTCGACGCCTGGGTGCAGCAGTTCGCCGAAACTACTCAGTCCCTGGAAATGACGCCGGACGGATCAGGCTTTCGGATGAACACCCGCTTCAACAAGTTCACCAACATCCCAGAGCTTTCCAAACTCTGGCAGCAAGTGCTTGACGTCAAATCCGCCGCAGAACTGAATCTGCCACGACCGAAGCTGAAGGGCGGCAGACCCGAAATCATCAGTGTTTCGGCCAGCGACGAACTGAAGGAATACGTTCATGAACTCGCTCGCCGGGTCGAAGCCATCAAGGGCCGCCGCGTCTCACCACACGTTGACAATATGCTGAAAGTAACGGGCGATGGGCGGAAAGCGGCGCTGGACATCCGGCTCGTTAAATCGGATTCGCCTCGCCCCGCGCAGTCGAAGGTGATGGCGCTCGTTGACAACATCGAGCAGCTCTATCGCGAAGCCCAAAATACTCGCGGCGTGCAGCTTGTGTTCCTAGACGTTTCAACTCCGAAGGGGCGGAGCGACAAGGTGTCAGAACTGAGCAACGTGTGATTTGAAGCATCAAATGGCAGTAACTGGATGTTTCCAGAGCTTCATTGCCAGTGCGATGGTAATAACTATGAAAGAACAATCTGCACAGGAGAAACCGCAATGGACATCGCAGAGATGAACACACAGGCGCAAGAAACGGCACAGCGGATGAAACGCCAGTTTCCTGAGATGACCGATGAACAGATCATTAAAGTCACGCGCTTTATCGTACTCAGCGCACACGCTGTCAAAGCGTCAGAGGCTTTTCTGGCAGAAAAGTTCGGCTCTGATACTGGGTTATCAGGCAAGGGCTATGAAATGATTTTCAGTGAATGCGCAAAAGAAACACTGCTGATTGAGTCATGAAAGAGCAATCAACCACCATCCAAGCCTGAAGGCTTTATCAGGCATTTCAGCCGGCTGATCATCGCTCTCAGGGATCAAACACTATCTACAGTCCAGATTGGGACAGCCAGGACTAACGCTTTCTGTCCAAACCCATCACCCCAATTCAATTCCACGCCAGAGAATAAACAAGCGGCGGGTAAGCCGCGAGCAACAACACCTGTTGTACTGATTGCCCGCGCACGGTTCCGGTTCAGCACTTGTTGCCAGTGGATGCTTCCGATGAACAGTGAAGCGCAGCAATGTAAGTGATTGATTCTCCATCCAGGCTGCTGCCATCGGATGGTTCTATTTACGGCCTGTTGATGATTTAAGGGAGACAACGACGATGGCTAATTACAGCGCGATCTTCAGATCAAACTACTTCGAGGTCAAAGACGCGGAGCAGTTCAACAAATTCTGTGACGAGTTCAAACTGGAAATGATTACGAAGTCCGAGGGTAACGGCACGCTGCACGGATTTCTCAACAAAGGGAACGAAGCGGGCATCCCTCTCACCCGCCTCAACAACGAATCAGGTGAGTGGGAAGGCGTGGATTTCCTCGGGTTGCTGGCCGAACACGTGATGCCCGATTACGTCGCGGTAGTGATGGAGATCGGCTCTGAAGATCTGCGCTATTTGATTGGTGAAGCTTATGCCGTCAACTCCGAAGGGCAGAATGTAACTTTTACGCTTGGGGAAATCTACAAACGCGCCGCCGCACTGGGCAGCACCTGCACCGATTGTTCTTACTAAAACCTTCCTGCCGCCAATCAATACCATGACAAACGAAGAAATCATCGTTGAAGAGGATGTTCGTGTCACCGAAACGCAAAGTGAGCGCCTTGACCGGCTGGGCATTTACGGCGAGATCAAACGCGAACTGATCAAACGCGGTATCCCTGCCCACGAGATCGCATTCATTCACGATTTCGACACTCCGGCGAAAAAGTCCAAAGCCTTTGCCGATGCGAATGCCGGAAAGATTCGCGTGATGATTGCCAGCACGGAAAAAGCCGGGACTGGTGTCAACATGCAGGAGCGATTGTATGGGTTGCATCATCTGGATGCGCCGTGGCGACCGTCGGACGTGGAGCAGCGCGAAGGCCGCATCTTGCGCCAGGGCAATCGCCACCCGGAAGTCAGAATTTTCAATTACGTCACCGAAGGCTCGTTCGACGGCTTTATGTGGCAGACACTGGAGAACAAGGCGCGCTTTATCAGCCAAATCATGGCGGGTGAGGTGACAGCGCGCACTTCAGAAGATGTTGACGACATGGTGATGACCGCCGCGCAGGTCAAAGCCATCGCCAGCGGCAACCCGCGCATCCTCGAACGAGTCTCCATCGAAGTCGAGCTTGCGCGCCTGTCACGTCTTTATACCGTCTGGCGCAATGGCCGCCGCAACCTGAAGTGGGAGCTTGAATCATTGCCGGGAAGAGTCCACGAAGCTGATCTACGCGTCGCCGGTCACGAACAGGCGCAAGCCCTCCGCGATCAGAATCCCTCATCTGATGGCGCTTTCAAGATCAAGCTCAAGCGATCAGTTCGCAACGATGAGTGGCTCAGCTTTGACCATCGAACGCAGGCTGGTGAGCATCTCGACAAGCTGCGCCGTGAAGTTGGGATGCGCCTCGATTCCGAATATTGCTTCATTGGTTCCTATCGCGGATTTCAAATCCTGGTGCAACGGCAGCGGGATCGTAGCGAGGCGTTGCTCACGCCGGTCGAAGGTTTTCTCTGCGTGCCTGATAACAAACTTTTTTACCCCTTCAACTTCGGCGACTCCGCACAAGGCACGATCCAATCCATTGATGCCCAGCTCAAAGCAATTGATACGCACCTTCAGCGCGCCTTGAAATATCAGGCTGAACTCAAACACAAACAGGACCAGATCGAGAAGGAGTTGGCGAAAGGGTGGGACTACGCGCAGAAGTATGAAGAGCTTCAAGCGCAGTTTCAGCGCATCAATCAATTGCTCAAAGAAGACGGTTCGCAGATTGACGACAAACAGGACTTCGCCGCGCTTGATCAGGATGCGTTCCAGAAGTGCGCGTTGGGTGTTGAGACACATGCCCATTTATCAGCGGAAACATCTGCCGAGTCTGAATGTGTTTCAGTGCTTTCTGAACTTACCAAATTGCCATCCCCTGTTTTAGCCACCGCACACCCAGAAGAAAACGAGTCGCAACCGGTTGCAGTGTTGATTACTGCCCAGGACCCCCCATCAAGTCGTCAACAGATAACGCTGGAAGATCTCCGCCATCAGCTAGCGCAGAAGGCCAGACAAAAGCCTTCCTCTTCTTCTTCAGGAAAATCTACTGCACAGTTGAGCCTCTGGTGAGGTCAATATAGCTTTATCAGTCAAGCCTTGCTTTTGTGAAAGCGAACCTCGGGCAGCGGAGGTGTCTTCAACACGGGAGGAGGCTCACAGTGTGCTTCCGCCTCGTCGTGGAGTTGCCGTCTGCCCGCCCTAACCGTATGAACGCGTTATTTCTTCTTCGCCTCCCATTTCCCCTGCATCTGGGTCGCATCCCACTCGCCAGCCAGTTTGCCGTTTTGCAGTGTCCCCGTCAGTGCCAACGGCGCGTGGCTGGTCTCGACCGTGATCTTCAGCTTATTGTTCGCCCATGAGCCATTGCTGATCGCGGCATTGCCCAAATGAGATGACTCGGATGTGCCCGTTACCTTGTCACCCTCGAGCTTGAGCTTGAGTGTCAGTTGCAAGGTTTTGTCAGGCGTAGTGAGGGCGACGTCCCACTCGCCTGAAATGACATCCGCCTTGGGCTTATGCTGCTTGGGGTTGTGCTGCCAAAGCATTACTGGTGACGCCGACGAAGCTATTGCCAAAAGCGCAGTCACGACCAAAATCACAGACGTTCTTAACCGCATATTTTTTCTCCTATGGTTGAATGTTTGAAAGGAAAGCGTGAGCGGCGCTCACGCGCAATGACAAAAGTTTATACGCGCGCAGCCGCGCGGCTACTCATACCCGATCGCCTCGCGAACCGGGCGACGCGAGGCGTGCCAGGCGGGCAGAAAACTGGCGACCATCCCCAGGCAGATTGAAACACCCAGCCAGATCAATGGCCCGCTCGGCTCGAAAAGGAAATCCAGACCGACTTTGAACATGAGCTTGACCAGCCAGTTGCCGATGGCTTGGCTAAGCGGCCAGGCGGCAAGTGTGGCCAGCGCCCAGCCGAGTACGCCGATCACCACGCCTTCGGTGACCACAATGAGCCACACCACCGACGGCGAAGCGCCGATCGCGCGCAACACACCCATCTCGCGCCGCCGTTCCAGCACGTTCAGGTTCATTGTCGTCATCAGCCCCAGTCCGCCGACCACGCCCAGAATGCCCGACACCACCATCAGAAAGATGTAGATCATCACCATGTGCTGATCGGCGCTAAATCGTTGTTCGGCCTTGCTCGTGCTGCTTAAGGGGCGAACGGCCTGCTCTTCCAGATTACGGTCCAGGCTGGCCTTGATGGCATTCATCGAATCACCGTCAGTCCTGTCCAGTGCCAGGCGAAGGCTGTTCGTTAACCCCGCGTGGCCGGCGCGCTCGAAGAAGCTGCGCGGAATGTAGGCAACCGGACCGGCGAATGGCTCGTTCGCCACGCCGACGACGCGCCAGACACTTTTTGCAGGGCCGATTTGTAGCGTCACTTCCTCGCCCACATTGCTATGTGGCAAGAGGGAGGCGAGCCTGGTGTTCACCAGCAGCGCGTTGGTGTCGCCAGCTTCGAGGCTGCGTCCGGCAAGTAAGTTCGGCTTCAGCAAATTTGTCTCCGCCGGAATGCCGACCACGTTGAAGCGCCTGCCGCCTGTCGCACCGCCACCGTGCCCGCCAGTGTCACTATCGCCGGTGTGCATATTGCCCGCGGCTTTCATATGTCCGCCGCCGCTCGTGGTTGGCGCATCGCTCGCACCCGGCAGAGAGCCTTGAGTGGTGAACCAGCCTTCTGCCTGCCGCACGCCCGGCGTATTCCGCGTGGCGCGCTCCACCTTCTCAAAGGGGTACATCCCGCTGAGGCCGACCGTCAGGTCGTACTTCATCGTGTCGTACATGCGGTCAATCGTGTTGATCAGCGAAGCGCGCACGTTCAAGGCAGCCATAAAGAACAGCCCGGCCAGCACCAGCGACACCATTGTCAATGCCAGCCGCATTCGCCGCCGGAAGCTGTTGCGCAAAGCCAGCAACACCGGGCGAGATGTACCTCCCAACCCAGCGAGCGCGCGGTCGAAAGCGCTCTGTCCAAACGACTGCTTTCCCACGCCGTAATCATCCAGCGCCTCCCGCACCGAAACTCCGCTGCCCTTCCACACCGGATAGGCCGCCGCCAGCAGCGGAACGACCAACCCGACAGCGGCGACGAGCAGGTACACCCACAGCGGCACGGCAAAGCTGGTGATGTCAAAATTGAGTAAGACGGCAAAGTAACGGCACAGCACGCGGCTGCCCCAGAGTCCCGCCGGTAGGGCGATCAAAAAAGCGGTGACTCCTAACAACAGCGCCTGGCCGAAATAGATTCCGGCAATTTGCCGGCGAGTTCCGCCCAGCGTTTTCATCACGCCGATTTGCCGGATTTGCGCCGCCATCAACGCCGTCACCAGATTCACGACCAGAATGCCGCTCAAGCCCAACGCAAACAGGCCGAAGCTGGACATCGCCAACAGCAAAAGCCCCATGATGCTTGAATGCGGATGTTTGCCCGGCTCAGGAATATCCACCCGGCCTACTTGCAATCCGCGGCTCTCGATCAATTGCTGCACTTCCGCCGTGACGCTGCGCACGTGCGTTTCGTCAAACTTGTTGCCGTCCACCACAATCTTCAACTGATCCAGGTATGGCTCTTCCCCCAGTTGCGCCAGCGTGTCGAGACTGATGTAGCCGTATACGGCGTTCTCCATGCGGGCCTGTGCCTGGCCTACGTCTTTCACCGTGCCGCTGAAACGCAGCGTCCGCTCATTTCCTCTGGCCGTTTTGATCGTCACCGGGTCGCCGATGCGCGCCTTGGCGACTTGGACGGCGTCGCGTTCGATCAGGATTTCGCCGGGCGCTGGCGGCCAGGCGCCTTGTTGCGGCTTCAGAGTGCTGACGCGGACGTTGCCGAAATCCTTCACCACAAACAGCGTCAGGTTGCGCCACTCCACCGGCCCGGCTTTGATCCGGCCTGACAACGTGCGGCGGGCTTCCGCGTCGGCTACGCCACGGGTTACGGCAACGGCGGCGACCAACTCGTCATCCAGCTTGTCCACACGCAAAGTGGCGGAAGCGGGGTTGGTTTCCAGATACCCTTGATCCAGTTCGCGCGTGAGAATCGCATAGCTGGAAAGTACGGCTGAAAAGGCCGTAATCCCGATGGCAATGGCGAGCACCACGAAGACAGTGCGCGTACGCTCTTGCCAGAAATCACGAATCACTTTTTGTGAGTATGCTGACATCAAGCGATCTCCTGTGTCCGCTGACTGGCAGCAACTGAAAGCTTCGAGGCGATTGCGCCGTCCACCAACTCGATGGTCCGGTCAATCCCTGAAATGTCGCGTTCGTGCGTGGCGATCACAACGGTGGTGCCGTGGACGATCAGCTTACGAAAGAGGTCAAGCACAGCGCCGGCGGTTACCGAATCGAGATTGCCTGTCGGCTCGTCGGCAATGACAATCGGCGGGTCGTTTGCCAGCGCACGGGCAATCGCAGCCCGTTGCTGCTGACCACCGGAAAGGGCTGAAGGCAATTTATCCGCTTGGTCGGCAATCCCCATCATATCCAGCAATTCGAGCGCGCGGGCACGCCGCTGGCCGACAGGCCGCGCGTTACAAAAATCCATCGGCAACATGACGTTTTCCGCAATGGTCAAGGTGGGCAGCAATTGAAAGAACTGAAAGACCACGCCCACAGTCTTGCCTCGCCAGCGGGCCAGCGCATTTTCGGAAACCTGATGTACTGCGGCGCCAGCCACAATCACCTCGCCCTGGCTGGGACGGTCAATCCCACCGATCAAGTTAAGCAATGTGGACTTTCCGCTACCGGATTTGCCCACCAGGGCGACGAATTCGCCAGCGCCGATTTCCAGGTCAATATCCCGCAGCGCTGGATAGCGGCCCGCCGGAGTGGCATAGCTTTTCCCGACGTTGCGCAACGTGATTAGGGAGCCATTGCCAGTGAGTCGGCCATTGCCTGTTTTCTGATTGTGCAGTTCCATTGTTTCCTCTCTTCGCATTATTTGACTTGAGATTTCGCAGTATAGGCAGGCGCGGCTGAACGGATCGTGAACACGCCGTTCAGCTTCCGTTCAGCTTCGCGTGTGCTATAAACCTGCTGAGGTTTGTATGCGAATTCTTGTCGTTGAGGACGAGTCGTCGCTCGCGCAGCATCTCACATCGTCCATCGCAGAGGCCGGTTATGCCGTGGATCACGCCGCCGATGGCGAGCGCGCGGATTTTCTGGCGCAAACGGAGCAGTACGACGCGATGGTGCTTGATCTTGGGCTGCCGAAGATTGACGGCCTCACACTGTTGCGGAAGTGGCGGGATTCAGGTCTCGTGACACCAGTGCTCATTCTCACGGCGCGCGGCAGTTGGCACGAGAAGGTGCAGGGGATAGATGGTGGCGCGGACGATTATGTGTCGAAGCCGTTTCGCATCGAGGAAGTGATCGCGCGCCTGCGCGCGACCCGAGTGGAGGCCCAACGATCATACGGAGTCGCCCCCGTCGCAATCATCGTGATCAGCCACCACACGGGACCAGCCAACGCAACAATCGCAGGTCCCCACACCCACGTCGGGAACCCCTCAGCGCCAGAG
>JAJNQA010000069.1 GCA_021155085.1 Heliomicrobium sp. | reverse complement strand
GATGCCATGGCATCGCGCCGCACCTGACTATCCCGTCACCAGCATCAATTGCAATTGCGTTTGCAGCTTCTGCATGGCTTTGGCGATTTCGGCAAAGCCATCGGCTGCGCGTATGGGAGCCATCAAGGGATCAGACATCAGAAACGGATGGTTGCTGTAACCGGTTTGGACGGCATTGCCGAGCATTTTCAGGGCTGATGCCGTATCGCCAAGTTGCGCGTAGACTTCAGCGGCGATGTAAAAGTGATAACTGCCAAGCTGCAATCCGGATGAAAACGTTTCGTCCAAAATCCGTTTTCCGTCTTCCAGTTCATTTTTCAAAGCGCAGCGCATGGCGCGAACGGTGGAAAAGAAAATTCCGGATTCGCCCTCTTCAAGCAGGCTTTCCAGGTGCTGAATGGCCTCATCGCGTTTGCCTTCGACAAAGTCAATCGCGGCCAGCCAGAAATACTTTTCGTAAGCGGTGTCCGGGCAGGCTTCAAGCTCCCTGCGCGCTTCGTCGTAATTGCCTTTCTGGTACTGGATGAAGCCGATCATGTACGGGAAGGTCATCGGGTTGATTTCGGCGGCCTTGCGGAAAAGCGTCAGGGCGATGTCGGGCAGTCCGGCGTAATCATAGGCGTGTCCCATCGCCTGGTAGGCGTATTCGCTGTTCGGCGCAACCTGCAGCAATTGTTTGCAGATGACGACCGCATCTTTCAAATTCCCCTTCTCGCCGTAATAAACCGCCAGCCAGAAATGTCCCGCCGGAAGTTTCGGATTCAGTTCAATGGCTTTCTGGGCGGCGAGTTCGGCCTTGCCGAACATCGTATCGTCTCCCAGATAGCCGCGCGCATTGATGTAGCGTCCGGCCAGCGCCGCCCAGGCCGGAGCGTAATCGGGCGCCATGCCGACCGAAGCTTCCAGCAACTCAACCGCGTGTTTGTATTCATCGGCGCTGTTCCCGGCGGCCAGCCCGCGCAGGTAGAGTTCATAGGCGATAGGGTTGCGCGCTTCGTCGTGTTTCAACGCTTCCTGTTCATTGGTCGTTACTTTCAGCTTCAGGCCGCGAATCAACTCTTCGCAGATTTTGTCTTGCAGCGTCAGAACATCGTCGAACTTCAGGTTCAGGACTTCCTGCCAGAGGATTTCGTTCTGCAGCACATCAATCAACTGCACAGTGACGCGGAAGATCTCGCCGGCTTTCAGATAACTGCCGGAAAGAATGGTGTCCACCTGCAATTCGCGCCCGACGGTGCGAGGTTCAACAATCTGGTTGCGATATTTTTCGACTGCCGACGACGGGCGCACAATCAGTGATTTCAGCAGCGCAAGCTGCGTGATGACGCTGTCGGCCAGCGCGTAACCCAGAAATTCAATGGCCGGATCGCCCGCCAGGTTTCGCAGCGGCAGAATCGCCAGACGCTTTTTCCGCGTGCCGGTCAGGGAAGTACCCGTCATTGTGGGCGGCACGGCTGGAGTCATCTGCCCCATCGTCGCAAATGAATCGTCCGCCGCCAGCGGCTGTTCCAGACTGAGATGCGTTTCGTACGCCGATGGGTCTTCATAGGCGCGGCGTAAAAATTGGGCAAATTGCGTGGCGGTTCCGAAACGGAAGTTGCGGTCTTTGGCGAGGGCTTTCATCACCACTGCCTCCACCGCCGGAGGAATTTCGACGCGCAGTTCGGCGACCGGCCGCGGGCGGGTGTTGACCTGGTGCAGCAGCATGGCGCCCGGTTGCGCCTTGCCGAAGGGCGTTCGCCCGGCGAGCATTTCGTACAGGACGATCCCCAGCGAATACACATCGGCGCGTTCATCCAGCTCCATTCCCAGGCTCTGTTCAGGCGACATATAGGCTGGCGAGCCGATGATGTTGGTGCCGGTCAGGTTGGCAGCATTGGTTTCGACTTCCTCCACTTGCGCCTCGCGAATTTTGGCGATGCCGAAATCCAGCACCTTGGCCAGAGCGCTTTGGTCTGCCTGTTCTTCGATGATGATGTTGTCGGGCTTCAGGTCGCGATGGATGATTCCCGCCGCGTGCGCCGTGGCAATGGCGGAACACAACTGCTCCATCAGGTCAATCGCCTGCTCAACGCCCAGGGGGCCGCCGCGCAGCAACTGCCGCAGACTTTTGCCGCGCGCAAATTCCATGACGATGTACGGCCCGAAATCGCTGATGCCGTAATCGTAGATCTGAATGATGTTGGGATGGCGCAAACTGGCGGCGGAGCGGGCTTCGCGGCGGAATCGTTCCATCATCGTTTCGTCGCGGCTCAGCGTTGGCAGCAGCATTTTGACGGCGACGGCGCGGTCCAGCCCCAACTGCGTGGCCTCGAACACCGCGCCCATTCCGCCCCGGCTGATGAGCCGCTCGACGCGATACCGTTCGGCCAGCACAGTCCCGGCTTCCAGTCCGTACCAGTTTTCGCTCGGTTTTTCGTTCGGGAGAATTTCCAACCCTTCGGTCATGGAGTGCTTCTTTCTCTTATCGCAATAATGATTCGGGTTATCCGGTTTTCTTTCTGAATCGCATTGCGGCAACAGTAATCATCCAAATACTCATCACGGTCAAGATCAAACCCTGCTTCCACAGATCGCCCAGATTCGCGCCGCGCAGGATGATGCCACGAAAGATGTCAATCAGGTAGGTTGTCGGAATAATCCTGCTGATCCACTGAAAGAACGCGGGCATGGTGTCAATCGGGAAGATGTAACCTGACAGAAAGATCGAAGGCATCATTGTGCCGAACGCGCTCTGCATGGCTTCCTGATACGTGCGCGCCCGCGTCGAAATCAGCAGCCCGAAGCCGAGCATCGTCAAGATAAACGGCGTCACCAGCAGGACCAGCAGAAACACGTTTCCTCGAATGGGCACATCGAAGGCCCAGCGCATGAAAAACAACATCAGAAAGAGTTCCGCGTAGGCGACAACCGCGTAAGGCACGATCTTGCCGACCATCAACCCCAACGGTTTGATCGGCGTCATGTAAAGCTGTTCCAGCGTGCCCCGTTCGCGTTCGCGGACGATGGCGATGGCTGTCAGCAGCACGGTCATCATCTGCATCAGCACGGCGATCATGCCGGGAATCAGAAAATTGGCCGACCGCGAATCGGGATTGAACAGCACCTTGGGCCGGGATTCGACTGGCAAGGTTTGCCGCGTGGCCGAAACACTCAGACTGCGTTCCAGCGATTCGCGCAGCGCGATGGCGTTCGACACGTTCAGCGCCTGTCCCGCAACGGTGGAATCCGAACCGTCCACCAGCACCAGCACGCTGGCGGTCTGCCCTGCCAGCAGCAGCCGTGAATACTCCGGCGGAATTTTGACGCCGACGCGGGCGCGCCCGGCGACGACTTCGCGGTTCAGTTCTTCGTCGGAATCCACGTATTTGATGATCTTGAAATCGTCCGAATTGACGAAGCGGTCAAGCAATCGGCGGCTCTCCTGGGTGTGTGCCGCGTCGTACACGACGGTTGGCATGTCGCGCACATTGGTGTTGATCGCTTTGCCGATCATAAACATTTGCAGCATCGGAATCAGCACCGTGAAGAACAATGCCATCGGGTCGCGGCGAATGTGAATTGCTTCTTTGCGCAGGACCGGAATCAAGCCGCTGAAGGGATTGGTTCGCATTTCTGAGGAAGTAGATTTCATCGTTAAGTACCCAGGCAACAGTTTCGAGGTGGAAGCATTTACCATTTACCATTTTTGATTTGTTATTTGTCATTGCTCTGCCGGCGGCGTTCGACGCTCGCCAATGGCAAATGAAAAAGGACAATTGGTAAATGGTAAATGAAAAGACCTGAACAGATTTTCCCTGCCACTTACTCTTTCAGCGAGTTGGTCAGTGTCACAAAGACATCTTCCAGCGACGGCGTGATGGGCCGAATCTCCGCGCCAGCGAATCCGTCGTGCGCCAGTGTCGCCTGAATCTGATCCAGGCTGATTTTGTCGTCCATCAGCAGGTGAATGGACTGACCGAAAATGGTCGCGCTGTGAACGTACGGTTTGCGCTTCATCGTCGCCAGCGCGTTCGATGTGTGGCTGGTGTTGATTTCAATGCGGCGCGTGCCGGGCGGCGAAACTTCCGGAATCTGCTTCAACTCATCCGGCGTGCCATACGCGATCAGCTTCGAGAGGTAAATGTAGCCGACGCGTCCGCAGCGTTCGGCTTCGTCCATGTAATGCGTCGTGACGAAAAACGTCACGCCTTGTCCCGAAAGCTGAAACAGCAAATCCCACAAATCGCGCCGCGCCACCGGATCAATGCCCGCCGTCGGTTCATCCAGAAACAATAAACGCGGTTCGTGGATGAACGCGCAGGCCAGTGCCAGCCGCTGTTTCCAGCCGCCCGAAAGTTTTCCGGCGCGCCGATCCAGGTAAGGTTCCAGATGTGTCAACTGAATTGCTTCGTCCTTCCGTTTGCGCAAATGGTCGCCGCGCAGCCCGTACACACCGGCGTAAAAATTGATGTTTTCCATCACGGTCAGGTCTTCGTAGAGGCTGAACTTCTGCGACATATAGCCGACGTGCTGACGAATTTCTTCGGCCTGCTTGACGCAATCCAGCCCGAGTACTTCGCCGCTGCCTTCGCTCAAGGGCAACAGGCCACAGAGCGCTTTGATCAGCGTTGTTTTGCCGGAACCGTTCGGGCCGAGAAAACCGAAAATCTCGCCTTCTTCGACTGTGATTGAAACATGGTCAACGGCGGTGAAGTTGCCGAAGCGGATGGTCAGGTTCTTGGTGTTGATTGCTTTCATAGTGACAGGTGATAGGTGGTAGGCGGCAGGTGGCAGGTCTGAACTGTCACCTGCCACCCGCCACCTATTACCTATTTTTCCAGCGTTACGTCGGCGGCCATCCCGGCTTTCAGTTTGCCTTCGCGGTTGTCAATGCGAATTTTGACGCCGAAGACCTGATGGTTGCGTTCGTCGCGGCTTTGAATGTTGCGCGGCGTGAATTCGCCCTGCGTGTTGATCTGTTCGATCACGCCGTCGAAGGTACGGTCAGCGAAACTGTCCACCTTGATTCGGGCTTTCTGGCCGACTTTGACCAGGCCGAGTTGCGGTTCGGGAATGTAGACGCGGACGAAGATTTGATCTTTTTCCAGCAGCCGGGCGATGGATTGATTGGGGATGAGTAAATCACCCGGACGCACGCTGAGGACTTCGACAGTGGCTGCGGCGGGCGCTTTCACTTCGCCTTCGGCAAGCTGAACTTTGATTTGTTCCAGACGAGCCTGGGCTTCGGCCAATTGGGCGCGGGCGTCCGCGATTTCTTCGCTGCGCGGACCGGCTTGAACCAAGTGTTCGGCCTCCTGGGCCTGGCGGAGTTTTTCTTCAGCGGCGCGAATGTCTTCTTTGCGGCTGCCGTTGAGCAGCAACTCCAGCTTCTTCTTTTCGGCGTCACGGCGGGCGCGCAAGTTCTCTAAACGAAATTTGCCGGCGTCGAACTCCTGCTGCGAAATGTCGCCCGTCGAACGGAGTTGCTTCGTGCGTTCAAACGCGGCTTCGGCGTTTTTCAGATCGGCTTCGGCGGCGGCCAGGGAAGCGCGGGCTTGTTCAATTTCTTCCGGACGCGGCCAGTTTTTGACGGCGTCCAGACTGGCGCGGGCGGTTTCGGTCGCTGCGCGCGCCTGCGCTTTTTCTTCGGGACGCGCGCCGTGCAGCAATTTTTCCAGCCGCGCTTGCTGTTGTTCGATCCGCGCCTGGGCCTGCGCCTGTTGGGTTTGCAACTCGGCTACATCAAACCGCACCAGTGGCTGGCCCGCCGTCACTTCCTGCCCTTCCTGCGCCAGCACGGCTTCGACGCGCCCGCCAACTTTCGATCCAACGCGAATTTCGCGCGTTTCAATCGTCCCGGAAAAAACGGAACCGTCCTTTTTGCCAAACCCCAGGCTTTCGCGCGAACAGTTGGTCCCAATCGCCAACGCACCCAACAGCATTACTCCCAAGCCGATTCTGAACAGCTTTTTCTTCATTCGATTCCCCCTGGCAATTTTCCCTGAATTCCCGGCCTCAACTTCTCTCGGGATATTGTAAGTAAGTACATACTTACTAGCATGGCGAAAGTTCCACTGGCAAGCTTTCCAGCCGAAATATGTTGATTTGTCAGGTGTTCGATTCGGATTGTCCGAGTTTATACGCGGCGAAGGCAAACGCCGCTTGTGCAATCGAGTTGGAAACCAGTTTCGCCCATTCCGCCACTTCAGGGGAACTGCCTTCGCCGCCCATGCGATTGAGCGTCAAGGACATGACCATGCTGAGCAGAAACAGTCCCGCGACAACGATTTGCTGGTGATGCAATGCCCGCCGGGCCAGTTGAACGCTTGCGGCGACGCCGGCCACTGTCAGGACGGTTAGCAGAATTGTCACCCAGACGCGGCCACCTTTGACCAGTTTGGTGGCGGCAGTCAGCGCCAGCATTCCCGCGTTCAGAAACAAGGGCAGCAGCCAGACCTGTCCGGCGGTCATCTCCGTTACGCGGTCGCGCAGCCCTTTCCACAGCGCCCACGCCAGGCCAACCGTGCCTGGAGCCAGCAGCAGGAACACGCTGCGGCTCATCCATTCGGTATCGCTGCCTTTTGTGGAATTAAGCAGTTTGCCGGCCACTCCCAGCAGATTCCCGGCAATGATCAAAAAAGCGCTGATGTAGGCCAGTTCGCCGATGATTTCGTTTTTTCGCTTCAACATTCGCGCGATGAAGAACAGACCGAGCGCGGAAAGCAGGAAGGGCAGCAGTTCTGTGACGGCCAGGGGAAGGGAATATCTTTGGATCATGATTGTTTTGACTTTCGATCAGCGTTTAACGCTTTGACTCTGTTTCGTAATAGCGCACCAGCGCCTGATTGTCCAAACGGTTAATGCTGACTTCGACCGGCGCCAGATCGGCGGGCAGGGAAAACAATCCGGCCAGTGTGGCGTCGTCCAGAAATCGCAGGCCTTCCGGCGAGCGCGAAGGCGGATCGAAGGTTTTCAATTTCGCCAGCGCGAATCCCCAGACTCCGAATGACGGAACGGCGGCGTGATAGGGTTTGACGATGAATCCGGCGGCTTCCATCGTGCGGAGGATGCACCAGTAAGACAGGCGGGACGCCAGCGGCGAAGTGCATTGAATGCTGACGGCGGCTTCCGGCGACAGGCGCGTCTGCAACAGATTGAAAAACCGTGTCGAATAGAGTTTGCCCAGCGCGAAGTTGTTCGGATCGGGGAAATCAATGATCACGGCGTCAAACATTTCGGCAATCTGTTCAATCCAGATCATGGCGTCCTGATTGACCGTGCGCACGCGCGGATCGTCAAACGCGAAACGATTCAATTCGGCCAGCGGCGCGAAGTTTTTCGCAAGCGTGGTCATTTCCGGATCAATGTCCACCAGTGTGACGGATTCGACTGTGGAATACTTCAGGACTTCGCGCAGCGCCAGGCCATCGCCGCCGCCCAGAATCAGCACGCGGCGCGGTGAATCGCTGGCCAGCATCGCCGGATGCGCCAGCGCTTCGTGGTAGCGGTATTCGTCCACGGCGTTGAATTGGTGATGGCTGTTCAGGAACAGGTTCAGCCCGGCGCGGCCCCGCGTCAACACAATTCGCTGATACGGCGTGCTGCGGGCGTAAAGCACCTTTTCGCCGAATTGATCTTCTTCGGCGATGGAAGTCAGCCGGTCGGCTTTGACGAACGCGGCCAGCAAAATGGCAATGACGAAAAATGCCCGCAGACGCATTCCGTTCACGCTGCCCGGAATCAGGGGCTTCAGCAGCCAGGTCGCCCACAAACCGACCAGCGCGTTCAAAATTCCGAACAGCAGCGAAGTCCGCATCAGGCCGAGTTTCGGAACCAGCAGCAGAGGGAAGAGCAGGGAAGCCGCCAGCGCGCCGATGTAATCAAAAGTCAGCACACGCGAAACCAGTTCCTTGAAATCCAGATGGTCTTTCAGAATTCGCATCAGCAGCGGGATTTCCAGCCCGACCAGCGTGCCGATGGCGATGACCAGCGGATAGAGCACGGCTTGAAAGTGGCTGACGCGCGGAAAGCTCAGAAACAAGGCAGGAGCGGACAATCCGCCGAGCAGGGCCACGCCCAGTTCGACCTCGACAAAACAACGCGCCAGGCCCGATTCGACAAACCGCGACAGCCAGGAACCAATGCCCAGCGCGAACAGATATAAACCGATGATCAACGAAAACTGCGTGACCGAATCGCCAAGCACGTAACTGGCCAGCGTTCCGGCCAGCAGTTCGTAAATCAGTCCGCAGGTGGCGATCACCAACACGTTAAAAAAGAGAACGGGGGCGCGGTTCATCGGTTTTTTATCTATGCATTTGGCGGATGTTGACTTCGGTAGCGCCGAGCATTTCGCGCAGCGTTTCCGCCCAGGGCCAGTCCGGGCGAGGTTTGCAGCAGAACAGGTTGAAGGCGGCGCTTTGCTGCTCCGGCCAGGTGTGGCAGGCCAGATGCGATTCGGCCAGCAGCACGAATCCGGTCACGCCGGCTTCGCCGGGAAACTGATGCCAGACAGGTTCCGTCACCGGGCGAAGTTGCAACTCGGCAATTACGCAATCGAACAGCGTGGCCAGCGTCTTCACATCGCGCAAAGCGTCTGGGCGGCAGCCCATCGCTTCGATCAACCATTCTGTGCCGAGAGTTTCCATCCAGTCAGTTCGCTTTTGACTCTTCGTACAAGTAGTTCTGATTTACCCAGCCGGTGATGCCGCCGGATTTGATTCTGACCCAGATTTCTTTGCTTACTTTTCGTTTGTCGCCGGTGAATGTGATGCCTTTGGCATCATGCGGGAGCTTGCCAATCGCGTTCGCTTTCAGACTCGGAGCTTCGCGCACATTCAGTGAATCGTCGTAGCGCACGTTGAAAACAGCGTAGCTCGCATTCGGTTTCAGCGTGCGCGAAGTCGCCGCCGCTTTGCGTCCGCTCGCCACGTCAATTTCCACCCAGCCTTCCGCGGGGGCGGTCTTCGGCGGATCAGCGCCGGTGGAATTGATGCGGTAGTAAAACAGCTTCCTGCCATCGGCGGACCATTCCAGACTGTCTTGCAGAATGAAATCCCAGCGAGCGGTGATTTTGCGCTTGTTGTTGCCGTCGGCGGTGAATAGAAAGCCCACGTTGTCGGTGCATTCGTAGCCGCAGGCAATGACGGCAAAGCGCTTGCCATCCGGCGAGCGGCGCACCTGATGAACGGACATAAAACCGTCTTTGTGGTTGTCGAGCACGATTCGATTGCCGAACAGAAGTTTTGTGCTGTCTTCGCTGATGGTCGCGGGTGAAGAGCGGACAGTTTGAGCGTTGACGGATGAATGGAGAGCCAGGCAAAAGCAAATAGTCGGGAAAATAAGGAACAGACGGAAATAACGGAAAAAACGGAAGCAGGAAAAGCTTTCCGTCCGTTTCGTTATTTCCGTCTGTTCCTTATTCTCTCTTTGCTTTTTCAACATAACGATTTCCACTTCAGAAAAATCTGCCGAGCGAGAAATAGACCTTGCCGCGCCCGCCTTCGCCGCGCGTGCCGACGATGGAGAACGGCCCAACGATGGTGTCCATGACAAAGCCGATGGACATGGCGGCGCGAAACTGTTGCGAATCGAATTGCGAAGTGAATCCGCCCGATGTCCCCAATTGCTCGAACCACGCGCCGGCGTAGATGTTGCCGCCGACCAGCGAGGGCAGTTGCGAGAGTTTGTGAAGGTAGCCGCCGGTCGCCAGAAAGTATTGATTGACGCGCAATTCGTCGCGGTTGTAAGACCCAAAGCGGAAAGGGCCGCCGAGGAGGAATTGCTGGATTGGAGAAGCTTCTTTGCCGAAGGCCGTGCCGGTGGAACCGGCAAAGAAGAGCGAACCCTGGGTGGACATCGGATGGAAATACGAGGCGCGCACTTCGGCTTGCGGAAATTCTTCCGTTGCGCCGGGCGCGGAAAAATACCAACGGCCTTCGGCGGTCAGACGCAGACCGCGCCTCGGTATGGTTGGGTTGTCCTGCCCGTCGAACGCCCAGCGAATGCGCGCGGCATTCAAGTTCCCATTGAGCGCGGGCAGCTCCGCCGCGCCGGTGCTGGTGCGCGCGGTGACGCGCGTGTATTCATAACCAAGGCGAAGTTCGCTGCGTTCGGTCAGGAAACCGATGTCGCCGCCGACTCCAACGCGGTCAGCTTCGTATTCGGCCAGCCGGAGCGTGCCGGTGAAAATGCCTTGCCGGTCGCGGCGATATGTGGCGCGCGGTGCGGCGAAAAATCCGCGCTCGCCAATTGGTTTGAAATATTCGGTCGCGAACAAATTGCCGAAGCCGAGTTTGGCGTCAATCCGCCATTCGGAGCCATACGATCCCACGTCAAAAAAAGTCGTGCGCGCGCCGAGCGTGAAATTGATGGCGTTGACATCGGAACCGTCAATTTCAACTGCGGGAATAATGATCGGTGGCGCGTGCGGTTTTTCGCGGACGCGGATTTCCAGCAGGCTGCCGCCCGGATTGGATTTGTAGGGAGTGAATCCGTAATCCAGGCTTTCGTAGCGGCCCTCGCCGGTGATCTTGGTCAAGTCGCTTTCCAACTGGGCGGAATCCACTTGTTTGGCGCCGTGGATTTCCAGCTTGCGGCGCAGCGAATCCTGCGCTTCGGCTTTTACGCCGACGATTTCCAGGCCTTCGGGAACGGGAATTTTCGTTCTGATTTTGGCGCGTCGTTGGGCGAGATGCTGCTGCCAATCGCTTTCGCTGAGCGCGAAGCGCGACAACACGGCGGTTTTCTGTTCGGCAGCCTGAAAGCCAATTTTGGCGATGTCGTCCACCGGGCTGAAATCCAGCAGCGACAACTCGCCCAATTCCGGTGCGATGATGATGTCGGCCAGGCGCAAATTGCGGCGATCGTTATCAATCGTCATCACGGTCAGCGATTGTTGCAGGATGCCGACGATGGAAGCGATGGTTTGCAAATCGCCGAGTTTGGTGCCGACATCCACGGCGATGACGACATCGGGCTTGAACTCGCGGATCACATCGGTCGGAATGTTGTTGAGCAATCCGCCATCCACCAGCACTTTGCCGTTGCGTTCGACCGGCGGAAAGACGCCGGGAATGGACATCGTCGCGCGCATCGCGCTGCTCAGGGAACCGTCTTTCAGCACCACTGGCTGCGCCTTAAGAAAATCCGTCGCGACGCAGCGGAAGGGAATCGGCAAATCATCGAAGCTTTTCAAGTCGTAATACGGCAGCGCCGTTCGGTCCATCAGCAAACCGATGTAATGCGCCGAACTGATGCCGAGCGGCAGGCTGACGCCTTTGCGCAGGCCGATTTCCAGGCCGCTTTGAAAATTCCGTTTGTCTTCCTTGCGGCGAAAAGAGAGTTTTTCAAAACTGGTTCCGGCGCTCAGCAGTTCCTCCCATTTCTGCCCTTTCAGGAAGTTGCGCATTTCTTCCGGCGACATTCCCATCGCATAAAGCGCGCCGACCAGCCCGCCCATGCTGGTTCCGGCGACGAAATGCACCGGGATGCGGTGCTGTTCGAACCATTCCAGCACGCCGATGTGCGCCAGACCGCGCGCGCCGCCGCCGCTGAGCACGACGCCGATTTTCAGTGGTTTAGGTTGTGGTTCAGGCGGAGCGCTTTGCGCAAGACACACGCCGAAAAGAAATGGAAGCAACGAGAGTTGAATGATGAGCTTTTTGAATTTGATCAAGAGATTGCCATTGAGTCGTGATTTTGTAAGTTCTCCACACGCAAATCGGCCATTGGAAATTGGCCATTGGTGAATTGCCTGTTCACGGGAACCTCTTCCGGTTCATTCAATTACCAATTGCCAATTCACCAATAACCAATTGCAACGCTCGAAGCTTGCTAACGTTTAGTGACTTTGACCGGCGAAGTCAGCCGGAAACTCAATTGCGTTTCGCTGGCGATCACCGCCGGTTCGCCGCGCGTGGCCAGCACATAACCGCCGCCTGCGGCTCCACCCGCGCCCGCGCCAATGGCCGCGCCTTTGCCGCCGCCGGCGATTGCGCCAATCGCCGCGCCAATCCCGGCCCCAACCCCGACTTTCACGGCATCTTTCTTCTTGGTGGATTTGGCTTCGCGGGTCAACCGGCTGGTATCCAGGTCAACCGTGCGCCCGTCGGAAAGCGTCAGCCGGTCAAGTTTCAACGACAGCGACGCCACGCCTTTCACTTTGCCGCCCTGATCGGCGTCAATAACTGTGCCTTCGACGGTGGCGCCTTTTTTGGCAATGACCCAATCGCCGTCCACAATCGGTTTGGCCAGAGTGGCGGTGAATCTATCTCCGGCTTTGGCGGTTTTGGTCGAAATGCTGGAAGTTGTCCAAACCGAAACCGGCGTGCCGGATTCAATTGTGTAAACACGGGGCGGCGGCGGCGGCGGATTGTACGGGGCGGCAGTGGATGGATTTCCGCCGGTAGCCGGTGGCCGGGAACTGGCAAGGCTTGGATTGGAGGCGCTTCCGGTTGGCGGCGCTGCCGGATTGGAAGATGAAGCTGCCGCGCCAGAATTCGGATTATTCGATGCAGGGGGAATTTCGCTATTTGGCGTGGGGGATTGTTGGGCGTCCGGTGTCGGACTGGCGGTTGTCGCCACATTGGTTGGCGATGAATTTTGCGAAGAGCAGGCCGATTGCGCAATGAAAAGAAAGGCGCTCAAACCAGCCAGTAAAAGAGCATTTTGGCTCGCGGGCCGGAATCGGAATTTCATAAAAACCCTCCAGGTTCGGCAAGCGCGGATCGGCTTGCGGGTTGGTTGTTGAGTTGGGGGTTATTGCATCGTTAGAACGACCTTGGCGAAAGTCTTGCGCGTTGCGAGCGCATTCAACGCCATGGCGGCATCTTTTAAGTCGAAGGCTTGAGAGACAACCGGTTTGATCTGACCGGCTTCGTACATTTGGAACAAGGCCGCCTGGGTTTCGGCCATGTATTGCGGATGATGTTCCAGATAGCCGCCCCAGTACGCGCCGATGACCGACATGTTTTTCAGTAAAATCCGATTGGCGGCAATGGATGGAATCGTGCCGCCCGCAAAGCCAATGACCAGCAACCGTCCTTCGGGCGCGATGCATTTGGTCGAAAGCTCAAAGACTTCGCCACCGACTGGATCGTAGATGATGTCCGCGCCGCGTCCGCCCGTGAGCCGTTTGACCTGATCCACCCAGCCGCCGTCCTTGTAATTGATCGCGTGCTCCGCGCCTTGCGACAGGCAGAATTGCAATTTCTCTTCGCTGCCAGCGGTGGCGAGGATGCGCGCGCCGAGCGCTTTGCCGATTTGCATTGCCGATAATCCAACGCCTCCGGCAGCCGCGTGAACCAGCAGCCATTCGCCGGGTCGAACGGTTGTGCGGCTGGTTAATGCGAGATAAGACGTTTGATAAATGACGATCATCGCCGCCGCTTCTTCAAAGGTCATGGCGTCTGGAATGCGAAAGCTTTTAGCGGCAGGTGCAAGTGAGCATTCCGCGAAACCGCCACTGGAAGCGATTGCCTGCACGCGGTCGCCGAGGTTGAAACCCGTCACGCCTTCGCCAATGGCGTCAACCAGCCCGGCGATTTCGGAACCAGGCGTGAACGGGCGCGGCGGTTTGACCTGATATTTCCCCTGAATCAGCAGGATGTCATAAAAATTCAGCGCGGCGGCTTTGTTTTTGATCCTGATTTCGCCCGCGCCGGGGTCAGGGGTGGGAATTTCTTCAAAGGACATTTGATCGGGTTCACACCACTCGTTGACGCGCCAGGCTTTCATGTTGGTTTGGATTCTCCTGAAGTGAATTTGTTTTGCGGTGGGAATTTTACTTCAGGCTTCCAGCAATCCCAACGGCCCGGCCAATGTGCGATACCCGCTGCTGTGCCAGGCGTCCAGTTCCTTGGCTCGCAGAATTGGGAAGGGATGCGTGCGGTAGGCGGTGATCAGCACTTTGTAGGCTTTATTCAACGTCGAAACGTCCGCCGCTTCATATTCGCGAATCTGCCGCAGGAATTCCTGCTTGTCCATTTCCGCATAGAGTTTGCTGGCGCCGCCAGCGAGTTTCATAAATGTGCGGATGCAGGGATCAATGTCCTGCACACACAGCAGTCCGGCGCGGTCGCAGGTGAGTTCAGCCTTGCGGTACCAGTCGTGGAGCGCCAGCACCAGTCCCTGGCCCAGCAGCGCGCCGACGCCGAAGGTGGCCTGGCCCACCAGTGCGACGATTTCGGCGATGTTGCGGGCGATGACGGTATACAGTACATGGCCGGCTTTGATATGGCCAAGTTCGTGGGAAATGACGAAGAACCGTTCTTCGTCGTCGAGCATGTCAACCAATCCGGAAGTCAGAACAATGAACGGGCGAGTGTGGCCGTAGGTATAAGCGTTCGGCACCGGATTCAACTCAATGTAGAGTTCCGGCTCTTCAACGCCGAGAATTTTGCAGCCCCAGCCCAGGGAGCGGTACAGGCGTGGGAATTGGCGCGCAGTGACGCGGACGTTGGCAGCGGTGTTCTGTAAATAAAAAATGCGCTCAAGCCCGTACTCCAGAATCTTTGAAACGACCTGATCCAGGCCGGGGACGGATTTGAGCGCTTCAGTGGCTTTGATGTCCCACGGATGTTGAAAGTCTTTGGCGTCAATCTCCGGGAATGTTTTCAGCCGTTTTTTCTTCGTCTCACCCATAATTTTCACCTCCGGCGAGAAGGTATCACGGGCGAGACGAAGGAGGATAGGTTTTCCTCAGGTTTTGGGCCCGATGAGTTTAGGATTGAGAACGCTGTTTCTCGAAACCGTGTCCTTCCGAGTCGTAGCTGTTTGTGCGCGAAGAGGAGATGACGCGAAAAGCGGGCGCTGAATCTGTGCCGGATAACACTTCCGTGCTTGAGGGCAACAGGACTTCGGTTGCCGAATGAACCAGTTCTTCGGTGTTATGGGCAGGAATGAATTCCGCGCCTTCACTTTCGGTTGCGTAACTGGCGCCCTTAAAGCGAAAGTCGAACAGGTCAGGCCGGTTGAAATGACCCGTCACGTCGAGGGTCATGCTCTCTTCGCGAATGCGTTCGAGGTTGATGCGGGCCAGGATGATTACTTCCGAGCCGAAGGCCGGGCCAGCCACATACTGGCCATCCGGGCCGATGACGGCGCTGCCGCCGTTCAAGATGAATTCGCTGTCATCGCCCGACACGTTGTCGCCGAATTCAAATTCGCTTGGCAGATCGCTGCGGCGCATGATGCCTCCGGCGGCGACGACGAAGCAGCGGCCTTCAAAGGCATAATGGCGGCTGGCGATTTGATACATCTCCTTGACCGAAGGCCACAGACCGACGTGAATATCCTCACCGGCAATGTGGAGCGTTTGGCGTGCAAACGGCATCCAGTGTTCCCAGCAGATCAAACCGCCGACGCGCCCCACAGGCGTTTCCACCGTGCGCAGTCCGCGACCATCGCCTTGCCCCCAGATCAGGCGTTCATTGAAAGTCGGAACCAGTTTCCGATGCACATTGAGCAATTCGCCCGTCGGCCCGAAGGTCAGAATTGAATTGTAGAGAGTGCCGCGGCCAGCCCCCTGGCTGACGCGTTCGTGAACGCCCATCACCAGCGTCAGGTTATGACGGCGCGCGGCTTCGGCCAGTGCTTCAGTCGTACGGCTGGGGATGGTGACGCTGTTTTCCAGCAGTTGGGCGTAAAGCCGCTTTGTCGGCAGATGATCCCACAGTGCGACATCGCGGCAGGTATCCAGCCAGGCAGGATAGCCCGGCAACCAGGATTCGGGAAAAACGACAAGCTGTGCGCGGCGTTTTGCGGCTTCAGCGATCAATTCCAGCGCGCGCGCAAGGCTTCGTTCGAGGTTTAGGTAAATAGGAGCCGCCTGGACAGCAGCTACGACGACAATGGATTGAGGCATATAGGTTCCTCACCTTCTTATTCTGGACGATGCCATATTTTAAGACGCGTCGGAGAACGTCGGGGTTAGGGGCAGCGATTGCCTGAAGTAAATGTTTGGTGAAAGGCGGCTGGCAGAAATAGCGGAACAGCATCGGAAAGAGCAGCCAGCCAGGGCCGGGCGTTCAAACGGGGAGAGCAATCAATACCATTCCCAAAAAATTTTCGCAAGAAGTAATTTTTCCGCCGGAGAAAGCAAGTTCATCCGCAAAATCCGGCGCCAGTTACGACTTGGTCAAATTTGGCTTGCATCAGTTTGGCGAATGAGTAGTATTTACGGCGTTGTCGGCGAAGTTATGGTTCATACCGCCCGGCAATCAGTACAAACAATCAATTTGAGCAATCGGAAAACAATCGTCAAACTTCTGCTTGTGATTTTCAGGAGCAGACAATGTTAAGGTTTCTGAACGTGCAAAACCAGTCAGTTCCTTCATTAGCATCACATCCAAATGATCATCATCCCAGCCATTGATCTGCGTGGCGGGCGCTGCGTCCGGCTTTCGCAGGGGCAAGCTTCCGCTGAGACAGTTTATTCCGAAAATCCTGTCGTGGTCGCCAAACGGTGGTATGACGAAGGCGCAGAGATGCTTCACATCGTCAACCTGGACGCGGCGCTCGGCAAAAATGACGCCGAAAATCTCAAAGCGCTCGAACGCATTTTGTACGAAGTGAACATTCCCATACAGTTCGGCGGTGGCGTGCGCACACTGGATGACGTGAAACGCCTGGACGACCTGGGTGCGACGCGCATTGTCATCGGCACCACGGCGATTGAAAATCCCGTTCTGCTGGAACACATCATTGATGAATTTGGCGACACCATCGTTGTTGGCATTGACGCCCGCGATGGCAAGGTTGCGTTGCGAGGATGGGAGAAGTTGTCAGCCATCGATGCAATTGATTTTTCCCAGAAAGTGGCGGAGATGGGGATCAGCCGGATTGTTTACACTGACATCGCGCGTGATGGAATGCTGACCGGGATTAACCTGGAAGCGACTCGCGATATTGCCGAAGCCAGCGGGTTGCACGTCACGGCTTCGGGCGGCGTTGCGGCGCTTGATGACATCTACGCGCTGAAAGAAATTGAAGCGTTCGGTGTGGACAGCGTCATCGTTGGCAAGGCGTTGTACGAAGGCGTCTTCACGCTTGGAGAGGCATTGGATGCCGCTGACTCCGAAGATGAATAATTCGCCTGCCGGAATTCCCCGCTTCCACCTTCAGGAAAATAAGCATCTGGGATAAGGCGTTGCAACTGTTTCATCTTCCATTTGCCATCTGTGATTTTTCATTTGTTGTGGATTGCACTGCGGTAGAGAGCAATGCCAAATGAACATTGGGAAATGGTAAATGGAAAGTAAAGAAATGGTTCCTTCCTCCAATTTCACCGGCCTGGTTCTGCCTGTCTCGCTTCCTTCCGATTTGCTGTAAGTCTGGCAAATGATGAAAACCAGTACAAGACTAATCTGGATGCTGACCCTGGTGGTTGGCGTGGTGATGACCGTTGGCGGCTACTTCATTTTGCACCAACGGGAAATCGTGCTTGAGCAATCCATGCGCAACGAAGTGGAAGCGCATGCGCGCACGTTGCAAATTGCGCTCGAAGCGATGTATCGCGCGGGCCGGGAAAGCGAGGCTCGGGAACTGATTGACAGCATGAGCGACAATCCGCGCGTGTCCGCGGTGGTGTTGTTTTCTGCGTCGGGCGATGTCATTAAAGTTTCCGATCAGTTGGTCGCCGATGAAATCAAGTTTCCGCCGGAGGTACGCCATGTGTTGGAGACTGGTGACTTGGCCGAATCCATTCGAATCATCAACAACGAAGAAGTCTTTTCGATTTTGATGCCTATTCGCGTTGGCAATACGCGCCAGGGAGTTTTCGAAATCGCGCTTCCCATGTCATTCATCGAGGCCGATTATGCCCGCGCCCGCCGCGAGATCGCGTTGGTGACGCTGTTGCTGTTTGTGATCATTATTTTCGTTGTCGTGCTGGTGACTCGTTACAGCATCCTGCGTCCGATTGACGAATTATTGCGCGGCGCGGCGGCGCTGGGACGAGGGAATCTGGATTATCGGGTGATTGTGCCGTCGAACGACCATGAATTCGCTCAACTTGAAAATGAATTCAATCGCATGGCCAACAACCTGGAGGAGCAACGAAACAACGCGCTGCGGGAGATGGAAATAAGATTGAAACTTGAGCGTGAACTGAGGCAAAGCGAGCACCTGGCTTCTGTTGGCCGTCTGGCGGCAGGTATTGCGCATGAAATCGGAACGCCGTTGAATGTGATTGAAGTGCGCGCGGAGCAGGTTCTGCGCGCGGAGCAGGTCCTGAACGACCAGGATGGTTCGCTCGAGCGGCGCCGGCGCAATATTACGATCATCATCACGCAAGTCGAACGAATCGCTTTTATTGTCCGCCAACTGCTCAACCTCGCCAGACCGTACAAGCTTCAGCGTGTGCCGGTTGATCTGAACGCCTTGATTGCCGGCACGGTGGACATGCTGGAAACGAAGTTGAAGACATCCAACGGGAGCAATGTCATCGTCGAAATCGAACCGCACGAAAGCGCCTGGGTCAACGGAGACAAGGAGTTGTTGCGGCAGGTTTTCAGCAATCTCATTGTCAATGCGGTTCACGCAATGCCGGATGGCGGGAAACTATGGATAACTTACGCGCAGAATAAGGTAGAAAAGGATGGAAAGCATTTTCTGGTTGTGCAGGTTTCTGACCATGGAACCGGGATCAATCCAGAACATTTTTCGTCTCTTTTCGACCCGTTTTTCACGACGAAGGATGTCGGAAGCGGAATTGGTCTGGGCTTGCCTGTCTCGCGGCGAATTATCGAAGAGCATGGCGGCTGGATCGAAGCGGCAAATAATGAACACGGCGGAGCGACCTTTACGATTCATCTTCCTGTTGCGCCCAGAATTGCCGGGGAATCGGCTTTTTCAACCATAGTGTCCGAAAAGGAGAAGGCGATTCAATGACTGAACGGATTTTGATTGTGGAAGACGACCAGGCCATGCGGGAGATGTTGAGTGAAATTCTCAACGACTCCGGCTATCAAACGCTCGCCGTTCTGGACGCCGCCGAGGCGCTGAAAATGATCCGGGACGACCGGGCGGTTCTGGACCTGGTAATTACGGACGTTCGCATGCCAGGTGTGAAAGGCGATGAAATTCTGGCGAATGCGCGCGCCTGCCGGGCGGAAACGCCCGTGCTGGTGATCACGGCATTTGGCACCGTGGAGCACGCCGTTGAGATGGTCAGAGCAGGGGCATATCAATACATCACCAAGCCATTTCATATGACCGAATTGCTCAACGCAGTGGCGGAAGCATTGGAGCGGACAGCTCCTTTGCGTGAACAGGCGCGCTTGCGCAGGGAAATGCCTTCGGCGCCAAGACGAATCATCGGAGCATCGCGGCCGATGCGCAACCTGCTTGACCTGATCGCGCGCTCCGCGCAAAGCAACAGCACGGTGCTGATCACAGGCGAATCGGGCACCGGCAAAGAATTGGTTGCGCAGGCCATTCATGATCTTTCGGGCCGTAACGGACAGTTCGTTCCTATCAACTGTTCGGCGATTCCGGCGGACCTGATCGAATCGGAATTGTTCGGTCACACCGGACAGGCATTCACTGGCGCGAAACAGGCGCGCGCCGGATTGTTCGAGACGGCGGATCGAGGAACGATCTTTCTGGATGAAATTGGTGATTTGCCGCTGGCCGTGCAGCCAAAACTGTTGCGCGCTTTGCAGGAAGGGGCCATCCGCCGCGTTGGGACGAATGCTGAACAGAGGGTCAACGTGCGTGTCGTTGCCGCAACCAATCGCGATCTGGAAGAAGAGGTGGGCGAAGGCCGATTCCGGGAAGACCTTTTCTGGCGGCTCAATGTGATCCATCTTCAGGTTCCGGCGCTGCGCCAACGCCCTGTTGATATTCCATTGCTGGTTGATCATTTCATTAACAAGGCGTCTGAGCTGTCCAGACGTCCGCCGCTGGATGTTTCCCCGGAAACTCTGGCAATTCTCACTGCCTATTCGTGGCCGGGAAATGTGCGCGAACTGGAAAATGCAATTGAGCGGGCAATTGCTTTGGCTCCAGGTGCCGGACTGACTCCAAATGATTTGCCGGACAGGATTAGAAACAGCGGCGGCAGCGCGGCCTTCATCGCGCGCTCCAGCGAACGCCATCTGACGTTGCGTGAAATCGAACGCGACTACATCCTGGAAACCCTGCGCAAAACCAGCGGCAATAAGACCCGCGCCGCAGAATTGCTCGGCCTGGATCGCAAGACCCTCTATCGGAAACTCGATGAATATCGAGACGAGGAGGCAACGTAGAATAGCCAACCTGCCATTGTGCATCCGAAGACCTGGTGTCCCAAAAAGCCACGATGGCGTGGCGTTACGACTACACCTTATTTCCCCTCTGCTCTTTCGCCAGACCGTTCAACTCTAAAGAACTCAACGCTTCAGCAGGTGGTATGAAGGTTGCTATAAGCGCGCCTGAAAACATTTGGGTTTTCCTTTAAGGAATTTTTTCGGGCTTTCTGGGATGAATTGAAATTACCAAACATAGGGCCTGCGCCCCTTCGTCAATCGGCTTGATTTCGCAGGCGGTCGCGCTGCAGGGGAAGCTTTCCGTGCGGCTCGTGCGCGTCCAGCGAAAACAGTAAAAAGCGAGCGTCATCAGAAAGGGGCAAAGGATCAAAGGAACAAAAGCTGAATGGGTTTCCAGCTTTTTGATCGTTTGAACTCTTTGCCCCTTTCTGATGACGCTCGCTTTTTTAAAGGCCCAGCAAAGTGGCAGGCAGGCGAAGAAGCTGGGTTAAAGGAGATGTTGCCCTGGCAGTTCCCACCAGTTCGATGGGACATTGCGATCGCGCCACCAGCGCCTCGGAAAGGCTTCCATTCAGCCAACGATGAAGACGGCTGATTCTGCCTGTTCCGATGAACATACAATCCGGTTTCCATTCCTCGGCTTCTTTCAAAATGATCTTTGCCGGCTCCCCTTCCTTGATTACCGATGTTGTATGAACCAGCGAATCGTCCAATTCATGAGCCAGCCGGCGATGAAGCAGTTTTGTTTGTTTGATCTTTTCATCCGGCGGATCAACGATCGAATAATTGCAGGAATTCACGACTGTCAGCAATCGCACCTCGGTTCCTCTGGGCCAGAAGCGTGAAGCAACGGAGCCGACGATTGCTTCCGCCCTGGACGCCCCTTCCACGCACACAAGAATGCGGGAACCAAAATCGGAGTTTTCCTCAACTTCGGTCACGGCAGGGAATTTTTGTGCAATCCGGATAGAACAATTCATTGTTGCATCCACCCGCCGCGAAAAGGCGCTGAAAATGCTGTTGCTCGTGGCGGAATATTTCTGCGAACCGATGACGATCAGATCCGGATTCCATCCACCGGCCTTTTTCGCGATCACGCGCAGCGTTGTGCCGACAGCCAGATTGATGCGCACTTCCCAGTCCGGAAAATCTTTTCGAATCATTTCGCTGGCGTGCCTGGCCACGGCCGTGGCTTTATTCATGGTTTCGGTCAGATCAGCCGCGCTGAGATTGGCCGCTCCGTTTTTCCGATACTTGCCCGGTGTCAGAAACGAGGTGTCGGTGGTTGAGATTACAATCGCTTCCGCTTCAGGTGGCAGCCCCGCCCGTCCCAAATTTCGGAGAACTTCGTTGGCATGATCTGAACCGTCATAACTAATCAGGATTCTCATTTTCCGATCCACGGGAACTGCCTCCTTCGATGTCTGTCAGTTATCGGATTTGGTCTCAGGTTTGGAGTGTTGTTATATCTGTCTTCCGATTTTATTTTGCGATTGTGCAACTTCCGGGCCAGCGAAAGTGATTCGAAAAGTGAGAGGTTCAGGTTCAGGTACGTTGCATCCTGCCGCGTCCACGATCCAGAGTGCCGCGATGGCGTAACAGCCCGTCTTTGCAGTGGATGAAGGTAAAGATAAAGTTAATTTATCGCACGATAAATTTTACAAATTGGACAAACCAATTCACTGCCGCTAATTTGCTGGCTGAAATCAGATTCCCTAATCACCATTGTACAAATCGTCTGCTGATTCTTTGCCAGGTCGTTTCTGCGTAGGCAGAAGAATTCGAAGCGATGGTTTATGCCGAGAGCGAACGTGAAAATGTTCAACGCCAATTCATCATCATCGTCACTACGCTCAGCGGGCGCAATTTCGGCGGCATCGGCTTCGCTTACCCCGCTTCCGGCACCGGCTATCGCAATTGCCCTCACCGCTACTGTAACCAAACGAACGCAAATCGCTGGCGGCTGAAACAGAAAGTAAGATTTAGGACGAGAGCCTAAAGCCCCAGCGAGAAGCAAAAAAGCTCGCTGGGGCTTTTCGATTATCAATTAAGTAACCAGAAGGAACCCTTTATGACATTGCTGGAATTGCTGGGAATTGAGCAGGAACGCGACGCTTGCGCGATTATCGCCAGTGTCAAACGGGATGGACGCGCCACGCATGGCAACGTCAAACGCACGCTCGAAGCACTGACCAAGATGGGGCATCGGACAGGCGAGATCGCCGGTGAAGGCGATGGCGCGGGCATCCAAACGGATATCCCACGTGAAATCTGGAAACGCCGCCTGGAATCGGAAGGATTGATCGGCGCGACAGTCAGTCATCCCTATTTCACCATCGCGCACATTTTGTTGCCGGCGGCGGAAAAAGCCGGTCACGAAAACATCAAACGCCGCGCGCTGGAAATTTTCACCGCCGGAGGCATGGAGATCGTGCTGGCCCAGGACGCGCAAGTTCGGCACGAGGCCCTGGGCCCCCTGGGTCGCGCGAATGAACCGCTTTATTGGCAAGTGTCCGCCATTCCACGCGCCGCGCGCCGGATGGGCAATCGCGATACCTTCGGAATCCATTTGCAACTGGAGCGGGAGCTGCCGGTACACGTCGCTTCCCTGAGCAATAACAGCGCCATTTACAAAGTGCGCGGCGATGCCGAAGCGCTGCGGCGTTACTTTCCCGAACTGTCCAAGCCGGAATTCAAATCCGCCATTACGCTCGGCCACGGACGCTATTCGACCAACACGAACTCGGCCGCCGAAAAAGCGCAGATGTTTTCGACACTGGGCCACAACGGCGAGATCAATTCGATTGACCGCTTGACGCGCGAGGCCGCCGCATTGGGGCTGCAACTGCCCATGCAGGCCAGCGATTCGCAGATCGTTGATCGCGTTGTCGAAGGCATGATGTTCATCTACGGGCTGACGCTGATGGAAACGGTGGAGATCCTCTTTCCGCCGGTTTGGAGCGAAAGTGAGAAATTCGATTCGCCGATGAAGTCCTTCCAGCGTTACTTCCGCCGCGCGTTCGGTTCAATGGCGCAAGGACCGGCCGCGATCATCGCGCGCGAAGGCGACGAAGTCGTTTTCAGTTGCGACGCGCTGGGTCTGCGTCCGCTGTGGTTCGGCATCACCGACAAGGAATTTTTCGCTTCGTCGGAAAAAGGCGTAGTGCCGCTCGAAGACATGAGCAAGGATCCCAGGCCGCTTGCGCCCGGCGAAAAAATGGGCTTGCTGCTGCGCCGCGACATCGGCGTTGATGTTTACGAACATCAGGAGATGCAGCAGCGCATTTTCGAACTTGCCTCGCACCGGTACGATTTCCACAAGCTGAATGAAGTGACGATGAACTCCAGCTTCTTTGCGCTGGGCGCTGTCGCGGAAGAAGAGCAGCAAGAGGCGGCAACACTGGAAAATGAATCGCCCGAAGACGCGCTGGCCATTTCCGACGAACAGCAGGAGCGCGCCATCAAGATCGAACGCACGCTGGCGGCGACAGACGCACTGGCCGCAATGGGCTGGACGAAAGAAGAAGTGGACAATCTGATGACCATGGTCACGGGCAAAGATCCGCTTTCCGGTCTGGGTTACGACGGTCCGCTGGCGGCGTTTTCGAAAGTCCGCCGCAATCTGGCCGACTACTTTCATGAACGCGTCGCGGTCGTCACCAACCCCGCCATTGACCGTGTCCGCGAAGGCGATCATTTTTCGGTGCGCGTGTTTCTGGGCCGCCGTCCGAGCCTGGCCGCGGGCGGTTCGCTGACGCAGCAGATTGAATTGAAATCGCCGATCCTGATGGGCGGCGGCGGGAATGACAACCGCAACTTCCTGACCGCGCACCGCGCCGTCGCACAGGAATTCGGAACTTGCCTGATTGACGACATCGCGCGCGAATTCAGCGAAACCGTGGAAATGGAAGCCAATCCGTTTTCGGCGGACGCGCGATTGAAACAATTGCGGGGCTCGCGTCCCGGCGCGTATGGTGAACTGCCGGGAAGCGTGCCCGCGAATCTGGTGGCTCGCACGGTTGAGATCACATACGACGAAAACGAAACCCTGGCCGACGCACTCGAACGCATCAAACGGGAGGCGCGCGAAGCCGTTCAATCCGGCGTAACCTTGTTGATCCTGGACGATTCGACTGCCTACGGCGAACACAGGCTTTTCATTGATTCGCATCTGGCGCTGGCCACCGTGGATCAAGCGCTGAACAATTCCCTGGAAGTTTCCGTCTCGGGTTGTGCAATCACCTCTGACATCGTCAGCGGTCTGGGAAATGCTTCCGAAACCAAAGCTGATAACGAAAGCCTGCGCCGTCAATGCAGCGTCGTTTTGAAGTCCGGCCAGATTCGCAATCTGCACGACATCTGCTTCGCAATTGGCTGCGGCGCGGACGCTGTTAATCCGTATGCGATGTATGAAGTCGCGCTGCGTGACGCCGTGGATGCCGATTCGGCCAAGAAGGCCCTGCGCAATCTTTTCTCGATGAACCACACCGGCATCGAAAAGGTGATGTCCACCATGGGCGTTCACGAAATTGACGGCTACGGACGCCTGTTCGCCTCCGTTGGTCTGTCGCCCGAAATCGCGGACATCTTCGGCATTAAGAACTACTGCGGTTCCGAACATGCCGGGTTGAATCTGGAAAAACTGGATTCCGAAATGCGCGCCCGGCTCGAAGCGCGCAAGGTGCAGGCGAAAAAAGGCGCGACCGGCAAACTCAGCGGAACCTCCGGGCTGATGCGCGAGTACCGCCGCCAACCCTATGTCTGGGGTGCGGCGGGCAAGGTTGCGCGCAGGGAAATGCGCTACGACGACTTCATCGAAAAGCTCGGCGAGATTGAACACAAGGACCCTGTTTCGCTGCGTCACCTGCTGGATCTGACGGAGCGCTCCATCGTCACGCGCAACCTGGCCGACACCAAGATCGGCAATCACGCCGCGCCGATTTTCATTGCGGCCATGTCCTTCGGCTCGCAGGGGGAAACGACTTTCCGCGCCTACGCCGAAGGCGCCAAGCGGCTGAAGATCGTGGCGATGAACGGCGAAGGCGGCGAAATCCCGGACATGATGGGAAAGTACAAGGAATATCGCGGGCAGCAGGTCGCTTCCGGACGCTTCGGCGTCAACATTCATTTGCTGAACTGCGCCGACTTCATCGAAATCAAGATCGGTCAGGGAGCAAAACCCGGCGAAGGCGGCCATTTGCCCGGTTTCAAAGTCACCGAACTGATTGCCAAAACCCGCCATACGCCGCGCGGCGTGGATCTGCTGTCGCCATCGAACAATCACGACATCTATTCGATTGAAGACCTGGCGCAGGTCATCGCCGAATTGAAAACGGCGAATCCGCACGCCAAAGTCTCCGTCAAGATTCCAGCGGTTCCCTTTATCGGCCCCATTGCCACGGGCGTGGCCAAGGCGCACGCCGACATCATTGCCATCAGCGGCTATGACGGCGGCACGGGCGCGGCGCGCAAACACGCGCTGCGTCACGTCGGCATGCCGGTTGAAATCGGCGTCAAGGAAGCGCACCGCGCGCTGATCAAAGCCGGCCTGCGCAACCGCGTCGAAGTTTGGGCCGATGGCGGCATCAAATCCGGCGCGGATGTGATCAAGCTGATGTTGCTGGGCGCCAACCGCGTCGGTTTCGGCACCATGGCGATGGCGGCGGTCGGTTGCACCAGTTGCCGCGAATGCAACACCGGCACCTGCCACGTCGGCATCACGGCGCACTTCAAATCCGAAGAAGACGCCAAAAAAGGCGGCGCGAAAAAATACACCCCGCGCGATTACGAAAAGTCCGTGGATTCGCTCGTCAATTTCTTCAAGGACGTCATCAACGACATCGGCATCTGGACAATGCGGCTTGGCTTCCACCGCACGCAGGATTTGGTCGGCAAATCCGAATTGATGAAGCAGACGCGCGGAACAGACATGATTGATCTGGATTACCTGCTGGCCGGTTCCGAACTGACCGAAACCTTCGAGCCGGAAGAACTGCGCGAAGACCACATTGGCCGCAGCCACCGCCCGCGCACCAGCCTGACGAAGCTGGTCAGCGACGAAATCTGGAGCCTGATCGAGAAAGGCAAATCCATCGCCATCTACGAAGACGACAAGGTTTCGTCCGTGGATCGCAGCCTGGGCACGCACCTGTCCGGCAAGCTCGCGCGTGAACAATACCGTGGCAAGATGCCCACGCACTTCAAACGCGCAGTGCTGCATTTCACCGAGGGGTCAATCACCGGCAATGGTCTGGGCGCATATAACGCCGAAGGCGTGGACATCATCGTCGAAGGCGGCGTGCAGGACAGCGCGGCCAAATCCAGCGAAGGCGGAACCATCGCCATTCTGAAAGGCATGAACCACGACGGCATCCGCGTGGACGGCGCGGTCGGCAAATGCTTCGGTTACGGCGCGCAGGGCGGAACCTTGATCGTGCAGGGCGACGCCGATTCCCGGTTGGGCATTCGCTTGTCCGGCGCGGATTTGATCATCGCCGGAAAACTGCGCGAACCGCTGCGCGATGATCTGGGCTGCATCGCTTCGCGGGCGAATATCAAAGGCTTCGCGTTCGAATACATGACTTCAGGGCGTGGTCTGGTGATTGGCGACCCCGGTCCCTGGCTCTGTTCGGGAATGACCGGCGGCGTGGTTTATCTGAAGCTTGACGAAATGATGGGCCTGGATGAAGCCGCGCTCAAACGCCGGTTGGCCAAAGGCGCGGAAGTCGAAATCATCGCGGCGGATGGAAGCGAAGACGAAAAGAACCTCCGCGAAATGCTCAGCAAATACATCAGCGTGCTCGACGCGCATGAACAGAAGGAAGAGGCAGACGCCATTCGCCGTCTGCTGCACGATTGGCAAACTTCGTTCGTGAAAGCTGTGCCGAAGAAAAAATAACTGTATTATCAGCGGAAATCATCATCAGCCTTGGGTCCGGTAAGGATTAAACCCAAGGCTGTTTTCTTGAACGCCGATACGCTCGATGAGTACACAACCACCAGGCAACGAAAATGCTCAAATGCCTGCCTTGGAGCCGCAAACTCAGAGGCAATGGAAAGACCATCTCTGGCGGCACATCGCTGGCGGCGAACCGGATACGCTGTCGCAGGCAATCCCAGTCCTCGGCAAATTCCCGAACGATCCTGAAGTTCTGGCGCTGACCATCATCGCCGCCTTGCGCGACGAAAAGCCGCAGCAGGCGCTTCGGTATCTGGATCGTTTCACCAAAAAGTTTCAGATGCTGCGGCGCGAAGACGTGCTGTTGCGCGTTGTCGCGCTGGCGCAACAGGATTTGATGTCGCTGGCCTGGCAGCAACTTCACAAGTACGACGTAATGGAGGTCAAACTGTCGGTTGAGGCGCTCCCCATTTCCTGGGGATTTCGATCCTGGTTCTTCGATTGGATTGGCAAGGTTGAACGCTACGAAAGCAATCGCCGGCGAATGGAGAAGTTGAAAGAGATGCTGGCCGAGCGCCGTGCGCAGAAGGACGCCAGAAAACAGGCCGCGCCGAAGAACGAGGCAAAAAAGAAAAAAGCTGCCGTTGAAACCGAAGTCGCTCCCGCTGCTGAATCCGAGGCAGCCGAACCGGAGTTTTCGCCGCTGCCACGTTACGAAATCAAAATCCCATTGTCGCTGACGCTGCCTGAATCGCTCGAAGCTGAACTGGCTCCGGTCAGCGCCGCGTACAGCTTTGACGAAGTGCGGCAAGCGCAAACCGATTTCCGATTGCGCTACGAATATACGCAACTTGGCTTGCTGCAAGGTTTCGATGAACTGCTCTGCCTGCCGCTGCTGCACGATGTGGAAACCTACTGGTATCAGGTCGAAGCCGTTCGCAAAGTCCTGAAACAGTTTCGCGGGCGCGTGCTGCTGGCGGATGAAGTCGGATTGGGAAAAACCATCGAAGCCGGCATGGCGCTGAAAGAATACCTGCTGCGCGGCATGGCCGAGCGCGTGCTGGTGCTGACACCGGCCACGCTGGTCGGTCAGTGGCAGGAAGAAATGGCGACCAAGTTCGGGATCGAGTTTGCGACCAGCTACGATTCTCTGGTCAGAAGCGACCCGGCGCGGTTCTGGGCACAGCCGCGCGTGATCGCTTCCATCGCCACCGCCAGGCGGGCCGAACATCAGGAGATTCTGGCCACCGAGCATTACGACATTGTCATCGTTGACGAAGCGCATCACCTGAAAAACCGGCAGACGGCGAATTGGAAATTGGTTGATTCCCTGAACAAAAAATTTCTGCTGCTGCTGTCAGCCACGCCCGTGCAGAATTCGCTGGTCGAACTGTACAACCTGCTGACGCTGCTCAAACCCGGGTTGTTCAAAACCGAAAAGGAATTTCGCGCCAGTTACATGACCAGCGGCAAACCGCGCGTGCCCGCCAATCGCGACCGGATGCGCGATTTGATGCGCGAGGTGATGATCCGCAACACGCGCTCGCTGGTGGATGTGAAACTGCCGCAGCGCCACGCCGTCACCTTGAAGCTGGAACCGCTGGCGGACGAAGGCGAATGTTACCGGGAGCTTTCGCGGCTGGTCGCTGAAACGCACGCCAAGGCCACAACGCAGCAACGCCTGTCGCTGCGCCATCTGCTTTCCGCCGCCGGTTCGACCGCGACCACCGCCGCTGCCGCCATCGAACGCTTCATTGCCTCGAAGAAGGCAGACAAGAACTGGCGCGCTTTGCAATCGCGTTATGCCGCGCTCGAATACAGCGGCAAGGAGCAGGCTTTGCTGGAACTGCTGGCGCGCAATGCCGACGAGAAAAAGATGGTCTTCGTCCATCACCGCGAAACGCTCAACCGCATCGCGTCTTTGCTGCAAAAACAATCCACGCCGCATGTGATTTTTGAAGGCGGGATGACCGGGCCGGAAAAAGATGCCGCCGTCCTGCGCTTTCGCGATGAAGTGCCGCTGCTGATTTGCACTGAATCCGGCGGCGAAGGGCGCAACCTGCAATTCTGCAACACGCTGATCAATTTTGATCTGCCGTGGAACCCGATGGCCATCGAACAGCGCATCGGGCGCATTCACCGCATCGGCCAGACGCGCGAAGTCTTCATCTTCAACCTGGTCACGCGCGACACGCTGGAAGAGCATGTGCTGCGCATCCTGGACGAAAAGATCAATATGTTCGAACTGGTCGTCGGCGAAATTGACGCCATTCTGGGGGAAATGGGCGACGAACAGGATTTCGCCGAACTGGTCTTCACCGCCTGGGTCGAAACCACCGAAGGCGAGCGTGCCACAGCCTTTGCAGAACTGGGCGACAAGATGGCCGAAGCCAAAGCCCAGTACGAATCGGTCAAAGTGCTGGACGAGGAATTGTTCGGAGAAGATTTTGTCGCTGCCTGATCATCGCTCTGCTTATGGCTGAATCCACCATCCATTTTCGAGATTTCGCCGCCGAAGTTCTGGAACAGGCTGGCGCGCTGGTTGAACGAATCGAGCCGGAAGGCCTGGAAGCGCTGCTGCCCGCCGAGTTGAATTCGCAGTTGCGCACCGGCGAATTGTTGCGGGCGGGTTTCGGCGCGGACTTGCCGCCGGAAGCGCAGCGCATCAGTCTGGAATCCGACTGGCTGGAACGTTTCGGCCATCTGTTACACCAGCGTGGCCGTCGGATGCGCGTCGCGCTGGCCGATCCTTTTGTTTCCCTGTCCAATCCTGAAAAGCTGCTGGAACATTCGCTGGCGCTGCCGAACGCCGTTTACCGGTTCAATGGAATAACGGGCGCATGGACGCGGTATCTGGTGTTGCTGTTTCGTTACACCGCACTGTCGGACGAAAAGCGAGAAGGCATTGTCAAAGTCGGCGTCAATCTGAATCAGGGCAGCGCGATTGACGGGTTTGCTGACGAACTAATGATGCAGGCAATGACTCCGGAGGCAATGAGCGCCGTCACTCCCGCCGCCAAAGACCTGCCTGCCGATTGGCCCACGGCCAGAGTGAAGTCCTACGTCAATCGCGCCTTGCCTTCGCTGATTCATGATCATCTTCATCTGTTTTTGCAGGGCATGCAGCGGCGGCTGGATCGCGATCTGGTGCGCATTTTCGATTACTACGAAAGCCTGCGTCAGGAATCATTGTCGAAGCTGAAGAAACAGAAAGTGGATTCGGCGCGCGAAACCTTGCGCATCGAAGCCGCCGCCCGCGAATACCAGGCCAAAGTCGTTGACCTGAAACAAAAGTACGACCTGAGCGTGACCGTCGAATTGAGCCAGGTGCTGGAAATTGTCTCGCCCGTGCAGCGGATCAATCTGCTGATTAAACGCCGCAAGGGCGAACGCAAACTCGCGCTGGATTGGAATCCGCTGGTGCGGCGCCTGGAACCGCTGCCGTGCGAGTGGGGTTACACGAAGGAAGCCGCGCGCATCGTCTGCGACGACGCCCTGCATCTGGTCAGCCTGGCCGGACACGCTTCCTGCCCCGATTGCGGCAAGGAACATTGCCGCGCCTGCCATCCGCGCCAATGCCCGAGATGCCGACAGGCTGCCGCCCTGAAACAAACCGATCAATCTGGCCAGAGCGAGCCAAAATAATTAAACTGCCGGCCAAGCAATCCGAAGGAGGAACCTGATGGCAACCAGAAACTCGGAAATCATCATTGACGCCAAGCTGGCCGCAGCCTTTAACGCCGCGCCAAAGACAAAACAGAAAAAAGCGCTTTCCGCTTTTCGGCAGGCATTGCAGGAATCAGAGCCTGGCAGGCTGGAAGTGTCGCGTCTATCGCGTAAAGAATCGGCGCTCTTTTTGAAGATTAATAAAACGCTGCCTGAAGACCGGCAACAGCGCTACCAGGAATTAAGACAAAAACGGGAAGACGAAACGTTGACCGCTAAAGAGCACGCGGAATTGTTGGAGTTTGTCGAAGAACTCCAGCAAATTTGGATTGAACGGCTACAAGCCATCAATGATCTGGCAAAGCTGCGAAAAGTTTCGCCAAGAGAAATGATGCGCCAACTGGGAGTAGACCCGGAAAAATATGGCTAGAGAACGCGCAACTGCTGCTCAACGGCGAAAGGTTTTTGCGCGTGCAAAATCGCGTTGTGAATACTGCCTTACTCCGGACGCTTTTGTGCCCGATCCGTTTGTTGTTGAGCACATTCTTCCCACTTCAGCGGGCGGCAAAACCAGGATGCCCAATCTCGCGCTCGCCTGTTCGTCATGCAACGGCTGCAAGTACAACAAAGTTACCGGAATTGATCCTTTCACGGAGGAACTTGCGCCGCTCTTCAATCCCCGTAGACAGCGGTGGAAAGATCATTTCACCTGGAACGAAAGTGGGTTGCTGATTGTTGGACTCACGCCAGTCGGACGCGCCACGGTTGCTACGCTGAAAATGAATAAGGAAAAAACAGTCAACCTGCGCCGCCTGTTAATTCCGGCCTCATTGCATCCGCCAGCCTGGTTTTTCACGCAGGGAACCGGTAAGCACTGAAACAAAAACACGGCGTAGCTCGGGAAATCTTTGGCCGAACTACGCCGCGCAGGTTTTCAACCCCGGCTTTAGTCGAAGTCGAACAAATCGTCGAGAAAGCCCTTGCGTTTGCGCTGGTGACCGTAGGGTTGGCCATGATGTTTGCCGTAGCCTTCGCGGTATTTGTAATCGTCATCATCGTCGTAGCGCTCGCTCTTCCGGTTCATTTCGTAAGCATTTGAGCGTTCGATGATCTTGTCGAGTTCGCCGCGATCCAGCCAGACGCCACGACAGCGCGGACAGTAATCCACTTCCACTCCCTGCCGGTCGGTGATGCGCAATTCCACGTTGCAAGATGGACAGTTCATGTTCTTCTCCTTAAGCGACAAGTTTCAGACCGGAGCGCGCGATGGTTTCCAGGCGCGCAACGCGATCCGCGGTAGATGGGTGCGTGCTGAAAAGCCGCAGCATTCCCCCAGACAACCCGCCAAACGGATTGATAATAAACAGGTGCGCTGTCGCAGGCGTGCCCGAATGCATCGGGACCTGCTGGCTCCAGCCTTCGATTTTGCGCAGCGCGCTGGCCAACGCCATCGGATCGCCGCTGATTCGCGCACCGGCTTCGTCGGCCATGAATTCGCGCGAACGCGAAATCGCCGATTGAATCATTGAGGCGGCAATCGGCGCGACGATGATTCCGACCAGTCCGCCGACCAGACCTCCGCCATCGTCTTCGTCATCAGACGAACCTCCGAATAGCGAACTCCACATGGCCATATTGGCCAGCATGCCGAGCGCGCCGCCAATTGCCGCCGCCACGGTCATAATCAACGTGTCGCGATTTTGGACATGCGCCAGTTCGTGCGCCAGAACGCCGGCGAGTTCGCGGCGATCCAGCATTCTCAGCAAACCTTCGGTAACTGCCACTGCCGCATGTTGCGGATTCCGCCCCGTCGCAAAAGCGTTCGGCGTCTCTTCCGGAATGATATAAACCTTCGGCATTGGCAATCCGGCGCGCGCGGTCAGATCCTGAACCAGCCGGAACAACTCCGGCGCTTCGCGTTCATTGATTTCCTGCGCGCCATACATTCGCAGGACAATCTTGTCCGACCACCAATAACTGACGAAGTTCATCACGCCCGCAAACAGCAGCGCGATGACCAATCCCGTTTGTCCGCCCAAGGCCTGGCCGACAAACAGCACCAGCGCCGTCAGCACGGCCAGCAGCACCATCGTTTTCGTTCGATTCATTCCTTTCATTTGCACTTTCCTCCCCAAATGAAAAAGACCTTTTGCGCCCCTTCTTTGCTGAAGGAATCGCAAAAGGTCTTGGTCATTGAACAATCACTTTCGTTCACTGGTGAGCCGGACTGTCCGAGCCAGAATTCCTGACCTGGACAATCGTCTTGACGAACTCACCGCACCCGTAAAACCGGGCGACCTACTCCCCTTTTGACAAGCTTCTTTTTTACGGGGGGCCGCCCTGTTCGTCAAGATCCGGTCCAAATTATTTCCGGCTAAGACCGGTTACCGGCTCCACGTAGCTTACCGGTATTAGCCCAGCCAGCGCTTCCAGCCTTTCCATCGGCAACCGCCCGATGATGACCGACGACGATTTCGATTTACGGATGATCTCAAAGCCCAGCCTTTTCAGTTGTTCAATCGTCGCAGTGGATTTATCCGTCAGTGTGACTTGAAGGTCGGCTTTGCCGTTGTGAATGAAAGTCGTTTCTACTGTCAACGGCTCCGTCTGTTTATTCTTCAATCGTTCGACGACGCCTGCCACCGAAGGATGAAGTTTGTTGCGCAATCGCGAACCCAAAGAATCCGTAATGACGGTTCCGTCCTGCCGGAAGTTGAAGGTCAATACACCTTGAACTTTGAGCGTGCGACCGTTGTCTATATTCGTCGGCTTGAATTTCCATTGTTGCGCAGCTTCCAGCGCAGCTTGGCGCAGGAGCGGATGGCCGCTCAAAACTTTGGCTTCGGTTACCCGGCCTTCCTGGTTGACCTCGATCTGCACCTGTACCGCGCCGCTTGCTCTGGCGGCTTTGGCAGTTGGCGGATAGGCAGGCTGTACCTTCTTGATTGCCGCGCTGTCCAACACGCCAGCGGAAATGATGATCTTCTTTTCTTCAACAGGCGGGGGCGAGATCTGGGAAGGCGCTGGTGCGGGGTTCTGATCCAGCAGGCTGGCGACCTGTCCGGCGTCGCGCGCGGCTTCATAAATGGCGCGAGCTTCTTCACGGCATTTGATTTTGCCTTTGACGGTGCGGTCGTCAACGAACATTGTCATATCGTCCACCGCGGCATTGACTGGTAATGGGAAAACGTAAACGGCTTCGATCTTTTCAGCCAGCGGATTCTGAAACTCCTGCGTGACGGTGGTGCGCGCCAGGCTGCCGCTGATTTCGGCTTTGACTGCGGTGTGCTTGAGTGGGCATTGGCTGTGGATTTGTCCATCTGGGCCTACGATTCGTAGCGCTCCTTGTGTAACTTTGCCGGGCGCGGCTTCGGCGAAGCCGTTTGGCAAAGCCGCCAACCCGGCAAAGGCTGCAAAGCTGAGGACGCAAATTCCCGCGGTGAACAGCAAGCTGAAAACAAAACTTCGTTTCATCGTTCTCTCCAAAAGAATTTCCTGAATCGAGGCACACTTGTCCCGCAATCCATGTTGGGCTGGGCCGGGAGCAACATCAAAGTGCGATTGGCTAACGGGCTGATTCGACGCTCAAAGCGAGGAAAGAGTTCCGAACTCTTCGTGGGCAGGAACGAAAGGCGAAGAAGCGGCTTGCAAAAAAGAGCGGCGTATTCTCACGCCGCTCTTGCCTGTGTATTTTGTTGAAGCCTGGATGAGGCTGTGTCTCTCAATTCATTGCCACGGCGTCCACCTGATCCAGCCGGATGATGATGCGGCTGTGAGTTTGGTTGCGGACTTCGACGGCTTCGCTGCCAATCATCTTGGTGACGATTCCCGCGACGGTTTGCCCTTTGATGAAAAAGGTCAGCCCTTTCTTTTCCTTCTGGCTTTGTTCGATCAGTTCCTGATATGCCTGCACGGCGGTTCCTCCCTGTGGTGATGCTTTGACTGCGCTGGCGACGCGCAGTGTGCAAATCAGCGTCAGGGCCAGCAGCCCAATGATCAGAGTTTGTTTTGAAAATCCCATGAATCCTCTTTTCCTGTTTGATTGCCGGTAATCGTATAAATCACTGCTGTAAAAATGGTGACGCTCTCCCCGCGCTGCCGCGACAGTTTGAGCGTCAAGAAAATGGTGCCTCTGACAACGCGAATTGTAGGCGTATCGGACGAAGGGATTCATGAGGTTTTGGTGATGTTTTCGTGATGAGCCGAAACCGGATGTCCGACATTGCTGTCTTGGAACATGGAATCCCAAATGGAGGCGCTTCATGCCGGAAATTATTGAGGAAGGAAAATGTCAGCAATGCGGAGCGACGCTGTTGCCGAAGTGGCGATTCTGCGTTGCCTGCTCCGCGCCGGTTCCTGGCATTGCCCGCCAGTCCCAGGACAAGTTGGCGGAAAGCCTGCGCCATCTGCCTTCCACACGCCAGCCAGATAAGACATTGGTTTTCGTGCCGGAACTTCGCGATGCGCGGCTGAAGCGCTCGCGCCGCAACAAATGGATCGCGGTTGTTTCAGCAATTGCCTGTGTTGCTTTGGTCGTTGCCGGCTTCGCGTTTTTTCGCTCGAAGGAAAAAAAGAAGACCGAAGCGCCGAATCAGCAGCGGGAATTGATGGCGCGGCGCGACCTGGATCTGTATGCCAATGCCTTCCGGTCTTTTTACACAGATATTGGACGCTATCCCACAACGCAGGAGGGGTTGTCGGCGCTGCTCAAACGCCCCTCCGCGCTGGCCAGTTGGCGGGGGCCTTACATTGAAGCGGATTATTCGGTAGATCCCTGGGGCCACGATTATGTTTACCAGGCTGTAAACAATGGCGCGACCTATTCGTTTTCCACCTACGGGCCGGAAGGAGACGGCGCAGGCCGGTTCTTTCTCCAGGTCACTTCAGAAGCCTCCGATCCGCATGCGCCGCCTCCATCTCCCACGCCCTGATCAAAACTTCGCGCCGCTCGCGGCCAGGTATTTTTCGTAGGCTTTCGTCTCCAGGATATTTTTGATTTCAGCGACCACGGCTTCGATTTCTTCATCGGAATTGAAAAAGTGCGGGCCAATGCGAATGCCCGCGCCGGGGCGGAAATCCACCAGCACATCGCGCGCGGCGAGTTCGCGGACGATTTCGCCCGCGTGCGGCACGTCAAAGATCACCGAACCGCCGCGCTGTTCCGCCTTGCGCGGCGAATTCACCCGCCAGCCTTGTTCATCAGCCAGTTCAATCAACCGGGAAGTTTGCCTGACGGATTTTTCGCGTATGCGCTCGACGCCGATTTCGTTGATTAAATCGTATCCGCTTTCGGCGGCGTACATCGTCGGAATGGCGGGCGAACCATGCATGAAGCGGTGAATGTCATCGGCGTAATCCATTTCCGGCGCAAATGCGAACGGCGCGCGATGTGCCGCCCAGCCGGTGACTTTCGGCTGAAGTTTGGTTTGCAGATCGGGTCTTACATACAAATACCCCGCGCCCGGCCCGCCCAGCAGCCATTTGACCGAACCGCCGGTCGCGAAATCCACGCCCAGTTCCCGGACGCTGAACGGCACGGTTCCCGCCGATTGATAAGCATCCAGCACAACCATTGCGCCGACGGCGTGCGCTTTTTCCACGATTGCTTTGGCATCCTGGATGTAGGCGCTTTTGAACAACACGTGCGAGATGGGAACCAGCAGCGTTTCTTCATCAATCGCGTCCAGCATCCGCTGCGTGTCAATCGTTATTCCGTCCTCACTCGGAACCGTGACAATCCTTGATCCATAAGACTGGGCCGCTTTGGCATGGGCCTCGTAAACGTACATCACCGAGGGGAAATTCATCGCTTCGTAGACGATCTTGTTGCGCCGCTGCGAAAGGTCGAAACACGACAGGATGATCGCCTGGCAGACCGAAACGTTCTGATGCATCACCACCGTGCCGGGATCAGCGCCGATAATCCGCGCCAGCTTGTCGCCGACGGTCAGCGGCATTTCCCACCAGCCTTCGGCCCAGGCGCGAATGCCGCGCGTGGCCCAGGTTTCGGCGTAATCGTGCATCCGGTCGTAAGTCGCTTTCGGCATTGCGCCGAGCGAGTGATTGATCAAATACAGAGACTTTTCCAGAATCGGAAATTGCGAGCGGTAAGAAAGAAGTTCATCCATAACGTTGTCCTACTTTCGCGGCCTTTCGGCCAGATTCAGGTATTCAAAAAATCCATTCAGGTTTCGGTAATCGCCGACGATATGTCTGGCTCCCGCCTGACGCAATGTTTGCGCGCGTTCGCCGCTGGCGATGCCGACGAAATCCAGGCCGAGGTTGCTGGCTGTCCGGACATCCCACAGACCATCGCCGACGGAAACGATTTTGGAAAATTCGTCCTGGCCGTAATGCTGGCGGGCACGATCAATCGCGGTTTGGACAATGCCTTCGCGTGCGCGTGCGTCTTCGGCAAAACCGCCGGGAAAACGTTCGAGTTCGATGCCGGCGGCGGCCAGTTTCATTTTGGCCGAGCCTTGCCAGCAGCCGGTGGCGATGGTGATCACCCAATCTTCTTTTTGTTCCAGTTGCGTGACCATGTCGCGTGCGCCGGGGATTTCGGCGAAAAACGCCGCATCCAGCAAATGGTGTTCGCGCAGCAGATCGAAAAAACGCGACTTCATTGGCGACAGGTCGTCGTCCAGCGGTTCACGGCCAAAATGGTCGAGAAAAATTTGATGCGCAATGCCGGAATCGCTGACGTGCGGGCAAGCCGCCCACGAAGCGCCGATTTCCGTCACGCCGTGCGTTTCGGCGACGGCGCGCGTAAAGCAAATTTCATCCACGTGGCTGGTGTTGGTCAGCGTGCCGTCAATATCCAGAATGGCGAGTTTCATAGTCAGATTGCAGGTTCAGGTGTCAGTGGCCCGACTGTTAAGGAGGGCTTTGGTTAAGCCCTTGCTGACGCGCGGGCTACTGATACGTCAACTTTCCGTCAGCATGGTTCGGGCTTCCCACAGTTCGGGGAAGAACTTTTTATCGAGCGTCATTTTCAGGTACGAAGCGCCGCTGCTGCCGCCCGTGCCCAGCCGCACACCGATGGTGCGTTCGACCATCTGAATATGCCGCAATCGCCAACTGACGATCAGTTCGTCAAATTCCGTCAGCCGTTCGCAAACGTCAATCCAGTCGCGATTGCCGCGTTCGTCGCTGTAAATGGCGCGGATGGCCAGGGCGCGCGCTTTGTACTTTTCTTCTTCGGCGGCGTCTTCAGCAAGCGGCGACATCACGCCGAGCGAGACAAGGGCTTCAAAGAAAACATCGCGCAACGAAGGTTCGCGCAATCGCCGCTGAAGCTCCGCGTGCATTTCCGGCGAAGCTTCGTGAAATCGCAGCATCTTTTCGTCCTTCATCCCGCACAGAAATTCGATTTCGCGAAACTGTTCGGACTGAAACCCGCTGGCCGGACGAAGCTTGTCGCGAAAGGCCAGAAAGTGCGTCGGCAGCATGGTTTCCAGAATCGTGAACTGTTCGACCAGCACGCGGGCGATTTCGGTGCAGCGCCGCAGCAGGCGAGCGGCTTCGTAAACTTCATCTCTTGATTCGTGATGGCTGGAAGCGGCGCGCAAATTGGCGACTACCGCATCAAGTTCGTGCAGCAACTGTTTGAACCACAGTTCGTAGGTCTGGTGAATGATAATGAACAGCAGTTCGTCGTGATGCGGTGGCGATGATTGCGGCTGTTGCAGGTTGATCAATTCCGGCACGCGCAAATACGCGCCATAGGTCAGTTGATCGGCGTTTGGTGCGATTGGTGATTTAGTCATCGGCGTTTTCGTTGTTTTAGATCGCCATTGTGGCTATCAAACGCGACTTTTCAACATAGTGAAAAATTTTGTTGCTCGTTGCGCTGTTTTCCTGTCGTCTGTCAGCCCAGCAGCAATGTCTACGTAACCACAGCCGAACGCAGGTTCGATGGCAAATTACACAAATTTGAACTCAGGCGGTCAAGCTGGATAAATCGTATTCGACACAACAATTTCAGTTTCGATTTGGCCTCTAAGTGGGGGATTCTGTAAAAAACACTCCTTGACAGGCATCAGAGCGATCAATAGACTGCGGCCTTCCCAAAAAGCATAGCCCAAAAGCACGAATTGATGCCCCGAATTCCCCCACGTCGAAATTGAACCTACTTGGTCTTCCTCAACTGATAATCACTCAATCGAGTTTGTGGTTGTTTTTGAATTTAATTCTTTGCGCAACAACCTCGGCTGCCAACAGCCACGTTTGCCGCAAATAACAAGAGAAAACCCCGACATCACTTGCCGGTGACGACGGGGTTGACGGTAACAATGCAATTTCTGACTGCCTGCGGCAGCCACCGATGCACTGCCTGAACCGCACGCATCCTAGCGCCACGGGCGGGACGAATCAATCTTGAGGAGTTTCCTGATGTCCCGTATACGTGTTTTTTCCAAAGCTCTCCATCTTTTTTCCTTCCTTCGCTTTCGCAACTCGCTTCAATTTTTGCGGCAGGCGCTGACTGTCGGATTGATGCTGTTGCTGGTCAGCAACAATGTTCTGGCTGCGCCGGGCCTTGTCGGTTTGGCTGCGGATGTCAGCCAGGAAATGCGCTTCCGCTGGTATGCCAGTGGCTGGGCGGCCTCGTTCAACCGGTCTTTCATCGGGTCGTTCGTTGGCTCTTTCCTCACTTCATCAAGCACAACTCAATCCGGATGGGATGGGAAAGGCGCGCCCAAGCGTCCACGCCCTGCACCAGAATCACCGGAGAAAAAAGAGGATCGGGAGCGAAAAATCGCTGAGGTCAAAATTTTTCCGGGTGACATTAGCCTGGATACTGGCCAGCAAGCCATCTTCACTGCCGTTGCTTACGACAGAGAAGGCACGCCGATCAACGGGCTGGATGTAAAGTGGGATGGGCTGGATGAAGACAAGAACTTGCCGGTCACTGTCTCCCAGCGCGCCGTCTTCGCCTCCGGCATTCCCGGTAAATTCAAAATCACGGCGGATGTCGCCGGTCGTAAAGCGCACGTCAAAGTTATCGTCACTGGCACAGAGCGCCTGCCAAACATTCGAAGTTCGTCCGAGAAGCCGGTTTCTTCCAGCGATGAGCCGAAGCCCAAAACAGACAGGACTTCGATGCGTGCGCCCGTTTCCGGCCGTTCGTCTCAGGTAGCAATGCGACGCGGCGAAAAGTCTGTGACCGGGCGTCAGTCTCCGCGCGCCTCCGCGACCGGCCTTGCTCCGGCGGCGGCGTTATTCCTTCCTGGTGAAGACGATTACGGTTGGAACAGCGGCAATTACACGACGTTGGATGATCCCGGCACCGAGCGTGGCAATATGCCAGGGCACGCTTTGGATGGCGGCGCGGGATCAGGCAATTTTCAGTTCGCGGCTCCGCTGCTCAGTCTTGACGGGCGTGGCATTGATCTGAATCTGGGGCTGAGCTACAACTCGCGGCTCTGGCACAAGTCCGGGACGGATATGTACTTCGACGTTGACCGCGACTGGGTTCCCGGCTGGATTCTCGGCTTCGGCAAAATGATTATGGCTGGCGAATCCTACATCCTGGTGGATGCCGACGGCACGCGCCACCCGTATGCTGGCAAGTACCGAGATAATTTTTCTTCGCCCTACTCCTCGCTGCAAACCTTCGAGGCATACACCAACGACGGCAGCTTCATCAACTATTACGCCGAAGGGTATAAAGCGCAGTTCGACAATAGCGGCGGCCACAACATGGTTCGCGCCTGGGCGAAGCTGCCGAACGGGACGACCGTTGAATATGGCGCGGCGGCCAATTATGCGATGTACCCAAAGCAGATCATTGACGCCAACGGCAACTTCATCACCATCACTTATCGTACTTACACCCGGCGCTGGAACAACCAGAATTACACGGTTGAGGAAGGTCCGAACATTGACACGATCACTGACACCCTCGGACGTCAGATTCAATTCCACTACCAGAGTCAGGGAACCTCGCCAAATGTCACCGAGACGCTGACGGCGGTAACCGCCCCCGACTTCAATGGCACGGGCCAGCGTGTGCTAATGCGCTTGCTCTATGACACGCGATACCTCAGCGATGCCGGATCAAACTACGGTTTTACCAATGTCACAACGCATGTTCGCAGTAACGCAATTCCAGTCATCAAGGCCATCATCTATCCAGCAACCAACACCGGGTACTGGTTCGGCGACACGGATTCGTATTCAAACTACGGCATGCTGCGCAAGGTCAGCGAACGGCGCGGAATGACCTGCACGGTCGGCGGGGGAGCCTGCACCGCGGTCGCCTCGTTGACGCAACAACCAACCATTGGCGCAGGCTCGATGTCGCGCGAGGTAGTTTACAGCAATCATCTGAACCAGCCTGGGTACAGTAGTGTGACCGGCTCGATCAATGATACACCGACCTACACGCGGATGACGGAAGATTGGGCGGCGCGGGATACCACGTCCGCGCCGGAAACCAAATTTTCGGTGAGCGATTTGGGAACGACCCGCCGGACGATCATCTCCCGCCCTGATGGCGTAAGGGTTGAACAGGATACCGACGACGATCCGAATTCCTGGTATTACGGCCTGCTGAAAGAAGACCGCACCTACCCGAACGAAACCAGCCAGGACGCGATTCACAAATCCAAAGTCTTCTGGGAACGCACGGGCAGTCCGGGCGGCGACCCCGACAATTATGATCTTAGCTACCGCTCGCCCCGTCCAACCCGAACGGAAGTGGTGGATGATCGCGGCCTGACGACCGCCACCGACTACGGCTACGGCTCTTATTACAATCAAGTGATAAACAAGACGGAGTATGGTTACGGCGGGACGGCGCAATTACACCGCACTTATAGCGAATACGAAAACGGCGCGAGCTATCGCGGCGATTGGGCTTATCGTGGCACGCTGTGGTTCGACGGCAGCACATCCCCAACCTGGTCGGGACCGCATATTTTCAATCTGGTGAAACTGACGGATGTTTATGCCGCCGACAACACAACGCGCGTCGCGCGCGCCGTATACGAGTACGACCAGCAGACGGCTTCGCAGCTTCAAACCACGCCCGGCGTCGCGCAGCATTTGTCCGCTCCCGATCAGCGCGGCAACGTGACCAGCGTCAAACGCTACGCCAAAGCGGACACGTCTGACGAAGGCACGGCTGTGGTTGAAACACGCAATTACGACGTTTGCGGCAACATCGTCAAACTGACGACTTCCTGCTGCGAACAAACGACCTTTCAATACGGCACGAATACGCAATACGCCTGGCCGGAGAGCACGATCCGAGGTTCGGCCACGGACGCAACCAAACAAAACACCACGACGGCGGTTTACGATTTGCACACCGGTTTGGTGAAGGAAACCTACGACGCCAATGGCCGCCGGTCGAACATCGTCTATCAAGCATTAACACTGCGCCCGGAATTTGAGTACGCACCGACCGACGCCTATGCCTATCATATTTACGACGACGCCAATCTGGTGGTCTACGATTTGGTTTACAAGGCGGGGGCTTCGGGCGCGGATGTCGCCTCGCGGAGTGACAAGTATCTGGACGGCCAGGGGCGCGTTCACGGCGAAATCGCCTACGGCAAGGATTATGTGATGGACTTCGTCCTGACGAAGTTCGACAACCTGGGCCGGTTGTGGGAACAATCGCGCCCCTATCGCAGCGGCACGCCGCCGATGTATGCCTACGAATACGACACGCTGGATCGCACCACCAAAGTCACCGCGCCGGATGGCAGTATCGTCGAACGGTTTTACAACGAATCCAGCTATCCCAGTGCCGCTACGCCCAGCGCGATGGGACAGACTGTCCGAGCCAAAGACGCCTGGGGACGCGAACGCTGGGCGCGATTTGACGAACAGAACCGCCTGGTCGAAGTGGTCGAACCCGATCCGAACGGCAACGGCGCGGTGGCCACGGGCGGAATGAAAACCAGCTACGGGTATGACACGCTCGGCAACCTGACGCTGGTCACGCAGGGCGACCAAACGCGCAGCTTCCAATACGACGCTCTAAGCCGGTTGACCGCGCAGAAACTGGCCGAACGCGACGCCACGCTCAACGACGCAGGCGTCTTCATTGCCACTTGGGACGATACCCAGAAGAAAGTGACAGCCACCAATGGCGCGCAGTGGAGCGATGTGTTCAATTACGACAACCGCTCGAACCTCGTCTGGCGCGTGGAAGCGCGCGGCGTCAAGACCGTGTTCAACTACAACAACGACCCGCTCAACCGGTTGCAGTCCGTGCAATACGACACCAGCGGCGTGCCCTCCGGCTTGATCGGAAACATCCCTGCCGCGCCGAATGTCAGCTACGCTTATCTGACCACGGGCGACAAGTCGCGTTTGCACACCGTCACGATGAGTGATGGCATGGGCAACGAAACCTTCAGCTACGACAGCGAAGGCCGATTGTCGCAGGCCTCGCAAACCTTCCCCGGACGCACCAGCTATCCGCTGGTGACCGATTATCTGTGGGACTCGCTGGATCGTTCGCAGGAATTGAATTACCCGGCGCAGTGGGGCGTCAGCGGCAATCCGCGCAAGAAGGTCGAGCCTCTTTATGACATCGCCAGCCGCGTGGACACGCTGAAATACGATGCGGCGAACTACGCTTCCGGCTTCGTTTACAACGCGGCCAGTCAGGTCGAATCGCTCAACGTCGGCAGTCAGATTACGGAAACCTACACCTTTGATAACAACACCGGGTTGCTGTTCGGGCAGGAGGTCAAAAAGGGCGGAACCACACACCTGAAGCTGAACTACAACTACACGGTTGACAATAATGGTTCGAACACCGGCGCGAAGACCGGCCAGTTGACCGGCATCACAGACGTGCAGAACGCCAGCCGTAGCAAGGCGTATGTGTACGACAAGCTGGGGCGGTTGAAAGAGGCCAAAGGTGGAAGCAGCGCCTTCAGCAGTCCGGACTGGACGCAGACCTACAGCTACGACCGGTATGGCAACCGAACCGGCGTGGCGAAAAGCGGTTCAGGGGCGGGGAGCATTCCGCTGGACGGCTTGGCGAGTCTGGTTTACACCAACGCGCAAAGCCAGACGGTCAACAACCGGATCACGACCAGCGGGTATGAGTACGATCCGGCAGGCAATCAGACGCGCGGCCAGGTTGAAGGTGGAACCTGGCGAAGGTACAAGTATGACGCGGCGGGAAGGCTGGCGGTGGTGCTGGATGACAGCAGCAATCCGCTGGAAAGCTACAGCTACGGCGCGTCGAACGAGCGATTGGTGACGGTGCAAGGCTCGACGACAAACTATTACTGCTGGGAAGGCGGGCAGGTGATTGCCGAGTATCACGCCGGAACAAGCAGCAATCTGGTGTGGGACAAGAACTACATCCACCTGGGCGGGCGATTGCTGGCGACGACCGATAGCGGCGGAACGAAGTACCATCACCCGGATCGGCTTGGAACGCGGCTGGTGACGGACGGTGCTGGCGATCCCATCACGACACAAGCGAACCTGCCGTTCGGAACGGCGCTGGGCGCGGAATCCACGGGGACGCCGACCAACCGGCGATTTACGAGCTACGACCGTTCGGCGACGACGGGGATGGATTATGCAGTGAATCGGTTTTATAACCCGGCGCAGGGCAGGTTTACCAAGGTAGACCCGATTGGGATGAGTGCGACGAGCTTGGAAGCCCCGCAGACATTGAATCTGTATAGCTACTGCGCGAACGACCCCATCAACAGCGTTGATCCTGATGGATTACTACCTAGCTGGCTTCGTAGCGCATTCAAAAGGGTGCTTAGAATAGGAGCCGTAATAGTTGCAATAGCAGCGGTGCTAGCGATTGGAAATCCTTTCGCCATAATTCCAGCTTGGAAGCTGGCTATCGGTGCAGCGGCATTATTCGCTGCTTCGTATTCAGATAAAATCGGGCAGTTGATCGGAGCTTTAGCAGGCTTTGGGATTGGCGGTTATGGAAGTCTAAGAACTCCAAACACTTTCCCAAATGGAACTGGGGTAAGTGGGGTAAGTTATTTTGTGCAAGGAAACCGTGCTCCATCCAGTGATCCTCACGCAATAACAGATGCGGTCAAAGACACCCTAAAGGTGGCTCTTGATGCAGCAGACAAAGCGTTGGGCAAGTCTAGTAAATGTAGAGACCTTATAGCCGGCCCACATTCCAAGACTCCCAGGAACTTGTTAAAGCAATTGCGTGAGAAAAATGGAGGTATCAATCTGGGAAAAATCAATAATAGAGCACACACAGATGGAGTTGGGACCAATGCGAAAATAACTTTTGACACATATACAGTAGGACGAGATCCTTCTGTGGGGTTTGCAGTGGGAAAAGGCGCGATAATGAAATACGCGGATGGTGTTACTCCAGACCAAGCACGAGCAGTACTTGTCTTACACGAATTAGCACATGCAACAGGAGCGTTGAAATATTATGGGAGAGCACACCGCGGACGGTTTGGGAGTACAGACTTACCTCAACCTGACTCTATCGACACTGGGGCAATTGAGGCAAACAGGAGGATTTATGAAACCTGTGTCAAGTAAGTTACGTGAGATTGATGGCACTGTAGGCTCAACCTCACTTCTAATAGGCGTTAGCCTCAAAGCTAGTGAGTGGTCAAGCTTGCCTATACTTCTTCTTTCTATAGTGCTTATTTCAGGATGTGGGAAACAGGGAGCATCACAAAGTGATGCTCCCTCCTTAAAACCCCAAGCTACCAGTATTCGGAGTGATGAGTATGCGGTTTATTCAGCACTCCTAAAACATCTCGATAAAGAAGATAACAAAGAAGAGGGCCTACGTCGCTTTATAGTTCGCGACTCAACGCAACATCCACTTGACGCCTGCATTCCTGTCGAGGTTTTTAGACGTAATAATCAAGTAATGACTTCTAACTGGCAGCAGGCTATAAATGATCTGAAGGAAAAACAGGGAATTTCTTTTAGACTGTCTGAGCATTTTGACTTTCAGAACTCATACGCGTTTATAGCTGACAATAAATTCAATACCATTACTGATACTTCAAATAAAGACGGTTTTTTAGCATTTCGCCAAGAACACCCCGATATAAGGTGCATTGTTAGTTTCTCTAGAGTCGGATTTGATGGCGATAAGCTAAAAGCAGTTGTTTATAGCGAAAGTTGGTGTGGTCCATTAAGCGGAACGGGAGACTATTATACTTTAACGCTGGTAGGAGGCTTTTGGAAGATCGATAAAAATTTGAACTGCTGGGTTTCTTGAATTGGCTCCAATGTGCCAAGCCCTGTTCGCCAGAAGTTAGTACTAATACCTCAAGGCATTAGCTTCAATGCACTTAGTGGCCCAGTTCGTAATTGCGATGACGTATTTTGCGAATTTCCTAGAGTTTTTGGTGCTTTATGCGCCAGGTTATACCTCGATGAGTCTGAGGCGGAAGCCCGAATTCCCCTGCGCTAACGGGAGATTCAAATGGTTCACGATTTCGTAAGTCAGAGTTCCCAGCCAAGAATGAACATAGAAACGTGTATGCACCAATGGTCATTGATCGTAATCGCACCACAAAAAGTACGTCACTGTATTTATGAAAAGGACCACTTAGTCTGAGCAGAAATGCTTTGTCACTACTGACCCGGCGCAGCCCATTGTCGGCGGTAAGTTGGTGGGCAAAATCATCATGCCACTTGAAATCGCAGCTGGATCGGTAAATTGCCCGTGCGACCGATTCTTTATACCAGATTTATTTTGCCCACCAACTTAATCCTCGCAAGAAAGTCGAACCGCTCTATGACATTGCCAGCCGCGTGGACACGCTGAAGTATGACGCGACGAACTACGCATTAAGCTTCGTTTACAACGCGGCCAGCCAGGTCGAATCGCTCAACGTCGGCAGCCAGATTACGGAAACTTACACCTTTGATGGGAGCACCGGCTTGCTCTTCGGGCAGGAGGTCAAAAAGGGCGGAACCACACACCTGAAGCTGAACTACAACTACACGGTTGACAACAACAGCACGAACACAGGCGCGAAGACAGGCCAGTTGACCGGCATCACCGACGTGCAGAACGCCAGCCGCAGCAAAGCTTACGTGTATGACAAGCTGGGACGATTGAAAGAAGCACGCGGCGGCAGCGACGCCTTCAGCAATCCGTCGTGGACGCAAACCTATAGCTACGACCGTTACGGCAATCGCACAGGCGTCAGCAAGAGCGGATCAGGCGCGGGCAGTATTCCGCTGGATGGGCTGGCGAGTCTGGTTTACACCAACGCGCAGAGCCAGACGGTCAACAATCGCATCACGACCAGCGGGTACGAGTACGATCCGGCGGGCAATCAGACGCGCGGCCAGGTTGAAGGTGGAACCTGGCGAAGGTACAAGTACGACGCGGCGGGAAGGCTGGCGGTGGTAATGGACGACAGCAGCAATCCGCTGGAAAGCTACAGCTACGGCGCATCGAACGAGCGATTGGTGACGGTATTTGGCACCGGCTCAGGCGACCCGGCGAAGTATTACTGCTGGGAAGGCGGACAGGTGATTGCCGAGTATCACGCCGGAACAAGCAGCAATCTGGTGTGGGACAAGAACTACGTCCACCTGGGCGGGCGCTTGCTGGCGACAACCGACAGCGGCGGGACGAAGTACCATCATCCAGATCGGCTGGGAACGCGGCTGGTGACGGATACCTCGGGGAATGTTGCAACGGAGCAAGCGAATCTGCCGTTCGGGACGGCGCTCGGCGCGGAATCCACGGGGACGCCGACCAACCGGCGGTTCACCAGCTACGACCGGAGCGCGACGACGGGGATGGATTATGCCGTGAATCGGTTCTACAACCCGGCGCAGGGGCGATTCAATCAAGTTGACCCGATTGGGATGAGTGCGGCAAGTCTGGACGACCCACAGACATTGAATCTATACAATTACTGCGGCAATGATCCAGTCAACCACGTTGACCCTGACGGTTTATTCTGGGGGAAATTGTTTGGCTGGGTTGGTAAGGCGCTGAAATGGATTGCGGTAGCTGCAGTAGTGGCGGTAGCTATATTGACCTTTGTTGCTCCCGGCGGTTGGGTTGCGGGACTCGCAATCTGGTCAGGAAAGCATGCCATTCTCTCGGCCATCTTGGGGATTAACACACCTCATTTCGCCATCGTCAATCTGATTGCAATCTCCACAAGTAGTGGGGCAGCCGCCTTGGGCATTGGAGCGTATGTGCTTTCGAGTGTAGGAGCAATCAGCAGCCTTTTGGCTCAAAAAATCCCTGGGCAGAAAGGAGGCAAGAAACCAGGCAAAGAGCCAAAGCCAAAGGCAACGCCAGATCCATGCGGCGATGATAAAAGAAACTTTTATAAGCAAACAGACCTTTTTAAGAGCATGGCAAGCCAGATGAACACTGATTACAGATTTATTATGGCTCACGCTGCTCATGAGAGCGGATGGCTCAATCAGCATAACAGAAACCTGAATAACTTATTTGGGCTGACCCGGGGCGGTGGTAGGAACATAAAATATTCATCGCTGCAAGAAGGAGCAAACTATTATGTTAAAACATATAGTAAGTTTCTTAACGGGTCTAAGACTATGGATGAGTACGTTCAGAATCTCAGGAAAATTCCATACAATAGCGTGACCTCAGATTATGATCAGAGAGTCAAGGATCAATATCAGTCTATTTTCAAGTGGGCAAAAATATGTGGGGCTACTCTTCAGTAAAAAAGGGAAAACTGGAATCGCGGGGAATCAAACCCTGTAATTTTAGTAAGATAGTACGAGCGATAGTAAGCATCACCATGCTGCTACTTTGCCTTGCTATCCAACAATTCAATCAAAGTGTTTTTTTGTCGCTCAAAGCAGAGGCTGCCAGTGATGTTGGAATGATTTCCCAACACCACCGAGAGCAGGGTCATTTTCTGGAAGAGAAAATGAATAGTGCATCATTCAGAGGCTTGGTTCTGTTCAGAACCAAGCCTCTGAATTGGCAGAGCGAAACCGGATGGACAAAACATAAGGGGCAATACCGTAATCATGTCTATGGATTTTCGATAGTTATTCCTAAAGGCATGACCGGAACAAGTTCTCGTCCGCCTAATCCGCAGCATGGTATCAAAGTCAACTTATCGGAGAAGCCAGAGTCTTATCTATGGGCAATGGCGAACTATGATGCGACTGGGCTTGGCTCTTTAGACAAGATAGCTATCAATCAACTTGACTTTCTAAAAGAGAAAAACACTGAGGTAAAAGAGATTAGCAAAAGCTTCCTTCAAGTAAATAAAAATAGAGCGGTTCGGCTCATCGTTGAGTATAAGGATAAAGACACCAGTCAAGTGATGACACGAGACGTTATTCTTATACTTAAAGCGCCAGCAAGCAAAGGTTCCGACACTGGAACTATATACGAATTGGGGCTTGTAACTAGTCGGTCCCGTTACCAGCGTGACGAAAAATTGCTCAATAGTCTCCAGAGGACTTGGAAAATTACTGGTACGCAAGAGTAATAGCTTGGACGTTCCTCTTCGAAGCGCGGCGTCAAGACACTGTTCAATTACAACAGCGATCCGCTCAACCGCTTGCAATCCGTGGAGTACGACACCCACGGCGTGCCTGCCAGTTTGATCGGCAGCATCCCCGCCGCGCCCAATGTCAGTTACGATTACCTGACCACGGGCGACAAAATGCGCGCTTATCACGTTTACGTGGACGCCGGGGATGGGCAACGAGACCTTCGGCTACGACAGCAAAGGAAGATTATCGCAGGCCTCGCCAACCTTCCCTGGTCGCGAAAGCTATCCTCTGGTGACCAACTACCTGTGGGATTCGCTGGATCGCTCGCAGGAACTGACTTATCCGGCGCAGTATGGGCAGAGCGGCAATCCGCGCAAGAAAGTCGAGCCGCTTTACGATATGGCCAGCCGCGTGGATACGCTCAAGTACGATGCAGCGAACTATGCTTCCGGCTTCGTTTACAACGCGGCCAGTCAGGTCGAATCGCTCAACGTTGGCAGCCAGATTACGGAAACCTACACCTACGATGGCAGCACCGGCTTGCTGTTCGAGCAGGAGGTCAAGAAAGGCGCGACGACGCACCTGAAGCTGAAATACAACTACACGCTGACCAACAGCGGCACGAACAGCGGCGCGAAGACAGGCCAGTTGACCGGTATCACGGACATGCAGACCGCCAGCCGCAGCAAGGCTTACGTGTATGACAAACTGGGGCGGTTGAAAGAGGCCAAAGGCGGCAGCGATGCGTTCAGCAATCCTTCGTGGACGCAAACCTACACTTACGACCGCTACGGCAACCGAACGGGCGTCAGCAAGAGCGGTTCAGGCGCGGGCAGCATTCCGCTGGATGGTTTGGCGAGTCTGGTGTACACCAACGCGCAGAGCCAGACGGTCAACAACCGGATCACGACCAGCGGGTACGAGTACGATCCGGCGGGCAATCAGACGCGGGGCCAGGTTGAGGGCGGAACCTGGCGCAGATACAAGTACGACGCGGCGGGACGGTTAGCGGTGGTGATGGACGACAGCAGCAATCCGCTGGAAAGCTACAGCTACGGAGCATCCAACGAGCGATTGGTGACGGTGTTTGGCACCGGCTCAGGCGACCCGGCGAAGTTTTACTGCTGGGAAGGCGGACAGGTGATCGCAGAGTATCACGCCGGAACAAGCAGCAATCTGGTGTGGGACAAGAACTACGTTCATTTGGGCGGGCGCTTGCTGGCAACCACTGACAGCGGAGGCACGAAGTACCATCACCCCGACCGGCTGGGAACGCGGCTAGTGACGGATACCTCGGGGAATGTTGCAACGGAGCAAGCGAATCTGCCGTTCGGGACGGCGCTCGGTGCGGAATCCACGGGCACGCCGACCAACCGGCGGTTCACGAGCTACGACAGAAGTGCGACGACGGGAATGGATTATGCGGTTAACCGGTTCTACAACCCGGCGCAGGGGCGGTTCAATCAGGTAGACCCGATTGGGATGAGCGCAGCGAGCTTGATGGATCCGCAGAGCTTAAACCTTTACAGCTACTGTGGAAACGATCCGATTAATCGCCTTGATCCTGACGGATTATTCTGGGGGAAATTGTTTGGCTGGATCGGCAAAGCCCTTAGAGTAGTAGCAATCGCTGTCTTTGTTGCCGGCGCGATTCTTCTTACTGCCGGCCTTGCGGCAGCCGCGATAGCAGGCACTTGGGCCGCAGGTGGCATCTTCTTCGAAGCATTTAGCGCGCTGATGAGCGGAGTGATGGCATTCCTGGGCGGTCAGCCAACTTCGATGATCTTTAGCTTCCTGGGAGCTAGCGGGTCTGCAAGCGCGTGGGGAGGGTTCGCCGCCAATTGGGCGTTCGTCGGGGTTGGAGCGACAGCGAGTTTTACACAACGGAGAAAGGCGAGGTCAAAGGCGAGCAAGAAACCGAAATTAGAGAAAGTCAGTTGTCCAGCCGGGATAGCAGCAGTAAGCGCCAGTGGGAGAGGAAGCAAAACCACTTTAAATTATGGTGATGGAACGCAAGAGGTTCGCCAGGGAGGTAGTAGAGCTTGGAGAAATAATAATCCAGGCAATATTCGACCAGGGGCCCTCCAGGGAGAAGTCGGCCGGGCTGGTGGGTTCGCGGTTTTCAACAGTGAGGCCGCCGGTCAGGCTGGCATCGTTGAGCAGCTAGGTAGGCCCCCCTATCCAAGCTTAACAGTTTTCGGAGCTATCTCCCGCTGGGCTCCTCCAGCAGATAATAATGACACGGCTGCCTATCAGGCGAGAGTACAAAGATCAACTGGCATAAATGGTCAGACTCAGATAGGCACGTTAAATCAGGGTCAACTGCAATCTGTCGCAAATGCAATTAGAACGGAAGAGGGCTGGATACCCGGAACGGTGACTTGTTGGAGGCAAAAAGCACAATGAGGATTTGTATGCGAAATGTATTTACTTTCTTTGTTTTGATCCTTCTCCTGTGCGGGTTCGCTGAACCCGCACAGGAGAAGGACTGGTTGTCTTACCAACCGGCAGTTGTTGAGCTCAAAGGGACACTTAGACTTAATCACTATTACGGTCCTCCCAATTACGGCGAAAACCCAAAAACCGATGCGAGGGAAGCGCTGCCTATCTTAATCCTTAGCAAACCTGTAAATGTTCGTGGAAACCCTGATCCGAAGGCAGGATTTGATAAAAAGTCTGTTAAGGGCGCACGAAAGATTCAGTTGGTTCTCACGACGCCTTATAAAGAGTTCATTGGCAAGACAGTGATCGTGAAAGGAACTCTGTTCCATGCATTTACAGGGCACCACCACACCGATGTGCTTATGGATGTTCGTTCTATCAAGAAACCATAGATCGACGTGGACGAACAAAACCGCCTGGTCGAAGTGGTCGAACCCGACCCGAATGGCAGTGCTGCGGTGGCCACTGGCGGAATGAAAACCAGCTACGGTTATGACGGCGGCGGGAAGGCTAGCGGTGGTGATGGACGACAGCAGCAATCCGCTGGAAACCTACAGCTACGGAGCATCGAACGAGCGATTGGTGACGGTGCAAGGTTCGACGACAAACTATTACTGCTGGGAAGGCGGGCAGGTGATTGCCGAGTATCACGCCGGAACGAGCAGCAATCTGGTGTGGGACAAGAGTTACGTCCACCTGAGCGGGCGGCTGCTGGCAACCACTGACAGCGGAGGCACGAAGTACCATCACCCCGACCGGCTGGGAACGCGGCTAGTGACGGATACTTCAGGGAACGTCACGACCGAGCAGGCGAACCTGCCGTTCGGGACGGCGCTGGGTACGGAATCCACAGGCACGCCCACCAACCGGCGGTTTACGAGCTACGACAGAAGTGCGACGACGGGAATGGATTATGCGGTCAACCGGTTCTACAACTCTGCGCAGGGGCGGTTTAATCAGGTTGACCCGATTGGGATGGGAGCAGTGAGTCTCAGCAATCCGCAATCACTGAACCTGTATGGTTACTGCGAGAATGATCCGATCAATCACGTTGACCCGGATGGATTGTTCTTAGGAAAACTGTTTGGCTGGATCGGAAATGCCATTAAGAAAGTCGCTAAGGTCTTTGCCGTGGTTCTGGCAGTTGCTGCGGTGCTGGCTTTCAGCTGGGGATTTGCCGCAATTGGTATCCAGGCTTTGATTGGAGCAGGCATCTTTGCAGCAATTGGATGGGGTAGCGGCAAGTTATCGGAATTTGCCGGAGCCTTCTTGGGTACGTTAGGCAAAGGCGGCAATTTCAGAACGCCTCCAATCAATGGCTCAAGTGCGATAGGGCGTTACTTAGTGGCTTCAGGAAATGGACCAGGCGACGAAGTAATTAATACTGATTTCGTGCTAGTCATTGCAACGTCTGAACCATATGCTTGGTGGAACCGAATTAAAGAAGCTGGGAATAAAGCCTGGGATTGGGCCACGACAGATGGGTTGCAGTCTCTCTCTGACATTTCGGCTGGCTTGGGCGACACCATTAGCTTTGGCCTAACGAGAAAATTCAGACAATGGCAGGGGTATGACGATGCTGTAAACACGGACAGTGGCTCATATACTGTAGGCGAGTACACAGGATACCTGTGGGATGTTGCTTCAGGGGGAGGTCTGACGAAGGCTGGTGTGAAAGCGGCGGGATATGGTGGAAAGTTGGCAGTACACACAGCACATCATTACTTTCCAAGGTTTGGTCGCCAACTTCCACATTTGCAGCTTAACGTGTGGAAAGTGGGGGTAAAAGGCCAAGGAAACACAACATGGTTTCGAATCCCATTGCCTCAAAAATATGCGCCACCGCGTGATAGAACTATTTTTAAGTTCTGACAATGGGATTGATTGGCGTAACAAAGTTCCAATTGCTAGAAGCAAGTGGGCACAAGTTTTGAGAGATGAAGAACCTCTGGTTGCCGTTCTGTGCTGTTGCCTTGGTTCATAATCTCGCGAATTTCTGCCCACGAGTTTAATTACGCAAGCCAAAGCCAAGCAGGCTTTGGCTTGTCCGATTAGGTAAACGTCATGAAAACGAAAGAAACAAGCGTAGTAAAACCTGAGGACCTATCACTAATACTTGATTTAACCCATGATTGCCCATTCGAGATTGGCAATATCAGTTTTAATCAAGATACTTCCACGCTGGTCATTATCTATGGTGGCGAGGAACATGGCCGAAGAAAAGTTGTAAGCAACATTTTATTCCTGAATAAAGTAGAGATGCCTCTAGTAGAACGACGTTTGCATGTGTTTTATGTAAAAAACTACTCTATTAGTGATACTGAAATGATTGGAGCTTCTTCTTTTTCCAATATTACATACGACGCTAAACAGCAACGTCTTTCTATTACAACAAACACCTCAGTTAGCCTTGAGGTTGATATCTTAAATTTTAGAGTTTCAGTGGAAGAAACTGACATTGTTATTGGCAAGGTAGAAAGATACGAGATGCTTGGCTGTGAATTCAGAGAGCGAGTCGAGTTAGCTGAGAGAATAAATAATCAAGATTCGAGGCAGTAGATTACGCCTAATCGGTAGCCAGATCACTGAAATCTACGCCTTCGACGGCAGCACCGGCTTGCTGGTCGAGCAGGATGCTATTGTTTCTTCGCAGAGCGACCGGGAGTATCTTCGCGCGCTTCATACTTGAAGATCGCACCATTTGATCCGACCACCCAGCCGCAACCCGGCGCAATGAAGAAAAGCCGCGTCAGGCTGCCACGTATTTTCAGTGATTCGTTTTGCCAGGTCGCGCCGCCATCCACTGTGTGCAGCAGTGTTCCGCGATCTCCGGCGGCCCAGCCTTCTTTGGCGTTGACGAAGAAAACATCGTTGAGCGTTTGCTCCACGCCGGAATCCTGTTTTTGCCAGCGGAGGCCGCCGTTCGCCGTTGCCAGGATCAGCCCGTTGTTACCCGTCGCCCAGCCCTGGTTCGCATTGACGAAATGAACCGCGCGCAGCGTTTGGCTGGCCTCGTAACGTTGTTCGTGCCAGTTCTGTCCGCCGTCCGTGGTGCGCAGCACGATGCCGCCCGCGCCGGCAATCCAGGCCTGTTTTTCATCCACGGCGGATACGTCGTAAAAAATCCGCAGCGTTGTCGCGAACTGCATTTGCCAAGTTGCGCCGCCGTCTTTCGTTGCCTGGATTGCGCCGAGTTCGCCAACCGCCCAGCCCGTTTGCCGGTTCACAAAAAACATTCGCAACAGCAGCGGATCGGGATAAACCTCTGGTTGATCGGTTTTCTCCGGATTGGTTCTGCTGCCGGCAGATTGGCTGGTTCTGGGTTTGAGGGGAGGATGGCCAAGTTCCCCTTGTTTCCAGCTTTGGCCGCGATCCTCGCTGCGCAGCAGGAAGATTCTTTTGCCCGGTTCGATTTCCGGTCGGCGGTCGTACAGATCGTATTCGCCGAGCAAGACGCCACGTTCCGCATCAAATCGCCAGACATCCAGCACAGGTTCCTGGCGTTCGTATTCTGACAACGCCACGCGCTGCCATTTTTCGCCGCCGTCTTCCGTCGCCAGCAGCACACCGTTGCTGCCCGCCGCCCAGCCGCGCTGGCGATCAATGAAGTGAACCGCGTTCAGTTTGGCCAGCACGCCGCTGGATTGTTGCCGCCAGTGGGGTTGAGTTGTGGATTGATCGGCTAAGAGAAGAGAAGGCGAAGCCGTAAAAAGAAGCACGAAGAACGTCGCCAAACCCAGACAATAAAAAAGTCTTCTCTGAAGCATTGCCTTGCTCTCCGTGGCCTGCATATTTTCAGCGGACAATGACGCGCATCCAGTAACTGAGCGTGACCAGGCTCATCACCTTGTCAACGGTCTTGAGTTTATTGCCAGGGACGACAACCGTATCGCCGGGAGTGATGTAAATGTCCTGCGCTTTGCCGCGCTCGACCTCTTTCATATTGACCGGTAACGTCATTGTGCCGCCGTCTTTCTGCATCCGCAGGACGGAGACCTTGCTCAGGTCGGCAAAGCGCGTGATGTAGCCGGCTTTGGCCAGCGCTTCTGTCACGGTCATTCGCCGCGTCATTTCGTAAATTCCCGGCGTAGTGACATCGCCGATGACCATATATTTCAGGCTATGGACCTGGACGATTTGAACCGAAACCTTGGGCTCGCGGATGTATTCGGCCAGCTTGGCGGTAATCTCTTTTTCCAAATCCTCGGTGGTGCGCCCGGCGATCATCAGTTGCCCGATTAGCGGATAGCTGATGCGCCCGTGCGGCGGGACGATCAGATTCGATCGCGAATAACTGGGCTGATCGAACACATCCACGCTGATGACGTCTTCCGGGCCAAGCCGCGTGGTTGCGAAAAAGTTATTGATGTAGGGCAGAATCGCGGCTTCTTCTTCGGATTGATCTTCGCGGCGCAGGGCCTGGCGCTCGGCGTCGGTAATTGTTCGGGAAGGCGTTTCGGTGGCGGCTTTTTTGTCAGCGGGTTTGGTTTCCTGTGGCTTTGGCGCTTTGTCCAATTCGGATTGGGCAAAAACAGCACTTGAAGCGAGCAGAATGCCGAAGAAAACTGTACCGCAGACTGTCAGTCTGCGGAGGTAGTGGCTGAGAAGCCTCTGGGATTTCGGAGAACCGCTCGAATGACGACAACCGCGGACTGACAGTCCGCGGTACGTTTTTTTCTTAAAGAGTGTCGCTGAATTCATCACAACCTCCGATGCGAACAAGTAGTGTTGCTGTCCCTTATCTTCCATAACCAAATAGCACGATCTTGATCGTTTTGAACATGATCCAGATGTCGAACAGCAGCGAGACGTTTTTGATGTAGTACAAATCGTACTGCAATTTCTGCATCGCGTCTTCCACCGAAGCGCCGTAGCCGTAATTGACCTGCGCCCATCCGGTCAAGCCCGGCTCGACCAGGTGGCGCTGCGAGTAAAAGGGAATCTGTTCGGTCAACTGTTCGACGAAGACGGGCCGTTCAGCGCGCGGGCCGACGAAGCTCATTTCGCCGCGCAGAATGTTGATGAATTGCGGAATTTCGTCAATCCGGGTTTTGCGCATGAAGTTTCCGATGCGCGTCACACGCGGATCGCGCGCGATGGCCCATTGCGCTGTGCCGTCTTTTTCAGCGTCCTGCCGCATGGAGCGGAATTTGATGATCCGGAACACGCGCCCATTTTTACCGACACGTTCCTGCGTGTAAAAGATCGGCCCCGACGAATCGAGCTTGATGGCAAGGGCGGCGAGCAGGGCAACCGGAAGCGAGAGCACCAACCCAAAGGCGGCCATTACCGTGTTGAACAGCCGCCGCGCAATGCCCCAGACAGTGCTGCGTTTGCCGCCGCCGGAAAAAATGATCCAGCTTGGCCGGAGCATCTCGACGCTCAGTTTGCCGGTCAGTTTTTCATAAAGCGCCGTGCCTTCTTCAATGGCGGCGCTGCCTTGCAATCGGATTTTCAGCAATTGATCCACGGGCATGTGGCCTCGGCGATCCTGCAAGGCGATGACAACCCGGTCAATTTTTTCTTCAATGACGATGCGATTCAGGTCACCGACCACGCCCAGGACTTTGGGATTCAATAAACTTTCGCCGACCAGTTTCGGGTCTTCGGAAACGAAGCCGACCACTTTGTAGCCCAGGTCACGGCGGAGCATGGCTTCGCGCGCGACTTCCGTGGCCAGTGTGTCCGTGCCGACGATCAGGATGCGTTCGCCCAGGCGCGGATGCCGCATCACCCAGTGAATCCCCAGCCGCCAGCAGATCATCATCGCCAGCGCCAGCATCATCGCCATCACCGGCACGCCGTTGCCGTAACGCACCAGGTTGCCATCGCCGGCTTCTTCCAGGTAACCGAGCAGCATCGTCGGGCGCAGCATGAAAATCAGTCCCAGCACGGCGATGACGACGCCGACGGCTTGAAACAGATCGGTCAGCAATTCCCGCCGCAGCCGTGGTTTGGAAACGTCGTACAGATCAAACAGATAAAAAATGAATTGGCAGACAATGGTCGTCAGCGCGATTTTGTAAATGCCGCGTTGTTCGAACAGGATCGAATCAAAATATTTGGGGAAGCGTAGAGAAAGGCCCAGCACGACGACGGAAAATGCGATGCCGGCTTCGACCAGGATGAGCGTCAGAGTTTTGAACCAGATGCCGCGCCGCACCATACTTTTTTTACAGCTTCAACTTTCTGCCGAGTCGGCTATTGCGGAGGGGATGGATCAGCTTATCCCAGATGGAGTGGGGGCGCTGCTGGCGCTGCGAGTAGTAATAATAATCATAGTATCCGGCTTCCTGAACGTTCTCCGCGCCATTGAGCACAACGCCCAGCATCTTGCCGGCGGGCAGGGCTTCGATGGCCTTTTCCACCGTTTCGTACGGAGCGAGTCCCGCGCGGACAACCAGCATGACGGCGTCCGTGTGATTGGCCAGCAGCCGCGTGTCGGCAAACGGCATGACCGGCGGAGAGTCAATCAGGATGAAATCGAAATAGGTGCGCAGTTCGGTGACCAGGTCGGCAAAACGCTCGCTGGAGAGCAACTCCGTCGGATTGGCGGCTTCGCGGCTGACCGGCAGGATGTAAAGTTCATACCCGTCCAGCGTGAAGATTGAATCGAGCGGCTCAATGTCGCCGGTGAGCACTTCGCCTAAACCTGCCTTGGCTCGCACGCCCAGGTACGTCGCCACGTTAGGGCGCCGCAAATCGCCGTCAATGATCAACACACGCTTTTCCTTTGACTGGGCAATGGACAGCGCCAGATTGATGACCGTCGAAGTTTTGCCTTCTCCGGCCAGCGTGCTGGTGATGGTGACGACCTGCAAGGGTTTCTTTTCCGCCGCATGAAAAAGCTGCGTGCGCAGCGTGCGGTATTGTTCGCATTCGGGCGTTTCCGGCTGCGTCAGCAGGATCAAACGCGGATGCAGCCGGGATTGGATGATTGCTTCGACCGGAATTTCGCGCTGCCGTTTGATGGGTTTTTCCGGTTCCGCCAATTGCTGTTGCGGCTGTTGCGGCTGTTTTCCGGGAATCGTCTTCTCTTCTTCTTCGACCGGCGGAACTTCGACGGGGGCGCGGCGGATGATCGGCGGTGAGTTTCGCAGCCGCTCCCTTGCGCCTTGCGCGACTGCCGCCGTGGGACGCGCCGGTTCACTGGCGCGTCTGCCGTTGACGGGCGCCAAGCCCTGAGAGGTCGCGGGTTGCGATGGATGAGTTGTCTTGCCGTTGGTTTTGACCGGTGCGGCGGGCGCAGGTTCGTTGGGTGGCGCGGGATTGAAAGAAGGAAAAATCGCGCCTTCGTTCGAGCGAGGGCCAGTCGGCGCGCCAATCACGGACGGCAGTTCAAAAGACGATTCGCCAGGTTCGATTGTCTCATCGGGCGTGCCGGTTTCCACCGCCAGCGGATCGCGCGCTGTTTCGCCATTTTGTTCGTTTTGTTGCTGGCGCAGCAGCGCCTCAAAAACTTTACTCATCCGGTTTTCAAATTGTCTTCAAAATCATCCGATTGCGAAGAGACGACTTTCAACGGCGCCGACTCGTGCTGGCGGATGATTTCATCGCGCTGGCCGCTGCGTCTGCGTTGTTGGCTGGCGCGGCGGCGCGGTCTGGAGTCTGCGTCAAGCTCTGCCGGATCAGAATGCCAGCCGGATTCTTCTTCCAGGCTGGGGCGCATCACAGGCATCGGAGGCAGCGCGCCGGTCATCACCTGGCGCGGATCGTCTTCGATCATCGGTTGCAGCAAATCCAGCGACTCGGCGACTTCGGCGATGGTTTCCGCGTTGATCGTTCGCGCATTGGTGGCAAATCCATTCAGCAGCGCATTATCGCAGATGTTATTGATCAGTCGCGGAATTCCTTCCGACGCACGGTAAATCAACGCCACCGCGTCCGCCGTGAACAAATCCAGCCGCGAAGCGCCGGCGATTTTCAGCCGCGTGCGAATGTAGCCGGAAACTTCGTCCACTTTCAGCGGTTTGATTTCGCATCGCAAACTGATTCGTTGTTTCAATTGCCGCAACTCCGGAGAGTTCAGCACAGTGCGCAGTTCCGGCTGTCCGGTCAGCACGATTTGCAACTGTTTTTCGGTGTAGGTCTCGAAGTTGAGCAGCAGCCGGACTTCCTCCAGCAATTCGCGCGACAGCCCCTGCGCTTCATCCACGATCAGCACCGTTCGCAGCCCGCGCGAATGGCGCATCATCAGCAATCGTCCCAGCTTCTGCAAGGCATCCGCTTTTGAGGTGTGCGGGCCAAAGCCGAAGTCAGTGGCCAGATGCTGATACAGCTCCGGCACTTCCAGACCCGGATTGAAAATATAGGAAGTCAGCACGCTGCGATCCAGCCGGGAAATCATCGCGCGGAGCATCGTTGTCTTGCCTGTTCCCACTTCGCCGGTCGCGACAATCAAGCCTTTGCCGTGCTGGATGCCGTAATGCAAATTGGCCATCACTTCGCGATGACTCGCCGTGAAATAGAGAAAACGCGGATCGGGCGTCAGGCTAAAGGGAATGTCGCGGAGACCGTAAAATTGCAGGTACATAAGAGAACCGTTAGGCGGCCAGTCGCTCCTTTTCAAGAAGCTTAAGACAGAGAGAGCGCATTGTCGCCAATTCACGGTAAAACTCGCGATTGGCTTCTTCCGCAGGCAGCGCCTCAAACAAATCCGGCAGTTGTACACCGTGACTCATTACTTCATCCGCCGTTTTCACACCCAAGGACTTTCGGACAAACAGGCAATTTTCGGCATTAAAGAAAAGCCCAACGGCTTCTGAAGCAGTGGCCAGACCATTAGACAAGGATTCAAGAACCCCAAGGCTTATCAGTGCGAACAACGCCAACTGGCGCTCCGGCGCAGTTCCAGCTTCAGGGAGCAACGTTTTAAGTTGAATGCGGTTTTTCATAACAAATCTTAAGCCGGGAAGAATTTTACTCCGGCCACTTGTCCAGACTCGTGCTCAAAATAATGCACTTCGCCGATGTTACCTTGCTTGATGACCTTCTGCCATTTTCCGGGAAGCAACTGTCGCAGATACCGCCGCACCACCTGATTTCGAACCGGATATTTGACCGCCCCGCCTTTCGCTGGTTGCCAGTCGGCGGGAACGGAGCCGGATGCAGAAAGATTCGGGTACAGGTGTAATGGCATTTGTCCCATTCCCTGTGATCGGAAATTTCATCAATAACTTCCTGTCACCATATTCAGCAATCGTGAGTATTTGATCCCCTGATAAAGCAGCAGCGCCGCCAGCGGAATCAGCACGGCGAGCGCAAAAAGCTTGGCCAGGTTGATCATCGGACGCCAGCGGCGTTCCTGTTCGGTGACGATTTTGGGCACGGCGACCAGCAGGGGCAATTTGGTGTAGTGCGAAACGTCGCGCGTGTCGCGGATGGTCAGCAGCGCGCGGGTTTCAAATGCCGCCGCCGCGATCAATCCGGTCAGCAGGCCGACGGCCAGCGCCATCGGGTAAAGCAGATTCCGCTTTGGTGAAACCGGCGCTTCGGGCAGGTTTGCCGGGTCGCTCATGCGGAAAGTCTCGCCGCTGAAATCGTTGATGACCTTGGCGCTGAATTTGGCGTTGTCGCGCATGGCCAGCAAATCGTCGTAACGCCGCCGAAGCGTGTTGTAATCGCGTTCAATCTTGGTTGCTTCGGTGGCTAGTAACGGCGTGCCGCGCAACCGGCTTTGCAGTTCGGCGAATTGCCGGTTGGTCTGTTCCAGTTCGGCTTCCTTGCGAGTGAGGTCCCGCCGGTCCGCCGCGATCTTGATGTCCAGACTTTGCACCTGCGGATTGCTGGTGCGGGCGGCGCGCCGGGCCAGGCGTTCCTGTTCGGTCTTGGTCTTCAAATCTTCCATCTCGCGATTGATGGATTCGATCTGCACTTTTAGCTTGATCACGTCGGGATGCTTTTCCGTGTAGACGGTCAGAAGCTGTTTTAACTGCGCGTCCAGATCGGCGCGTTTGGCGCGCAACTGTCCTTCGGTTTGCCCGGCCGCCAGCGGCGCTTCCGGCTCTGTGCTTTCCTGGGTTCGCAAACTGCCCAGCAACTGTTCGCTCATTGCGATCTGATTGCGCAGCGCGTCAATCGAAGTCTGCTGGGACTGGCGAACCAGGCTCAGGGAATTCATCTGGCCGAGCATGTTCTGCTCCTGCCCCTGCACGGCGTCGGGATTCTTGATCAGGAATCCGGCGCGCGCCGATTCGATCTTTTCCAGTTCGGTTTTGACTTCGTTGATGCGGCCTTCGAGCTGATCAATCGTAGTGTACACCTGCCGCCGGGTTTCGTCGGAGTTGGCGTCAATGAAGCGCGCGGCCAGTTCCGCCGTCACGTCGCGCACCGTGCGCGGGTCGGGGCCGCGATAGGAAATTTGAAACGCGTAAATGCCGGACGGCGCGCTGTAGGGCTGGACGTAGATAAAGCGGTTCATCTCGTCAATCACCAGTTCGATGGGCGTGCCACGAGCGATTATTTCCGGGTACAGATTGTAGCGGTTGATCAGGCGTTGCAATTCGGTGCGGCTGGTGACCTGTTTCTGGATTGAGTTCAGGCGCGAGTTGAGATCAATCTGATTGACGGGCTGAACGTAGCTGGACGAAACCTTCGGCGGATCAACGATGATCGAAGTCTTGGATTCGTAAACGTTCGGCAGTTTGCTGATTGCGTAACCGAGCGCGCTGGTGACGATTAAACTGGGAACTAGAACAAAATAGCGCCGCCGCCATAAAAGCTTCAGGTACTCGGCGGGCGTTCTGATTCGAAAACTGGCCATCAGATTCTTTCTCGTGGATTTTTCGTCGAAACTGCTTGAACTTGCAGAAGTTGGGGTCTTGAACCGGGGCGGATTATAGCCGAGCGCGGCGAGCAGCGTCGAGTCAAATCAGATTGAACAAACTCCTTATGCGTCTGCGTCCGTTCGTGCTGATGGGCGGATTGGGCAATCGCTTGAGTCGTCTGATGGCCTGAAGTAGCATACGCGCTCTTCAACTATCACTGGTTTCAAGCAGTATTCACGCAAAGAACATTCACATGCCAAACGCGATCTCCGTCAATCAAATCAGCAAAAGCTACGGTGAATTCGTCGCCGTCAACAATCTCTCCCTCGAAGTCAAAGAAGGCAGCATCTTCGGCCTGCTTGGTCCGAACGGGGCGGGTAAATCCACGACCATCCGGATGATGGTCAATATCACGATGCCGGACACGGGCCAGATTCTCCTGTTCGGCCAGCCGATGAACAGCAAGTTACAGGAGCGCGTCGGTTATTTGCCGGAAGATCGCGGCCTGTACAAAAAGATGAAGGTCGGCGAACAACTCGCCTTTTTTGCCGAATTGAAGAGCATTCCGCGACTGGAGGCTGAAAAGCGAATTGATTCCTGGCTGGCGCGCATCGAAATGACCGCCTGGAAGAACAAAAAGTGGGAAGAGTTGTCGAAAGGCATGCAGCAGAAGATTCAATTCGTTTCGACCATTCTGCATTCCCCCGACCTGGTCATTCTGGATGAGCCGTTTTCGGGGCTCGACCCGGTTAGCGCCGGTTTGCTCAAGGAAGTTGTGCAGGAGTTGCGGCAGCAGAACAAGACGATCATTTTCTCGACACATTTGATGGAGCAGGCCGAAGAGTTGTGCGACGAAATCTGTTTAATTAATCGCGGCCAGAAGATCCTGAGCGGTTCGGTGCGCGAGATCAAACGTGGATTCGGGTGGCGTTATATCGCGATTGATGGCGAAAACTTTGAGGAAACCCTCAATGCACATCCGGCGGTTAAACAAATCTTTCGCCGCCGCGATCACACGGAAGTCACCCTGATGGATCATGATGATCCGCAAACGCTGCTCCAGCATCTGCTGACCAATGGAGCGCGCATCACACGTTTTGAGTTGGTCGCGCCTTCGCTCAACGAAATCTTCATTGAAAGCGTCAAGCAGACAAACGGCGATAATCCGAAATAGACAGAATTGACAGGATGTTTTCAGGATTTTCAGTTTGATCCATCCTGGGTAAATCTTGTCAAACCTGCCCGTCTGACCATGAAACGCCCAACCAAACAGGAAATGGTTCTGGAGATCTACGACCGCGAGGCGATGGGCGAGGTCACCGCGCGCGAGATTGCCATTATCAATCAGGGGCTGGTCGAGGAGTTCGGCGAAGGCGGCGCGATGGCTCCGGCAGAGATCGCACGGATTCTGCGCACCGAAGATTTGCCCGTCCGGTACGAACAGATTTTCAGAATGGAGTCGCCCACAGACAAATATGAAAATCTATTTGGGGGATTGAATGCTTACGAAACACTGGCGGAAGCGGAAGAAACGCTGCGGCAAATTGATGAGTTGTACCGGAATTTTCAGCGGGCAGGAGATCGCACCGGAACGCGCTTCGCACGGCAGGCGGCACAGCGGATCAAAAGAAATACTACTGCGCTTTCGCAGTCACCAAAACTGACTCCCGATGCGCGCCTGAAAATGGGGGAAGTTGCGCAATGGGTTACTGTCTGGCTGCAAACACCGGACATTTTTAGTCAATGGTTGGTGCTGCGAAAAGCGGCAGCAGAATTCAAGACGCTGTTCGGGGAAGCAGAGCCGGGCAATAACAAACTAGAAAATAAGTGAACAGGGCAGCCGGGCAAACCGGGGATAAATAACAAGGAGCGGGCCACCGACGAGCCTGGTGCCGAAGTCCACCGATGGCCCACCCTGGCCCCTAGCTATTCTTTGCTAGGCAAGCTTGTAACATTCCGAATCGCTGAATTCTTCCATCCTTTCCAGCCGTAAAACTTTCGGACAGTCCATTTTTAATATTTGCTTCGATGTCCGAGGAACTGAGAGGTTCTCGGACACTAGTTATTGGTGGCGCATTTTTTTGACCTGAACCTCGGCAATTCCGGTTTCATCCAGCAGATAGATCTGGTGGTAGCCTTCGCGCTCCAACCGCGCCAGTGTGGCGGCAAGTTGCTGCCTGTGCTGTTCGAGCACTTCTTCATTAACGACTCTTTGCGGGCGGGTGCGATTGTGGCGGAGGCAGGTTGTCAGCGGGATGTTGAAAACCAGGGCGACAATCGGCAGGTGATTGGCGCGCGCCATTCGCAGCAAAGACCGCCGCGCGCGAAATTGCAGATTGGTCGCATCAATGACCGTCAGCCGCCGCTGAGTGAGTCGCAGCCGGGCGATGTGATGCAGCAAACCGAACGCCTGCGCGTTGATTGTTTGATCACTTTCGTCGTCGCAAATCAGCGCGCGGCAATGATCGGAAGAGATGACCTCGGTGGGCGAAAAATGCCGGGCGGCAAAGGTTGATTTGCCCGCGCCGGACGAACCAATCAACAGGACCAGGGATGGATCGGGAATTTCAATTTCGAGCAAGTTGGGAAACTCGGCAGAGAACATAGCGGCTTACTTCAGCGAGGTGGTACTGCCGGATGGCGCGGACGGAACGTCCGCGATCCAGGGCGACAATGCCGTCATTTGGCCACAGCCGCGCTGGCGGTTCCGGCGTCCTGGACGCCAGCTTCCGCGATCTGTTTTTCGCCGCTGCCGGCTTTTTCGCTGGGAGGGTTGAATCCCGGATAGCTGATGCGTTCGTGATAAACGTTATTCAACGTGTTGATCAGGCTTTCGCGGATGATTGTCAGTTCGCGCATGGTGATGTTGCTTTCGTCAAACTGGCCGTCGGAAACGACGGTGTCAACGATTTTCTTGACAATGGCGCGGATGTTTTCCGGCGATTGCTCTTCCAGAGAGCGAACAGAAGCTTCCGAACCGTCCGCCAGCATCAGAATGACGGCCTCGCGGGTTTGCGGTTTGGGGCCGGGGTAGCGGAAATCTTCAATGTTGACGGTTTCGCCGCGCGCTTCCGCCTGCGCTTTGGCTTTATGGTAGAAGTAGGCCAGCACACGCGTGCCGTGGTGCTGCGGAATGAAGTCAATGATTTGCGATGGCAGATTGGCTTCACGCGCCATCTCAATGCCCTTTTTGACGTGGTTGGCAATGATTCGGGCGCTGGAAATCGCGGGCCGGGTATCGTGCGGATTCGGGCCGCCTTTCTGATTTTCGATGTACATGTTTGGCGCGGCCAGTTTGCCTATGTCGTGGTACAGGCAGCCGGTGCGAGCCAGCAGGGCGTTTGCGCCGATGGCTTTGGCGGCTTCTTCGGCCAGCACGGCGACCATGTAGGAGTGATGATTGGTTCCGGGAGTGCGAATCGCCAACTGCCGCAGCAGTGGATTGTCGGCGTTCGATAGTTCCAACAACTTCATGTCGGTCAGAATGTCGAAAGCGGATTCGTAGATGGGAATCGCGAAACTGGCGGCGCCGGCAGTCAGCAAGGCTCCGACCAGCGTGGCGACCAGGCCGCCGAGCGCTTTTTGCGAATCCCAGTGTTGTTCGGCAATCAGCATGGCCGCCAGGCTCATCAGCAGGTTGACGGCTCCAACCGACGCGCTGGCGAGAATCACGGCGTTGCGCGTGCGGTAACGCTGGACGCTGTAAATGGCAATCACCGAACTGCCCAGCGCGAACGCGACAAAGGCCATTCCATTCGGTGCGATGAAACCGACCAGAATGGTGCTCATCAATCCGGCGACCAGAGCCACCTGACTTCCCACCAGCAGCGACAAGACCAGCGCGCAAGTCGCAAACGGGACGGCGAAACCGAATTCAAAGATGCCCCCAAATCCCAGCGTTTCAGGCCGCGTGCCCAGCACCGCCGCGCCGAACATTCCCAGGCGCACAAGCAGCGTTTGAATCATCAGCGCCGAGGTGGAGACCCAGAACGCCGTGCGCGGGCCCAGTCTGGATGACTGACTGGTGAGCGCCGCCTTGTAAAGCCCGAAAAACATCAGCCCGATCAGCGCCAGTAATCCCAGCAGCCGTTTTGGATTCCGCTGCGCCAGTTGAAAACTGCGGATTGCTTCAATCACGGGGACTTTCTCCGGCGTGACGATTTCTCCGGCGTGCAACAGGATTGGGTTACGTTTGAACTGCGCGGGCACGCTGACCGTGCGCGGATCGCTTCCCGACATCAGATTGGCCGGAATGACCACATCGGATTCGACCACATCGCCCGTGCGGTACAGCGGCACGATACTGAGCGGAAAATGTGACGCGGAAATCGCGGTGACCAGTGCGAATACCGTGGCAATCATGGCAAAGCGGATTTTCTGCGGGATGCGGTGAAATAATGTGGACATCCGCTGTGCCGCTGATTGCGGAAACCGCTGCAGGCGTGACAACCACAAGCGTTGAATTTTCTTGTTCATGGCTTTTCAGCGCGCTTTGGCGGGGAGCCCAAAGCAATTTGCGGTAAGTGAAGGCGCGGATTATAGCACCGAGCCGGAAGCTCAGCGCAAGGCCTCGTAACGCCCTCCTGTGGCGGCTTTTGGTGTTATGATCCTTTCCCGCCGGAATTCGTTTCACATTTTTCATTTTCCCTTGAGTCATGGCGCTCCTGGGCAATGTCAGATGACAACTCAAAAATTGAAAATGGAAAGGCGTCTGGCTCCTGCTTATGCGATTGCTCAAACTCCACACGCGAACGATGATTCTGACTTCGGCGGTGCTGACCACGGTGCTGCTGCTGGCGGTCTATTTTTTCGTTACCAAGATTCGGGAGATTGAGTTGCAGGATCACGAACAGCGCGCGATGTTGTGGGCGACGCAATTCGCCAATCTGCTGACCGACGATGATTCGCGCAAGACGACCGACCTGATCGCCCGTGCCACCGAGTTCAGCGAAGAACACGGCGGGCAGATTCGCCAGATTCGCATTTACGGCGAAACACCCAGAGGCCTGGTGGAAATCACGCCCGGCGAACGTGAACAGATTGCCGCCGGAGATTTGCAGCAGCTTCTGCGCGGGCAGCCGGTTTCCAGTGTGCGGCGAATGGAAATTGAAAACGAACAGGAGATGGTGATTTATGCCGCCGCGCCGATTATTGAGGAGAACGATTTCCGCGGCGCGGTCAGCCTGACCACCTCGCCGGTGCGGTTTTCCGATCTGCTTAAACGCAGCACCAGTCTGGTGATTGCCTTGCTCGCTTTTGCCATCATTTCGATCACGGCCCTGCTGTACATCTTTTTCAGCCAGGTGATCTACCGTCCGGTCGAAGATCTTCTGGGAATGATGTCGGAGGTGAAAGCCGGCAATTTGGACGCTGTTGCGCCGGTGCGTGCGCGCGATGAATTCGGCCAGCTTGCCGTGTCGTTCAACCACATGCTTTCGCGGTTGCGGGAGATGACCGCTGAACGCGAGGCTTATCAGAAAAGCCTCGAAGAGCGCGTGCGGGAAGCGACCGCTGCATTGGCGGATCGCAACTTTCAACTGGAGGAGGCCAACGCGACGCTGTTCGAGATTCAGCGCGAATTGACGAAATACGAACGGCTGGCCGCCGCCGGACAACTGGCCGCGCAGTTCGCGCACGAAGTCGGCACGCCGCTCAATCTGATTTCCGGCCACGTTCAGTTGTTGGCCGCGCGCACCGATGATCAGAAGACCAGGGACCGGCTGGATCTGGTCAGTTCTCAGATCTCGCGCATCGAACGCATTGTGCGCAACATGCTCGACGCCACGCGCCGGCCGCGTCCACAGCTTGAGCCTGTGGATTTGAACGCGCTGCTGCGGCGAATCTTTGAAGTCACCGCGCCAACGCTGGCGGCGCATCAGGTGGAATTGGTGACTGACTTTGACGAATCGCTGCCGCCGGTTCTGGGCGACAGCGAACAGTTGCAGCAGGTTTTCATCAACCTGGTCAATAACAGTCTGGACGCCATGCCGGGCGGTGGACGATTGACCTTTTCGACGGCAGTTGTGAACGGTCATATCTCCGTGCGTTGCCGCGACACCGGCGAAGGGATCAAGGAAGAAATCCGGCAGCGAATCTTCGATCCGCTTTTTACGACCAAACTGAGCGGGCGAGGCAGCGGATTGGGACTGGCCGTGGTGCAACAAATTCTTCGCGAACATGGCGGTTCGATTGCCGTCACCAGTGATGACGGGCAAGGAACCGAGTTTCAAATTCACTTGCCGATTGCCAAATCGGTACCGCGAGCGACAGCAAGTGTGGCTTCCTAAAAGCAGTTTTTAGAGCTGGGAATCATGAAAACATCTGAACTTCCCGATGAAAAATCGTCCACCAGAGTCACTATTTCCCGCCGGATGGCTCTTATCCTGGCTCCGTTGGCTTGGTTAGTTGCGATTCCGCTGGGACATGGGGTGGTTCCGTGGGCGATTTCGCTGCTCACACCGCATTACGGCTGGACGCCGAATCGTCCCGGAATCTGGAACCTGCTTGGGCTAATTCCGGTGGTGGCCGGAGCGGCAGGTTTGATCTGGGTTTTTGTTTTAGGCTTAGCCCAGGCCGCTGAGCTTCCTGAAAGGATCGGGTTGGACTGGAGTCCGAAGCTCCTGATGAAGCGTGGCCCGTATGTTTTCACGCGCAACCCGATGTATGTCGCTGAGTTGGCGATCTGGTTCGGGTGGGCGATCTTTTTTGGCAGTGCCGCTGTGTTGATTGCATTCGTGGCGTTATGCGCGGTGATTAATCTTATTGTCCGACGGGAGGAGCGAGACCTAGAGCTGCAATTCGGCGAGACTTATTGTCAGTACAAGAGCACGGCCCCACGTTGGCTGGGAAGGTCCCACCATTGATTGGGATGATCCAAAGGCCCAAAACATGACAGAAGCAAAGAAAAAGATTCTGGTGATTGATGACGACGCGGATACGTGCAGTTTCCTCGGCGAAATCTTTGAGGAAGAAGGGTGGTCTGTCCGCGCGGCAATGAACGCGGATTCGGCATTGGCATCGGTGCAGGCGGGGAAGTTCGATTTGATTGTCAGCGACATCAACCTGAACGAAACGCTCAACGGAATTGACCTGCTCAAAAACTTCCGCCAGCTTGCGCCGCAGTCGCAGGTGATCTTGATCAGCGGCTTCGGAACGCTGGAAACGGCGATTGACGCCGTTCGCGAAGGCGCGTTCGATTTCATCAGCAAGCCGTTCAACGTCAAGGAAATCATCGCTACCGCTCGCCGCGCGCTGCAAAACATTGATGAACAGGCGAAGGCCGAAAACGATTCGCTGCGGGAACTCTCCTCGCGCTACGCTTCATCCGGTTTGGTCGGGCACAGCCGCCAGATGATCGAGCTTTATAAAGAGATTGCCCGCGTCGCCGCCTATCGCTCAACCGTGCTCATCATCGGCGAATCTGGAACGGGCAAGGAATTGGTGGCCCAGGCCATCCACAGTCACAGCCCGCGAGTGGCGCGTCCATTCATCGCGGTCAACTGCGGCGCGTTGACGGAAACCCTGCTCGAATCCGAACTTTTCGGCCATACGCGCGGCAGTTTCACGGGCGCTGTCGCCGACAAGAAAGGGTTGTTTGAAGAAGCCGAGGGCGGCACGATCTTTTTGGATGAGATCGGCGAAACCAGTCAGGCGCTGCAGGTCAAACTGCTGCGCGCGCTGCAGGCGGGCGAAATTCGCCGTGTTGGCGCGACCAAAACGACGACGATTGATGTGCGCGTCATCGCCGCAACCAATCGAAATCTGGAAACTGAAGTTCAGGCCGGGCGATTTCGCGAAGACCTGTTTTTCCGCTTGAGCGTGATCACGCTGCTGGTGCCGCCGCTGCGCGAACGGCGCGAAGACATTCCGCTGCTCGCTCATCACTTTCTCCGCCGGACATGCCAGGAAACCGGCAAGAAAGTCACGCTGTCCGAACCGGCGCTCACCGTGCTGCTTGGTTATGATTGGAGCGGCAATGTTCGCGAACTGGAAAACAGCATCGAGCATGCCGTGCTTCATTCGCGTGGCCAGATCATCACGCCGGAGGATCTGCCACAACGGCTGCGTGCGCCTCGCGAAGAGGTTGAAGTCTCACTCGAAACAAGGTTGTTTGGCGATTTGCCGCCGCTGGAAGAGATGGAGCGGCGTTACCTGCTCCATGTCCTGGAAGCTGTCGGCGGCAACCGCACGCGCGCCGCGGAAGTGATGGAAATTGACCGCCGCACGCTCTATCGCATGGCGGAACGGTTCAAGATCAAGCTGGATGGAGAATGAGGCGAGGGCTAATCGTCTTCCAGCGCCCTGGCTGAATTCGACGGAGAGCCGGAGGCGCGAGGCTGGCGCTGAAAAAGATTGTTCATTTTGTCCATTTCCTGGCTGAATTCGGGAAGCAGCGCAGACAATTCCGCAGGCAGACTGACGGCGGAAAGTTTTTCAATCAGTTGATCGAAGTGATTGGCTTGTTCGGTTCCGCTGCGCCGGGCGGCAATTACCGGACGAATGTCCTTCCACGCCTCACCGAGCGCAACCTTTCGCATGTTCAAAACCTCTGTGTCACCTGCCGCACTCCAAATTTCAACTTCACGCAAGAGAAACCGCAGCCGCTGGAATTCGAGCGGCACTGCGCGGGAACTGAATCGCGCCCGCTGTTCGCCGATGATGGCGAATAGCTGATTGATGGAGAATCGCGCCTGCTGCTGGTTTTGTTCGTTCAGCGCGCGCGCGAGCTGGATTTTGTAGAGCGCGAAGAAGTCCTGCATGATCGGCGAAATGTCCGGATGATTCAGTTGCGGAGCGGGCAGATGCTGCGTTTTCCCCGCAAATTCGGTGAAATGCGTTTGCGCCGTCGGCCAATCGTAACCTGAAACATCCGCCGTAAGCTGGTCAAGTAGAGACTGCGCCTGCCCCAGATCGCTGCGCCATTGTTTCTCGGCCTGACTTGCCTTGTTTGCCTGCGGTTGCGGAGAGATTGTGGTTTGGGGTTTGGGAGGGGCCGCCGGCTGCGCGCGTAAAGGTTTCAGCGGCTGCAGTTTCTGCGGGCTCGCCAGATTGGCGACGATGACGAAGCCGCCAAAAATCAGCAGCAAAATCCCGACTACGACGACTGTAGCTTTCTTCGTCAATTTTAAGCCTCTTGAACCGGGAAGCGCGGAACCTGTGGATGCGATGAGCAACAATTTTGTAGAAGAGAGAGTAAACAGCAAACCTTATTCCGCTGGCAATAGCGCCGGAGGCCGAAGCGGCCAAATTCAGCGCAAATTTTCAAATGATAAGACTTGGCGGATTGGCTTCGCGCGAACGTTACGCGTCCGGGAAAACTGATTTCCGGCAGAACTGCCCCGCTTGCGCCACACGTTGGCAACGCTGCGGCGTCAGGCGGCGTGGCAGATTGCTAATTCACAGAGGCGCGCTTACCATCGCGATTATGGCTACCGCGATCATCCACTCCGATGAATATCTCAAACACGATACGGGCGATCACCCGGAGCGCCGCGAACGTTACCGGGCAGCGATGAGCGGCCTGATGGCCGACGGCGAACTGTGGGAAAGCCTGATCAAAATCGCGCCCGTGACGGCGACCGATGAAGAATTACTGCGCTGTCACACCGCACGCGCCGTCAGCCGCGTCCATCAGGCTTGCGAGCAGGCGGCCCTGTTCGAGCACGTTGCGCTGGACGCTGACACGATGGTTTCTGAACAGTCGGACGCCGTCGCCCGGCTGGCAGCGGGCGGAGCTTGCCGCGCGGTGGATGCCGTCGCTCGGGGTGAGGCTGAAAACGCGTTTGTCGCCTGCCGCCCGCCGGGACACCACGCCACGGTTGGACAAGCCATGGGATTCTGTCTGTACAACAATGTCGCGGTTGCGGCGCGTCACGCTCAGGCAACGTATCCTGACCAGATCAAGCGAGTGCTGATCGTTGATTTCGACGTTCATCACGGCAACGGAACGCAGGACATCTTTTATGATGATCCGTCGGTCTTTTATTACAGCCTGCATCAGTACCCATGGTATCCCGGCACAGGCGGCGCGGATGAGCGCGGCGTCCGCGAAGGCGAAGGTTTTACGCTGAACATCCCCGTGCGGGCGATGACTGCGGCGGAAGATTACCAGCGGATGTTCGAACAGGGCTTGGAATCCGTGATGAAAAACTTCGCGCCCGATCTGGTTCTCATTTCGGCCGGCTTTGACGCTCACACAACCGATCCGCTGGGACAGTTGATGCTGGTGGATGAAAGTTACCAGCGGATGACAAAACGCTTGAAAGAAGCCGCCCGCGCAACAGGCAAAGGCCGGGTCGTCTCCTGTCTGGAAGGCGGTTACAACCTGCGCACCATGGGCGAAACCGTCCGAACACACGTCGCCGCGCTGGAATAATTTCGGCTCAAACCGAAAAGGCCGGGAAGAAAAATCCAGGCCAATTCTGGTTTGCCATTGGTTAATCACCTGGCGCGGGAGTAGAATCCGCAGTGTCAACCCTTGCTCTAACTGTTTTTTGGTCGCTAAGGAGGCCGCTATGAAAAGATTCGCTACAATGGCCGGCGCAGCATTAGCACTACTGGTGCTGGTTGCGGGTCCTGGCAATGCCCAGCATTTGATTTCCAGCAAAGCTGGTTTCGTTAATCGCGCGGAAGGCAAAGTCTTCATTCTCCGGCAAGATGCCGAAAGTGGTGAGAAAGGCCGCGCCTCGATGGGAACACAAATGAGAGACGGCGATCGCATTATGACCGAAGCCGACAGCTACGCCGAGTTGCTGCTCAGCCCGGGATCCTATCTGCGATTGAATGAGAGCAGCGAAATTCGCGCCGTCAGCACTTCCTTCATGCAGATGCGCTTTGAGTTGGTGAAAGGCACTGCCATCACCGAAGTTTCGACCAGCACCGAGCAGGTTTCCACCGTCAACAAAAATAATCCGATTGAAATCATCACGCCGCACGGAACGGTTTCCATCGCCAAAGATGGTCTTTATCGTTTCGACACCATCGAAACCAACACACTGGTCCAGGTTCGGCAGGGCGAACTTGGCCTGGGCAATCGTGAACAGTTTCTGGCCGGCAGAATTACCAAGCTCGGGCGCGGCAAAGCCGTGAAACTGACCGGCAGTGATGTTGCCAAACTCGAAGTCGCCAAAGTCAATAAAGATGCGGCGGACAAGTTCGATGTCTGGAGTTTCGGTCGCGCGCAAACCTTGATGGCCGCGAATGTCTCCGCGTTGAAGCGCTCAAACACGATGAGCGCACTGAGTTACGGCTGGATGTATGATCCGTTCTTTAATTGCTACACGTTCATTCCGGGCCGTGGCCGCCTGTTCTTCTCGCCTTATGGCATGGGCTTTTTCGGCTCGTATGCCGATTGCCTGAGATATGGTTATGGCTATGGGTATGGTTATGGCTACCCGTATTACTATGGCAATCCGTCATCGGGCGGAGGCGGGGGCGGAGTGGCGCCGAATGTTCCGGCTCGCGTGGTTGCGGGGAATGACCGTGCGCCGGTTCGCCGCGAAATCGAAGGACGCCGGATTGATACCGGCCCGTCGTTCAGCGACCGGGGATACGGAGCGGATATTGGATCGCGCTCGATTTCATCGCCGTCAGTATCCTCTTCATCTTCCGCCGCGACTTCAATTTCCGCGCCGGCTCCGACCCGAAGCGACAGTGGTGGGGGCAGCCGTCCAGCCGGACCGTCGCGTCCGTAACCGCCAGCGGCTTTCTGAGTCATAGCGCCAAATAAAAAGGCGAAAGGCCGAGCCAGACGTTTTGTCTGACTCGGCCTTTCGCCTTTTTTGAAAGAGGCTGATTCATCATTGACACACTGCAAATGCTGATTTGACGCCAGGAAATTTCAGTTGCTATGATCCGCCATCAATTCGCCAAACACTTCCATCACCAATTCATTCAAGGAGAATCATGTCAGACACGCCTAAATTGACTTTTGCCATCATCAAGCCGGACGCCGTCCGCGCGGGCAACATCGGAAACATCATTCAACGTATTACGGACCACGGTTTCAAGGTTCGCGCACTGAAGCTGATGCATATGTCGAAACCGGTCGCCGAAGGTTTTTACGCCGTCCACCGCGAGCGCCCGTTTTTTGGCGAACTGGTTGAGTTTATGACCAGCGGTCCGTCGGTTGTCATGGCGCTGGAAAAAGAGAACGCCGTTCAGGAATGGCGCGATTTGATGGGACCGACCGATGCCACCAAGGCGCCGAAAGGCACCATTCGCGGCGATTTCGGCACCAGCATGGGCGAAAATGCTTCGCACGGTTCAGATTCACCGGAAAACGCGAAGATCGAATTAAGCTACTTTTTCAACGCAACTGAATTCTGTTAAGGAGTTGAAACAGTACCGCGACCGTCAGGAAGCGGCTGCTTTTGAAGGTGGCCGCTTCCTGACGGTCGCGGTACTGTTTTCAGGTATGGCCAAACGACTGACACAACTGGTTGACTGCGCGGGTTGAGCGTCGAAGCTTGCGCCAGGCGCACTCGCTCAAGTTTTGAGCGGGCTTCCTCGACAACCGCACAATCCGAATCTGCTGGTTGGCTTCGATACCGCCGACGATGCCGCGGTGTATCGTCTGCGCGATGATCTGGCCTTGGTTCAGACCGTGGATTTCTTCACGCCCATTGTGGATGACCCCTTTGATTATGGCCGCATCGCCGCGCTCAATTCGATCAATGATGTCTGGGCAATGGGTGGCACGCCGATTACCGCGCTGGCCATCACCTGCTTTCCAAAAAAGGGCGTGGATTTTTCAATCCTGGCGGAGATTATGCGCGGCGGCCAGACGGTGCTGAACGAAAACGGCGTCATGCTCATTGGCGGCCACAGTGTGCAGGGCGATCAAATCATGTTTGGCTATGCAGTCACCGGATTGATCCATCCCGATGAAGTCGCCGCCAACGCAGGCGCGCGCTCCGGCGATGTTTTGATTTTGACCAAGCCCATCGGCACCGGCGTGATTTCGACCGGAATCAAATTCGGCAAAGCCGATGCCGAAACCAGCGCCGCTTCGATTGCGACAATGCTTACTTCGGGCCGCAAGGCCGCCGAAGCGATGCGGGAATTCGGCGTGCGCGGCGCAACCGACATCACCGGCTTCGGCCTGCTGGGCCACGCCTGGGAACTGGCCAAAGCGAGCGGCGTGACGCTTGAAATCAATTCCGCCAGCGTTCCGCTGATTCACGGCGCGCACGAAATGGCCCGGCGTAAAATGCTGACTCAGGGCGACAAAACGAACCGCGAATATGTCGGCGATGACATCGCGCTCAGCGCCGGTTTGAGCCGGGAGATGGCCAGCCTGTTTTACGACCCGCAAACTGCCGGCGGCATGTTGATTTCGATTGCGGCTGAAAAGGCGGACGCAATGCTGGCCCGGTTGCGAGAGAATTATGGCGATGCTGCCATCATCGGTCGGGCAGGTGAAAAAGGTTCGCGGTCGCTGGTTGTGAATTGAGAACGGCGGTAAACTCCAGCTCGCTTCGTCAGAGAAAACAACTCTTAACCATCTCACTGCGAGGACGCCCAAATGAAATTCCGCTTGTTCTGCCTTCTGATCATTCTTTCCTTTCCTGCCACCGCGCAAAAACAAACGATCAGAGACAACTGGCCTTCCTTTCGCGGTCAGCATGCCGCCGGCGTCGCCGATGGGCAAAATCTACCCGATGCCTGGGACGGAGAAAAAGGAACCGCCATCAAATGGAAAACGCGGATTCCGGGTCTTGCGCATTCCAGCCCGGTTGTCTGGGAAGACAGGCTCTTCATTACTTCAGCCATCAGCGGCAAGGGCAGCGCCACTTTCAAGCCCGGCTTGTATGGCGCAGGCGACGCTTCGGACGACAAATCCGTGCATCAGTGGAAGGTTTACTGTCTCGACAAAAAGACAGGCAAGATCATTTGGGAACAACTTGCCTACGAAGGCGTGCCGCTGGAAAAACGCCACATCAAATCCACCTATGCCAGTTCTTCGCCTGCGACGGATGGCCGGTATGTCGTGGCATTGTTCGGTTCGCAAGGACTCTACGCTTTTGACCTGAAGGGAAAGCTCATCTGGAAAAAAGATTTGGGGCGAATGGACGTCGGCGCTTACGATCTACCGTCCTACGAATGGGGCACGGCCAGTTCACCGATCATTTATAAAGACGTGGTCATCGTGCAGTGCGATACTTCAAAAGAAGATTTCCTGATGGCCGTGGACATCAAAACCGGCAAGACCGTCTGGAAAGCCGACCGCGAAGAACTGCCTTCGTGGGCGACGCCGACTGTTTGTTTTAGCAAAGACCGGACGGAACTCATCACCAACGCGCCGAACTTCATTCGCGGCTACGATCCCGAAACAGGCAAAGAGCTGTGGAAACTCGGTGGCAGTTCCAAGATTACCGCGCCGACGCCGATCTTTTTCAATGACCTGATTGTCGTCGCCAGCGGACGCCGCCCGGAAGCGCCCGTCTTCGTCATTCGCGTCGGAGCGAGCGGCGACATCACACTCGACAAAGACCAAACCGCCAATAAAAACATCGCCTGGAGCCGCCAGAAAATCGGCTCCTACATGCCCACGCCGCTGATTTATCAGGGATTGCTGTACGTGCTGAAAAACGACGGCATATTCAGTTGCTACGATCTGGCCACCGGCGAGGAAAAGTACATGCAGCGCATCCCGCATCAGGGCAGCGGCTTCAGCGGTTCGCCCGTGGCCTCGGACGGCAAGCTGTATCTGCCCAGTGAAGACGGCGATATATTCATTGTCAAAGCCGGGCCGAAGTTTGAACTGCTCGGCAAAAACAGCCTGGGCCAGTTGTTGATGGCAACGCCGGCCATTTCCGGCGGAATGATGTTCGTCCGCGCCGAAAAAGATCTGTTCGCAATTGGCAGATAGCCGTCTCTCTGTTAGATTCCGCACGTAGTTTTATCGCCAACCTCGGCCGGCGGTATTTTTCTATCAGCTTTAGATTCAGCCAAAATTCAGCGTTCAAAGGGGGATTCCATGTCGAATCAGGTTCAGCCTAAAAATTTCTGGCGTTTGTACTCAATCCAAGAGCGGGGCTGGTTGGCGCTCTGCTTTCTGGTCGGTTTCATGTTCGTGCCGGCGTTTTTCAGCCATCCGGCATTTTTGTATCGGGATCAGAGCAGAGAAGAGAAATTCTTCTTAAATTGTTACGGCATCACGCTTCCTGAAAAAATGGAAACGCAAGCTTTGCCGAAGGAACCGGCGGGGGATAAGCAAGCAAAGACCACCTGTAAGGCAGTTGATCTGCAACTGTCATTTACTGCCGCAAGGTTCAAGCAGGTACTGAAAACGTGGAGGGACATCGCTACCTTCAAACGAAGCGTGTGGCAGATAGATTTTCTTTTTCCACTGGTTTACGCGGGGCTGCTTGCTTTCGCGTATGCCTGGTGCCGGCGCAAACACCCAAATCGTTTGGATCAAATTTTCTTTCTTGCGCCCATTGTGGCGGCGGTTCTTGATTGCATCGAAAACGGTTTGCATCTGTACCTACTGCGCGCAGTGGATACGCCCGCGCAGGTGGATGGCGCTGATTTCTCCTCGGCTCTTGTTCTGATTGCTTCCATTTGCGCACTGGTTAAACTGGTGTTGTTGCTCCTGACGGTCATGGCGATGCTGGCCGGGTTGGTCATTCTGCTGTTTCGGAAAAGGCGGCGAGTGATTGAGTTATTGCCTTATGTTTACCTGCTGCGCTTCCCAATTCTGACCGCTTTCAGCTTGGTTGGAATTGTGTACCTCTCCTTTTTCACGGGAGCGCGCTCCTTGCTGGAAAACCTGTTCGATCTGCGAACCTGGGGAATCTTTTTTGTCTCCCTCGCGGCATTCCTGGCGGCTTGGACGACGATGGCGGCATTCCGTATGCTGCTGCTTTACGGAGCCGACCGGTTCGACGTCGCTTCCTGGGGAGTCTCCGAAAGATTTGGGTGGGGATATTTTGCACGGCATGGCTTGCTGGCCATGCCGTTGGTGATCGGCGCGGTGTTGAAATCCGGCGGAAACTCAGTGCAGGTTTGGTTGGGATACCCCGGCGCAATATTGATGGCCGCACTCGGACTGACGGTTTCGGTCGTGTTGCTGTGGCTTGCGTCCTATCTGCATCGCCTGTTTACGGTGCCTGAAAAAAAATCCGCGACTGGCGCGCAGGAGATGCAGAAAAATGACCCGGAAGCGCGGTACGTGGATTTGTTATTACCCTCGCCTCACCCATGGCAATCCTGGCTTGACCAGGCTTACCGCGCCAATCCCGCACCCAAGCTCAGCAAAAAACTGAAAGACCGGATTGACAGGCTCTCCGCCAAGCTGGGGCCAGGGTATCTGGATGCGAAGTGGGGAGGCATGCTCGAGGCGCATTTGCTGGTAACTGCGCTCACCATGACCTCGTTGGCGGTTTACATCGGAATCGGTGCAGGGAAATACTGGTGGCTTGGCGACGACTCCGGAATTCCGGCATTGTCCTACGCGATCTGGTTACTGTTGCTGCTTGGTTGGAGCTTGTCCGGACTGGCTTTTCTGCTCGATCGCTATCGGTTGCCAGTGCTAATCCCAGTGCTCATTTTGCTGACGATCACCGCGCAATGCTCACAATCGGATCATTACTTCGAGTTGTCCTCTGTTCAGGAAACAAACCGTCCCCTGACGCCACAGGAAGTCACACAAACAACACCTGGAAACCAGGACGAGGACATGATTGTCGTGGCAGTCAGCGGAGGCGGCATCCAAGCCGCAGCGTGGGCGGCAAAAGTGTTGACTGAACTGGAGGTGGAAAATCCGGATGCATTTGGGCGTCGCATCCGCCTGATCAGTTCGGTTTCCGGCGGAAGCGTCGGCGCCATGTACTTTGTCAATGCATACCAAAATGGTTCGCTAAATCAGGCGCAGTTGCCGAGCATTGTCGAGCAGGCGAAGTATTCAAGCATCAATGCCGTGGCCTGGGGACTGGTCTATCCCGATTTTGTCCGCACGTTCTGTCCAATCTGCCCCAGCCTCTTTAAGTTCGAGGACCGGGGGCAGGCGCTCGAAGAAGCCTGGCTAAAGGCAGATAAGTCGCCTGATAAAAGCTTGAGCAAGGCCACACTCGTTAAATGGCGCGAGGATGCGAAAGAGCGCCGGCGGCCTGCTGTTATTTTTAACACCACAATTACAGACACCGGAGAGCGTTTGCTGTTAGCGACTTCCACGCCCTGTCAAAATTCGGAAGATCCTGGTTGCAAGGAGGATGAAGGTAGCCGGAACTTTTGGAATTTGTACCCGGAATATGACTTGAACATTGTTACAGCCGCCCGTCTCTCTGCATCTTTTCCTTATGCTTCGCCTGCCGCGCGTGCGGCGCACGACAAGTTGGAAGGGCCGCAATTTCACGTTGTTGATGGCGGGTATTATGACAACTACGGCATTTCTTCACTGGCGCAATGGCTGGACAAGGCCATTACGGGCTGCGGCCCGACCAAGCGCGTGTTGATTCTGCAAATTCGCGCGTTTCCCATCGAAAATGGTGATGAGGGACCGGCCAAACAGGCTGCGATCCAACGCGGCTGGTTTTATCAGGCCTTCGCGCCGGTTTCCACACTGCTCAATGTGCGCACTGCCGGACAGTTCTCGCACAATCAGGTCGAATTGAACTTGTTGCGAAAAGTGCTTGAAACCCGAAATGTAAATGTTGAATTGGCCGATTTTGAATTCAAAGGGCCAGACAAGGACGCCAGCCTTCCCCCTCCATGCACGAATTTTGATCGTGGCGCTGAGCAGCCTTTATCCTGGCATCTTACCCGTTGTCAGATGGAAAAGGTCAATTGGGAGTGGGCCAATAAAGACTCCGTTCGCCAAGAAGCGGGCAAGGTGAAGACCTTTCTTAATGCTTCAAATCCGTGACCGTCTGCGACTTCGCGTGAAGTTGCTGATCTGCTGGCAGATTGATAAGGCCTGATAATTGCACGGAATATCTGGCTGCTTTCGCCGGATGAAAGGAAGGCGGCGAAATCATGTCCATGATTCAAATTGCGATGATGGGCAAGCTGCCGTACACGGCGCTGAAAGATGAAATCTTCGCGCATCCGGCGCTGGCCGAATCGCTGAACATCCTGCTGAATATTTGATTACAGCAGTTTTCTTAATCGAACGAAGAGGAATTCACCACAAAAGGCACAGAAATCACAAACGGGTATTGCGATGTCTTTATGTGTCTTTTGTGCTTTTTGTGGTGAGCAGGTCTTCTGACTCAACCGCCGTCTGCTGTGGAAGGGAAACGATGCCAATTGCTCAAACGACAAAGACGCAAATCTCAATAGATGCCGCCGCGATCATCAGCTTGTTCCAGCAGGTTCGCCGGCAAACGATGCAGATCGTCGCGCCGCTGGAAATCGAAGACTACGTCATTCAGACCGCCGAATTTATGTCTCCGCCGCGCTGGCATATCGGCCACACTTCCTGGTTTTTCGAGACCTTGCTGCAAACCTACCAAGCTGGTTATCAGGTTTATGATGAAGCTTTTTTGTTCTACTTCAACTCCTATTACGAAGGCTTCGGCAAACGCATTGAGCGCGCCAAACGCGGGACCAGGTCGCGCCCGACGGTCAAAGATACGGTTCGCTACCGCCAGCATGTTGACGCTGCGATGCTGAAGTTTTTGGAGCGCATCAGCGAACGTGATGATGCCGCCCAACTGCTGAAACTTGTCCGGCTGGGCCTGGAGCACGAGATTCAGCATCAGGAACTGCTGGTGTATGACATCAAGCATTTGCTTTGCGATTTGTACGATGCGCCGCCGTCGGTCGCGCCTGTCGCAACAGAAAGTGTGACTGGAATGGCCGAAATTGAGGGCGGATTGTTTCAGCTTGGTTACGATGGCGGCGAATTCGCCTGGGACAATGAAAAACCGCAGCACACCGTGTTTTTACAGGATTTCGCGATTGATTGCGCGCCGGTCAGCGTCGGCGAATATTTGGAATTCATCGAAAGCGGCGCGTATCAGGATTTCCGCTGGTGGCTGTCAACCGGCTGGGAAGCGGTGAACCGCGAACATTGGCAAGCGCCACTGTACTGGGAACGCGACGGTGATCAAAAAGAAGGTGAAATGCTGATTCGCGATTATCACGGTTTGCATCCGGCGCGCTCCAAAGCGGCTGAACCCGTCACGCACATCAGTTATTTTGAAGCTGCCGCCTTTGCCAAATGGGCTGGGAAACGGCTGCCGACGGAAGCCGAATGGGAAAAAGCCGCCTGCTTCGATCCAAGCCAAAACGCGAAACGAGTATTTCCGTGGGGCGAGTCCGCGCCGGAAATTCACCAAGCCAATTTGTTTGAAAATCAATTATGGGGCGTTGCGCCAATTGGCGCTTATCCGAAAGGCAAAAGCTTTTATGGCTGCCATCAGATGATCGGCGATGTATGGGAGTGGACGACTTCGGATTACGTGCCGTATCCAGGCTTCAAAAGCGATTTTGACGAATACAACGACAAATGGTTCGTAGGGCAAAAAGTCCTGCGTGGAGGATCGTTTGCCACGCCGCGAATTCACCTGCGGACGACTTATCGCAACTTTTTTAACCCGCCAGAACGCTGGATGATTTCCGGTTTCCGATGCGCCAAGACCTTGTAACCTGATCAGCCGGTTTGCCAATGACAATTCCGTGTTCGATTCCGGGATGAAAAATTCCCGGAATCGAACAGCCAGCTCCATTTTTGACTTTATCCTGCCTGCTCAAGCTCATTACTCACAGGGTTTATGGAAAATCAGGCATAGGCACGGAAATTGGTTAGTTGCCGTCAGAATTCAGAATTTTTGCGAGGACTTGTCGGAGGGAATGAAATGGAAACATTGCTGCAAGACATTCGATTCGGGTTGCGCCGGTTGCTGAAAAGCCCGGCGTTTTCTTTGGTGGCGATTCTGTCGCTGGCGCTGGGGATTGGCGCGAATACGGCGATTTTCAGTCTGGTCAACATGGTTTTGTTTCGCCCGCTGCCGGTGGCGAATCCTGAAGAGATCGTTTCAGTGTCGGCGCTCGGAAAAGACGGATCGTTCTCCGCGCATTCCTATCCAAATTACATTGATTTCCGGGACCGCAGCGAAGTCTTGTCCGGCTTGCTGGCCTACCGGTTTTCGTCGGTGAGTTTAAGCCGCAACGGCAACAACGAAAAAGTCTGGGGATATCTGGTGTCAGGAAATTACTTCGATCTGCTGGGCGTGAAGCCTGCGCACGGTCGTGGCTTTCTGCCGGATGAAGACAAAACGCGATTGTCCCATCCTGTCGCGGTCATCACCTATTCGCTGTGGCAAACCCGGTTCGGTGGCGATCCGGGCGTGATTGACAGCGATGTGCTGATCAACGGCAAAAAGTTCAAAGTCATTGGCGTTGCGCCCGCCGGCTTCAAGGGCACGGAAGTCCTTTACACGCCGGAGATTTTCGTCCCGTTCGCGATGCAGAAGTGGATCGAGCCGGAAAGCGATTACCTGGATGGACGCGGCACGCAGAACCTGTTTCTGGTCGGACGACTCAAACCCGGCGTGACGAGGGCGCAAGCGCAAGCCTCCCTGAACCTGACTGCCCAGCAACTTGCCAAAGAATATCCAAACGACAACGAGGGCCTGCGGGTGGAAATCAATGCGCCCGGTTTCATCCTGCCGCAAATCAGAAGCGGGATGCTCGGCGTGTCCGCCGCGCTGATGGGCCTGGTGGGATTGGTGTTGCTGATTGCCTGCACGAATCTGGCCAATCTGCTGCTGGCGCGCGCGGCGGAACGCAGCAAGGAAATTGCCATCCGTCTGTCCATCGGCGCCAGCCGCGGACGCATCATTCGGCAGCTTCTGACTGAAAGCGTGCTGTTGGCCGTTGCGGGCGGTTTGGCTGGGCTGATGCTCGCCGGTTGGATCATTGACTTGATCATCGGGCTGAAGCCTCCGATTGATATTCCAGTGACGATTGAATTGCACGTGGATTGGCGCGTGATGATCTTTTCGATGATGGTTTCAGTCATTACCGGCGTGCTGTTCGGATTGGTTCCGGCGTTGCAGGCGACCAAAACTGATCTGGTGTCTTCGCTCAAAGACGTTGTTTCCCAATCGGGCGTTCGCCGTTCCTGGCTGCGCAGCTCGCTGGTGGTCGCGCAGATTGCCGTCTCGCTGCTGCTGCTGGTCGCCGCCGGCTTGACGATGCGGGCATTGCAACAACTCCGCACGATGAATCCCGGCTTCACTCCGGAAAATGCGGCGATGATGTCTTTCGATTTGAGCCTGCAAGGTTATAAAACCGCCGATGGCGTTCCGTTCCGCAAACAACTGCTCAACCGCATACAGTCACTGCCTGGCGTGCAATCGGCTTCTGTCACGGACTTCATGCCGCTGAGCATGAATTACAACAGCCAGTCAATTCTGATCGAAGGCCAGCCGCAGGAACGCGGCATTAACGCGCCGACCGCGATGAACGCCGATGTCGGGTTGAAGTACTTTGAAACCATCGGCACGCCCTTGCTGGCCGGGCGCGATTTGAACGAACAGGATCAGGAAGGCACAACGCGCTCGGTTGTCGTCAACGAAACCTTCGCCCGCAAATTCTTCCCCGGCCCCAACCCCAATGAGACCGCGCTGGGCCGTCAATTCCGAACTTCGCCGGAAAGAAAGCCCTGGCAGATTGTCGGCATCGCCAAAGACGGCAAGTACTGGAACATCGGCGAAGAACCGCGCCCCTTTGTCTGGTTCCCGCTGGGAGAGCAACTGGCGTTTAACACTCTGCTGGTGCGGACCAATGTGAAACCCGAAACGGTGATCGGTGCTGTCCGCAATGAATTTCGCAACATGGATCCGAACCTGCCGGTGACCAACGTCAAAACGCTGACGGAACATATGAACTTGTCGCTCTTCCCGGCGCGCGCGGTGGCGGCGTTGCTTGCCGCTTTTGGAGCCTTGGCACTCATCCTGGCGGCCATCGGCATTTACGGCGTGATGGCATATTCGGTGGCGCAACGCACGCGCGAAGTCGGCATTCGCATGGCCCTGGGCGCACAGCGCGGCGATGTGCTGCGGATGATGCTGCGGCAGGGAATGACGCTGGCCGCCATTGGCATGGGCATCGGGCTGGCGGCGGCGCTGGCGCTGAGCAGGTTGCTGTCCAATTTGCTTTACGGCGTCAGCGCGACGGATGCCGTGGCCTTCGCTGGAGTGACGTTGTTGTTGGGCCTGGTCGTGCTGGTGGCGTGTTTCATCCCGGCCAGCAAGGCGGCAAAGGTGGATCCGATGGTGGCGTTAAGATATGAATAACTTCGATCAAGAATGCCGCTGAGTGTGAGCATGAAGCCCTTGAGCAGCGGTTCGCCGGAAACTTCCGATGGATTGTCGAGAATTTTAACCGGCTTGGCGGCGGAAGGGTTGCTCATCAGTTTTGTTGCCTCCTATTTGCGCGCAGATTACCCGCCTGCGTGGCAACGATCAAGAAACACTGAAGCAGGAGTGACAGGGAAAAGATGGAATCACTTTTGAGAGATGTTCGCTACGGTTGCCGGATGCTGTGGAAAAATCCAGGCTACACATTGATTGCGGTGCTCACGCTGGCGCTGGGCATTGGCGCGAATACGGCAGTGTTCAGCGTCGTCAATTCCTTGCTGCTGCGCCCATTGCCGTATCCGAATTCGGAACGGATTGCCTACGTTTGGAGCAGCAACGAGCAGGCGAAGGAAGAGGCTTCGCTTTCGCCGCATAACTTCACGGATTTGCGTACGCGGAGTCAGAGCTTCGACGGGCATTTTGCCTTTCGCTACACCAGCTTCGCGCTGACCGGAGGCGGTTTGCCGGAATCATTTAACGGCATCACGGCTTCGGCGGATTTGGGGCGTGTGGTGGGCGTGGCTCCGGCGCAAGGGCGATGGTTCACCGCCGAGGAAGATGTTCCCGGCAAGAATCGCGTCGCCGTTATTAGTCATGGCTTGTGGCAAAAGCGGTTCGCGGGCAAACCGATAGTCGGCCAGGAAATTCAACTCAATGGCGAAGCGCACACCGTGATTGGCGTCATGCCGCCGCAGTTCGCCTTTCCCAGTCCAAATATTGACATCTGGACGCCGATGGCGCTTGATCTGGCAAAGTACCAGCGCGGCACCTCGTTTCTGCAAAGCGTCGCGCGGCTGAAACCCGGCGTGACCGTGGCGCAGGCACAAGCTGAAACCGCTGCCATCGCGCAGCAAATCGCGCGCGAAAACACCTTTCGCGATTTCGGATTCAAGATCAAATCGCTTCGTGAACAAATGGTCGGCGAAATCGAAAAGCCGCTGTGGATTTTGTTCGGCGCGGTGGTGCTGGTGCTGTTGATTGCCTGCGTCAACGTTGCCAGTTTGTTGCTGGGACGCGCCACTGTGCGCTGGAAAGAGATTTCCGTCCGTGCGGCGCTGGGCGCTTCGCGCTGGAATCTGATCCGCCTGCTGCTGACCGAAAGCATGCTGCTGGGCGTGATCGGCGGTCTGATCGGTTTGCTGGTGGCGGCCTTCGGCATCGAATGGCTGGTCAAGCTCAATCCCGACGCGATTCCGAATCCGAAGGCGATTTCGATAGACCGCTTTGTGGTCGTCTTCACGATGCTGATTTCAGTCGTCACCGGCGCGGTCTTCGGCATCCTACCGGCATGGCAGATGACGAAAACCAATCTGAGCCAGGCAATGCGCGACACCAGCCGTTCGGCTTCCGGCACGGGCCGGTTGAAAGTGATTCGCAACGGCCTGGTTGTGCTGGAAATCGGCCTGTCGCTGGTTTTGCTGGTCAGCGCGGGACTGCTGCTGAAAAGCTTTTATAAGTTAATGCAGGTGGATCCCGGCTTTCGCGCGGAAAACGTGGTTTCGGCGAATGTCAGTTTGCCGCGCGCCAAATATGCCGACGAATGGCAGCAGGCCGAATTTTTCCGCCGCACGCTGGAAGCCATTCGGGCGCTGCCGGGCGTGGAAACCGCCGCCGCCGCCACCAACCTGCCATTCAACAATTCGCGCGGCGCAACTTCATTTGGGATTGATGGCCGTCCGACGCCGCCGAATGCCGACGGCCCGGTCGCGGACAATCACGAAGTCAGTTCCGATTACTTCAAGGCGATGGGCATTGCGATGCGCGCCGGTCGCGATTTCACGGAAGCCGACGACCGCACGCGGCCCGGCGTCGTCATCATCAACGAAAAACTGGCGCAGCTTCATTGGCCGGGCGAAAACCCGATTGGCAAACGGCTGACCATCGGCACGCCCGAAGAAGAAAAGCTTTACGGCAAGCCGGTTTCGCGCGAAGTCGTCGGCGTCATCGGCAACGTCAAGCTGCTGGAACTGAACGCAGGATTTTATCCAGAACTTTACACGCCGATGCTGCAAACGCCTTCCGCCGGAATGGCGCTGGTCGTGCGCGGCAAAGCTTCCGCCGAAAGCCTGATCAACGGCATTCGCCAGTCGGTCAGTTCAGTGGATCCGAACCAGCCGATTCGCCGCGCGCAATTGCTGGAAGCGGCAGTTGCGCGTTCGGTCGCTCCGCAGCGGTTCATCGCCGTGCTGCTGGCGATTTTCGCCGGGCTGGCGATTGTGCTGGCGATGGTGGGCATTTACGGCGTGATGTCTTACGCCGTCTCGCAACGCACGCAGGAAATCGGCATCCGCATGGCGCTCGGCGCACGGCGATTCGATGTGCTGCGGATGATTATCGGCCAGGGCATGAAACTGGTCTCCATCGGCGTGGCGCTCGGACTGGCCGGCGCGCTGGGCGCTTCGCGCGTGCTGGCAAGCCTGCTCTTCGGCGTCAACCCGACCGATGGCGGCACCTTCGCGGGCGTGGCGTTACTGCTGATCGTCGTGGCGTTGGTCGCCTGTTACTTTCCCGCCAGGCGGGCGACAAAGGTTGATCCAATGGTGGCGCTGAGGTGTGAGTAATTGCATTCAGAAAAAGCCACAAGAGGCAGAAGAAGCAAAGAAGAGGTTAAACATGATCCGTCTGGAAAATATTGAAAAATCCTATCCACAAGGCGCGCAGCGCTATTACGTGCTGCGTCGTGTTTCGGTTGAAATTAAGGAAGGGGAGTTCGTCTCGATTATGGGACCTTCCGGCGCGGGCAAATCCACGCTGTTGCATATTATCGGCATGCACGACAGTGAATGGACGGGCGAGTATTACTTCGGCGATCACGCCATTCACAAGCTGCGCCCGAAAGACCGCGCCGACATTCGCAATCGAAACATTGGTTTCGTTTTTCAGAGCTATCATCTGCTGGACAACATGACGGTGTACGAAAATCTGGAAATTCCGCTCTCGTACCGCGACATCAAAAAAGGCGAACGCGAAGCCATCGTCGGCGACGTGCTTGATAAATTTCAGATCGTCGGCAAAAAGGATTTGTATCCGAATCAGCTTTCAGGCGGACAGCAGCAGTTGGTCGGGGTCGCTCGCGCCGTCATTGCCAATCCCAAGATCATTCTGGCCGACGAACCGACCGGCAACCTGCATTCCAGCCAGGGCAAGGAAATCATGGAGTTGTTCAAGAAATTGAATGATGAAGGCACGACCATCGTGCAGGTGACGCATTCGGAAGCAAACGCCGCCTATGGAAACCGGGTCATCAATCTGGCCGACGGCTGGTTGGTGAAAGACTAAAAGCTTCAACCGCAAATTCATTGTGTTATGAAATCTGTCAATTCATTTCCGCGAGTCCTCATCGCCGACGATCAACCGGACGTGCTGGAAGCCCTGCGCCTGCTGCTGAAAAGCGAAGGCTTTCAAATCGAAACGGCCGCTTCACCCACGCAGATTCTGACTTCCATCGAAACACGCGATTTCGATGTCGTGCTGATTGATTTGAACTATACGCGCGATACGACTTCCGGGCAGGAAGGCCTGGATTTGCTGACGCAGATTCAGGCCCTGGACAGCGCCTTGCCGGTGGTGGTGATGACGGCCTGGGGCAGCGTGGATTTGGCCGTCGAAGCGATGCGCCGCGGTGCGCGCGACTTCGTCCAGAAGCCCTGGGAGAACGAACGCCTGATCAGCATTCTGCGCACGCAGATTGAACTGGGCCAGGCGCTGCGAAAAGGACAGCGTCTGGAAGCCGAAAACCAGTTGCTGCGCAGCGAACATCGTTCCAAGCTGATTGCCGAATCGCCTGCGATGCAGCCCGTTCTGCAAGTCATCGCACGGGTCGGTCCGTCGGACGCCAACGTGATGATCACCGGCGAAAACGGAACCGGCAAAGGCGTCGTCGCCAGCGTCCTGCATTCCATCTCGCACCGTTCGAACAAACCGCTGGTCACGGTCAATGTCGGCGGTCTTTCCGAAGGCGTTTTTGAAAGCGAACTTTTCGGCCACATCAAAGGCGCGTACACCGATGCTAAAACCGACCGCGTGGGCCGCTTTGAACTGGCCGATGAAGGCACGCTGTTTCTGGACGAGATTGCCAATATCTCCTTGCCGCAACAGGCCAAGCTGCTGCGCGTGCTGGAAACCGGCGAGTTCGAACGTGTCGGTTCATCCAAAACCCGCAAGGTCAACGTGCGGATTATCTCGGCCACGAATGCCGATCTGAACTCGGATGTTTCCTCAGGCCGTTTCCGGCAAGACCTGCTCTTCCGGTTGAATACAGTGGAAATTCGCCTGCCCGCCTTGCGCGACCGCCGCGAAGACATTCCGCTGCTCACCCGTCACTTCCTGAGACAGCACGCCGCGCGTTACCGCAAACTCGTTACCGACTTTGATCAGGCGGCCATGAAAGTTCTGGAAGCGCACCAATGGCCGGGCAATGTGCGCGAACTCGATCACGCCATCGAACGCGCCGTCTTGATGGCCCAGGGCACCATCGTCAAGGCGAGCGATCTCGGCCTGTATCAAGCTGCCGAAAGCTCTTCCCGAATGGAAGACATGAGTTTGGAAGAAGTGGAATGCTACTTGATCAAAAAGACGCTCGCCCGTTTCGACGGCAACGTCAGCAAGGCGGCGGAAGCGCTGGGCTTGAGCCGCAGCGCGCTCTACCGGCGATTGGAAAAATTTGGGTTGTAATCCTTGGGCAGGAAAATTCCTAAATTAACAATCAAGCGTTGCCCGGTTTGCGGAGCAATGGCGGCGGTCAATAAAGGTCAGGCTTACAGGGCATACCATTCAAAGTATTATGCAAAGTTGAGAAAGCTTGAAAGCTCAATCTCGCTTCGAAAAGGGCCCCAGGTCGGAAGAGTTCCTGCGATTGAAGAATTAATGCGTGATCCCGGATTTCTTGACCTTGTCAAACCAGCTAAGAATCCCCTCCATTTCAACGATGATCCTCCATGGAAAATACTCCCCTGGTTGATCGGCTTGCTAACTTTTGTTCTGCTTTTTTTGGGCGTTGAGGGCTGGCTCATCAAGACTGCGGTTATTGCCGTGATTGGAGTCATTCTGTTGGTTGAGTTCAAGCTTGATGACGCATTGTTCCGGAAATATATTGATCATCTAGGTGAAGACGGCAGAACCTGGCTTTGCGTTAAATGTGGCCACCAATGGATTGCCAATAGCAATCGGTAGCTGTTAGGCGACCGCTGAAACAGTTTATGAAAATTCTGGGCTTGCGCATCTTCGGCGAATACGAACCGGTGGACGAGGACCGCCCGCACCTGCTTTCCATCCTGCCGCCGCCCACGACCAAAGTCGGAGACTCGCATGTTCACATCAAACCGCTGCCGCGCAGTTTCCAGCCGCAACCGCTCAGTTATGACAAACGAGTCTGGCTGATGGCTTTTTTCACGGGCTTTCCAGGCGCGCTGGTAGCGTTGGTCATGCTGTGGACGGAAAGTTATACGCCAAAAGTGCAATGGACGCTGACAGTCTTTATCATTACGTTCTGGCTGGGCTTCGCGTACGCGCTCCGCGAAAGAGTGATTATGCCGTTGCAAACCCTGTCGAATCTGCTGGCGGCCTTGCGCGAAGGCGATTACTCGATTCGCGGGCGGGCGGTCAACAAGGATGACCCGCTCGGCGATGTGGTTCGCGAAGTCAACGCGCTCAGCTCGACGCTGCGATCACAGCGTCTGGGCGCGATGGAAGCCAACGTCCTGCTGCGCCGCGTGATGGAAGAGATTGAAGTCTCTGTCTTTGCCTTTGACAGCGAACAGCGTTTGCGGCTGGTCAATCGCTCCGCCGAACGGCTGCTGGATCGTCCGGCGGCACAACTATTGGGGCGCACGGCGGAAGAATTGCGCATGCAGGATTGTCTGGAAGGCGAACCGGCGCGGACGCTGCAACGGAGTTTTCCAGGCGGCTTCAGCAATGTCGCCGGGCGCTGGGGATTGCGGCGCAGCACGTTTCGTGAAGACGGCAAACCGCATCAACTGCTTGTCATCGCCGACCTGAGCCGCGCCCTGCGCGAAGAAGAGCGTCTGGCGTGGCAGCGCCTGGTGCGCGTGCTGGGGCACGAACTCAACAATTCGCTGACGCCGATCAAATCCATCGCGCGGAGCCTGGAAAATCTGATGGCTCGCGATCCGCGCGCTTCGGATTGGGAGGAGGATGTTGAGCGCGGATTGTCCGTCATCTCGACGCGCGCTGAAGCCTTGAACCGGTTTATGACCGCCTACGCCAAACTCGCCAAATTGCCGCGTCCTGACCTGAAGCCGTTGGAGGTAAGCGCCTGGGTTCGTCAGGTCGTCGGCCTGGAAACGCGAATGAAGATCGAACTCATCCCCGGCCCGGAACTGACCATTCAGGGAGATCGAGACCAACTGGAACAGTTGCTTATCAACCTGGTTCGCAATGCCGTGGATGCCGCCAGCGAAACCGGTGGCGGCGCAAGTATTGGCTGGCGGGTGAACAATGGCTTTCTGGAAGTTCTGGTAGAAGACGAAGGCCATGGCCTGTCGAACACTGCCAACCTGTTCGTGCCGTTTTTTACGACCAAACCGGGTGGCTCGGGCATCGGTCTGGCGCTCAGCCGGCAAATCGCCGAAGGCCATGGCGGTCTGCTTACCCTGGAAAATCGCGCCAGTGGCACAGGGTGCGAGGCTCGCCTGCGCCTCCCGCTTTCCGCTTGATTCCCTCATCAAGGCTGCATTTTCCCTGTGCGGTCGAACCGTTCTCCAATCACTTTAACCAGCCTGCATTGAACTTCCGCAAGCTTCTTCAGTTGCGGGACCTGGTCGCATTCTTTCTTTTGATCATTGAAGAAGCGGGAATTAGTAAAGCCGCGTCAGTCGGATTTCATAAACCAACTGCGCGGCTTTAACAAAGCAGACTTTCGATGATCGGATCAGGCGGCCAGCTTTTTGGTCTTGGTCTTCTTGCCCGCCAGCGCATCATCAATCATCGCTTCAACTTCTTCGATGGAAAGTTTGGTGACATGCGCAATTTCTTTAATAATCAGGTAACGCGCGCGAGACATTGTCTGCTGTTCCTCAGGCGAAAGTGTTTTCGATTTGCTGAGCTTCGACATCGTTTTCAGCGAATCGGCAACTTCGTAAATTTCGCCTGACGCAAGCCTTTCAGCATTTTTGGCATTGCGTTTGCGGTGATCCGTCGCCACTTCAATATCTTTGCCCAGGAATTTCAACAACTTGGGGATATCCGTTTTATCAATCATCTTGCGAACACCGACTTCTTCCGCTTTATTGACCGGAACCAGAACCGTAGTCGTTTCCTGATGATCTAAAGGCTTGAGGGCATATAACTTAACCGTTGTAGTGCCCACTGTATGTTCGACCACACCGGAAACTCGGCAGATGCCGAGTCGGGGATAAATCACTTTGTTACCTTCTCTGAATGCTGCCAATGCCGTTCTCCTTCTAAGAAATGAGATGGCGCGAAGTATATCATAAAAGCCCATTTTCTCAGCGCCCCTTGAGTCAGATTTTCCTAGTGTCCGGTTTTAATGCTGGTAGAAGGTCTAAATAAGCAGATTTTGTCCTGGACGGTGACTGGTTGGATTAACGCCGCCGCTGGCCGATATTTTCAGTGCCGAATGTGCCAATGCCCTTCAATGTGAAGGCAAAGACGATGCGGTTTTCGTTTCGGATCCCGGCATTGAAGGTGACGGTTTGGATATTCAAACTGCAACAGTCCCAAGCCCAACCAGCACTCGTGGTCAGGTTGATCAGTTTGCGGCTGTCGCGAATGCCGCCATTGAAGAGTTCATCGCGCAGATCATAACTGACAGTGAAGCCGCCATATGGACCACGTGCTGGGTTGCCAACAAAGGCGGAAAAGTCCATTTGATTGCCAGGCAGCGACGAAGGATCGAAGCGGGACTGATCCACCGCAATGCGACGCGTGTAATACCAGGATTGGCTGACTGAAAAGAGCCCTTTTGTGATGCCAGCGCCAAAAATGAAGTCTCGAAGGTCGTGAAACTTGGTGTCGTAATTTACCCGCACGTCGGCAAAAATTATTGGCGTCGGCCGCAGTCGCGCGCGAATGTTGAGCGGAGAAACGTCGCGTTTGGTGCCGCCGAAGGCGAATCCAGCCAAGGTGTTGATGGGAAAGAACTGGTTTCGCACGCCTTCCTGCAACGCACCGCCGAAGGTTGGGTCGAAGAAGTATTTCTGCATCATCGTTACATTCAGTAACTCGTGTGGTTGCGGCGCGGAACCGTCGGCGCTGGTGCGTTTAACCAGAAAACTATTGCTGACGCCATAAGTGATCTCGTTTGTATTGGCGATGACATCGCGTTCGTCAACGCGCAGTGTGCGGTCAAACTCGTCAATGCCCGCGATGCGGCGATATTCAACAAATGGCTCAATGATATGTTTGAACCACGGTGTGCCATCCCGATGGCGGAAAACTTTGGCAAGCGCAGGCGCCCTCAGGTCAAGGTGCAGATCCGCGTAGTTGCGAAACAGATTTTGTCCGGTGACTTGGCGCTGCACCGGGTCAAGACTGTCACTGTAAAACGTCGTGCGAAGGCCCAGGCTCGGCGTTAGCGTAAATCCCGCGACTGATTTCAGTGGAAAAATCAGTCGCGGCGCGAAATCCAGCCGCTGAACAACAGACGGAGTTTTGAGCCTGAAGTCTGCCCCGGCAGTTTCGCTCCGGCGCACGCCTTCCAATCCGGCGTCGAACGAAAAATAAAACGGCAGCGATTCGGAAACCCGTGTGCTGCGTTTCGACACCTCGATGCTGGGGAATTTGCGGACTTTGACGATTTGGTCGGAAAGAAAATTGCCGTTTTTGTCGAACTCGCCGATGAACGAGCTTTGTTCGCCGAATTGTGCGTTGAAGCTGAACGAGCGCCAGTTTTTGTTCAGGTAAAAGATCGAACGTTCTTCGGGCGAAATCGCCGATAGCAGGTTGTCAGAGAAGATCTGGCGAAAATCAAAATTCGAGGTGATGTTTACATCGGCGACAGCGACAAACCCATTTTTGAAATTATGAACCGCCTCGGCGTAAAAACTGCTGCCTCCCTGATCTCGCAATTTGCATTGATCAATGTCGGTCAACGGGTCGCAATTGCTTTTGAGTTTGGGGCCCAGCAGCCGATCAAACACCAGAAACGAACCAAAGTTGATGTGAGAGGTCTCGTTCGTTCGCGCACGGAAATCGAAGCCGAGTCCAATGCCGCGTTTGGTAAAGACGTCGGTTCTCACCAACAGGTCCGCGCTCCGTCCCAGAGTCTGAAAATAAGCTAAATGCAGCGTACGGCCCTTGATGTTGGAGGAGCCGGAACTCGGCAGCAGAAAGCCTGACGAACGGTCCTTTTTGCTGATCGAGATCGAAGCATAAGGCAGATAAAAGACCGGAATGTTTTTGATGCGCAGCAAGGCGTTGTAAACCGTCGCGCGGTGTTCGACACGGACGCGGGCGCGTTTGGCAGTGAAGGCCCATTTCGGAATGGCTTCCTGGCAGGCGGTCAGCCTGACGTCTTCCAATTCGTAGGTATCGTCGTTGGTCTTATCGGCGCGGCTGGCGTCAATGACCAGCACCGTGCTGTCAGGCGTGCGATTGGTGAACGCTGTTGGCGTGGTCAATGTCCCGCGCTTGCTTTTGTAATTCAGTTCCAGGCGTTCGCCGGTAAAGCGCTGGCCTTGTTGTTCGAAGTAAACATTGCCTTCGGCCAGCAAATCGTTGGTGACGGTATTGAAGGTCGCCCGGTCAGCAATGACCAGGATGTCTGTGTAGGTGATTTGAACTTTGCCGGTCAGGATGTAAACGTCACCCTGAACTTCTTTTTTCTCGGAGTAAATAACGACTTCGTCGGATTTGTCCGGCGCCGTCTGGGCGACGATGGTGACTTGATTCGGCTTGGTCTGTCGCTGGGATTTTCGCTCTTCATCGGCAACGCCGATGGGATTGGCGACTTTCTTTTCCGTGGTTTCGGTTTGCTGGGCAAAGGCGGTCGCGGCAGTGACCAATAGAATCAGGACTGCAAGCGATAGTGAGCGGAAATCATTGCCGGGCGTCCGACCCGCTCGCAGGACTGATTCGAAGGTTTTGACGCGGTACATCAAGCTTGTCGGGGGATTGGAGGTCTCAGGCAGTGCGGCGCGCGCCCATCGTGGCGGCGAAAATACGGCCGTAGAGTTCTTCCGGCACTTCGACTGCTTCCGGTTCTTCCAGCGATTCGCGGACGCCTTCAACCAGCCGATTGCAACCTTCACAGATGGCGAAGTGCTCGTTGAAAATCGTCTCGTAAGTACTCTCAATATTGCCTTCGAAGTAATCAGAAATGAGCGCGTCGAGTGTGCGGCAACTCAGCATTTCTCCCGCGCTGGTTGCGCTGAGGATGCGCTGCTGGACATCGGCGAAAACAGTTGATTCACGGACGTGCGATTCCTTGATCACGTGGCAGGCGTCAAGCACTTCGCGCACGTCGTTGAATAGCTGATGGCAGGGACGACAAGCCAGCAGGTGCTCGCAAAAGTCGCGGCGCACCGGTCGAGCCAGGCCGCAGTCGAGATAATCATTGATGAGTTCTTCAAATTGCAGACATTCCATGATCTTGAGTTCTCTCCGTAAAAGCTTTGGTGAGATTTATTAAGGCGAGCGGATTGTAGTGGGGCAGGGGGGCTATTTCAAGCCGCCCGCCAGAAGGGGCAACCAGAAGGGGCAACCAGAAGGGCACTAATTACAGTGCAATGTACGCGGAGAGACTTTTGTGCGAATGAGGCTTTGATAATGTTCCCCAGTTTTGGCAACCGGAGCGGCGACTTTGCAAAACTTTCACCATGACGCACAATGAAACCTTTCTCGCGAGCGGTTCGTTTGCGGCATTGATTCCAACATTATGATCGGCGAAACCATCTCACATTACCGAATACTCGAACGCCTGGGCGTGGGCGGAATGGGCGAAGTATACAAGGCCGAAGACACACGGCTGCATCGTCATGTCGCGTTGAAGATGATGTTGCAGCAGAACGGGAAGAATGATGAGCAGAGCAAGCAACTCCGCGCCCGCTTTTTGCGTGAAGCCCAGGCTGCTTCAGCGCTCAATCATCCGAACATCGCCACGATTTACGAAATTGACGAAGTTGTGCGCAATGGCGAACGCTACAGTTTTATTGTGATGGAGTTTGTGGCCGGGCAAACGCTGAAACAGGCTTCGTCAAACCTGACGATGGCCCAGACACTGGACATCGCCACGCAGATCGCCGGCGCACTGGCCGAAGCGCACGCGCACGGCATCGTTCATCGCGACATCAAACCATCCAATGTTATTCTGACCGAACAGCAGCGAGCCAAGCTGCTGGATTTCGGCGTCGCCAAATACAATCCGCTGACAAATTCCGATACCAAAACGGCCAGCCTGTATCAAACCGAATTGATGAAGACCGCGCCGGGACAGGTGTTTGGCACCTTCGCTTACATGTCGCCCGAACAGGCGCTGGGGCAGGATGTGGACGGGCGCAGCGACCTGTTTTCGCTGGGCGTCATGATTTATGAACTGCTGGCGGGGCGGCTGCCGTTCACAGGGTCTTCGATGCTGGCAACGATTGACGCCATTTTGCATGCCGAACCGCTCCCGATCAGCACGTTTAATCCGCAAATCACGCCCGACCTGGAACGCATTATCCACTGGATGCTCGAAAAGGAACCGGCCAAGCGTTACCAGGCGATGAGCGATTTGATTAAAGATCTTGAGGCCGCCAAACAGGGACTGCCGTTGACGACGCTGTCCTTCGAAACCGGCGCCGGTTATTCGACACAGCCGATGCCCGTGCAGCAAATGGGCACCCGCACCCTGGGCAAGCGCGCAGGCAAGAGCATTGCAGTGCTGAGTTTTAACAACATCACGAAAAATCCGGCTGACGATTGGCTGGGGGGCGGCATTGCCGAAACCGTCACCGCCGACCTGAAAAAGATCGAAGGCATCACTGTCATCGGACGCGAGCGCGTATACGAAACCCTGCGCCGTCACGGCGTGACCCCGGACGCCGAAGTGGATACCACCATGGCGTCCAGCCTGGGGCGTGAAGTTGGCGCCAGATGGATTCTGACCGGCGGCTACCAGAAGATTGCAGAGATGCTGCGCATCACCGCGCGCGTCGTTGATGTCGAAACCGGCGAAGTCGTTCGCACCGTCAAAATTGACGGATTGATGAAGGAAATCTTCGACCTTCAGGACAAGATCGTGTTCGAGCTTTCGCAGGGCATGGATCTGAGCATTCGCAGCGGCGAGCGCGAGGTCATCGAACAGAAAGAGACCGAAGTTCTGGAAGCGTACGAAGCCGCATCGAAGGCTGAAGCCAAGCTGATGTCCGGCGATAGCGAAGCCATCGAAGAAGCGATCAAACTGCTGGTGCAGGCCATCGCGCTCGATCCGAATTATGCGCGCGCCTACGCGGGCCTCGGTTATGCGTACACGCTGGAAGGCCAGTTTTTCGCCAAACCCGAAATGCTCTCGACCGGTGTGGAGTTCTTCCAGAAAGCGATTGAACTGCAACCGATGCTGGCCGACGGATATGCCGGTCTGGGAATGGCATTTGTGGCGCTGGGACGCGATGACGATGCGCTGGGGGCGCTCCGGCGGGCCCTTTCGTTCGCCTCTGAAAACGCGGATGTTCACAGTTCGCTGGGACGCGTGTTCGCGATTGGAAAAGGCATGTTCCGCGAGGGCATCGCCGAATATCAGAAGGCATTGAAGCTTAATCCGGCGGATGCCTGGTCCGCCCAGCAGATCGCCCTGTGCTGCGCCTACATCGGCGATTACGAAGCCGGCGAAGAAGCCGCCCGGCAGGCAATCCAGGCGCAGGAGGATTTCATCTCCGGCCACGAAGGCATTCGCCTGATTGGATCCCACGTGCGTCTGGCGCACCTGCACAACCTGCAAGGCAATTACGACGACGCCATCTCCGAGTGCTACCGCGAAATCGTCTTTTTGCGCCAATCCAATCACGCCCTGAAAGAACGCACCCTGATCGAAGTCCACCAGAAACTGGTCAGTGCCTACATACGCCAGGGCAACCTGGAAGACGCCCGCGCGGCTTATGAACAAGTCACCAAAGGCTTCGCGGCGCGCTTGGCAATGGGCGCCGACGAACCCTTCACCCGCTATTACGTCGCCTGCGCAGCGGCCATGATGGGCGACAAGGAAGCCGCACTCGAACACCTGACCAAAGCGATCGAAGGCCGCCGGAACTTCAATACCGCGCGCGCCCGTGTCGAGATTGATTTTGAAAGTTTGCGCAATGATCCGGCGTTCCAGGCGCTTCTTGCCGAGCCTGCCTCGAATTGTAATTGCTGATGGCTCCCAGCTAACTCCGCTATAAACAAACAAACTGATTAAACTGCCAAAACCAGAAGACGAAGGCGAGATTTGGGCAAAGGCGCTGAGAGATTTGGATGCGGAGATTGCCGCCAGCAAGACGTTGACGGAGGAAGAGAAACGATATCTGCTGGTAGAAATGGATCAACTTTCGGATGACGAATGGGAGCCGATTACCGTGATCGCCGAACCGGTTTCAGAAAACGATCATCAGTGATCGTGTGGAACACTGAAACAGCGCTCAGCCTTGGAACCTCATCCTTACATCTTCATCCGCAACGCCACCAACGCAAACGCCGCCATCAATCCGCCCAGCATCCAGTAAAACGCCAGATCGAGTTCGCGCTGTTTCTCTTTGGCCAGGTCGCTAAGCTTTTGGCGAATGTCAGCGGGCGAATGGCGATACAGGCGCAGTTCTTCGGTCTTCACCACCTTAAGGCATTGGTACAGCCCCAGCATCCAGCACAGCAGCGGCGCCAGGAACAGCGCTTTCATCCATAGTTCCACTGTTTCGGGGACGAATTTCGCAAAGCCGAGCATGCCCAAGTAAATGCCCTGCAACGCCCCCAGCCCGGCCATCAGCGACGTGGCCGCGGCCCTGACCGCTGGCAACGATTCGACGATCAGCTTGTTCGCCTGCTCCAGCCAGAAATCATCATCCTGCTCGGACGGCGCGCTCTGGTAAATGACTTCGGCTTGGTTGGCTTGAGTTTTGTGCTTGTCAGGCATGGTCTGCTCCCAGCATCTCTTCCAGCATCGGGCGCGTGATGACAATGCGGCCTATGCAGCCGCTCACCTGACAACGCAACGTCACGCGCTCCGGCAAATTTTGCAGCCGCGCCTCTGCGCCCCTGTACACTACGGATTCTTCCAGCGCGCGGTCTAAATCCACGTCGTTGACGTGCTGCTCCGCGCCATTGCATTTGATTTTGACGATTTTTGCCATTCCAGCTTGTCCTCCATCATTCACGATACCGTAGTTTCCGGCTCTTCGGTCAACCATTCCGGCAGTTCCTCATTTGCCGTTTCTCCCCACGCCATGTCGAAATTCACTGCCCCCCACTTTGTGCGCAAAGCTCTCAAATCATTTTGGGCAAGTCTTTTTTGGGGCAGTTTCATCTCACGACATATTGTCAACGCGTTTAGCGACATTAGTAATGCTTCTACATACTGTTCAGTTTCAGTATAAAGCTGTCCCATTTGACCGAATGCCCCTACCATTCGTGCAGGTGCCCCAATTTCTTCATAGATCGATAGCGAAAGTTTGTATTTCTCCAAAGCCTCTTCGTACTCTCCTCGATACTGGTGAACCATGCCAATCTGATGCAACGATGATGCTTCACCTGTACGAATCTTCATATCTTTACTTATCGCCAACGATAGTTGATATAGCTCTAAGGCTTTTTCATACTCAGCTTGAGCCATATAAATTTGTGCAATTTGATGAAGCGAGACTGCAACTGCTCGACGATCCCCTAATTCCTCGAGTATTGCTAACGAACGGCGATAATGCTCCAGCGCCTCTGCATAGTTACCGCAATCCGCGTGGATTGTTGCAATACAATGTAATGAATATGCTATGTTCGCACGATCATCCAAATCCTGACAGATATCCAGACACCGCTGATGCTGATCTAAGGCCGCTGCGTAGTCTCCCAAATCGGAATTAATAATCCCAATCTGATTCAATGATGCTGCAATAGCTTCACGATACTTAAGTTCTTCTGCTACTTCCAATGAACGGCTATATAGCTTCATCGCTTCGTCATACTCTTTGCGATCCTTATGGATATTTCCTATGTGGAGTAAAGTAACTGCTAAGCCCTTGCGATTCCCCAGCTTCTCTGTGATCACAGCCGATCGTTGATATAGTTTTAGGGCCTCTGCAAGTTCTCCAAGTTGATGATGAATTATCCCCATCTGATTCAATGATCCTGCTATAACAGCGTGGTCATCCAAACTTTCCGCGATCGCAATAGATTGCTGAAAATTCACTAAAGCCTTAGTGTATTTTCCACAATCCCCCATCACTGTAGCTAGATTGAAGAGGATAGTAGCCAACAGGTGCTTATCTGTTTTACCCAGCAATGTTTCGTATTGTGTTTCCACAAAAGAGCTAAATCCCCAGCGGTGTAACAGATTGCCCACTCCTAACATAAGTGTTGCAGCATTATTAAAGTCTTCGGCTTCCATCATCAACGCAAACGCCTCCATCTCAATCCAAACAACGGCTGAAGACTTCCTATCCTGTTCAATTAACCGTGTTTCATTGGTAAAGAACTTTGCAGCTATGCGCAGCCGCTCGCGCCACGTTTCAGGGGACTGACGATCACTGCAAAAGCTGCGTACTAAATTATTCGACTTTAGACAAAGCGCGGCTGGGCTTTGAACCCAGCCGCGCTTGGGGTAGTTGTTATGTGTGAACAAAAACAAACCGACCCCGACGCATCTTAATTCACTGACGGACTTTCGTCAGCAAGTCTACGCGCTGTTTG
>JAJNQA010000067.1 GCA_021155085.1 Heliomicrobium sp. | reverse complement strand
TTCTGGGCTCGGTGATCAACTTCAACCCGAACGCGACGGCCAACGCGGGCGCCTTCAACCAGGGCCATAACCTGCACCACCTGACGCTGACCGACACGGCCAGCTACATCATCCCCATCTTCCCCCCTAGCTGCTAACGGCTTGGGGCCGGTGATGGGCCAGGAAAAATGGGCCGCGAAGCTGATTGGCTTCGCGGCCCATTTTCATTGTCGCCGGCTGATTGGGATCAGTTTGTACCGAACTCAACAAATGTCGCGACGGGTTAAACGCAAAGGTGCAAAGTGCCAGCCAGATTGATCCTCGCTAAACCCGCAGAGAATATGGCGTTTAAGAAAAAGAAATATACAGCCGACTGTTAGTCGGCTGAGGGCGTGGCGGGCAAACCCTTTGGATTCAGAAAAAGAACTTCTCGGAATGCTTCCGCGGACTAACAGTCCGCGGTACGTCTTTTTCTTGAAGTCTATAGTTTCTTCTCTGCTTCAAAATTACCCATGCTCAATGCTCAATATCGGGCGACCTTCGCGCTGTGCCAGGAAGTGAATCAATTCTTGCTGACTTCGATGTAATACAAATCGGTGGCCACCTCGAAATCATCCTTCTTTATTTCCGTCTTCAGCGTTTTCCACTCCGTCGTCGGCTGGATCGTTTGCCAATTCGCCCGCCGCCCAACTTTCACCGGCATCGCGAATTCCTTCACCGCGGCTTTCCAGCGATACGAAATACTGCCGTCGCTTGCCTGAAACCGTAATTCCAGCACCGGCAACGCGGCCTGCCGCAGGTATTGGTCAAAGATCGGCGTCAGATTTTTGCCCGTCTGTTTGTTGAAGAAAGCCACCAGGTCTTCGTTCATGATGTTCCGGTATTTGAAGCGTTCGCAGTAAGCGCGCAGCAGTTTCCACCAGCGCGCATCATCATCAATTACCGAACGCAGCGTGTTCAGAAACAGCGCGCCCTTGAAATATTGATCCTGCCCGGGCGTTTGATTAACGCCGCGCGCGGTGATGATCGGCTGCCGGTTTCGGACCTTCGCCTTGTAACCGTTGGTGTATTTCAGCGCGTCTTGCTTGCCGAACATGGCTTCGACGTACACGCATTCGGCATAGGTCGCCCAGCCTTCGTGAATCCACTGGTCGGAGACATCAGCAGCGGTGATGCTGTTGCCGAACCATTCGTGCGCGCTTTCGTGAATGATGATGAAGTCGAACTTCAAACTGACGCCCACGCCCGTCCAATCGCGTTCGAGGTAGCCGTTGGCGAAGCGGTTGCCGTAGGTGACTGCGCTCTGATGCTCCATCCCGGAATAGGGAACTTCGATCAGCTTGTAGCCGTCCCGCTTGAAGGGATATTCGCCAAAGTACTTCTGAAACGCCTCCATCATCGGCTTCGCCTGCGCGAACTGCCGCCTGGCCTTTTCCAGATTTTCCGGCAGGCAGTAATAATCCAGCGTCAGCTCGCCCAGCCGGTCGCTGAAATGTTCGTACGCGCCGATGTTCAGCGACACGTTGTAGTTGTTGATCGGATAGCTGATGTTCCAGTCGTAGCGGGTGTATCCATCGCCCAAATCCTTCTTGCCGGCAAACCGTCCGTTGGAAACGTCTGTCAACCTGCTGGGAACAGCGACGCGCAACTGCATGCTTTCGACTTCGTCGCGCTGCTGGTCTTTGTTTGGCCACCAGACGCTCGCTCCAATGCCCTCGCAGGCGGTCGTAATCCAGTGCCGCCCGGCGGGATCTTTGCGAAAGCTGATGCCGCCAAACCGCCCTGTTTCCTGCGTCGCGCCGGAATAGAAAAACTCGATGGACTGCACCGAACCTTTTTTGAGCGGGGCAGGGAAGTCCACGAAGACCGTGCCCAGTTCGCGCGCGTATTTCAATTCAGTCGCGCCAGACAGGATTTTGTCCACGTTGAGATTGGCAAACAGATCAAGCTGAATTCGTGTGTCTTCCTTCAGCATCCGGAACCGGATCGTATTCCTGCCACTGATCAGCTTCTTTTCGGGATCAATGCGGATGTCCAGATCATAGGAAAGCAAATCGTTATTCGCCCGCCACTGGCCATATTCGCCGCGCAGGATGTCCGCGCGCGATGGCGTTTGCGTGGATTGCGCTTGGGCCGCCGCCAGCGTGGCAACCACAAATAACGATAGACAGAAATATCGAAGGGGTTGAGGTAATCGCATTTGGTTCCTTTTGCTCGGATAATTTCATGCAGGATCAGCAGGAGTTTACCGTTGGCGGCCTTGACTGACCACGGCGAATCAACGATTCCGTGATTCTTTTCTCAGGAACCTCCCACAGTGTATTCGGTCAGAGTGCCCGACAGGTCAGTTGTTGTACTCAAGCTGTACCCTTTTCGCGATGATGCTTTCTTGGCCAAAATTAAAGCTTCTCGTAATTCCTTCCAGTAACAGGAGTTGAAGGCAATGGCGGCTTCCATGGCACGCATGGTGCAATGGTTATTATCGAGGAGGGAGTTATGAATAAATATTTTGCGCAACTAATTGTGGTCATCGCCTTATCGGGCACATTCGCCGTCGGCGGTTATGAGGTCCTGGCCCAGGAAGCAAACGACGCCGCATGTCGTGAAGGAAAGGACGCGGCAAAAAGAGAAAAGGCCCTGGATCGGAATAGCCGTTGGGCGGCACGTCAGGAAGCCAAAATGATGAAACAACTTGTCAGCGAGCGAAAGATTGATACTCCGGCGACTGCCAGAGGCAGCGAAGCCGGGTTCTATCACAATGGAGAGTACTTCTCTCTTGGTTACTTTGATAAGACCAACTCTTTTCGCTCATACACCAGAAAAATTGCCCCCTCAATCAAGCTGAAAGACAGCACGTCCGATCCGAGCGTGGTCCGGCTCTGGGAACAGGCTGAAGCCCGTTCCACGTGTCAAAATCCAGCGAGGCTCGATTAGGGCGGGGGAAATAACAGGAAGAATCTATTTCAAAATAGAAGGAGGAAACGATGAAAAAGTTTAGGACGATATTGACCGCCATTTCCTTTCTTTGCTTGCTGAGCATTGGAATCGTGGCAAATGGCAAGGATCTGAAAGAACACGTCACTTTTACGCAGAAGATCTGGGTGAACGATACGCTGGTGGAACCAGGCAGGTATTTGATTCGCTATGACGCGGCAATGGGCGTCATGAAAATTATGGAAGGCGACGAAGTTGTGGCGCAGGCCCAGGCGACCGTGACCGTGAATGATGAGAAATTCGATCAGGATGCCGTTTTGCTTAACACGACCTCGAAAGGGGAAGTGCTGACCGGCATCCGGCTGGGCGGCCAGCGCGAAGAACTTCATCTGAGCGAGATCACTGCCTCGGTCGAAACTGTCGAATTTGATCTCGACAAATATTCTGATTTTGATCTTTGCTTGAATGAGTAGGCAAATTTCCCTCTCCAAAAAAAGGAAAGCCTGCCGATGAAAATTGGCAGGCTTTCCTTTTGACAATTTTAGTCAACAAGTCTGGCGTGTTACCGACCGCCGCTTGCCGCTGCGGTGACATTGGCAGCGCCGTGAATCCAATCCGCCACGTCCTTGTGCAGTTTCTCGCGGGATTTCTTCTCGATGTACATCATATGGCCGGCTTCGTAGTAGGTGAAGCTGACGTTTTTCCGGATCGTCGGATCGAGATTCATGTGCGAGATGGTGTGTTCGATGCCGTTGAAGGGCGTGGCGACATCGTAATAGCCGCTGATGACCAGCACTTTTAGCGCGCCTTGCTGGGTCATGGCGGAACGCAGAGCTTCGGCAGGAGCGCCGGGCTGGCCCTGATCCCAGGGCTGCACGCGAGCGCTCAAGGTGTAATACATATCGGTATTCCACTTCAGGTCTTTGCGCACGTAATCCTGGAACATCGCGACGTACGAGCCGTCGTAGGAGGCCAGGCTGGAATCGTATTCGTAGCGTTCGCCGGCGGCGTCGGCGTCAATGCCGGTGAAGCGCGCGTCAATGCGGCCGATGGTTTTGCGTTTGTCGCGCAGCAGTTCCTTGAACCAGCGGAACGGGCTGACGCGCAGATTGGTTTGTTCGATGTATTTCGGCGTCAGACCGGTGTAACGGGCCAGATTCTTGACAACTTTCTGATATTCCGCCGGAGGCAGTTCGTCGCCTTTTTCCAGTGCGGCGGCATATTCGCCATGAGCAAACTGGCGGGCCTGCTGCGCGATTTCGGTGACGCTCAGCTTTTGCAGGTCGGGCGGCAGCAGTTTGTGATACCACGCCGAAACAATGAAAGTCGGCAGAAAGAAGATGGTCCGGTCATCTTCGCCCCAGTTGCCGAAGCCTACCGAAGACAACAGCGCGACGCCGTTCAGATAGATCTGATGGCGGCGCTGCAACACATACGACAGTTGCGCGGAGCGCGTGGTGCCGTAGCTTTCGCCGATCAGGAATTTGGGCGAGGCCCAGCGTTCGTTGCGAGTCAGGTACTGGTAAATGAAATCGGCGAAGAACGTGGCGTCCTGCACCACGCCGTAAAACTGCGCCGTGTTTTCCCCGGGCGCGGGGCGGCTGTAACCGGTCGAAATCGCATCCACGAAAACCATGTCGGTGGCGTCCAGAAAGGTATCGCCGTTTTCCACCACCGAATACGGCGCGGGCATGCCGAAGCCATCATCGGTCAGCACAATGCGTTTCGGCCCCAAACCCATGTGCGTGTACGAAGACGCGGAGCCCGGCCCGCCGTTGTATATGAAGGACACAGGACGTTTGGTTTTGTCAGGCACTTCGTCCTTGGTGTAGGCGACGAAAAAGAAGGACGCTTTCGGCGAACCGTCATCCGCCTTGATGATGTAATTGGCGGCGGTGGCGGTGTAATTGATCTGCTGTCCGCCGATGCGGACGCTGCCGCGCGTGACGGACGATTTCTCTTCCAGCGGCGCTGCCGGACGCTGTGGGGTTGTCGCGGCGGGCACCGCGGTTTGAGGTTGTTGCTCGGTGGCAGCGCGCCGGCCACCGCCGCGCTGCGTTGGGTCCGGTTGTGCGAACGCCACACAGGCCGTCAGCAGCAGAAGGATTCCCGCGGTAAAGGTTCGGATCATTCTCATCTCTCCTTTTAGAGTTATGAAAAACAGGTGAACGAATCATCAGGGAAGCCTCTTTCGGGATTCTCTGACAGGTTATTTTTCGAGTTGTGGCGAGATGTGTGAAGCGTTAAATGCGATCAGCTTCATGCTGGTGCTTGGAACTGCCGGTAACTCAGCCATGCGTCATGACTTCAATTCAGGCTTTGTGGTTACAGATGGCGATGCTATCACACGGCAGATTGACCCAGTGTCTCCCGGATGATGGCGGCCAACTCGATAATGGCAGTGCGACCGTCACCCCGGAAGCTCGATCCGTGCATCGTGGCGAGCGTGCGGGGGTCAAGTGCCGCGAGCCGGTGCAGCGTCTTTTCAGTGTAATGCGTGTAGGGCAGGTCTTTCGGCATGGGTCCGTTGAGGCCAGCAATAATCGCCTCTCGAGCGCGCGCCACGACGTCCGCCTCAATGAGCGGCTCAGGGTCGCCAGGCTGGAAGAAAAGATCGGAGCACAGCAGCGTCCGGTCGCTTTCTTCAAAAAACAGTCCCGCATCCCAACCGTGCGGGACGTGTGGTGTCGAAAGAAAACGCAGCCGGTGCCGGCCCAGTTCCAACACCTCGTTGTCGTTGAGCGCGCGCGCCGCACGGTCGGCAAAATCATTCACATTCACCAGCGCGCCAACAACGCTGCACACCGGCTGCGCCTGCGGCGCGACCTTGAGCCATTCGTTCAACGCGCCGCATTCGTCAGACTCGAAATGGCTGAAGCCGATCCAGCGTACCGTGGCCGGGTCGAGCACGTTGGCGACGCCTTCCAGCGTGACAGGAAACGTCCGCTTGAATCCTGTGTGCATCAGAAACGGCTCGTCGTCTTCGACCAGGAATTGGTTGAACTGAATCCCGTAATCGGGATGAAACGTGGAAATACGGTAAACATCGGTGGCGATCTCGGTTACGTTGCTTTTCATGTCTTTCTCCTTGTTTCAACTTGAGCCTGTGCCGCCGCCCGTCTGGCGCGCGGCATCAGGCGCGCTGTCAATTCAGCAATGGGGTTCAATCAGTAGAGACTCGAAGGTGGAAAGGCGCATCTTGATGAATCCCGAAATCCAATGCCGGATGGAATCTTCGGGCGGCGCGCCTCAGTTCCACGACAAGTCCCCGGTGAAGGGAATGATCAAGATCACGTCTTCAACCTGCTCAGGAATCCGTGCCCCCGCCGTCAGGCTGTTTTTAACCGAAGGACCAAAATCGGAAAGATGGACAGGCGAAGTTGCCGGCGCTGAGCCTGGCACAACCAGGACGGCCGAGCCGTTCGTCACTGTCTGGCCGTTGAGCGTCAGGGAAGGCAGGCCGGTCGTGTCGCCTTTGGCAACCAGCCATTGAACACTGATCTCTCCCGTTGTGGAATCTCCCAACGCAACGCTGCCCGGCTCTAAATTGACCGGGAACATGGCCCGTAAAATCGGAAATTGAAGCGCGGGGGTTGCCGCATTGCCGGTTTTAAACAGATGCCAGGCTTCGGGGAAGTTTTGGCGCAGGCTCAGCATTCGCACACCGGCAAAGCTGGCAATCGCGGGCAATCCGGCCACGCTCGTTCTAAAGTCCGCACCGCCATCTTGCGCGGTGTAACTGAGCTGAACAATCACGTCGGAAATCGAATTGAAGTCTATCGCGTTGGACGCTTTCGGCATGTTCAGCGTCCAGCTCGAAATTGCTCCCGTGCCTTCAAACGGCAGATAGCGGGGGTCGTCAAAATTCAACACGAACAAACCGCTGTCATTGACTCCGCGCGAAATGGCGATTTCCTGATTGACGTTCCAGTTGCTGCGAATCGAAGCCGGCGCTGTGCCGGTTCCGCCGGGCAGCAGGTACTCCACGGCATTGATGTCTGGTTGCGTGACGATGCGATTGGCTGTCTGGGTCAGCGTTGCGTGGAGGTTCTGATACGGTCCGACAATCGCCGGAATCGTCAGCGAGACGGTTGCGATCTTGCGGTTATACTGTCCCGGATAATCGTAATCGAAAAGCTGTTCAGTCAGGTTGAATGAACATTGCCCGGTTTGCTTCAAATCCACCAGCGCTTGCGGATCGAGTTGTGAAAGCGAAATCGTCTTTTCGATTTCCAAATGCCGAATGCCCGCATCAATGTTCGCCTTCTCCAACTGACTCAAACCCAGCGCCAGAGAGTCGGCGGCGGTCAGGCCTTTTTCCAAACTGTCCCACGCGCCGTAATCCAGGAAATTTTTGCCGCTGTTGTTTTCGTACTGAAACGCCGCCTGCGCCTGCTGGGCGAGTTCGAAGGCGAGTTGATAACCCTGAAAATAAAGCGTCGAAAGCCGGCCCGCCATCCACTGATAAAGCTGCTGGCTGGTGAATTTGGTTTGATAGAAACTGCCGACCGCCTGATTTTGCGCGATCTGTTCCTGATTGATTTGCAGGTCCTGCTGCGCCGAAGCCGTTTCGGTTTGATTGGCGGCAAGCTGCGCCTGAATCTGTTCGATGTCGTCGCCGGCCAGTTGGTATTGCAGCATCCATTCCTGGCCGCGGCGCTGGAATTGAGCCACCGCCGAAGTGAGTTGAGAGGTGGCTCCCAGAGCGCCGCCGATGGAATCAAACGTTCCGGCGATGGCTTCCACGCTGCCGCCGAAATTCATTCCGCCATCGGCCAGCCCGAAAATGTCCGGCAACAGGAAAAAGGCGCTGGACAATGTTCGGAACACTGCCGCCTCGGTGTGCGCGATGGCCGCGCCATAGGTTAATCCCAAACTGGTCTGCTCGCTGCTGGATAAGCTCTGCGTCCAGTCGCCGCCGGCGGAATCGCTGCCCGACGTGGAAGTCGAAGAAGACGAAGTCGAAAGCGCCGAACTTTCCGCACCGGATTGCCCCTGCAACCAGGCGCCGTAAGTTTGCCGGCGCAATTGCGCCGCCGCCAACCCGGCCTGCAAGGCCTGCGCCGCCTGCTGCAACTGTTCGATCTGGTTCTGTTTGACCTGCGTTGTCAGGTTTAGAATTGTCGCTTCATTGTTGTTCAACATGACGGCAAGCTGTTCGGCGTCCTGTTTTTCCAGCGCGCCCAGCAACTGCGATCCCAACTGGCTGACCTGTCCGGTGACATCCCGGGCCTGTTGAATCAGGTAACTGAAACGGTAATACGGGACGGTCGTCGCGCCGGCCTGCTGTCCGCCGGGCGCGGCGGCGCTGGACGCGCCCGCTTTGGCCAGCGCCGCCGGATTGAGCGGCGCTCCGTACAGGGACAATTGCTGCGGCTGCCCTTTGATATTTTCGCCATGCCGGATCTTGTAAAGCTGATTGTCGGCTTCGCGCCACAACGCCAGCAGCCCGCGATTGACCGGCACGCAGAAATAACTATTGAGCAAATTGAACGGCAGCGCATGAGTCTGCTGTGCGCTGCCCGGCGGAGTGTATGCCAGATGATTTTCCAACCGCACCAGGAAGTCGGGAATCTTCGCCGCCGTGCCGTACTCCTTGACGAAATCTTCGACCGTGCGGGTGGGCGGCGCGGGCAGCGCGCCAACCTGTTCCGGCTGCGGCCCCAGCAAATCCAGCGCTTCCGTGTACAGCATCGTCGCTTCGCTCAGGGTTTCCCAGGTGTATTGCGCAAACAGCCGATTGCCCCAGCGCAGCAGGTTGGCGATGTACCGCATCACCATTGCTTTCGGGTAAGCTCCGGCGCGCAACCGCGCCACTGCGTCCGGATCGAAGGGATCGTATTCGTAAACGGCAATTTGCCGCGAATTGCTCAAATCGTCTTTGATCGTGTCCGCACTGATTTCCAAAAATGGACGGAAGCGCCAGAAACGATCCTGCGGAGTTTTGATCGCATATCGTTCGGCAACTTCCGCCTGGCTCAAAGCGCGATTCCAGATGCCCAGGCCGGATAACTGCCCGTAGAAGCTGTCTCCGCCCAACACCGCGTTCTTGCTTGAAGTGTTTATGCTTCCCGTCACGGCGGCCTGGCTGATCAATTGGCCGTTCACGTACAACCGCATCTGGCTGCCGTCGTAGGTGCCGGCCACGTAATACCATTCGTCAAGATTGGCCGTTTGATAGGAGGGGGACGACGAACTGTCAATTTTTTGATACTCGTCATTGATCGAAAGTGAGAAAGTGAACGTTCCATCAATCACGCAAAGGCGATACACAAACCAGGGAGATTGCCATTCTCCGTCAACGTTGTCCGTCTCCTTCGCAATGATCCAGCACTGATCGCCCCCGGTGCTTGTAAACCGGCTCCAGCCTTCCAGCGTGATGGTGCCGGTCAGATTCAAATCCGCCGGATTGCCCAATGAAACAGAGTTACTGCTGCTGCCCGATGAATTGAACACCGTTCGCATCGAACTGTCAGCAAACTCCATCTCGACAAAATTAGTGCCCTTGTTCCCCAGTGTCCCATCATTTCCGCCGACTGAATCCGTGGCGTTTCCGTTCAACTGCCAGTAAGCAACCAACCCATCGGTGGGTGCGGTTTGTGTTGGATTGAAAATATATTGATACCATTTCTGCGCCAGTTGAAATCGCTGGTTGGCGCTGAAGGTATTGGCAATCAGGAACGGCGCGTAAAAGAACAATTCCCAGAAATACTCGCCATAAGCGCCGTTGAAATTCATCACCTGGCTCTTCGGCGCAACCACGCTTGATGACGGCGTGAAACGCGAGAATTTCAATTCCGGCGCAAATTGCGACTTCAACGCCAGCAACGCAACCGTGCCACCGGTCAACAGTGCGCGCTCCAACGCCGGAACGGTACGCGTGGTCAACCGGATGAATTGGAGTTTGAGGCTGCTGAAATCGAAGTTGTCAGGATCAGTGGCGGCATCGCTATAACTGATGGTCATTATCGGCAGGCTGATGTCGGAAGACTCCGCAACAGTCATTGAAGTAACATCCTCGGTCAATTTGAACGGATTCCCTTGTGGAATGACCAGAAATGCTTCATCGCCGTTGTCAAATATCCCCCACCCAGATTGATTCCCGGTTGCATTGAATCGTCCCAAATAAGGTGAGACGCCGGTATCGAGTAAAGGCAACGATGCGGCAGATATAACTCCAAAAGCCGGAAATACCCATTGATGTTGTTTGGCCCTGAATTTGATGTCATCAGAACTAAGCAAGGAATTCCAGACCGTGACTTGAGCCAGGCTTCCAGTAAAACCATCTTGAGGTAATTCATCAACAGGCGTATAGCTTCCTAAGGTAATACTGGTAACATTTAAGGTTTCCGAGACATTGGTGTAATTTGAATACTCGCCATTTAGGTATAGCGAAAACTTTTTTGACGCTGCATCAATCGTGATCGTCAGGCATACCCATTGGTTTGTAATCGTTCCCAGTTCAATCTCGTCCAGATATAATCCGCAAGAGATCTGATAGCTTCCAGTGCTGTTTTTCGTCACAATATATGCGCCGCCGGAGCCATTCGCCAGTGCCAGTACGTAGCCTGAGAAAGAAGAGGTGTCGGTAATTTGGAGCCAGACTTCAACAGTAATATCGGCATCCATTGCTGGAATGGTAGCTGTAAATCCATTCTGAGTTCCCACGCTAAGGACATCGCGGGTTGCGCCAAGCGGGCAACTCGAGTTTTCCGAAAAGTCTCCTGAAGTCCAGGTAACGTCGCTGTTACTGACAATGTCGGTTATCGGCGTGCCGGTTAAGGGGAAACAGCAGACTGGGGATGGGGCGAAACGTGGCGGGGGAATTGACTTATATTGGTTATAAGTCAATTGACCTGGGTCCTGTTCGTAGATATTGGCGGTGCAGTAACTTTCAAATGCCGGATTCAGGTTTAGCCTTGCACGCTCGCAAACTAGCGTGCTGCTTAGTATCCAGATGGGAACTACACTGGTAAGATGACCCGGGGAGCTTGTTTCCAACTCTTTGGCGTAACCCCAAGACCTGTACCACATCTTGTTATAGTGATCTATTTCCAGGTTGCCAGTTGCTACTGGTTTTGAGAAAGTTGCAGGGGAACTGGAAAGCAATTCGCCATACAGAATCGCAATATTTTCAGTATCGGCTTTCATCAAAACTCGCACCTGTTTCCACTCAGGCGCGTTAGTGTGCCGCTGCTGAACATAGTTATTCGCCGTCGTGCAGGTATTAGCATTGATGACTACCCCTTGCTCCAATATCTGCGGTGGCGACCAACTGCGATTGAGCTTCTGGAAGCTATATTTAATATCAGCAGTAGTGACCTGATACTGTTGGGTATTGTTGTCTACACTGACTGTTTTTTGAGTTTGCTCGACCCAGAAGACGAATAACTTGTTGAAGGCGTAAACCGGCGTGATGGTTTCGGCGTTGATGGAAAGGTTCAGTTGCTGCCAGGCGGTCCAAACGCTTTTTTCAGGGTTGCTTTGATCCTTGATACGCAGCGTGCGGTAATAAAACGTTGCTGGTTGTGTGCGCGTCCGCCCGAAGATGAAGACTGTATCCACGCCCGGATCACTCGTTTGCGCGTCCGGCTTTTGCACCTTGGCACGGTAGCTGGCGACGATTTCCAGGTTGGCGACGGCGGACAACCCTTCCAGGTAATCGTTCAGCGCGCCTTCAACCAAGCTGGGCGTCAGGCTGCCCTGCTGCAGACCGCTTTCCAGTTGTTCGAACTGCGGCGTTTTGAATTTCCGAAGTTCCGGGTTGACGTAATTTTCCGGGTACAAATAGATTTCGCGGTTCGCCTGCCAGACGCGGTAATGCGACATCCACGCCCACCACTGGCGCGGAATCCGGTTGGCGACTTCAGCCTCCAGATTCATTTGCGTCGTTTGCGCGTAAAGCTGCAAGGAGTTCAGGCCGGCTTTGAGCGGCGAAATCTGCACGGCGCTGGACATATCAACGTCTATCAGCAGAAAGTCGTAGAGGTCATCGGTGGTTTTCAGATCGTCGTAGGTGAAGCTGAGTTCCCATAACAGGTACCCAACCAAAACATCGCGCTTCATTTCCTCGCAGGAGGCTTCAATGGTGGCGGCGGCTTGCGGCGCTTGCGCCGAACCGTAGGTGGCGCTGATAACCTGTGACAACTGATGCGCCGCCGTCTGGTAGGCGTCCCACACCTGCTGGGACGGAGTGGCGTTCGCGTCACCCAGCCAGAGCGGATTCAATTTGCGCAGGCCCAACACGAGGCCAATATCCACGCCCAGATTTTGCGCCGCGCTAAAGCATCGCGCCAATGCGGCCACCTGCTCGACCGTGTTGAATTCGGTCCAGCCGCTCGGCCAAAAGCTCTGGCTCTCCAACTCGGTGATTTGATCCGCCATCCAGCCAGAAATTTCCGCCAGCGCGTCCACGCTCGGAGTTTTGAAGTAGGCCAGCAGTTGAGTGGTCACATCGAAGCCGGCGCAGAGTTTTTTGTAGGCAGTCATGCCGCGCAGATTTTGCAACGTCAATTTGAAACCGTCGCCGAACTTCGCCAGATTGAATGCCGCGGGCGCTTCGGTCATTCCGAGTACATCCTGCGGCGTCAAATTGAAGACTTGCGCCAGATACAGATTCAACCCGCAGGCGGCAACCCAGACGGCGGCGTCTTCCCAGGCCAGGTCGAGAAACAGTTGGTTGCCGTGAACCGTTTTCTGCCCCAGGCTCTTGCAGGTGAATTCCAACGCGGCAGCGGCCAGGTCAGCCGAAACATTGAAAAAGGATGCCAATTGCTGAACAACGTATTTATCCTGTTGCGCCAACGCTTCGGCCAGTTTGGCGGCGACGTAAAGATCAAGTATTTGCTGCTGGCTCAAATCGCCAGATTCGATTGGCGTGTCGCTGACGGGCGGCGGCGGGATTTTTAGAACCACGCCGATTGCGTCAATCGCTTCGCCGGCTTGCAATGACTGAAAAATTTGCGCCGATTGCGCGTCGCTGATTGAGTTACTGGCAAATGAATCCTGATTGAGCAAAACGGATTGCGCGTTGTTGTTAATGTCTTCGATCCACGATTGAATCGCATTGGGATCGTAAAGGGGAATGACAAACGGATTGATCTTTCCGGTGGTCAGATAGGCAAGCTGGGCGACGTTCACCTTGGCCGCACGCATCCAGTCCGCCCATTCGACAATTTTTGCCACGGCTTTCACCTGCGAGCCGCTTTGTTGATTGGGAACTGCCCAGACTTGCCCGGCTGTGATTTCCCCAGCCGATTGCAGCAACTGAATCAACGCCAGAAACTGGCCCATCGGCAGATTCAATGCGCGCGCCAACCGGCTGTGACGGTAAAACGCCGACAGCATCGGCACATCCAGTTGAAGAATTGTTGTTGAATCGGCATTGGGCGGCAGCAAATGCTTTGTCAGCAGAAATAAATCGGTGTCTTTCAGTTGCAGCGCGGCACGCAGGCATCCGCGCGTCATCAAACTGGGGTTTGGAGCTTGATTGGCCTGGCTGGCGGCAAATGGCGTCCAGCAGATGACCGGTTGATCGTAAAACGGATTATGCGTGTACGCCGGGTGATAGGCCGGTGCGCCGGTGTTTCCTGTCGGGTCTGCGAACGAAGTCGGGTAATTGAAGGTGCGGTCGAACAAATCCTGCGGCGCTTTGTCGTCGCCGGGTTGCGCGCCAATGCCGAAAGTATTTACATCGCTCCACAACGCGCATAATTCATCCACCGGCAGTCCCAGTCGCGATTGAAGCTGGCGCATCGCGGCCAGCGATTCAATTGCCTGTGGATTGATCTCGGTTTCAGGCGCTGGTTGCACCGAACGCAGCGCCAGATCGGCATCCGCAAACGTCCAGTCCAAAGTTTCCGCCAATCGGATGAACCGGTGCAGGCGATCATAAGTCGCATCGCTGTTGAGCGGCGTCGAAGTCGCGCTGCCGGGCGTCATCACATTCAGCGTTTGCGTGCCATTTGTTTTGTCGGCTGCCAGGCCCAGATAAGAACCGCCGGCCAGACTTTGGTTGATGAAAAACTGTCCCAGAATCTCCGGGTTGATTTCATTTCCGTCCCACACCAGTGATTCGGCAATCGGCCAGGCGGGCGGCTTGGGCAACGCTGAGCCGGCTGACGAATTCGTCGTCGGGGTTTGGAGCGAGCCGTAATTTTTGTTTGCCGTCAGATCACGTGCCGTGGTTCCAACGCCATCGTCCAACGGCCAGTAGCCGGCCAATCCTTCTTCGTCGCCGTTCAATCGCTGCCGCATGCCAGCCTGGATTTCGTCCTGGCTGCGAACCCGATTCCAGATGCGCACATCTGCAATTTGGCCTTCGTATGAGCCGACATACCCGCAGCCGATTTGCACGTTGTCAGTGCTGCTGACAATCTCATAACTCGATGGGATGGACAGCGTCCCTGTTTGATCTCCATTGATATATCCGGTTATCTGCAGCCCTGATATATCCCGAACCACTGCGACGTGCGTCCATTGATTGGTCGAAAGCAGGTTGTTTGGATTTATATCGAGTTGCAAATAGGTATTGCCGGCGCCATTGAAACTGTCATCATCGCCGCAATAAAAATGCAGCAGGCTACCAAGACCAGACCCGGCAGTTTCCTGGGTAATTGCAAATTCACCGCCCACGCACTTGCAAATGGGATTTTGACGAGCATTGAAATTTGCCGGATTCAGCCAGAACTCTATCGTCAAATCCCCGGTTATCTGCAGTTCCGTGGGATTACCGATAAAGACCTGTGTCGAGCCGTTGAATTCCAGCGCCCGTTTCCGCCGCGAATTTTGATACAGCAGGCTCTCAAGCTGCGCCTCATCCAGCCGCGTTTGCTTGCGAAACGTCGCGGCATTGCTGAGCGTGCTCAGGCTCGTATCCGGCGTCATTCCGTAAGCCTGAAGCAGGTAAGCGCCTGCGGTGTCAGACGTGGTCAGCACGGAATATTTTTCAGGGGAGATTTGCAGTGCTTCGCGGGCGATGCTGCCCGGTGCGTCGCCTTCGGCCTTGCCCACCAGGCAGTCTGCGTAAATTTCGGCCAGCGACAGATTGAAATGCCCCAGCAGGCGGCGCACGCGCTCCAGCGGATCATTGAACGGCAAACTGAACGGATAAATTGAAGTCGCCAGACGCGCCAGCGGATCCGCCGTTGTTGTTTGCGTGTTCTTCTCTTTCGTGGCAGCTTCCAAACGGAATTTGACCTGCGCTTCCAGAATCTGATTGACGATTTGCAGGTAGGGAACTTCCTCATTTGTGCTGTCGCAATCCAGCGGCAGCATCCATAAATCAGGCCGCCGCGCCCGCAGCGAAAGCCGCTTGTGCCCAGGTTTGGAAACATACCCGTCAATCAATCGCATCAAATCAACGAAGTAAGCCGCCGGGCTGAGGATGGACTGGCATTCCTGGCATTGCGTGTAGTTCAAACCGCCGAACAGCTCTTCGTAACTCGGTAAACCGTTATAAAAATTCAGCGGCGCAGTTGAAACGACCGGCGAAGCGGCAAAGGACACGTCATTCAACGAAAGCGCGTTCATGGCATGCAAGCGCACGTGCTCGACGACATTTGTGGCTCGCCGATGTATTTGCCGCGCCGCTTCCGCTCCTCCATCGCCACTCAACGCTTGCGAGTAACTCCGGACAAACTGATGCTCCGGCATCGCCGCGATTTGATGGGCTGAACTCAATCCGGCCTGGTACAAGGCTTCGGCTGCTGGCTGCGATGTTGTCACGCGCATCAAGCGTTGTAGCGCTTTCAATACGCTGATTGCGGCTTCGTCATTCTCGCCCAAAGCAAGCTGCGCGGCAGCATCAGGACGCGCGAAGTCAAAATGCAGGAGGTCAAAGTCAGGGTTGCGATCAAAAAACGATTGCCACAATGAGGGATTCAGGCCAGCCATTCTGTTTGTCCTTATGTTTTTCCGGAACTACCGGACTTGTTGTAGGTGACGGGAACTACCGGATAGATCCAGGGACATTCCCTTGTCGGTATTCTTCTTGAAGCGTTTTCGCTTTGAATGTGCTGCACGCCCCAGGTTGTAGGGCGGATTATCAACCCGCCCTACAACCTGCCTGACTGAACACACAACGCGAAAATGCTTCATTTTGTCGGGGAGTAATCATCAATGAATTTTGCCCAAGCGCCGCCAGCAGATATCCATGGGTTCTGCAGCCTGGTTTTGTTAAGCGCGGCCCCAGGCGTGTACCCCAGTTTTTGCGGACTTCCTTGTTTCACCAGATTGCGATACCAAAGATTGATGATCGCCTGACCGACGAAGGGGCTGACGCGCATTCTGGTCAGAACAGTGGAGAGATTTTCGTCAAAGACATAAACGCCAATCCTCTCGTTCGCGCCGCTCAGCAGGCGCACGCCGGGTCCGCTGGAATAGATTTCATGCAGCACGAATTGTTCGTCTGGGGTAAAGGCAGGGCCGTGGCCGAAGAGCAACCTGCCGGCGGCAGCGGGACGGTAACAATCCAGCGTCCTATCCAGCAGGTTCTCAAAACTCATTTGTTGCCGAGGGTGCTCGCCCGCGCCGCCAAACTCGCGCAGGGAAGTAAGCACCGTGTGAACTTCCGCGCCGGGATAGCTGTCAACATCAATGTCCACGGCAGGCGAGTAAAACTGAAGGGTCGGAATCTCCTGATCCGCGATGTTTACATACGCTTCCGCGTCGCTCTTGTTTTTAGCGTGTGGCCTGCCCACCGCCCTTGCTCCGCCGATCGAGCCGTTATTGATGGCAGAAACTGACGGGCTGTGATCGCCGGCATTTTGTGCATTTCCCTTCCTCTTTTTCAGATCTGGGTGGAGTTCCAATAACTCCATCGGAGTCTTCGGCGGAGCGGCAAATGGGTCATTGATCGGGTCATGCTTCGCGTTCTCTATCATTATCTCCTCTCGTTGTTCTGTGCTTGATGGTGCTTTTTTCTTATTTGCCTTAGTTTTAATATTCTCTCTTTTTCGTTTCCCTCCCATTCCCCCTACATCTACAAGGTTGACCGGATTACCGCTAACAAAAGCATAGAGGTTCAGTCCATCCACCACCCAGGCCGGATCAGGGCTGAGCCAGCGGCACAACCACGGCGCGTAATACCGCGCGCCGTAGTAGTACAGCCCCGTTGTTTCGTCGCGCTCCTTGCCGGAGTAACGGTATTGCTTCAGCGCGGCATTTGTGCGGCTTTCGCCCCACATCAGCGAAGTTCCGCCGTAAGGATAATATTCTTCGTAAGTCAGCAATCTGGCCTCTTGATCCACTTCCACGGTTACTGAATCGAGATGGTCGCCCAGTTGGTAACGAATCTGCTGGGAGGGCGATTGGTCTTTGGCTTTGAACGACGCGTCGTACGTCCAGTTGTGAATGATGGCCACGCGGTTGCCGTCCGTGCCGACCTGCAGGGACTTGCGTTCCTGTTTGAGGCTGCCTTCCTGGTCCTGGTCCTTGGCTGCCACGCGGCGGCGCAGGATTTCCAGCGTTCCAAAGTAAAGCTTCTCTTCAATTTCAATGGCGTTCTGGTTCAATCGCTGAGTTACCCGGCGCACGCGCTGGCCGGAAAAATCGTAAACGTAGTACTCGCCGTCGCTGGGTTGGCCGTCGAAACGCTGAATGCTGGGAGCATGCGAAATGTTGTCGCGGTAATTCCAATACAGCGCGCGGTTGCCTTCCAGCGTTTCCGCGTTGCCGTTCGCGTCGTATTGCACGGTTTCGCACAGACGTTTGCCGGGCGTGATCTTGTGGGGGGAAGCGTCCACGGTGAAGGCCTGAGAGCAGACCTGCGAAAGGCGGTTCGAGGGAACGGAGTTTTGCTGCAAACCCAGAACCGGGAACCTGCGAGTGAATCCGCGCGCTGAATTCGTCGCCGTGTGGCGCAGCAAGCGCAGATTGCCCGCGTCGTCATAATCAAAACGTTGCTTGTAAGGCGCAAGCGCCGCTTCGTTGTTCACCTGAACCCTGGGCGCATACTGGAAGCTTGCTTCCGACGAATTCAGCGGCTGGGACAACGCAGGGTGTTCGCGTCCGCCGGCTTCGACTAAACGGTACAGGGAATCATAAACATAGTGCGCGCGCGGTTCGGCGGTGGTGTTGCCATGAACGACGGTTTGTTGTTCGGCGAAATCGGTCAGCACAATGTTGCCGGCCGGGTCGTAGGTGTAAATCGTATCCTGCAACAAGCCTTTGGCTTGAGCGGGCAGGTCAGGCTCCGCTTTCACGGGCTTGCGACGGCTGGCGGCGCGCGTCAGCAGAAAGGTCAGCGGATCGTATTCATACGTGCTGACGACGTGGTTGCCGTAGGCGATTTCGACGCGCTGGCCGCGCGCGTTGTAAACGATTTCCTGGACGTAGGGCGAGGGTGCGCCGCCCAATTGAGCGACTTCGACGCTTTTGAGTTGGTTTTGCGAGTTGTAGCTGTAGCGGAAATTGCTGCTGGTTTTCAGCTCGCCGCCGTCCGGCGCAATTTCCGCGACCAATCGCCCGGCGGCGTCGAAGGCCGAAGCCATTCGATAAACGTCTTTTTCCAATTGATACGGTTGTGGAACGACCTGCCCGTCACTGACCTGCCAGGCGGCTTCCTGGCGATATTCGGTGCGAAACTGCCGGGTGCTTTCAATCAACTCTCCGGCAAGGCCGTACACCAGATAAGTCAGTTTGCCTGCCTGATCGTAATGCCGCACCGGCTGGCCACGCAGATTATTTTGCCGGGCGTCGGAAATGCCTGGCTCGTCTCCGTAATTGATGAACTCGACCACCTGATTCAGCGACAAACCGCGCCCGTCATCGCCCTTGACCAGCACCAGCTTTTTGCGTTGCAGAGCGTCGTATTGCGTTTGGATGGTGAAGCCGCGGCTGTCCCAATTGAGCACCTGGCTGCCCAGAACGTTTTTCAGCGTCCAGCGCACGCCGGCGTCGGCGCTGTCGGTGCGCAGCAAATTGCCCGCCATGTCGTAAAGGTTGACGAAGTTGAAGTGATGCTCGTTTTTCAGGTTATTGATGGCGGCAATGCGCGGATCGAGGCTGGCCAGCACATTTCCCTGAATGTCCAGTTCGTGCCGTGTCGTCAGATAACGAATCGGAGTGCGCGCTTGACCGTCGCTTTGCCCGTGCCGTTGCTCTGCCCGCGTCAGCATCTGCACGGTCAAAAAAGGGCGGCCCAGATTGTCGTAAACGATTTGATCCGGCGTGCCGGCGAAGATGACTGCCTGTTTCAACGCTTGCTGCTCATTGGCGTTCAAGTTCTCACGTCCGGCAAAGTAGCTGGATTCCAAAATCGTATCGTTGGGGTCGTAATGGCTTTCCACCCAGGCTGTGCGAAGGATCCTGGTGAAATATCCCTTGGGCAGATCCGTTCGTTCAAGGCGCAACAGGGGATCGTAATGCAAAATCGAAGTCACGCCGAACTCCGTGAGAACGGCTTCGCCGGCGTAATCCGGCGAAGCCGTAAAGTACGGCTCGTATTGCTTCACGGGCGCGCCCTTGCTGTTGTAAACCGTGCGTCCGGTGGTCAGCCAGCGGTCGTCGGTGAAAATTTCCTGCAGGGCATTCGACTTGTTCAGCGTCCAGGCGGGGCCCGGTTCGGCGCTCTGTTTGGTTTGCAGCGCGCGGCTGAATCCGTCGAAGTAACTGATGGTTTGAATGATCTGGTTTGGCTGGAGCGCGTCACCGGACGGACTTTCAGAGGAACCGGTGAACTGCTTTTCGTAAACGTGGCGAGTGCGCTGCAAGGTCAAATTTCGTGGCGGCTGACGACGCTCGCGCCAGGCAAACAGATCGTAGGCGAAAAACGATGTGGCGTTTTGCAGGTAGGCTGCCGGGTCTTTCAGAATCGTTTCCAATGGCGTGTGAAGCACCGAAAGCCCGTTGACCTGTTGTTGATATTCCAGCAATGGCGCATCGCCCACGATGGATTGGCCGGCAGTCCCCTGAACCGAAGTGGCGATGACCGCGCCCAGCGGGTCGTAAAGGGCTTCGGTCGGATTGTCGTTGATGTCAATCAACCGGCGGGGCGAAAGATCGGGCGTTTGATAATCAATTTCGGCGCGCGTGCGATTGCCCATCGCGTCGGTTAGTTGAATGACCGCCAGGTTTTCCGGATCATAAGTGACTGTCGTTGTTGCGCCGAAAGGGTCACGTGTTGCCACGGGCAGGTAATAATCGCCAGGCGCGGCATACGCGTAACTGACGCCCGGATTCCACCAATATCCGCTGGCCTGATCGAATTGATAACCCGCGCCGGTCAAGGCTTCTTCGGCCTGCGCGCTGTAAAGCTGTCCGGCCTGCGTGGCTGGAAACACCGCCGATGGATTGCGGCTTGGCAAGGCTTGCGGCGACGTTTGCCCAAACGGGAGCGCGTCGGCCAGCGGCGCGATTCGTTCGCTGGCATCAACGTAATATTGCCGCTGCCAGGTCAGCAGCCGCGCTTGCGGTGCGCCGCTGTTTCTGGTTTCGCGCGGTTGGTCGAAGGGAACGATGTTTTCCAGGGCCTGCCGCAATTGTTCCGCAATCTGTTCAAAGCTGAAATAGCCGCTGGCCGCGGGCGTCAATCCGCTTAACTCGAAAGTGCGCTCTTCGCAGGGAACGCCCAGCAAATAAAACTGCTCGATTTCGTTGATGTAACCGGAAACCGACGCGACGGCGCGCAGGATGCACTGTTCGGGCTGCACTTGTTCGGCGGGGTTCAGGCTTTCTGAGACCACTCCGGCACGCCGGGGATAAACGATCCGGCACGATTGCAGGGCGTTGCCCCACTCATCCACCACGACGGTGAGATCGTGCCCGGTGCGCGGATCGTTCGGATTGCGTTCGTAATCCATCGTCACGCTTTGGCGGCTGTGAACGAAGAAGGCCGCGTGTTTGTGATGCCCGCGCGGCTGCAGCAGTCTCACCTCATAGCTGGATTCTGCGACGGTGTAAGGCAGCGCGGCCAGTGCGGGGTTTTGCGCCACGTCCGCTCCGTAAACTTCCTGTCTTAAAACTTGGCCGGCCAGCGCGGCATAGGCTTCGCGCAGAGTCTCGGCTCCCTCGGCTTCAATCTCCGGCGCGAAGACTGAATCAGGCAATTGCAGCGCTTCGGGGTCGCCGTTGAAATATTCCGCCGCGGCCTGTTTGGAGATCAGGCCGCCGTCGAAAAACGCCCCGGTGTGATACCAGGTCTTTGAATAAGTTGGCGCGACGATCAGACCCTGCTCCGTGCCCTGGCGCGATTCGCCGCCGGGGGGGGGCGATGAAAATAAATCGAATCGTTCGCCATCCCAGCTTTCGATCATGCCGAATCCCCGAAAGGCGCGCTCCACGGGATCGTAGTAACCTTCGTGGTAACGAAACCGCCGCACCTGGCGCGAATCGGCGATCTGGTCAATGACTTCCATCTTTTCGATGACTTGGGCGGGGAAGGGCAAGCGCGTTGCCCACGGCCTTCCGGCTTCGCGGTCTTCCAGGTAAAAGCGAGTCGAAGGCGCGTAGTGAATGCGTGTCACTGCGCCCAGATTGTTGTCGCTTTCAATCAGCAGATGCGGTTTGACGCCGCCGGTGAAATCGTAAAACAGATGGGTCACGCGCGATTGCTCATCAAGCGTGCCCAGCACCGCGCAGGCCGTGCCGTTGCCCAGCACGTCGGCGAATTGAAGGTCGGCGATGTTATTCCAGGGGTGTGGCAACGGGACGATCATCGGTTCGCGGCTGAAACCATTGCCGCATTGATTGAAATAAACCAGCATCCGCTGCTGTTCGACGTAAACCAGGTCCGCCGTTCCCGACCCGTCAATGTCGGCCAGAAACAATCGCTCCGCATTCAGTTGTTCGGCGAAATGGGGGGCGCCGGTCAGGGCCACGCGCGGGCCGAACCTGCCATATCCCAGACTTGGCCAGCACTCCACCTGGCCATTGCGAATGCGTATCAAATGGCTGCCGCCATCGCCGAAGACATCCGCGAAGCGAACCGCTTCGCATTCCGAATTGGCGACGCTCAGCGGCCAATCCGGCGGTTTCACGCGGCTGACGGCCTCGGCGTAACCGCGGTAGCCTTTGGAGCGGTAAACCTTGATTTGCGTCGCTTCGGCGATCAACCAATCGGCGCGTCCGTCGCCGGTTGTGTCCACCTTTGCCGCGCCAGGTTCGCCCGCTTCCGGCGGAAAGTGTTCAAAAGGCGTGAACGCCCCCCACGAACCATTGGGAAGCCGCGGATAAAATCCATTCACGCCGTCGCCCTGCACTTCCAAATCAAGCAGGCCGTTCGCCGCCACGTCGTTTAGAAAACTGGCTTCGCTTTGGCCCAATTGCGAAAGCGGGAAGGCCGCGGGCGATGACGAAGCGGCCAGCACGCCTTCGCCGCGAGGCCGCCAGTAAAGCTGGTTGATGCCGTCAACATACAAAAGTCCCGGCAGCCCCTCGTTGTCCAGATCAACCATCTGCCACCCGCCGCGATCAATAAAGCCGGGCGCCGCGCCGCCCTCCAGCACCAGGGGGCGAAACTTTGGCGCGCGCGCGGGATCAAAAACATCCAGCCTGAAGGCCGCCGCAGGATCTCCCGTCACCCAGTTTTCCTCGAACAGGCGGTTGCGTTTGACGGTGAATTCGCGCTGGCCGTCGTTGATCACCCAGCTTCCGCGCTCTTCCGCGGTGACCGTTGCCGACGGCGAAAGCGGAAGATCGTTCAACCTGAATTCCGTCCGCAAGGCGGGCGAGACGGTTCCGGGTTTCAGTTCAACGGCGAATTGTCCGCCCAGGCTGAAGAGAAAAGCCGGGTCGGAAGAGGAATAGTTGAACGAGAGGGGAGGCGTCGCCAGCATTTCAAGTTCGCCTGATGGATCGCGGCGAACGCCGGTTTCGGCAATGGAAGACAGAAAGCTCATCCGCGGAGTTTGCTCGTAGGCGAACCGCAATGCGCGAATCAATTGAGGCTGGCCGTCATTCAACGCCGCAAAGCGGTGATAGAGCAAAACCGCGTGGCAGAGCCTGTGCGTGCGCAGTTCAAAGCCCGGACGATAGGTCGAAAACGCGTCAGCGCGCGCCGGCCAGGAAGTTTGCGGGTCGTATTCAATCCGCGAGGCCGGGGAAAAATCGCGTTCGCCGTAATCGAAGACAAGCTCGAAATGCCAGGCGGGCAGCGCCGTCGCCTCGTCAAAATAAGCGCCGTAACGGATTTTGTTCGGGTAACGTTGCGCGCAATTGTCACGTCCGATTTCATTGATCGCATCGGGGACGTTCAGCTCGTTTTCGGCCCGGTATTCGTAAAGAATGGAATTGCCTTTGGCATCGGTTGAAGATTCCAGCAGCCAGCTCAACACATTTTGATGATTGGCCGGATCGGCGAGACGCGCCTGCGGGTTGGCGCCGAAAACGTGACTCGAGCCATCGCGATCCGTGGTTCGCCAGTGAAGATCGCCGTCGTCAATCCGCTTCCAAAGTTCAATCCGCTCGAAATCGCCCTCCACGCGCGGGCGGTATTCCGTAACCTGCCATTGCACTCCGGATTCCAACACCTGTCGCTCCGCCGGTTTCCAGCCTTCCGGCGTCCTCAAGGATTTACACAGTAATTCCCCCGCGCCGCTCAGGACGAAGGTGTCGGCGTCCGTGTAGCTCGGAATTCGTTTGTCCAGGTTGCGTGAAACTTCGGCCAGGGAAAGCCGAAAACCCATCCCGAATGGTCCGTTGCCATGCGCCGAATCGTAGGTCAGTTGTATTTGTGGTTCGAAGCCTCGGCAATCGCTTGTGGGCAAGGGAATGGCGAAGGATGCTGAGCCGGTAAATGCCTGCGCCTGGAAACTCCCTCGAATGCCATTCATCGCGCCGCCGCCTTTTGGTAATTGCGGTTGAGTAAGCTCTGGGCCTGAAGTCGTGCGGTGGTTATTTGTTCGAGACCGCCAGTTCGGATTGGAGTTGGTCATATTTTTAGTTTATGGGATTACAAAATATCCGGCAAAATAATCCAGCCATTCTCGGTTTGGAAGAAGATTTTTTCAGGGACTGTCTCAAACTGCTCCCTGGTGGCGGTGATGCCGCTCTGACTTCCGCCGCAAAGTCGCGATGCCACTCACTGTAAGTGCGGGAATTTTATGACGGGACGGAATTTCGGGCAGGACAGGATTAACTATGCAGGGTACGTAAAGCGCCAGGAGTCTTTATGTACCCTGCTTTGAAAGTAAGAAAGGCTGATTGCATTAACCGATGCCGCTAATTAGAATTCACGCGTTCTCGGCAAATTTGAGGCCTGAAGTCGGGGTCAACAATCCATGGGCTGCGGACACTGTCTTATCGAGACCGTCAACATAAAGCACAGACTATCGTTAAGTCTTGGGAGAGTTTTGGGGAAGTCTTGAGGGAGTTTTGAGTCCTATGACTGAGTCCGCCAGTCACTATCACTTTGGCCCTTTCCGCCTGGATCCAGAAGAGCGCATCCTGCTATGCCAGGACCAGTACATCCTACTCCCGCCGAAAGTTTTCGATACTTTGCTGGCACTGGTCAGGGAAGCCGGTCATATCCTGAATAAAGATGTGTTGATGCACCGCGTGTGGCCTGACAACATTGTGGAAGAGGTCAACCTGGCGAAGAACATCTCGGACTTGAGAAAGGTTTTGACTAAATTCGATGGCACGCAGGATTACATACGAACAGTTCAAGGGCGCGGCTATTGCTTTACTGCCGGCGTCACCCGGGCTCAGGCGAAAACGATATTAAGCAGTCAGGAATTGGTCAGCGCCCGTGCCTCGAGCGAGGCTTTGGAGCCAGTGGGCGGGGCAATGCCGCTCGAATCGCGGTTTTATATCGTGCGTTCCATGGATGCTGAGTTTAGCGAGGCCATCGCCCGGCAGGACGGCACGGTGCTTGTCAAAGGGCCGCGGCAAGTAGGAAAAAGCTCCTTACTGGCGCGAGGGCTGCAACAGGCTCGTAGTGCCGGAAGCAGGGTTATTTTAACCGACTTGCAGCGGTTGAATGCCTCTGACCTGCAGTCAGCAGAGCAATGCCTGCGAACATTGGCTGAATTTATCGCGGCTCGCCTTCAACTGAATTTCAAACCGAACGAGATCTGGGATTCGCTACACAGTCCGAACTTCAACTTCGAACAGTTCTGGTACGAGGCTTTGGGCAGTATTGACGAGCCAGTCGTGTGGGGGCTGGACGAAGTGGATCGTCTGTTCGGCCTGCCATTTGCGGCGGATATCTTCGGGCTTTTTCGATCCTGGCATAACGCGCGTGCATTGGAACCGGAAGGCCCCTGGCCCCGCCTGACGCTGGTCATGGCTTATGCGACCGAGGCGCACTTGTTCATCACCGATTTGAATCAATCTCCCTTTAATGTCGGCACTCAGTTGCTGCTTTCAGACTTCACGGCGGAGCAGGTGGCCGACCTCAACCAGCGCTACGGTGCGCCGCTGCGAGACGGCCAGGAGATGGCAACATTCTTTCGATTGGTAGGGGGAAATCCCTACCTGGTACGGCGTGGGCTGCACGAGCTGAAGCAGCGCCGCACTGCCCTGAACGGCTTGCATGCGGAGTTTGTCAATGATGCGGGTCCTTTTGGAGACCATCTGCGGCGGATGCTTGCCGCGCTCGCCAGGGATCAGGCTTTGTCTCAGGCCATTCGCGGCGTGCTTCGTGGAGAACCTCTTTTGAGCAACGAACTTTTCTACCGATTGAAGAGCGCAGGTATACTGACCGGCGATTCTGCAAGAGAAGCGCGGATGCGTTGCGAGCTTTACGGCGCTTACCTGGAAAAGAACCTGGCGACGATTCGGGATAATGGATGACGCGGGAGCGCTTCCGCCACAACTCCTGCTCATTGGCCATGATGGAGATTTACAACGATGGGTACTTTTCCGGCACCAGACACTCCCCGTTCCACAGTCAATTTTTATGTGACAGGCGGCACATTACGGCGCGATGCGGTTAGTTATGTCCGGCGCGAGGCAGACGAAGAAATATACGAAGGACTTCGCTGTGGCGACTTTTGCTACGTCTTGACCGCCAGACAAATGGGCAAGTCCAGCCTGATGGTGCGGACGGCGGCACGATTGCGCGAAGAGGGCATCGGGGTGGCAGTACTCGATTTGACGGCAATCGGCCAGAATCTTAACGCCGAGCATTGGTATTACGGTCTGCTCGGGCATATTGGGCGCCAATTAGGGATTGGAATTGAGCTAAAGGAGTTCTGGCTCAGTCACACCTTGCTGAGTCCTTTTCAGCGCTGGATGACGGCGATTCGCGAGGTTTTGCTGGTCAGGGACCAAAGGCAAATCATTGTCTTCATTGACGAAATTGACGCGGTCCGCAGCCTCCCCTTTTCCACCGATGAGTTCTTCGCCGGAATTCGCGGCCTCTACAACGAGCGGGCTGAAGATTCTGAATTCAGGCGGTTGACCTTCTGTTTACTTGGCGTTGCCTCACCGGCAAACCTGATCCGTGACACGCGCACAACGCCATTCAACATTGGACGCCGCATCGAACTCCATGACTTCACTCGCCAGGAAGCGGCTTTGCTGGAGCAAGGGCTCGGGCGGGGAACGCGCACCAGTGCGAATCTGCTGGATCGGGTTTTCTACTGGACGGGAGGACAGCCCTATCTCACACAACGGCTGTGCCAGGCCATCGCCGAGGATTCCTCCCTGCGAGACGTGCAGGGAGTGGATCAGTTATGCGCGCGCCTGTTTCTTTCGAAGCAGGCGCGCGAGCGCGACAGTAATCTGATCTTCGTCCGCGAATTGATGCTGCATGGCGAAGCCGATACCACCAGCCTGCTCACTCTTTATACCCAAGTGCATCGCCGTAAACCTGTTCCTGACGATGAGGCGAACCCTTTTGTCAGCGCGCTGCGGCTGACGGGGATTACCCGGACCGAACAGGGCCGGCTCAGGGTCAGAAATCGGATTTACGAGCGAAACTTTGACATCAGGTGGGTCAGAGATAATCTTCCCAATGCCGAACTGCAGAGGCAGCGCGCAGCTTACCGCAAAGGCCTGCTGCGCGCAGGAACCGCAGCCGCAATCGTAATCGCGATCATCAGTGCGTTGGCGCTAACCGCCTGGAAGCAGCGCCGCCGCGCCGAACAACAGGAATCCAATAGCCGTCATTTCGCGTATGCGGCGCAGATGAACCTGGCCGCACAGGACTGGCAAACGGCGAATCTGGCGCGAATGAATGAAATGTTGGAACGCCATCGGCCTTTGCCGGGACAGGAAGATTTACGTGGCTTCGAGTGGTATTACCTGTGGAATCTAGGCCACCGCGACAGCCTGACACTCCCACATACAAGCATTGTTTTTTCAGCCGCCTTCTCTCCTGATGGAACGAAACTGGCGACGGGAACCGGCGATTCCACCGTGAAGATATGGAACGTTGCGACAGGGCGGGAATTGATGACGCTCCGGGGACAGGACGGCGCAATCAGCGCCATCGAGTTTTCACCTGATGGCAGCAGATTGGCGACTGCCAGTCACGATGCAAGTGTCAAATTATGGGAAGTCGCCACCGGCCAGGAAATCATCACTTTTCGTGGGCATTCCCAGCGTGTTTCTTCGGTGGCCTTTCGCCCCGACGGGAAAACGCTCGCCACGGCAAGCTGGGACGGTTTGGTGAAGTTATGGGATGCGGTGACAGGAAAAGAATTAAAGACGCTGAAGGGAAATCAATCCTGGGTCTGGCTAGTGGCATTTTCCCCCGACGGCAGCCGTTTGGCGTCTGCTGGCGAGGACCATACCGTGAGAATCTGGACGGTCGCGCGCGGTGAAGAAGTGGCGACGCTCAAAGGCCACGGTTCCAGCGTCTACACGGTCGCGTTTTCTCCGGATGGTTCGCTGCTCGCCAGCGGCGGCAACGACCATTCAGCCAAGATCTGGGATGTAAAAAGCGGTGGAGAACTGGCCACCATCCATGGTCATCAACTGGACGTCAACGACGTTAAATTTTCACGCGACGGCCGTTGGCTGGTCACCGCCAGTGATGATCACGTAGCAAAGCTGTGGGAAATAAAGACGTGGCGCGAATTGGCCACCTTCAAGGGGCATACGGACAAACTTCACGCCGTCGCCTTTTCACCTGACTGCAAAACCCTGGTTACAGCAAGTGAAGATCATACAGCCAAGATATGGGAAATTGTCACCAATGAAAATCGGCACACGCTCAGAACCGGAAAAGCGGAGGTGCATACCGTGGCAATCTCTCCTGATCATAAAACGCTGGCAACCGGAAGTGGTAAGGCTGTGCAACTTTGGGACGCCGCGACAGGCCAACCGCTCTCTCGTCTGGATGCCCTGGAAATACGCGCGATCGCGTTCTCGCCGAATAGCCAATACCTTGCCATTGGCAGCCGGGACAATCAAAGCCTGATTTTATGGGAACCGGCTACGGGACGGAAATCTGATTTGACAAGGCATGAAAAGGGAATTGTCTCAGTTGCTTTCTCGCCTGACGGTCAAAAACTGGTTTCCGGCGGCAGAGATCATATCGCCAAGCTTTGGGATGTGACGAAGGGACGAGAACTCGGCACTCTGGCGGGACACACATCAGGCGTGAAGGGAGTCGCTTTCTCTTCGGATGGCTTGCTTTTGGCGACTTGCAGCGATGACTTTATCGTCAGATTGTGGAACACGGTCACCGCACAGCAGATTGTTGAATTGAAAGGGCACACGGGCCGGGTGAACGCGGTTGCCTTTTCATCGGATGGCAAGTACCTGGCCACTGGCAGTGCTGATCGGATGATCAAACTATGGGACGGACATTCCGGGAAAGAGCTTGGTACCTTGCGCGGCCATGCCGCAGAGGTCAGGACCGTCGCCTTTTCCCCAGGCGGGAAACGGTTAGCCAGCGGTGGTGAAGATCACGTCGTGAAAATCTGGGATCTGTTCACGGCACAGGAACTCGCTACGCTTAATGGACACACGGATCGGATTAATTCTTTGATTTTCTCTCAAAATGGGAATTGGCTATTGTCAGGGAGCCGTGATGGCACCGCGCGCGTGTGGCGGGCTGACCCGTCTGAAAGGCGTCAGCAATGAACGCATCACAAATCGAGAATGATGGCCGAAATTGTTTGTGACGTCTGAGAGTGAAACGAAAGTCGCGTCAAAACCCCTAAACACGACAAGATCTTGATCCTCAACCGCAATACCTTTCTGCCGCAAATAATAATGGGGGCCCTTTCGGTCCCCCGATTCAGCAGCGTCCTCAGCCATTAGGGTATTTACCGCTGCCAATTGCTTGGATTTTCTACTGAGGCCGTTGTGAAGTCAATAGGTGATCTTATGATCTTGCAATTTCTGATCGCCCTCAGTGACCGTCGAAGAGATCTGGGAGTGGAAACGCAACGGCAGTTCCCCTGTTAATGGAGGGGGAGAATCGTTCGTTTATCGGTTGAAGCCTGTTATTACTTCAAACTGGAGATTGAACAATGAAGCGACACCTCAATTGCGTCCCTCTTTTCGTGCTGATCCTTTCATTCGTCACAACGGTCGCCGCACAGGCAGATAAAGTTGACGACTATGTGAAAGCCGAAATGCAGCGGCAGCGTGTTTCCGGCATTTCCATCGCTGTCCTGAAGGACGGGAAGATCATCAAGGCGGAAGGGTACGGCCTGGCCAATGTTGAACTCAATGTTCCCGCCCGTCCGGAAACCGTCTACAAAATCGGCTCCGTCAGCAAGCAACTGATTGCCACAGGAATTATGCTGCTGATGCAGGATGGCAAGCTGAGCCTCGATGACAAACTCAGCAAGTTTCTTGAGGGAACGCCTGACACATGGAAAGAAATTACCGTCCGGCACCTGCTGACCCATACCTCTGGACTCGTTCGTGAGGCGCCCGGTTTCAACCCGCTCAAAATCCAGGATGACGCCGACGTCATCAAAACAGCCTACCCGTTGCCGCTGCGATTCGCGCCAGGCGAGAAGTGGGAGTACTGCAACGTCGGGTACTTCTCACTGGCGGAGATCATTCGCAAGGTTTCTGGCAAGCCCTGGGGCGATTACTTGAACGAACGCCTGTTTGCGCCGCTCGAAATGAACGCCACGCGCACAACGACCGAAACCGCGATTATTCAAAACCGCGCCGATGGATATGGCTGGAGAGACAATAAGCTGCGCAACGCCGACATCTTCTTTGCCTTGCGTCCAAGTGGCGCGTTTCTCTCCACGGTGCTTGATCTGGCGAAGTGGGATGCCGCGCTTTACACCGATAAAATTCTCAAGCCGTCTACCCTTAGCCAGATGTGGGCGCCGGTCAAGCTGAACAACGGCACAACTCATCCGTACGGTTTCGGCTGGGAACTCAGCAGCGTGGCAGGCCACAAACTGGTGCATCACGGTGGGTCGCTGCCGGGGTTTCGCTCCCACATTTCGCGCTTCGTGGACGACAAATTCTCCGTCGTGGTCTTGACGAATGCCGATATCGCCGATCCGAATCGAATTGCGCTCGGCATCGCGGCGCTTTACATCCCGGGTTTAATTCCGGAGCGCACCGTTGCCAAGATCGCTCCCCAAATCCTTGATATGTACACCGGGCAATATCAGCATCCGCAGGTGCTCTTCACCATCACCCGCGAAGGCGACAAACTGTTGTTGCAGCAAGGGGCGAGCCCGGAAAAACGAGACCTGCTGCCGGAAAGCGCCAGCAACTTTTTTACGAATGAGAACCGGCGTCTGACCTATAGCTTTGTCAAAGACGAACAGGGGCAGGTTGCCCATCTGGTGGTTCAACTGGAAGGCCGGGAAACGGGGAGAGCCCGGAAAATCAAGTAGGCCACGTCTGACAAAGTGTTCAATTGCCCGCGATCGCGGACTACACGTGCGCTCGGCGCGAAAAACAGCAAGTCACGTCGAAAATCAATTCACAGAACCGGTGGTCTTTGGCGAGGGCGTGATTTTGACCGATTGGCCGCGATCGCCTCAACCTCTACCAACCACGCCGGGTCCACCAGCTCTGACACGAATACAGCCGTGGATGCAGGGCGGTGCGAACCTAAATACTTGAGTCTTGCAGCGCGAACTGCATCGCCGTCCTGTCCGGCAACCATGAATGTCGTGAGCTTGATAATGTCGGTAGGGCCAAGTCCGTGACTCGCCAGCAACGCAACGATGTTGGAAAAGACTTGATCTGCTTGCTCGGCGATTGTGACTGGTGTGGTTCCATCTGGGCGAACACCAAGTTGGCCCGAAATGAACAGCAACTCCGTCCCTTCCGGCACGGAAACGGTATGACTATAAAGCCCCAGCGGAGCGTGGACACACGGTGGATTGGTGAAAGTCAGACTCATTGCTCGACCTCGAACATAACAGGCGCAGGCACAATCAGTTTAAATTTTTTGAAATGGGCGAAGCATCTCTCACGCGGCCGGGTTCAATGCTTAGACTCAATCGCTGTCTATGAGGCGACAGGCGATACAGGCAGCCTTGTATTCTTCCAAATCATGATCGCGTTTCAACCTGTAATGCGCTCCCGCGTGCAGGGCTGAGCGGTGCGCAGCCTCTGCGAATACCTGCGCATCCAAGACCTCGTTTTGCGTCACCGCAAAGGCCGCGCCGCTTTCAATGTCCTCACGGAACTGTTGATGGGCGCGGCGATACGCGACGTCAAACCGGGGGAGAAACTCCGGGTATTTCCCCACCAGAGGGGTCATCTCGAAGGTTTTGGATTCAGGATGCAGTTTGCCATCCGGTTGCCAGACCTCTACGTGAATGGGGCCGGGATACCCGGCAAAACGACCCGTATGGATCGTGCCTTTCGTGCCGATGATATAGGTCTCGTTGTTATAGCCGGAGGAATGTGTCCGGCTGAGGTCCAGCCGCCCAAGCAAGCCCGACGGCGTTGTGAAGGTCACAAAAGCGGTGTCGCCACCTTCGTCAATCGGGCTGGCGTATCCCCGCGTGCGATGCATGCTGGCCCAGACTTCGTTTGGAAATTCGCCCGTCAAAAAGATCGCTTCGTCCGCGACGTGGATTCCCATGTCAATAATCAGCCCTCTGCTGCTATAGGTTGATGGAGGCGGAAACTGGTCGCGGAGAATGCAGCGGATTTCACGGAGTTCGCCCACCACACCGGATTGAATCAGTTGCCGGGTGTAGAGCAGCGCCGGGTCATAGCGCCGCTGCAAACCAATCTGAAGCTGGTGCGGGGCGCGGCCAATGGCTGCGACAAACTCGAAGGCTTCCCGCAACCCATCCGTCAGGGGCTTTTCCAGATAGATCGGTACCCGCGCCTTGACGAACGGCAACGCGTCCCGGGCATGATTCCTGGTGTGCGAGGCAATGATGACCGCGTCCATTGCACCGGCCATCTCCTGCGCCATCAGGGCCGGATCAAGAAATGTTCGCACTCCGGCAAGATTAAGTTCCGCCTGAGCGTCGTCAACCGCAGCTTGCGCCTCGTCGCCGATGGCCACGATCTGATGGCCCTGGTTCTGCACGATGGAGGCATGCACCTTGCCGATGCGGCCCACACCAAACACGCCATATTTATAAGTTTTGCCCACAATCACGCTCCTGCCACTTGATCCAGGGAGAAAAAGCACATGTACTTTTATAACTTTTCCGCATGGAGCATCCAGCGGATGCCAAATTTGTCATTCAACGCGCCATATAGCCCAAAAGATTGTTCACTGATGGGGTCTGTCACGTTGGCGCCTTCGGCCAGGCGGCGAAAGATCGAAGTCGTCTCGTCGGGAGTACCGCCACTGAGATAAAGGCAGACGGTGTTTCCCTGGATTCGCTTTTCATCGGGACGCAGCCAATCGGAGGCGGAGATGTCAACCATCTTACTTTTGAGCCGCGCATTCAAGACTTTTGAGTGCATCGAAACTGGAAAGATGTTCTTCATTGGCGACTCGCCAACGGTGGTCAGCGCGAGGTCGCCGCCAAAAACGGAGCGATAGAACTCCATCGCCTGCTGACAGTCTCCATCGAAGAGTAAATAGGTTGATAGCTGCATAGTCGAACGTTGCTCCTTGTTTGCTTTCGAGGTTTTATTTTGCGGGGTTGTGCCGCGTGGGGTGGCCGTGCCGTGATGCGAACAGCCCCAGATGATGAGCACAGCGGAGATTAAGAATACGCTACGGAGATGCATGTCAAATCTCAAAGGTTTCAAGTTCTCACACTCGCGGATTGCCGGAACCTGAGCGAACTATTGCACGGCAATCCATATTTCAAAGCTGCCCACGTCCTGACGGCAAGTTGCTTCGCTGCTTCTGAAAGCCGGCGGCGGCGGGCATAACGCATCAACGGCGTCCCAAAAACAGCCGCAAATGCGCGTGTCGGGTGATAGGGAGACACCTGAATCGCACTGGCAATCTGCTCCAGGTCGGGCGTCTGACGCGAATGTGTTTCCACATACCAAAGTGCCTTCTGAACGGTGTCCATGCACACTCCAAAATTGCGCGTTGACCGCCTCGGCTACGCGTGATCCTACCTGGCTTGAAAACAGGCCGCTTGATAGTTCTTGCGGCCGGTCATTTTTCGCGCTTGTTTAGAACGCAGGTTGTAAATTTCGGGCGTGAAACCAATCAACCCGGCATTGCCTCAGAATTCCGTCACCACGGTGACGCCCGGAGTCTCGAACTTGTCCATATTCACGAGCGCATCAATGGACTGTTCCAGCGTAATTTCCCTGCCAATAAGTTTTTCGGGCGCTAATTTCCCGGCCTCGATCATTGCGAAGAGAGCGTCGTAACGATGTGCCTGCATGCCGTGGCTGCCCAGGATTTCCAATTCGTGCGCAATGACTTTGCTCATCGGGATGGCAGGCGTGCTTTGCTCCGCCAGCAACAGGCCGACTTGAATGTGTCTGCCGCGTTTGCGCAGATTGCTGATGGAGTTGAAACAGGTCGCAGGATGTCCAAGGGCGTCCAGGGAAACGTGCGCGCCACCATGCGTCACTTCGATGACCGCTTCAGCGACATTGGCGACTTGCGCGGCATTGATGGTGGCAATCGCGCCCAACGCGCCGGCCAGCCGGAGCGCTTCATCGGAAATATCAATCGCGACGACGTTGGCGCCTATCGCATTGGCAATCATAATTGCCGACAAACCTACACCGCCGCAGCCATGCACGGCGACCCATTGTCCGGCAGCGGTTTTGCCCTGATCCAGGACGGCGCGAAAGGAAGTGACAAACCGGCAGCCCAAACTCGCTGCCGCCGGAAACCCAAGCGTTTCGGGCAGGCGAACCAGATTCGTGTCGGCATAATGAATGGAAACAAACTCGGCAAACGACCCCCAATGAGTGAATCCCGGTTGAAACTGGCGGTCGCAAACCTGCTGATTTCCGGATGCGCACTGCGGGCAAGCGCCACAGCCACCGACAAATGGAACCGTGACGCGATCCCCGCTCTTCCACCTGGTCACCGCCTTGCCAACCGCTGCGACCACGCCAGCCAATTCATGACCGGGCACGTGGGGAGGCTGAATATCCGCGTCGTGTCCGACCCAGCCATGCCAGTCGCTGCGGCAAACTCCCGTCGCCATCACCCTGACGACCACGCCATGTGCTTCCGGCGTTGGATCAGGAACATTTTTTAGTTGTGGCGGTGCGCCAAAGGCTTCGTAGATGACAGCTTTCATTCGTGGTTCCTTGCTGAGCTAATGTTGAAAAGTTCGGGGCGCTTTTTGTGGGACAAGATGTCATCTTGTCCCACAAAAAGCGGGTATTTTCCGCATCTTACCTGGAAATGCCCGGTCATTATGCACATTCCGCCGGCGGGTGGGCAGCGGGCTTGTGACTGATGGCCTGCTTCAAATCGCTCCTGAAAATGTCGGCGTAATGCGTGGCCGCGCAGCGAAGCGGAGTGAAATGCCGCCGTCGCCCCGTTATGCCAGAATTCCCCGAAGCACTTTTCCTTCGTCCGTGGGGCCAATCAAACGGTTGTTCAAGCCCTGGTACGCGTAACTGAAGCGGTATGGGTCGAGACCCAGCAGGTGTTGGATGGTGGCTTGCAAGTCGCGGATGCTGACAGGATTTTCCACCGGGTAATAACCGAATTCATCTGTTTGCCCGTAGGCCAGACCGCCTTTGATGCCGCCGCCGGCCAGCCACATCGTGTACGCGGAGGTGTGATGGTCGCGCCCAACGAAGCCTTTGCGCAATTCGGTGCGCACGTTGTTTTGCATCATTGGCGTGCGTCCGAATTCTCCGCCCCAGACGACCAGAGTTTCGTTGAGCAGGCCGCGCTGTTCAAGGTCCGTCAGCAAACCCGCAATGGCGCGGTCGGTTTGCTGGCATTTGATCGGCAGGGTTTCGTCAATGCTTTCGCCGGGAGAAGAGCCATGGTGGTCCCAGCCCCAGTCATACAATTGCACGAAGCGCACGCCGTTTTCGATCAGGCGGCGCGCCAGCAAACAGTTGTTGGCAAAGGTTGGATCGTCGCCTTTGTAAAGAATGCGCGGGTCGTCCGCGCTTTCCGCCGGAGAAACGAAGCCGGGTTTGGCGCCGTACAGGTCCAGGATGTGCCGCGGTTCTTTGGAAATGTCCATGACTTCCGGCACGGAGATTTGCATGCGGTAGGCGAGTTCGTATTGCGCAATGCGGGTCAGGGTTTCGCTGTCTCCGCTGCGGCGGTATTCGCTTTGATTCATTTCGGCCAGCGCATCCAGCGTGCGGCGGCGCAGCGTGCGATCCAGTCCCGCCGGATCGCCCAGATACAGCACCGGATCGCCTTCGGTGCGGCATTGCACGCCCTGATACACACTAGGCAAAAAGCCCGCGCCCCACAAGGATTTGCCGCCATCCGGCGTTTTTCCGCCCGAAAGCAGGACGACAAAACCGGGCAGGTTTTCGTTGACGCTGCCCAGCCCATAGGTCACCCAGGCACCCATCGAAGGATTGCCGAGGCGCGGCGAGCCGGTCTGCACAAAAAGCTGCGCGGGCGCGTGATTGAACTGATCGGTCTGAAGGGTGCGAATGACGCAGGTCTTGTCCACGACTTTGGCGAAATGCGGCAACAATTCGCTGATCCACTGTCCGCTTTGGCCGCGCCGCTGAAACTTGAACTGTCCGGCCAGAATCTTCGGCACGCCTTTGATAAAGGCGAATCGTTTGCCCTCCAGAAATGACGGCGGACAGTCTTTCAAATGCAGCTTTTCCAGTTCCGGTTTGTGCTCGAACAATTCAAGCTGCGAAGGCGACCCGGCCATGTGCAGATAAATAACGCGCTTGGCCCTGTGCGCAAGCATCGGCGGTTTGGGCGCGAGCGGGTTTCCCGATTGTGGATTGTGGATTGCGGATTGCGGATTTGCCGAGGCCCCGCCTCCAAGCAACGATTGCAACGCGAGCGCGCCCAGACTAAATCCGCCGGTTTTGAAAAAGTGCCGCCGCGTGATGGCGCGGGCGTCGTTCAAGGCAGGTGAAAATTCGTTCGTCTTCATAAGCTCAGTTGCGAGTCAGAAATTCATCCAGGTTCAGAATGGCATTGGCCGTCACCACCCAGGCGGCAAATTCCGGTTTGCTGACGCCGTCCGGTGCGCGGGCGCGGCTCGCTTTCAGCAACGCCTCCGCTTTTTCCGGCGCGGCGATGAAGGTCCTTTGGGCATCTTTCCACAGCGTCAGCAAGGGGGCGGTTTCGCCCGCGTGCAGCGGACGAATCAGCGCCAGCCGCAGGCCGCGCGCGGCGCGCGCTTCCGGCGTGGCGGCTTCCAGCAGCATGCGCCGGGCAAGACTCGCGGCGGCTTCCAGGTAAACGGGATCATTCAGGGTTACCAGCGCCTGCAACGGCGTGTTCGTGCGAATGCGGCGAATCTGGCACACCTCGCCGCTGCCGCCGTCAAAAGTGGTCATTGCGGGATAGGGCGTGGTGCGTTTTAGATAAGTGTACAGGCCGCGGCGAAAGCGGTCTTCGCCTTCGGCGTCCACCCAGGTTTTGCCGCTGTAGGTTGAACGCCACAATCCCGCCGGTTGCGGCGGCATGACGGGCGGGCCTCCCATTTTCGGCGAGAGTAACCCGGCGACAGACAACGCCTGGTCGCGCAGGCTTTCCGCGCTGAGCCGGAACCGCGCGCCGCGCGATTGGATCAAATTGCGCGGATCGGCTTCGCGCAGTGCCGGGGTGATGTCGGAAGCCTGACGATAGGTCTGGCTCAGGACGATGGTTTTGAGCAGTTTTTTCAGCGACCAGCCATTGTCGCGATATTCCGCCGCCAGGTAATCCAGCAAGGCGGGATTGGCGGGGGGGGAGCCTTGCGCGCCGAAATCTTCTTCGGTTTCGACAATGCCGGCGCCGAACAGGCGCGCCCAGATGCGGTTTGCCCAGACGCGCGGCGTCAAGGGATTGTCGCGGCTGACCAGCCATTGCGCCACGCCCAGACGATTGAGCGGCGCGCCAGCAGGCAGATTGCCAAACGCGACAGGCAGGCCCGGCGTGACCGTTTCGCCCGGTTCCAGAAAGTTCCCGCGAACGTGAATCCGGGTTTGCCGCTGTTTGTCCGTCGCCAGTTCGCGCATCACCGGCAACCGCAGAATATTGTTGTTGAAATCCCTTTGCGCTTTATAGGCATTGGCCAACCCATCCAATAAATTGCGGATAACGGGAGTGACAGCCGGCGGTTGCAATCTGGCAATGTCGGCATCGCTGGTGGCCAGACGAAACCGGCGCAGTGTGTGCGAATCGCCGAACTGTTGCGACAACGTGACCCGCAGTCTGGTGTCCTGGCTGAGTTGCAGCGGCTGCGCAAAATCGAAAATCGCCGTGTGCCGTTCGTGCGAGCGTGAGCTGACAGACCAGCCGGTTTTCTCATCGCCATCAATCGCGGCGGCGACCGCGCCTTTCGCTTCCGCAAAGTCAGCGCGCGCTTTGGTCAGTTTCAACGGCAGCGCGCCGGATGCCGTCAGCAGTTCAACCGATAATTCAGACAGCACAAAATTCGCCGTCGAACCATTGCGTCCGACCACGAGTTCGCCGCTGGCTTGTTTTTCGGTCAGGGCTTCCAGCCGCAACGCCGTGTGTTTTCCCGCGGGAAGCGCCAGCGTCACGACGTAAGTATCTTCCGGAGGAGCCTTGCCGCTGGCCGCGACAGCGCCGTCGTTTTGCGCGGCGAGCGTCGCGCCGTCTCTGGAAATGGTTTCGTTGACAGCAGGCACACGCCAGTTGTGTTCTTCGACTTCAAACGTTTTGTTGCCGGCGTTTTCCAGCGCGGCCAGGGCCTCGCTGATCGTTTTGATTTTTTCCTGGAGTTGCTGACGTTGTTCCTGCTCTTTCGGCGTCAGCAATTCCAGCACCGGCGCGTCGGTATACAGGTCGGCGTCTTCGGTTTGATTGAACAGCGCGTAAAAGCCGTAATATTCCGCGTGCGAAATCGGGTCGTATTTGTGCGTGTGGCATTTCGCGCAGCCCATTGTCAGACCCATCCAAACCTGCATCGTTGTGTCCACGCGGTCCTTGACGGCGGCAACGCGAAACTCTTCGTTATCCGTGCCGCCTTCGTCGTTGGTCATCGTGTTGCGGTGAAAGGCCGTGGCGATCAATTGCTGCTCGGCCAATTTTTCATCTGAAGGCTTTGGCAGCAAATCGCCGGCGAGCTGTTCGGTTGTGAATTGATCCAGCGGCATATCGGCGTTGAGCGCATTCACGACCCAATCGCGATACGGCCAGATGGTGCGGCCCAGGTCTTTTTCGTAGCCTTTGGTATCGGCATAGCGCGCCAAATCCAGCCACATGCGCGCCCAGTGTTCACCGAATTGCGGCTTGGCCAGCAATTCATCCACCATCCGTTCGTAGGCGGCGGGCGAAGGGTCTGCCGCGAATTTGTCCGCCAGTTCCGGCGCAGGCGGCAAACCAATCAAGTCGAGCCACAAACGGCGCATCAGGGTTTGCGGCGCGGCTGCCGGGCGCAGCGCCAGCCCTTTTTGGGTCAGCGCGGCGCTGACCAACGTATCAACGGGATATTTTCCGGCGGACAGCGCGGGTTTGGCGACCGGTTCAAACGACCAGTGCCGGCCCCACGGTGCGCCTTCGGCAATCCAGCGGCGCAAGATTTCGATTTGTTGCGGCGTGATTTGTTTGTGCGCGCTGGGCGGCGGCATTACAACATCGGGATCCGTACTGATCATCCGCGTCAGCAACAGGCTTTTTTCCGGCTGACCCGGCGCGATGGGAGATCCGCTTCGGCGTTTGGCTTTGGCGTCTGCTTCCACGTCCAAACGCAACCCGGCTTTGCGGTTCTTTTCGTCCGGTCCGTGACAGGCGAAACAGTTCGCGGACAGAATCGGCAACACGTCGCTGCCAAACCGCACGGGTTCGGCAGCCGACCAGACCACCGAGGAAAACGGCGCGAGCGACGCCAGCAGAAGCAGCAAGAGTTTGCACACACGCTTGCGAAAAGCAGCTTGTCTTACTTTCATAACCAGAGTTGTTGAAAATTTGTGGTGAATGAACCGCCCGTAGTCTAAATCGGAATAATTAATTGTGGAACAGGCTCCGGGTTGTTTAGACCGTGGCAGACGTTTGCCTGTACAGGATATGCGGGCAATCGTATGATCCAGTCGCGAACGGTGAATGAATTCCACTCAAATTGAACGACACAAGAGCCGCCAAACGGTTTCTCATTGAAACGCCCCTGCTGTGATTAGAGCATGAAAACCAAGGTTGCCAAATTAACCATCTTCCTGTTGCTGTCCTGCACTTGGCTGGCGTTTGCGCCCGCCGGCGCGCAAAGCGCCCGCCAGGTTTCTTTTGAGCGCGATATTTGGCCAATTCTGACGGCGCGTTGCCTGCAATGCCACGGCGAGAAAAAACAGAATGGCGGGTTGCGATTGGACGCGAAAACTTTCGCTTTGCGTGGCGGGCAAAGCGGCCCGGCGATTGTCGCGGGCAAGGCGACGGAAAGTTTGCTTTATCGGCGTGTCGCGGCGCGGAACGATGATGAACGGATGCCACCGACCGGCGAACGACTGAGCGCCGCTGAACTGGCGCTGCTGAAAACCTGGATTGACGCGGGCGCTGTTTGGGATGGAGAGATGGAGAGGGATGGAGGGACGGAGGGACGGAAAGCCGTGGGGAATGAGCGGTTGCGGCATTGGGCGTGGCAGGCGATTTCAAAGCCAGCCATCCCATCGGCAGCCAAAATCCGCAATCCAAAATCCGCATCCGGCATTGGCCGCAATCCGATTGACGCGTTTATCTCCGCGAAACTTGCCGCCGCTGGTCTGGCAAGGTCGCCGGAAGCAGACCGGCGTACGTTGATTCGGCGTTTGTCATTCGATCTGTTGGGCTTGCCACCTTCGCCGGAGCAGGTGCGGCAGTTCGTCAATGATCGAAACCCGCAAGCGTACGAAAAGCTGGTGGACGAAATGCTGCAATCGCCGCGTTACGGCGAACGCTGGGCGCGGCATTGGCTGGATGTCGTGCATTACGGCGACACGCACGGGTACGACAAGGACAAACCGCGCCCGAACGCCTGGCCGTATCGCGATTACGTCATCCGCGCGTTGAATGAAGACAAGCCTTACGCACGATTTGTCGAAGAACAGATTGCGGGCGATGTGCTGTTTCCCGGCACGCGCGACGGCATCCAGGCGCTGGGCTTCATTGCCGCCGGGCCGTGGGATTTCATCGGACACGCCGAACTGCCCGAAACCAAAACCGACGGCAAAATCGCGCGCCACCTGGACCGCGACGATATGGTGGCGAATACCATCGGCACGTTCACCAGCGTCACCGTCCATTGCGCGCAATGCCACAACCATAAATTCGATCCGATTTCGCAGGAGGATTATTACTCGTTGCAGTCTGTTTTTGCCGCGCTCGATCGGGCGGACAAAAAGTATTTCGTCGGACAGCCGGAACTGACCGAACGCTTTGCCAAACTGGATGGCCGCCAGCGCGAACTCGCCGAACGTAGGCGAGTGATCGAACGCGACGCCGCCAAAGAAGCGGGCGAAGCCGTGGCGAAGCTTGACGCGCGAATCGCCGAGGTCGCGAAGAAGGGAAGCAGTGCGAGCGAATTAGCCGATTTGAAAGCGAAGCGCGCGCAGTTGGTGGACGCCGCAATGAAACCGGAAACGCGCGCGGAACGCGACCGGATCAATGTCGAACAGGCGCAACTGAACAAAGACCTGGCCGCCTTTCCCAAACCGGAAGTCGTCTTTGCCGGGACGGTGTATTACGGGATGAATGATTTTCGCGGCACGGGCGCCAGCGGCGGCAAACCGCGCCCGATTCATTTGCTGGCGCGCGGGCAGGTAACCGCGCCGGGCCGCGAAGTCAGCCCAGGCGCACTTTCGATGCTGTCGTTCCAGCCCGCCCGGTTCGCCTTGTCCAAAGACGCGCCCGAAGGCGAACGACGCGCTGCGCTGGCGCGTTGGATCACCGACCCGAACAATCCGCTGACCTGGCGCAGCATTGTCAATCGCGTCTGGCAATATCATTTCGGTGCGGGCCTGGTGACGACGCCGAATGATTTTGGTTTGAACGGGGCAAAACCTTCGCACCCGGAATTGCTGGACTGGCTGGCGGCAGAGTTTCGCGACAGCGGCGGTTCGCTCAAAAAGCTGCACAAACTAATTGTCATGAGCGCAACCTACCGGCAGTCCAGCACTCCGCACTCCGCACTCCGCACTCAGTACTCGTTTGATTCCGGCAACACGCTGCTGTGGCGGCAGAATCGCCGCAAGCTGGAAGCCGAAGCCGTGCGCGACGCCGTGTTGGCGGTGACGGGTAAGCTCGATCTGACCATGGGCGGTCCCGGCTGGCAGGATTTTGTGATTGAGCATCCAGAACATTCGCCGCATTACGAATACGGTCTCGCAGATCCCGACAACGTGAAGACGTGGCGGCGTTCGGTGTATCGCTTTATCGTGCGTTCGCAAACGCAGCCGTGGATGACGGCGCTGGATTGCGCTGACCCTTCGATGCGCGTGGACAAACGCAACGAAAGCCTGTCGCCGCTGCAAGCCCTGGCGCTGCTCAACAATGGTTTTATGATTTCGCAGGCGCGGCATTTCGCCGCGCGACTTGAACAGGAACAGCCGGGCAATCTGGCCGCGCAAATCGAACGCGCACACTGGTTGGCGTTTGGACGCGCGCCGGCGCCGGCCGAAAGCCGGAAGTTCGCGGCCTTCGCCCAAAGTCACGGGCTGCCGAATCTATGCCGTCTGCTGCTGAATCTGAATGAGTTTAGCTTCGCGGATTGAATAGCACGCGATAACGCGGATTATTTGGCTCCGATCCGTGCAATCCGCAACATCCGCGTTATCCGCGTTCCATTAATTCCCTGATTTTTATTTGCTGGTTTATTTCGATCAATGTCACAACCAACTTCATTTGTCGTCGCGGGCATACAGTGCGACCCGCAAATCGGACGCCTGGATCACAACCTGGAAATGATCGCCGACTGGTCGGCGCAGGCGCGGAACGCAGGCGCTTCGCTGGTGATCTTTCCCGAATGCGCGGTGACGGGCTACTGCTTCGATTCGCTCGAAGAAGGCCTGGCCATCGCCGAAACCATTCCCGGCCACGCGACTTCCGTGCTTGCGGCAATTGCCCGCAAACTGGAAATACATTTGATTGTTGGAATGCTCGAACGCGCGCCCGGAACTGATGGCGATCAGCTTTACAACGTCGCCGTGCTGGTCGGCCCCGAAGGTTTGATCGGGACTTATCGCAAAATTCATTTGCCGTTTCTGGGCGTGGATCGCTTTACGGCGCACGGGCAGGAAGGCTTTCAGGTTTATGACACCGGCGTTGCGCGCATCGGCGTGAACATCTGTTACGACTGCTCGTTCCCCGAAAGCGCGCGCGTGATGATGCTCTCCGGAGCCGACCTGATCGCGCTGCCGACCAATTGGCCGGAAAGCGGCGGCTGCGCCGTCCCGGATTTCGTCGTGCGCACGCGAGCGCTGGAAAACAAGGTCTACTACGCCGCCATCAATCGGGTCGGGACCGAACGCGGGGTGAAGTTCATTGGCCGCTCTTCCATCGTTGACTCGTTCGGCAGACCGCTGGCGACGGCGGATGACAGGGAACAGATGCTGCTGGCCGAAATCACTCCGGCGCTGGCGCGCGAAAAACACATTGTCCGGGTACCCGGCGAACACGAAATCCACCGGTTGAACGACCGCCAGCCTGACCAATATGGCCTGCTGACGCGATTGTAGGGATTCCAGGTATGCTTTCGGCTTCACCTTCGTGCAGCCTAGCCTTACCGAAAATAGCCGTCCGTCTGTCTATTTGCTGCTTGCCGGGATCCACAATTAATTGGCGCGGAATCGGGTAAAGCCAGGTCTATTTAAGCATCCAAGCAAAAGGCCAATAGGCACCAGCGTTTTTTTTCTCAAAACTTATGCTGACCTGCTTATGGGGATGTCTAACAAGACAACTCTGCTCAGTTTACTGCTAAGCCTGTCTGTCGTGCATTCAATGTGCGGCAATCTTGGGCAATAGCTTCAATGACAGAAATAACAATGCAGTTGGACGATGATGTTTTCCTGCTCTTTCGGCACGAGCCGGATAAATTTGGCCCTGAGATGTGGGTTCTGATTTAGATTGAATCAGGAGATACGATATTTGTCCAAACTCGTGGAAAGTCCCTCAGGCAAACGAAAGGGGCACTCCGCGAACGCTTCAAGGTGTATCGCGCGGGAGCTTACTCGCACTGCAAAATGCTCACGGGCACAGCAAGCAGATTGTTTTAGGCTGATGTGGATCATCGGGGCAGGTCAGCCGTGTCCAACGTCGTGTTAACATCTGAATAAAAATATATTTCTCAATTGTTGGCAAAAAGCTATTGCCACCTTTTATCGGTCGTGCTACTCTAACTGTTCGCTTGATTGAAAAAAAAGTTTCCGAAGAATCTGATAATCCCTGAGATGACACTTATTAAGTGTCAGTATACTAATGCTTGTTAAGTGTTAGTATACTGAGCTGGATTGCGGGCGGGCGGTAAGTTCATGGCTTTGCCTGCCTTGTATTAGCCTTTTTAGCGTGAGTTAAGGTTGCCTGTTATTCAATAGTATTGAGGCCTGGTAATAGTAGTTTGCTGCAATTAGGGCGATTGCTGCTTGGGTCGTAAATTCTTCGTAAGTCTTTGGTCTTGAGAGTGACCTGCTAACCGGTGGATTGTTATGGCTTGCCGGTAATAAGTAGTGGGAGGATCGATATTTGAAAACTAGGTAGAGCGTAATTACGTCGAACATAAAAATGTTTGAAGTCAAACCTTGAGAGAAGCAACTTGAGGTCATTTGATATCCGAATGGCCAAGGATTTTACTATGAGAGTTTGATCCTGGCTCAGAA
>JAJNQA010000042.1 GCA_021155085.1 Heliomicrobium sp. | reverse complement strand
CACCGGAAGCGCGGGCCTGTTGCCCGCGCTTCCGGTAAGAATTGAATTGTTGGTGATACGAATGAATACGGATGGAAGGATAAACCGGTTACGGTGAATTGGCGATGCCCAGCGATGCCGCGCGAACTGACAATTCGCGCGACATTGACGTTGCAAAGGAACTGCGGAAAAGCCTTTACAACCGCTCCGGTCTCTGCCCGCCCACCAGCAAATAACCCAGCCGCACGTGCGTGCCCGAAGCCTTTGCGTTCTTTTCACCTAGCACACGGACGGTCAGGCGATGCTCGCCCGGCGCCAGCCCGCCGATGATGCGCGCATTGAGTTGCGGCGAACCGTTGTAACCGTCAATTTTGCCCAGCGGCGCGAGCGCGGGTTTTCCGTCAATCAGGCATTCGATCATTCCCGCGTCCTGGCTGGACCGGAAAGTGATGCCGACCACGGTGCCTTCGAAGTAAAACTCGATTTGCGCATTGGACTTGTCGCTGGACAGCAACGCTGAAGGCATTGCCCGGTCGTTGCTCGGTTCGGCTTTCCAACTGGCTTCCTGTCCCTTGGGCGGCTTGATCTCGGCGAAGGCTTTGAACTCGCCGTAATTCATTTCGTCGCTGATGAGCGGCGTCGGCAGCGTGCGAACAATTGGCGACGCTTCCAGTTTTTCCTGATCAGCCAGAAACTCTGTAATCAAATCGGCGTAGAGTTTGTGACCGGCGTCGGCCGGGTTCACGCCATCTTTCCACAAGGCAGCGGCGATCACCTTTCCGGCGTCGAGCATCGCCAGCGCTTTTTCCTGCAAGTGGACAGCGGGAACCTGGTAATGCGCGGCCACTGCATCGTGCCATCCAATGCGCGCGGTGCGCTTGGCGTTCTGGACATAAAGCATGACCACTTCGGGCGGCTGCGGAACAATCAATAATTGGCGCAACAGTCCTTCGACGGCTTTTTTGACCGGCACCTCTTCATCGCCTGCGTCGCTGGCGGCGAATTCGACGAAAACCAGATCGGCTTTCTGCGCAATCACATCGCGGCGCGCACGCATTGTGCCGTAAAGCGATCCGGTGGTCGGCAAGCCCGCATTGATTTCAGTAATCTCGGATTTCGGAAATCGCTGGCGCAGCCAGGAAGTCACCAGTGCCCGATAGGAAGTCTTTTCCGCATTGCCGGCTCCCAGACCTGAAGTAATCGAACCACCGATATAGGCGACCGTGACGGGTTTGCCAGCGCGCAGCTTGTTGAAAAACAGTCCTGTATTGCGCCGGGGTTTCGGCGTGCTGGCGGTGATTTGCTGGCTGGGATTGGCGATGGTGATTTGCGGCGATCTGCCTGGCCCAGGGCCACTGGAAACTGGCTGTTGCTGGCGCAGCGGAAATGTGACTGACAGGAAAAGAATAGCGAAAAGCGAAAGATGTTTGAGCATAGGTCAGGGTTTTCTGTAGTTCGATGGCAGTGGTCAGAAGTTTGCGGCGAGTGGTTGCCTGAAGGGTTCAACTGCCACTGCCCATCGCCTACTGTCCACTGGCCGCAGCTTTCTCGGCAATTTCCTTCGGCTTCCATTGTGTCGGGCGAAAGCCAATGCCCATTGCGGAGAACGTTTCGTAGATTGCATCTTCATCGCCCGCCTCGGCGGCGGCGGTTAATCTGGCGACCCAATTATTGAGCCGGGCGAAATCATATTGCAAAGGCGGCGCAACGAAAATTTTCTCATAACGAGTTGTTTCGGCGCCTTCTTCGGCAATCAGCAATTCTTCCTTCATCTTTTCGCCGGGACGCAAGCCGGTGAACTCGATGTCCACATCTTCGCCGACCGTCAGGCCTGACAATCGGATCATATCCTTGGCCAGTTCGACCATTTTGACCGATTCGCCCATGTCCAGCAGAAAGATTTCGCCGCGCTGGCCCAGCGCGCCCGCCTGAATGATCAACTGGGCGGCTTCCGGAATGGTCATAAAATAACGTTCGACATCCGGGTGCGTCACCGTGATCGGTCCGCCATTTTTGATCTGCTCGCGGAAGATCGGCACGACGCTGCCGCGGCTGCCCAGCACGTTGCCGAATCGAACGCAGGAATAGTGTTTCCCGCCATTGAGACGAACGGCTTCCGATTGGAACATCAATTCGGAAACACGCTTGGTTGCGCCCATGATGTTCGTGGGATTGACGGCTTTGTCGGTCGAAACCATCACACACCGTTCGACGCCCGCTTCCGCCGCGCATGCCAGTAACTGCCGGGTCCCAACGACGTTGTTGAAGATCGCTTCGGCAACATTGCTTTCCATCAACGGCACATGCTTGTGCGCCGCGGCATGAAGCACAACCTGCGGGCAGTGCCTGGCAAAAACCTGGCGCATCCGGGTCATCAGGCGCAGGTCGCAGATGGCCGGAACGATTTCGATCTTTTTGTTGTGGCAGGCTGCGCGCACTTCGCGCTCGGCTTCGAAGACGGAGTTTTCGTCCTTGTCCAGCAGGATGATCGCCGCCGGGTTGAGCGTGGCGATTTGCCTGCACAATTCGCGGCCAATCGAACCGCCCGCGCCGGTGATCAACACGCGTTTGCCGGTGTAAGACCCCTGGCTCGCCTCCAGCCAGGCTTCGACATCAATGGTGTCGCGCCCGAGCAGGTCTTCGATTTCAACCGGCCGCACATTGCTGACGGTGACTTGATTGCCCAGAATTTCGTAGAGGCCGGGAATGATTTTGACCTGAACTTCAGCCTCTTCGCACAAATCCAGAACGCGGCGAACTGTTTTGCGCCGGGCGTTGGCCATGGTGATGATGACTTGATCCACATTGTGCTGGCGCACGACCTGCGGCAGCGCCGAAGTGGTGCCAAGCACGGAAACGCCCTGGATGACTGTGCTCAGCTTGCTGGGATCGTCATCGAGAAAACCGCAGACTTGAAAGCCGAGATCGCGGCGGCGGGAAATTTCGCGGGCGGTCATAATTCCGGCGTCGCCCGCTCCAATCAACAGCGTGCGCACTTTCAGCCCATTCGCCTGGGTCTTGGCCCGCGCGGCATTTTCGCAGGCCATTCGCCACAACAGCCGCGCGCCCAGCAATCCAAAAGTGGCCAGCAGGAAATCAATGACGATGGTCCCAATCGGAAACGCCCACAAACTGCGGCTTTCGGGAATCAGCAGGCGCAGTGTCAGCAGCAGAAACGAGATGACGCCAACCGCGCCGGCCAGATGAATGGCGTCCGGAATGCTGACGTAACGCCAGACGCGGCGGTACAATCCCATCAAACTGTTGACGATCAAGTGAAGCACCACAACGTACGGCAGGGCGAAGATCATGCGCTGCCCGTCAATCCCTGGCGGCCACCCATCAAACCGCAAGACATGCGCCAGCACGAACGAAACCATCACGATTAAGGCATCAATCGCCATCTGCGTGCTGCGGCTGAGCATGTAATTTTGCACCCAGGGGCGCAAAACGATCTTTTGTAACAACATAGCCATGCGTTGGTGAAATTCCAGCTTCGGCTCGGAAGCAAAAACGGATTCAGTAGACCGCGGAACAAACTGCTTGCTCAAATTCATTCGGATGATCCTTCATCGGCGGCATCCAGACGTGGAAGCGAGCCGGAGAAGTCGGGTAAGACAACAATCGTGAGGAGGGTGGCGGGCAACGCCCCCGAATCTTACTCGACGGTCTGAGGACTGGCAACCGCCAGCCTCTCAATGCTGATTTTCAACTGAGAAGCCGCACCGCTGTTTTGGCGATGACCTCGCAATCGCTCCACACAGTCGCCTGGGTTGAATAGAGCAAATCAACAGCGATCTTCGCCGGCATCAGTTCGGCGCGGTAATAACTCTCAGGGTCGGCCGGGTCTGCATGCTGCGCCAGGATTTCGCTTTCGTTGCTGAACGCAATCGAAGCCGGACTGGTAATTCCGGGGCGGAATGCCAGGATCTGCCGCTGCTGGTCATCATACAGGGCAACGTAGCGCGGCACCTCGGGGCGAGGGCCAACGACACTCATTTCCCCTTTCAGGACGTTGAAAAGCTGGGGCAGTTCGTCGAATCGGTATTTGCGCAGGAAATGGCCGCTGGGGGTAATGCGTGGGTCGCGCCCGATGGTAATTTGCGTGCCGCGCTGTTCGGCATCCACCACCATCGTGCGGAATTTGATGATTCGAAAAGGATGTCCGCCGCGTCCGATGCGCTCCTGCAGGAAGAAGACCGGACCGCGCGAATCGAATTTGATCCAGATGGCGATCATCGCGAAAACCGGCAGCAGCAAAAGCATCGCCGGTATCGCAATCAATAAATCCAGTGCGCGCCGCGCCGGCGACGAGCGGGAGATGATCGTTCGATCCGCCAGATCGAACTTTGAAGTTGCAGTAGCCATAAGTCGCAAGGGCAAATCGCGCCAACCGCGCGGTATGCGAAATCCATACTGCTTAATGAGAACTTGCCGCCAGCTCCATTTCCTCGGATTCGGCTTCATCGCCGGCCAGGACATCTTTGACGGCTTCGATGACGCGAGTCTGGTCGGCATCGCTCATCTTCGTGTACGAGGGCAGGCTGACCGCTCGTTCATAGGCCAGCCAGGCCATGGGAAAGTCGTTGGGATGTAAATCGTAGGCCTTTTGCCAGTAGGGATGCAGATGCAGCGGAATGAAATGCACGCTGCAACCAATGCCGCGCCCCGACATTTGCTGAATAAACTCATCGCGGCTGATCCGCGCGGAATCATCCAGCCGAATCGCATACAGGTGCCAGGCGTGAATGTCTCCGTCTTGTGACTGCGGCGGCAGAATGATTGGCAAATCCCGCAATTCGGCATTGTAGCGCTCGGCCATTTCCTGCCGCCGCTGCTGAAAGTTCCAGGCCTTTTTCAACTGCTGAAGCCCAATGGAGGATGCGATGTCGGTCAGGTTGTACTTGAATCCGGGCGCAATGACTTCGTAATGCCAGGACGGTTTGGTGGAAGTGTAGCGGTCAAAAGCGTCGCGGCTGATGCCGTGCAAACGCATCACGCGACAACGCTCCGCAATCGCTTCGTCACGAGTGACGATCATTCCGCCCTCGCCGGTGGTGATCGTTTTGGTCGCGTAAAAGCTGAAGACGGTGGCGTCCGTGTCGAGCGTGCCGATCAGTTGCCCTTGGTAGGCCGTCGGCAGCGCGTGCGCCGCGTCTTCGACGATTTTCAGGCCATGCCTGCGAGCGATTTCGATGATCGGCTCCATCTCGCAGGACAGCCCGGCAAAATGAACGGGAATGATGGCTTTGGTGCGCGACGTAATCGCGCGTTCGATCTTTTCGGGATCCAGGTTGAACGTCCGCGGATCAATATCCACGAAAACCGGATCCGCGCCCAGATGCCGGATGACTCCGGCGGTCGCGGTGAATGTGTATGGCGTGGTGATGACTTCGTCGCCCGGCCCAATGCCGAAAGCCTCCAGCACCAGATGCAACCCGGCCGTGGCGGAGTTGACCGCCAACGCCTGAACCCCGCCGCCGATAAATGCGGCAAATTCGCGTTCAAAGCGTTGTGTCTTCGGCCCGGTCGTCAGCCAGCCGGAACGCAGCGAGTCCACGACTTCGGCAATCTCTTCCTCCCCAATATCGGGAAGAGCGAATGGCAAAAAGTTATTCATAAGGGTGTCAAAGTAGCAATGCGTTGCTTCAAGGCGTGGGGTCGAAGGCGGGATGCTTTTTCGGGGGCACCTCATCGCGACTGAGCTGATCAATCGCGCGAACGAGAATAGACCACAGATTAGAACCGGAAATCAAGCGAATATTTTCCTATCTCCAACTGCTTGCAGCCTTCCACTTCCTATCGTACGCTCGCACCGTTCAGTTCGAGATCGTCAAACCAGTTTTGAAAACAACAATGCCTGCCTGCCACCCCTATCTCGATTCCGAGACACGATTTTAGGCTTGTTGTCAGACGGCTCCTGCTGAGCGCCTAAACATCCAATTCAATAGTCGTTGAATAGTTCAATGCCCGCCCAGCCGGGGACAAAGCACCAAGCGCAGCAATAATAGCTTTGCGGCTTTTCCACGCAACCCACGGTTTCCCGGGCCGCTTCAGGGTCTTTCCGGCTACAGACCATCAGGAGGAACTCTATGAGCTTTTTGTCGAAAGCTACTGCGGCGCACTGTGCTCAAATTGCCGAACAATTGAACCAAGCAAAAAAGCTTGCGCAAACCAACCGGCGAATTGAAACCGTTATCGAGTTTTTACAAGCCAACGTCCATCTCGACCTGCCTCTCGACTTCATTGCTAAAGAAGCCGGTCTTTCTTCGCCTCGGCTTCGCGGGCTGTTCAAAGAAAGTACCGGAATTTCATTAGGACACTATCTCAAGCTACTGCGATTGGAAACGGCCAGACGGTTACTCGAAGATGGCTTTCCAACCATTCAGGAAGTCATGGACCGAGTCGGCATCCACGACCTCAGCCATTTCAACCGAGACTTCAAAGCCGTCTACGAAGTAACTCCAGCGAAATACCGCGATCATTACCGGCGAAACTTGGATATTTTAGATATTGTCAGCGAGTAGCCTACAGAAGATCAGATTACTATCGTAGGACAATCATATTGGCCAAAAAACAGTTAAATTGGCCATATAGTCAAGCACATTTATTTTTAGTAACGTCAATACCGTCGCCGCTAAAACAAACTGGATAACGGAATCATTAAGGAGAACACCCAAAATGCAGCACACAACGCTGCTAAAGAGAGACCTTTATGACTTTTACCATTCATAAACTAACTAAAATTCAATTGCTTGCTTTATGCGTTGCCGTTGCCGGTGTCCTAACGACTCTGGCAATCAACTCTCGGCAGTTGCTTACTATCAAGGTCAATAGAGCAACGCCTATAGCTGAACCTCCGGCGATACAGACCGGGAAAAGGGCCACTCCCTTGGGTAAAGGCTATATTGAACGCCAAGGCATCTGGCCACAGTTGCACTCCGCACTGGATGCGTATGGAGATCGGCTGGAAAAACCCGGCAAAGAGCGTTTGATAGCGACTGGCACACTTAGTAATGCTAAGTTAGTGGGCAAAATCAATCTGGTATTTTGAACCAACACCTTTTAGGACCTGAATTAACAACCGCATTAGGTCTTTGAATGACTGGTAAGCCTTCAATGGTAACCACTGGTACTTGATCATACGCCAGAGAATTTC
>JAJNQA010000014.1 GCA_021155085.1 Heliomicrobium sp. | reverse complement strand
TGGCGCTCGCTTACGCTCGCGTACTGTTTCCGGCTCATTTTTCTCTGGGCCTGTAACCTTTCGGCGGCCTGGTTCGTGATGAGGTTGAACAGTACGCGAGCGTCAGCGAGCGCCCAACAGTGGCGAAATGGCGCTCGCTGACGCGCGCGTACCGTATTCGTGATTTGGTTGAAAAACGAACAAGGAGGCAAATGTGAAAGAAAAAGTAGTGATTGTCGGCGGCGGATTGGCCGGTCTGACCGCCGCCAATTTTCTGGCCCGGACGGGCCGCGAAGTGACATTGTTTGAAAAATCGCACGGGCTCGGCGGACGGGCGGCGACGACCAGCAAAAACGGAATTCATTTCAATCTGGGGCCGCATGCGCTGTATCGCGCCGGGCAGGCATACCGGATTCTGCGTGAATTGGGCGTGGAATTCAGCGGCGCGTCTCCGAAAGCGGACGGCAGCTTGGCAATTGCCGGAGGCCGGAAACATGCGCTGCCGAGCGGAGCGCTGTCCCTGCTGACGACCAGTTTGTTTGGTCTGTCCGCCAAGCTCGAAGCGGGCCGCCTGCTTGCGGCGCTGCCCAAAGTGGACGCGCAAACCATCCAACATCTGACCGTGCGCGAGTGGCTGGACAGAGAGTTCCGTCAACGGGATGTCCGGCAGTTGGTGCAGGCGTTCTTCCGGCTGGGGTCTTACGTCAATGATCCTGAACGTCAGAGCGCGGGCGCTGCACTGACGCAGTTTCAAATGGCGCTGAAAGAAGCCGTGGTTTATCTGGACGGCGGCTGGCGGACGCTGGTCGAAGGGCTGCGCGCCAAAGCCGAAGCCGCAGGCGTAAAAATATGCTCCAGTGTGCGTGTCGCCAAAATCGAACGCGACCAGCCAACCAACCGCGTGATTGGCGTGCGTCTGGCTGATGGCACGATGCAGGCCGCCTCATCGGTGATTGTCGCCGCCAGCCCAAAGGAAACTTGCGAATTGGTTGAAGGCGGCGAAAAAACAGCATTGGGCGAATGGGCCAGGAAAGCGATTCCGGTCAAAGCCGCCACGCTGGATATCGCGCTTGAGCGTCTTCCACAGCCGCAAACCAACTTCGCCCTGGGAATTGACCGCCCGCTGTATTTGTCCGTGCATTCGGCGGCAGCAAAACTTGCCCCCGCAGGCAATGCGGTAATTCACGTGGCGATGTATCTGGAATCAGAAAACGAGGCGGAACCGATGGCCATTCAGCATGAATTGGAAAAATTGCTGGACCTGGTTCAACCGGGCTGGCAAGCGCTGGTAATTGACCGGCGCTTTCTGCCAAACCTGACGGTTTCGCATGCGCTAACGACCGCTGAACAAGGCGGCAATACAGGAAGACCCGGTCCCGAAGTTCCCGGCATCGAAGGCTTGTATGTCGCGGGAGATTGGGTTGGCGCGGAAGGCTTACTGGTCGATGCCAGCGTTGCCAGTGGGAAGCGGGCCGCTCAGCTTGTGGCAACCCAACCGATCAACCAATTCGCCGTGGCGGCTGCGTGAGGTTTGCCGCAGGACAAAAAGAGACAGGATGAACCTGATTTCCCTGGATTCACACGCAATGAAAATCCTGGAAGAATCCTGTTCATCCTGTCTGCGTTCGACGCTCACTTATTGCAATTCGCCGGTCGGCACGGACATCTCGACAATTTCATATTCGCCCGCCGCCTCCGCTTCAGGGGCGTGAATACGGTACTGGGCCTGCAATTTCAAATCCGTCCGCAGCGAGTGATACACGCTGCAATATTTACCGATGGAAAGATTGATTGCGCGCTGTAACTTGTCCGGGCTGATGCCCTCGCCCCAGGCATCGAACTTGACGCGCACATTTTCAAAATAGCGCGGTTCGGACGAACGCCGGTCGCCGTCCACAACCACTTCCAGCCGCTGAAGCGGCGTCCGCACTTTTTCCATGATCACGACCACATCCACAGCCGAACACGCGCCCAGAGCTTCCAGCAGCAATTCCACCGGGCTGGCACCATCCGCGTGATTGCCGTCAATCACGGTTTCAATTCTGCCGGCATTGATGCCTGTAAACTTCAATCCGCCATTCCAGTTCAACTTCACCGTTACATCACTCATCTAAATTCTCTCCTTGCATCATTACGGGGTTTGTCGCCTGCCCGCTGGCGCTCCGGGGAGAGCCTTGCGCGGCAGCTTTTCGTTTCTCATCGCCGCATTGTAAGCGAAAACCGCGACCACTGTCGCCATCTGGACCATATCGTCGCGCTGAACGTGATCCACCGTGTCCATGTTGGAATGATGCGTCCGCGAATTATATTCCAGCCGCTCCTGCACAAACTGAAACCCCGGCAGGCCAACCGCCTCAAACGACAGGTGATCGGTGCTGGTGACGGAACGCGGGCTGATGATGGTCACGCCCAGATCCCGCAGCGGTTCGGCCCACTGTTCGAAGATTTTTGTCACCGCCAGATTGCCCTGCGACCAGACGCCGCGAATCCGCCCCGTGCCATTGTCAATATTGAAGTAGCAGGACAGCTTTTCGTGCTCTGGCTTCACTTGCCCTGTCTGTGAAAGCGCCAGCGGATCGGCGAAATGCTCTTTAACGTAAGCGCGTGAACCCAGCAGCCCCTGCTCTTCGCCACCCCACAAACCGATGCGAATGGTCCGGCGTGGTTTGGCGCCGACCGCTTTCAGAATTCGCAAGGCTTCCATCATCGCGGCGCTTCCGGCGGCATTGTCCGTTGCGTCCGTCCCCGACTGCCACGAATCGAAATGCGCGCCGATCATCACCACTTCGTCTTTCAAATCCGTTCCTGGAATTTCAGCAATCAGGTTGAAGCCGTTCGGGCTGGTTTCGTCGTGGAATTGCGTCTGGATGTTCAATTCAACTTTGACCGGCACCCCTTTTTCCAGAATGCGGATCATGCGGTTGTAATGTTCGACCGCCAGCACCACCTGCGGCGGAACCTTGCCCGCGTTCTGATCGCGCGGGCCGCCGCTTTGAACAAAGATCGTCCCGCCGTCCGTCCGCTGCGCCATCCACGACAGATCACTGCCGCCTGGCGATAAATCGCCATCGCTGCCCCGATCAAAGACCGCCGCCACGCCTTCCGCCAGCAAAAATGCCTGTAGCTTCGATTGGAACGCGGGGCCACCGCCACCACCGCGCTGTCCCGCGCGCGGCTGTGGAATCGGCGTGGTCATTGCTTCCTTGATGTCGTCGTCATCCATCCGCAGAACGATGCGGCCATCCAGCAACCGGACCTGCCGCGCGGTTTGCAACAGCACGGCTTTGCCTTTCAGCTTGCCGCGAAACTTTTCAAAATCGGCTTCGGAACTGATCGGCGCGTAAATCACATCGGCATTGACCACGCCGTTCGTGCCGGGCGTCCAGGATTTCGGATAGCCAATCAGCGGCGAGACCTGCGGTTCGGTCATATTCGCGCTGAATCGCACCAGCGACCACCCTTTGCCGAACGGCCAGGTTTCCTGGTGGGCATTGGCCAATCCCCATTCATTGAACTTTTTCAGCGTCCATTCGCCCGCCTGCTTGATCGCGGGCGAGCCGGTCAGGCGTGGACCATAAATATCCGATAGCCAGACGATGTGATCCATCACCTGCGAACGGTTCAAACCTTCTTCGCGAATCTTCCCGATCATCGCGTAATCAAGCGGTTCCTCCTGCTTGCCCTGAGCCAGTGCGGCAGGCAAGAACCATGCAAACGTCAATAAAAAGATTAGTGCCAGACGGGTTTGACGAGAGGTGAGTTTCATTTCGATTCTCCGGGAGTGGGCGGCGTAGCGCCGGAAAAAGGGTTGACTATCTTCACTCTGCTTTCGACCATCAACGAAGTGTTCATATCTTCGGAAAACAAAACCGAAGCGCCTGCGAGCAGCGCGCACGAGACGATCAAACTATCCCAATAAGAAAACTGATGGCGTGATCGAAGCTCGGAGGCTTTCAATAATTCCGTGCGGCCAACTTCCACTACCTGGTATTTGGTGTAAAAAGACTCAATCAGTTGCTGGATGGAGGCTTCCTCAAACTTCGCCTTCTTGATCAGATTGACACTGACCTCATTGATGATTTGGGAACTGACAACGATCTTATAATTGCCTTGAATGACAGCTTTGGCGGAAATGGACTTGTCCTGGTCCTGGCTTTCGATAAATGCGTACAGCCAGACGTTGGTGTCTATGAAACAAGTGTCCATTGGTCAACTCAGGCGTAAATGTCTTCGCGCGACATTGGCTTGAAAGCGTCCAGCGAAACGGGCTTGTCCAGCAACCGGTCAATCAGGTTGTCTGTCAGAATTTCCACAGCGGCAGGTTGTTCCTGCTTCAGCACAATGACGCGGACTTCCCCCACCAGCTTGCCAATGAATTCTTGAGGAAGCTCAATACTTCCGTTGGTGATTTTTGTTTGAAATTCGACTGCATACATAATGGTCTCCATCACGGGCTTTGTACTACAGAGCCTGCCAGCGGGCAATATTGTCTGAACCGATGATCAATTCAAGAATTTGGTCTCCGTTGCTTCCAGCATTTCCAATGACGGTTCTTCTTCGTCCACATTCCAAATCTCGATCAATTCGCGTGGAACTTCGGTGACAAAACGTGAAGGACGATGCAGCACAGTTTGCCTTGAACGATCGCTTTCGACCAGCGGGAAACAGACATAAAGCTCATCCTGCGCACGCGTCAACGCGACATAAAACAACCGGCGCTCTTCCTCTTCGCCTTCGATGTCGCGCAAACTGCGGCTGGAAGGAAACCGGCCATCCGCCGCCCAAATCAGAAACACAACGCGCCATTCCAAGCCTTTCGCCTGATGCACGGAAGACAATGCCAGCTTTTCATCTTCGTCGCCGCCGCTGACGACATCTTCGCCGACGGTTGCGCCCGGCGGCGAAAAGCGTTCGGTGTTCATCAGCGCCAGTTCACTCAAAAAGGCGTCCGTCGTTTCAAACCGCTGCGCGAAGTTGGCGAGTTGCCGCAGGTCTTCTTCGCGTGCGTCGGCGTTTCCATAATTTTCCTTCAGATATTCCAGATAACCGCGCGCCAAAATGGCTTCAATCTGTTTGGCCGGAGCGTTGACCGTTTCGGGCGCGATCAACTCTTTGACCAGTTCGGCGAATTCCTGCCAGCCGGACGCCGCGCCTTTCGGCAAAGTTTTGGCGAACTCATCCGCTCGCACCAGCGCCAATGGTTCCGCCGAATGCGCCAGTCGTTCCCAGACGCGCGCCGCCGTCGCATTGCCGATTTTCGGAATCAGCTTCAAGACCCGTTTCCAGGCCAGTTCGTCGCGCGGGTTGACGACCAGCCGCAGATACGAAGTCACGTCCTTGATATGCGCCTGCTCGAAAAACCGCACGCCCGACCGCACATCGTAAGGGATGCCGCGCCGCGTCAATTCCATCTGCACTTCCAGCGAATGAAAATGCGAACGGTACAGCACGGCCATTTCATCCAGCGGCACGCCTTCGTCGCGCAGTTCCAGAATTCGCGCGGCGACGAAAGCCGCCTGTTGTTCGGCGTCGCGCGCCGGTATCAAAGCGGGCGTGAAATCGCGGCTTTTGCGAATGGCTTGCAGGTGCTTCGGGAACTGCTGCCGGTTATGCGCAACCGAGGCGTTGGCCAGCATCAGAATTTCCGGCGTCGAGCGGTAGTTGCTTTCCAATTTGAAAAGCTGCGCATCGGGATAGCGCTTTTGAAACTCGAAGATGTTTTTGAAGTTCGCCCCGCGCCAGCCAAAAATGCTTTGCGCGTCGTCGCCGACCACCATCAGGTTGCGATGTTTGGCGGCGACCAAATCCACAATCTCGGCCTGCAAGGTGTTCGTGTCCTGATATTCATCCACCAAAACGTGCTGAAACTGATCCTGATAAATGGCCGCGATTTCCGGCTTTTCGCTCATCAGCCGCTTCCAGTTGATCAGCAGATCGTCGTAATCCATCGCGTTGCGGTCGAGTTTCCGCTGTTGGTACAGACTGTCCACGCGCTTGATCTGCTGGGTCAGCAATTCAAAGTGCGGATATTTCGCGACAATAATCTGATCAATCGGCGTATCGGTATTCGTCGCAAAGCTGAACATTTCGCGCAGCACTTCGCCTTTCGGAAAGCGGCGCGCCTTGGTGTCAATCGCGGCTTCTTCGATGCAGGAATCAATCAGGTCCTTGGAATCTTCGGCGTCCAGAATCGAGAAGTTGTTTTCATAGCCCAGACTGACCGCGTGGCGGCGCAACAGCCGATTGGCGATGGAATGAAACGTCCCGCCCCAAACGCGGCGAACATCGGCGGCCAGCAGCGTTTCCACACGCCCGAGCATTTCGCGCGCGGCGCGATTGGTGAAGGTCACCAGCAGAATGCGCGCGGGCGCAACGCCGGCTTCGATCAACCGCGCAACGCGATAGGTCACCGTGCGCGTCTTGCCCGACCCCGCTCCGGCAATAACCAGCAGCGGCCCGGTTCCGGCCATCACCACGGCGCGCTGTTCGTCGTTCAGCACGTCGCGATAGTTGATCAACCGCTGGCGCGGCGCATCGGTTTTGATGATGTACTTTTTCATTCCTTGGCGGTTCGATGTCGTTTAGGAGAGCCTGATTTCGGTGGGCGGAGCGCCGCGTACTTGCCAGACCTGAATGGCAGCCGTAATGCCGACATACTCTTCCACCTGCTGCCGCAATTCGCGGATGTGGTCAATAATCGGCTCAGCCATCACGGCAAAGCGTTCTTCATTCAGCGGCAGGACATCGCGCTTGAGTGCAGCCATCGCCGATTCCAAATCATTGATGGCCAGCCGCGTCTGATTCAGTTGGTTGTCGTTTTCGATCATAACTCGATCCTCAACAATCCCTTACGTTCCTGAGTTGTGCGCTGGTCGGGGTCATTCAGTTTAACGCGAGAGAAGAAATCCAGAATACGCTGATAAGTGTCGCTGCCATCCACAGCAGGCAAGACATCAAAGCCATACAGTTTTCTGACCATCGCTTTCGATTGAATGTTGTACTCCAGCGGACGCAATTCCGTCGTCAAATCAAGGTCTGGTCGAAGAGCTACAATCAAATCTATATCGCCGGGTTCCTCTTTGCTGGTAACGTAACTGCCGTCAATCAGAACTGCGGAAACAACACGGGAATTTCTGGCATCCTGAATGTAGCGCGTCAGTTGTTCGGTCAACTGTAGCCGCCGGTCTGAGCAGCGAAACTGTCCGAAGGCCTTTCTGACTTCTTCCAATGTGCAAAGATGAACGCCTTCGGGAAGAACATCATCCTGTAATTCCGGGATCATTGATTCTCTCCTTGCCGGAGTTGCCCCCTAATGCGATGTACTATTTCATCCGTCGGACGATTCCTTCAGTCGAATGATCGCCGTGTGCTTGATGTGAACAATCGGACGCTCCGCTTCGCCGAAAACAGCCAGGTCGGTAGTAATCAATTCATGGCCGCGACGTTCAAAGGCGTCAACCATTCGCCCGCGCAGCGACAAGCATTCGCCATCTTTGGCCAACGCTAGATGCTGGGTTTCGCTGGCAGTGTGAATCCACATGCCAAGTGCAAAGTTTCGCATCAGAATTTCGTTCGCCTGCGCGATCCAGAACGCCGGATGGCAAACTGCCGCCACACCACGGTACAGCGGCGAATCATCCACCATGTCTTCCAGAAACCGGGTGAGTTCGCCCGCCAAATCCAGCCTAAATTCCAGCGAGCCGAGCACATGGCCCGTTTTGACTACCGCAATCGTTGCTGGCCAGCGCGCATCTTCCGGCGGCAAATCGCGCGAAGGATAGTCTCGCGAATCGAGCGAAGGCAAAGCTTCCGGCAGCGTCGCCGTGCCAACCGCGCTGAGTTTGCCTTCGGAATTCAGCAGTTGAAGTTCAACAGCGGACGGGTCAGCGGCAACAACTTTCGCTTCGGCGCGCGCCTGTTCTCCGTCATATATTGGATGAATGAACTTCGCTCGTATCGCGCCGCGCGCCAGCCAGTCAAGACCGAACGCATCCACCACGGGCCGCGTCAGGTAAGCATACAGCGCCACGCCGGGAACCAGCGCTCCGGCAAAACCATATTCCGCCGCGCCTTCGTCGCTGTGAATTTTGTTGGCGTGCGCCGCGCCGTAGTTTTTGGCGGTGAGTTCATACGGCGGCAAACTCTGTCCAACTTCCAACTTCATCATTTCATCCCCCCGTCTCCCTGTCCCCCAGTCTCCCCGTCGCTCCCATTCGCCGCGTAAAACAGCGCCAACTGCCCGCCCGTATGCCAGAACAGCACGTTGTCGTCCGCGCTGAATTTGCCTTGCCGAATCCAATCCAGCAATCCGGCCATCGCTTTGGCGGTGTACACCGGATCGAGGAATAAACCTTCCGTTCGCGCCAGCAGGTCAATCGCCGCCAGCGATTCCGGCGTGTCCAGGCCGTAGCCAGCACCGAAGTATTCATCCAGCACCGTCGCGCTTTCGTCGAATTCCACGCCGAGCAGTTCGCCAACGCCACGAAGGATCGTGGCGACTTCAGCGGAAATGGAAGCCGACGAATCATCCGCGCTGACGCCGATGATCTGTTTTTCAGCCAGATGGAGAAGCTGATGTCCGGCGACCAGCCCAGCCTGTGTGCCCCCCGACGAAGTGGAATGAAAAACGTAATCCATCCGCAGATTCATCGCAGCCAGTTGCGCGGTCGTTTCTTCTACCGCCCGCACAAAGCCAATCGCGCCCAAGGGAATCGAAGCGCCAAGCGGAATGACGACGACTTTCTTCCCTTCTCCGCGCAGTTTTTCCGCAATCGCCGCCATCATCGTCTTGCGCTCGTCGCGGCTTTGAACGCGGTGAATTTCCGCGCCTAGCATCTCATCCACTTTCAGGCTCGCCGGTGTCAGCGTGTAAGGCTGCGTGGGCTCATTCAGCACCAGAATGCAGCGCAAGCCCAGCCGGGCGCACATCGCGGCGGTCACGCGGCAATGATTCGATTTCAACCCGCCGCAGGTGATGGCGATTTCGGCTCCGTCGGCGACGGCTTGCGCAAGCACGTATTCCAGCTTGCGGACTTTGTTGCCGCCAAAGCCAGGGCCAGTGTAATCGTCGCGTTTGATGAAAATGCGCGGCGCGTTCTCACCCAGCGCCTGCCGTAAGCGCGGCAACTCTTCAATCGGCGTCGGGTAATAACCGAAGTTCAATTTCGAAATCGCCGCCAGCCGAGCGGCGGCCTGTTCTTTGTCGTGATTGTTCATGTTTGATCCGGCTAAATTCTATAGACGAGCCTTGCTCAATTCTTCGTGCAGCGCACGCAAAGTGGGATGACGCACGCGCAGGTTTTGCAAATATTCTTTCCACTGCGCCTCGTCATTAAGCTTGCTCACCAGCTTCCGCGCCCGCTTCAGGTAATCAACGGCCTGCTGATACGCCCCGCGCGTGCGATTGCCAATGGAGCGCTCGGCCAGTTCCTGATAAAGCGCAATGGCCGCCTGCGGATGCTCTTTCTCCGCCGCCTGCGCCACTTCCCATTTGTAATCGCTGGAGAGCCATCCTGAAGTCTTCACGCGCGGCAGCAGTTCCAACGCACGCGCCACTTCGCCTTCGTGGAGAGCAATTACGATCAACGCGCCAATCTTCTCTTCCTGTTCCAATCTTCCGAGCGCGTCGGCGCGAATGGCGTCCCAATCGCGCGCCTTCTTGCCCACCTCGCGCAGCCCCTTGAACGTCTCCGCGCGGGGCGAAGCGAGAAAGAGTTTCATCTGCGCCTCGACCGCCTCGCGCGGCGTGCCGTGTTTGCGGTAATACTTCGCCAGCCAATCACGGTTCTGCCAGTGGTTGCTGCCGTGCTCCATCACCAACGCCAGCGCTTCCTGTTTCGCGCCCGCTGTGAGCAGCGCGTCGGCGAACTGCGTCACCAAGCCCGGCTTGCCAGCGACGATCTTTTTCACCATCTTCATCGCTTCGGCGATTTTGCCTTCGCCGATCAGCAGATAAGTCCGCTGTTCCGGCGTGCCCAGTTCGCGAATCAGTTCATCGGCGTCCTCCGTGCGTTTGCGCTTTTCCAGTCCTTCCGTCAAAAAGCCGACCAGACATTCCCGCCTGAAGTCGCGGCTGGCGCCGATTTCGCCGCGGAGTTGATCTTCTACCCAAGCCCACTCCGCGTCGTTGGCCAACTCCAACACCGCTTCCGTCGCGGTGGGAGCCAGATCAATTCCACCAATCTCGATGTCCGTCAGGTAGGCTTCGAGCATCGTCTCGATCCAAGCGAGGCGCGTCTTGCCGTCGGCCTGACTCTTTTCCAGGCACTTCTTCAAACCTTCCGCCAGGTTGTCAATCAGCACGCAGATGTCGCCATCGTCATCCATCGAATGCACCAGATCGTCATAGCCGCTGACCGCCTCATCGAACGCCGCATGATAAATCGCGCCGGCACTGAGCCAATCGCCCGCTTTGGCCAGCCGCGCCGCCGCCTCGCGCAGCGACTTGAGTTCCCGTTCGATCATCTGCGGCGATTCGCTGTTCATCGCCCGGCGCGCCTGATTACGATAAACCGTGACGTTCATCGGCTTGCCGGGTTTTGGCGCGGCGGCGGCCAGTTCGATCACCTGCAGCAGCTTGGCATCGCGCTTGACCATCTGCTTGATGATTGCGATCAACTCTTCCTTGCCGCGCTCAGCCAGTATTTTGTCCAGCGAATCGAGCCTGCGAATTGCCTGCGGCTGGCGGATGCAAGTCAGCAGCAACGCCACCAGATGCTTGCACGCGCCCCCCTGATCGTAAGAACAAGTGCAATCCATCTCCGCCACGCCTTTTTTGTCGAACGCCACGCTGAGTTCGTAAGGCTCATCCTCCGAGCTAGCGCACTCGGCCCGCAATTCATTGCCTTGCAGCAGAGGTTCAACAATCGCGCCGTCCTTGAAATAACGCTGACCGCGCTCGAAGCTCTGCGGCGTCGCCAGCTTGCGCACCTGCGCCTCCGTCAATTTTGGAAAAACCTCTTTCGCCATTCTTGCCGCCTTTCAAAATCAATTTCCAAGCCGTCCTTTCGGCGCGCCGATTATCTACAACAGGGTTGAGACAGACAATGCGGTGAAAATATCCCTGTCGGTGAAAAAGTCTTCCTGTTTCGCCAGGGAAAAGTGTAACCTCTGATTGGAGTTCGATGATCAGCCTGCTTCAGGCGCAATTACCTGCATTCGAGATCACAGCCGGAGATCAAGCAATGTCTACGATCCTGGATTTTCAGATTCAATCCATAAACGCCGAAAGCTACTCGCTCACCGTTTGCGAACGGAGTTCTTCCCAATCGCTCGCGTCCGCCATATTCAGCCATCGCGTAGATTTCCTGACCGATTTCAGCGTGGACCGGCTCAATGCTTCCACAAAGGACCCGGCGGAACGCTTCGATGAATTACAGAAGCTCGGCCGCGAGCTTTATCAAAAGCTCTTCCCGCCCGCCGTCGAGCAAGTCTGGCAGAAGTACAAACAGCGCAGCGAGTTTCTGATTCTCTGCCTGCGTTTTGCCGAAGACGCGGCGAAGCTGGAAGTTTTGCCCTGGGAAACGCTGCACGACGGCGCGGAGTTCATCGCCGCTGGGGCCAAGACAACACTGACGCGGCTGCCGCTGGATGTCGCGCCGCCAAGCGAATTGCCACCGATTCCGCGTCCGCTCAAACTCTTCGGTTTCTTTGCCAGCCCGCTCGATTTGGGCGACCACGAGCGATTGAAAGCCGAACGCGAACAGGAAATCTTGCTCGAAGCGATCAACGACCCAAACGCGCAAGGACGAATCTCTGTCGAAATTGAAGATGAAGCGAAGCTAGAAATCCTCGAACGCAGCTTAAAAGACGGCTACCACATTCTGCATTTCACCGGCCACGGCATCAGCCCGCGCGACGGCGGCGGCTTGCTGTTGGAAGACGCCCAGGGGAAGAAGCTGCCCGCCTCCATTGCCGACGTGATGCAGGCCGTCGAGCGCGGCCAAGAAGGAAAAGCTAAGTTGCGGCTGGCGGTGATCTCCGGTTGCCAGACGGCGCGCACGCTGCACACAGGGGCTTTCAGCGATCTGGCGCGCGAACTGCTGCGGCAGCGCGTGCCTGCCGTGATTGCAATGCAGTTTTCCATCACCGATGAAGGCGGGTTGAAGTTCGCTGAAGTTTTGTACCGGGAAATTGCCAAAGGCGTCGAACTGGAACGCGCGGTGTACGCAGCTCGACGCGTGTTGCTTGCGGACGAAAGGTTCTTCATCAACAACGACGCGCTGGCCATCGTGTTGCTCGCGGCTGACGGCGCTTGCTTGCAGACGACCGAAGCGAAAGATGCGCCGCCGCAAACTGAGCCAGGCGCAACCTATCTCGGCGACAGGCTCGACCCACTTGCGCACGGCTTTTATGGCCGCCGCCGCGAGTATCGCAAGATTCGTGACGCCTTGCTGCATCAGGATCAGCGCGCCGTCATCATTCACGGAATAGGGGGCATCGGCAAAACGGCGTTGCTCACCCACGCCATCAATCGTTTGCGCCTGCGCTTCAAAGACGTGATGAGCTTTGATTGCCGCCGCGCCGCGCTCGTGCCGGAAACTATACTGCTGGAACTGCATCGTTATTTTGAGAAGCAGGGAATGCCGCAACTGCAATCCTTGATTGGGCAGAACGTGCCGCCGGAAACGTTGGCGGAGGAAATAGCGAAGCTGCTGACCGAGTGGCCGCTGCTGATCGTCTTCGATAATTTTGAATCACAGCTTGATGAACGGCGCGCTTTTCTCAATAAAGATTTGCGCGCCTTCCTGACGGCGCTGGTGCGGGCGACGGCGACGGGCAGCCGGTTTCTGTTCACGACGCGGTATCTGTTCGATCTCGACGGCGAACGGCTCGACAATTTGCAGGAACTGCCGCTCGGCGACCTCAGCAGTCCCGAAGCGCTGATGCTGATGCAGAATCTGCCGAATCTGGCGCAGGCTGCGCTTCGCCACAAAGATGCGGCGATGGAAAAGTTCGGCAGACATCCTAAAGCGATAGTTCTACTGAATGACTATTGCAGCCATCAGCCACTTGACCAATCCTTGCAGGACGCGAGTTTGCTCAAATCGGAACTGCGAGAATATCTGGCGATTGAATTGAACTATCGGCGTTTGTCGGAGTGGGCGCGCGATTTACTTAATCGGCTGGCAGCTTTTCGTAGCAGGGTTCCGTTGGCTGCGGCAGAGTGGGTGATGGGTGATGAGGCAGATTTGCTGAATGAGAACCGAGACAATTTCGCTGAAACATTGAATTCGATAGGTGAAGATGAACTACTGCGAATGCTTAAACAAATACTCCCGGCAGTTCACCCTGCCGATGATATAGATGAGTCTGTGCTTGAATTGATTGATTGGGGGTTGCTGACGCTGCATGTCGAAGACGGTGAATTGCAATTATTGACCGTTCATAATTTTTCGAGTTTAGATAACGCTCTTCCGAAGCCCGACCTTCCATCGGGCTGCGAAGAGCTGATTGATTTCAACGTTTCACTCGCTCTTTGACATTTCCAGCGCCTTTTTCCGCTTTTTCGATTCCAGGCGATAGGTTGCCGGT
>JAJNQA010000110.1 GCA_021155085.1 Heliomicrobium sp. | reverse complement strand
CAAATGAAAAAACTGCACCATCACTCAATCTGGTTGGCATCTGCCAGCCTATCGCTCTTTTTTCTGCTTGGCGCTACGGCATACGCGCATGGCGTTGCCGAAGGTGATAAAGGCTACATTCAGGAAATCACCGGCGTGCATCTAGTGCCCTTCATGTATCTCGGCGCCAAGCATATGTTCACCGGATACGATCACATCCTGTTCCTTTTGGCTGTCATCTTCTTCCTCTACAAGCTCAAGGACATTGGCATTTACGTCAGCTTATTCGCGCTGGGGCATTCAACGACGATGTTGCTGGGCGTCTATTTCGGAACCAGTATCAGCGGCTATTTGATTGACGCGATCATCGGTCTGTCGGTGGCGTACAAGGCGCTCGACAACCTGGGCGCCTTTCAGCGCTGGTTTGGCGTGCAGCCGAACACCAAAGTCGCGACGCTTGTCTTTGGCTTCTTTCATGGCTTTGGCTTGGCGACAAAGATTCAGGACTACGAAGTTTCCAAAGACGGATTATTCGCTAATCTGATCGCTTTCAACGTGGGAGTTGAGATCGGCCAGCTATTAGCGCTCGCCGCCATTCTGATTGTGATGGGCTACTGGCGGCGTACCGGAAGTTTTCTCCGTCATGCTTACACAGCCAATGTCGCCATACTGACCGCCGGTTTCGTGCTCATTGGCTATCAACTCACTGGCTATTTCGCTAAATAAGTTTCGAGGAATCACGCATGTACAATACTGACTTGCCACCCCGTACCGAATTACCCAGCAGTAAGCAGCTTCTGCGTTCGACCATTATCGCGATTATCGTTGCCGCCGTGCTTCTGGTGACAGTTGTCTTGCCGTCGGAGTATGGCATTGACCCGACTGGCATCGGACGGGTACTCGGTCTGACACAAATGGGAGAGATCAAAGTGCAACTGGCTGCGGAGGCTGCACAGCATCGCGCACCTGCTTCAGCGAGCACATCCCCAGAGGCCGCAGTACCGGAAGCGCAGAAGACAGCCCCTTTAGCTGCTGATTCGGCAACGTCATCCCAGGCCGCTCAGAAGACCGATGAGAAGACTATCACGCTAAAGCCGGGCGAGGCCGTAGAGGTGAAGCTTGAAATGTCGAAGGGCGCAAAAGCCAAGTATGAATGGATCAGCACTGGCGGTCCCGTTAACCATAATACACATACTGAAACCCCGAATGGCCCCCATACCTACAGCAAAGGCCAGGGTGTTGAACGTGATTCTGGTGAAATCACAGCGATTAGCGATGGTTACCACGGTTGGGCTTGGCGCAATCGGAACAACAAGGATGTGACCATTACCTTAAAAACCACCGGTGAATATCGAAGCGTTAGGAACGTGTACGGGAGTAAAAGCGATACGCAATGAGAGCACAGGTTGCTTTTTGTGGCGTTCGTGCTCTTAGATTTAGAACAAAACCGATTTCCAAACACTGCCAATGCCGCCGTCGTGACTGCCGGTTTCGTGCATATTGGCTATCAAATCACTGGCTATTTTGCCAAACAACTTTCGAGGAATAACGCATGTACAATACCGAATTGCCGACCCAAACCAAATTCTCTATCCGTAAGCAACTGCTACGTTCGACCACCATCGCGCTGATCGTTGCCGCCGTGCTTCTGGTGACGGCTGCATTGCCGTCAGCGCCAGCAGCACAAATTATGGCTCCCTCACCGGCTCTTGCAGCGGCGAACGCCTATATTGCTCAGAAGACGGATGAAACGGTCATCACGCTCAAGCCGAACGAAGGCGTCGAATACAAGTTGGAAATGTCAAAGGGTGCAAAAGCCAAATATGAATGGACGAGCGCCGGCGGCCCCGTGAACCACAATCTGCACACTGACGGCGCAGGTAGTTCTCATTCTTACAGCAAAGGCACGAGTGTCGAACGCGATGCCGGTGAGATCACGGCGATTAGCGATGGTTATCACGGCTGGTATTGGCGGAATCGAAACAGCAAGGACGTGACGATTACGCTCAAAACTTCGGGCGATTACAAAAGCATCAAGCGCATGTGATGGGACCGCAGAAGAAGCCTTCGGCTACAAGCAATGAATGAAACGCCAGCTTCATCAACCACGCCTTTGCCGCTTTGGCGCAACCGCGCGTTCAAGTTGTTGTTTGGCGCGCAAATCGTCTCGCTACTGGGCAGCGGGGTGACGACGGTGGGGCTGGCGCTCTTTGCTTACCAGTTCACGGGCGGTGCGTCGGCAACGGCGGTGATCGGCAACGCGCTGATGCTGCGCATCCTCGCCTTCCTGCTTTTCTCGCAACCGGCGGGCGTGATCGCAGACCGCGTCAGCCGCAAAAAGATTCTGATTGCCGCTGACTTCTTGCGCTTTGGCCTGCTCGCGCTCTTCCCGTTCATTACCACCGTCTGGCAGATTTACTTGCTGATCTTTGCCATCAATGCGGTGACGGCTTTCTTCACGCCAACCTTTGAAGCCAGCATTCCCGAAGTTGTCGGCAACGAACAGTACGTTCAGGCGCTCTCGTTCTCGCGCGTGGCCGTTGACATCGAAGCCGTCGCGGCGCCTGCGGTTGCCGGTCTGCTTGTCGCGCTGTTCGGCCTGCGCTGGGTTTTCTGGTTCGACGCCTTTACCTATCTTTTCTCCGCGCTGCTCGTCGCTGTCGTCAGTATCCCGCATGCGGCAAAAGTGACCACGCCGCTTTCCTGGCGCACCTTTCTAAGTGAAATCACGCACGGCACGCGGGTCCTGCTGCGCGAACCGTCGCTGCGTCAGGCGCTCACACTCAGTTTTGCCGAAGCGACAGCGGGTGCGGCGGCAATCGTGGTGACGGTAGCTTATGTGCGCGATGTGCTTGGGCGAGGCGAAACAGCCTTTGCCATCGTTATGGCGGGACTTGGACTTGGTTCGACGCTGGCGGCGATCCTGCTGGGCCGGGCTACGGGCCGTTATGAACAGGGCGCGAAGACCGAAGCCGTCCTCCACGGTCGCCGCCATCGGTGGGCAGCGCGAGCGTTACTGTTCGGCGGGCTAATGCTTGGGTCGTTGTTGCTGCCCGGCGTACTTATGCCGCCGCTGTTTGTTTTCGGTCTGTTGTGGGTCTTGAACGGGGCGGGTCAGGCGCTGATTGCGATTCCGTCATCAACGCTGCTGGCCGAACATACGGTTGAAGAAGAGCGCGGACGCGCCTACGCCGCGCACTTTGCGCTGACGCACGTCTGCTGGCTCGTCACCTATCCGGCAGTCGGGCACGCGGCGGCGAAGTGGGGAGCGCCCGTGACCTTCACCGCCGCAGGGATCGTGTGCCTGCTCATCACAGCCGCCGCCAAGGCTTTCGGCCAGGGGGCGTTCGGAGCGCATACCCACCCACGCCAGCGTCAGACTGAGCCAGCGTAGCCTCAGACGATTCATCCATATTTCAAATCTTGCGGCGGCGAATCCGCGAAAGTTGCTTGACCAGCTCGTAATCGGCGACGCTGAGATTGCGTTGGCTATGGCACCGGATTAAAATCCCCGCCGTCTCAGGCTTAAACGCGAACCGCGTTGCAACGCTATGTCAAACAATCGGGCGGCAATTGGATTTCGACGAAACGAGTCTGGGAAATTCATTATGACCGAGTGGCGCCGCTTGGTCTCAAAGATCGAATTCAAAGCGCGGAGGTGTCTAATAGTAGACACTAGCCGATAAGTGATAAGCGGACGGTGATGGTTTCCAATACTAGACACTGATGCCTAGCATTAGACACTGGTGTCTAATGCTAGACACCTATAGCGCCGTACAATTGTAGTTGAACTAAGCGCTCCGCGCAGCATCAGCACGTCCCGCCTTTGAATCAATCTCGCCATTCTTACAGCAGTCCCAGTCTCTATTTCTATACTTCCAGTGGTAACCAACACCAAAACCAGGAGGTATAGTTATGACACAACTGCGACAAAGAATGATCGAGTGTCTCCAGCTCAGGGGCCTCTCGGAACGGACTCAGGAAAGCTACGTCCAGGCTGTGCGTCAACTGGCGGAGCACTATCACAAATCCCCGGACTTGATCACTGAGGAAGAACTCCGACAGTATTTTCTCCATCTCAAGAATGTCAAGAAGTACGCCAGCAGTTCCCTCACCATCGCTCTGTGCGGCATCAAGTTCTTCTTTGAGCATGCTCTCAAGAGGGATTTCCCTATCCTCGACTTTATTCGCCCTGCTCGCGAAAAGAAGCTTCCGACCGTCTTGAGCCCTGACGAGGTCCGTCGGATTCTCCGCCTCGTCAGGCTACAAAGCTATCGGACTTGCCTCTCGGCGATTTATTCCTGTGGGCTCAGGCTTCAGGAAGGAACTCATCTTCAGGTTCAAGATATCGATAGCGCCCGCAGAATGATTCACCTCCGGCAGGGGAAAGGCGCTAAAGATCGGTATGTCCCTTTGCCACTGCGGACGCTGGAATTGCTCCGCCAATATTGGGTTCATCATCGCAACCCAATTCTGATCTTCCCCGCGTTAGGGCGTAAGTCTGATCAACTCTCGCAAACCGCCCTGCCGATGGCCGACAGCAGTCTACAGAGGGCCTTCAAGGCAGCGCTCAAACAAAGCGGCATTCACAAACCGGCCTCTGTTCATACGCTGCGACATTCCTGGGCGACCCATTTACTCGAAGCCGGAGTCAACCTCCGGCTCATTCAAGCCTATCTCGGTCACAGTTCGCCGGCCACTACCAGCCTCTACACACATCTGACCGTCAAGGCCGAACAGATGGCCGTCGAAACCATTGACCGCCTCTTCACCGACCTTTGATGGCCGAGGTCGCCGACATCTTCCGCCTCCACGGGCCTGTCTACCGAGCAAAATTCCGAGAGCGGATGCCGCCTTCTCATCTCCGGGCGATGGAGGACATCGAACGCTGCCGTACCGAGGCGCTTGGCGGCCAACTCTATTTCTGTGACCAGTGCCAGGAGTGCCATTACAGCTACCATTCCTGCAAGAACCGCCACTGCCCAAAGTGCCAGAATGATCAGGCCAACGAGTGGCTCGATCAGCAGAAGAATCTGTTGTTGCCGGTCGGCTACTTTATGGTCACTTTCACTCTGCCGGAAGAGCTCCGCTCAGTAGCCCGTTCTCACCAGCAAATCGTCTACAACATTTTATTCCGAGCTTCTTCGCAAGCCTTGCTGGAACTGGCTTCCGATCCTCGCTTCGTCGGAGGCCGTGTCGGCGCCCTCGGCGTCCTCCATACCTGGACGCGCGATCTGTTCTACCATCCCCACGTTCACTATATCGTCACCGGTGGCGGACTCTCTGCCGATGGGCAGTGGCGACCGTCACGACCGGATTTCCTCGTTCACGTCAAGCCGCTCTCGACCCTCTTCCGCGCCAAGTTCCGGGACCTGCTCAAACAGACCGATCTGTTCCAACTGGTTGACCAGCAGGCCTGGAGCAAAGATTGGGTCGTTCACTCTCAAGGAGTCGGCTCCGGTCAGGCCGCCTTCAAATACCTCGCTCCTTACATCTTTCGCGTCGCCATCAGCAATCGCCGCATCCTCGCTCTGGAAGGCGGCCAGGTCACTTTCTCCTATAAGGATTCCGCCACCGACCAGATCAGATTCTCGACCATCGCCGCCGAAGAGTTTATCCGCCGCTTCCTTCAGCACATTCTGCCCAAAGGCTTTGTCAAAGTCCGTTACTACGGGTTGCTCGCTGCCTCTAACCGTCATTTGCTCAACCAAGCCAGGCAGTTGCTCAATTCCAGCGCCGCCCAATCAATTCACGCGAATGACGATCGTCAGTGGAAGGAGACGGTTGATCATCCTCGCTGCCCCAAGTGTGGAACGGTACTGAGATTCGTTGAAAGGCTTAAACCCAAAACCCGATGGCCTCCTTGATGACAACTCGACACCGACTTATCCGCGTTCTCTCTGGCCGAAGCGCCGACCCTCTCTCTGGCGTCCGGGCGGAGCAGTGCTCAGACGGGCGGAAAGTCGCGATTCTGATGAGAATTTCTGATCCTGTTGCGGCGCGTGAAGCAAACAAACCGGGGATCAAATGCCATCAGAACCAAATTAGACCTCAACTCTTGACTGAGAGACCGCCCTTAAAGCAATAATCCCCTTCATCCAAATTCCAAGTCCCGTAGCCGGCTTAGTTCAACAAGAATTGTGTGGCGGCTTTCTTCGGCGAGAGGGGGCTGCTCACAACGACGCGCCACACGAATTCTTAATACGTTGGCCGCGAAACTGAAGGGAAGATCACATGCCTAAGCCACGCGTTTTCATTAGCTCAACCTACATCGACTTGGCTGACGTGAGAAGCGTCGTTAAGGCACACTTTGACGAGCTTCTCTACGATACGGTCGTTTTTGAGC
>JAJNQA010000027.1 GCA_021155085.1 Heliomicrobium sp. | reverse complement strand
AGCGCGGACATTCCGTCCGCGCTCCACTGGCTTATTTCCCGGCGACCGGCAACCCGCTTGGCACACTATCGGGAACAATCGGCGGCGGCGACAAACTGTTCAAGGCTTTCAAAAACGCGACCAGATCTTTCTTTTGCTGCTCGGACAAATCCAGTTTGGCGACTTTCGCGTCCTGCGCGAAGGCATTTTTACCGCGCCCGCGCCCGCCGCCATCGTTGTAAAACTCCACCACTTCCTCGAGCGTTTTGAACGCGCCATTGTGCATGTAAGGCGCAGTGCGTTCGACGTTGCGCAAGCCCGGCGTTTTGAACATTCCGAATCCGTCTTCGCGGCGCATCACGGCGGCAAAGCCCGGGTCATCGTCGAGCGGCGCATTCTTGTCCGCCGACGTGGTCGTGCCGATGGAAGACAGCACACCATCGTGAAAGTGCGGCGGGATATGGCAGATGATACAGTTCGCCTGTCCAAGAAAAACAACCATTCCGCGCAGTTGTTCGGTGGTCAACGCGTCGTCTTTGCCTTCGACAAATTGGTCATACACCGTGTTCGTGATGTTCAGTTTCCGTTCGAAGGCGGCAATGGCGCGCACAATATTTTGCAGATTGATCTCGCTTCCATCCTGTTTGGATTTGAAGCCGAAAGCCTTGGCAAACAGTTCACGGTATTTGGGAATCGCCCGCAACCGCTTGATCAATTCCGCCGCGCTTGGCTGATTCATTTCGGCTTCATCAAAAAGCGGAACCATCACCTGCTCTTCCAGCGTGCCGACCCGGCCATCCCAGAATTGCAGCGTGTTGAACGCCACATTGAACAGGCTGGGCGTGTTGCGCGCGAGTTCCCTGCCCGTGCCGGCGCGCTGTGCGCCGTACCCGCGGCCGCCCAGACCAACCCCTTTCGGCAAGCCATCGGCCATTGCGTAATCCGGGTGATGACAGGAGGCGCACGCCGTTGTTCGATCTCCTGATAAAACCGGATCGAAAAAGAGCTGATAGCCAAGTTCGACGCGTGAAGCTTCGCCGATGTTATTTCTCGGCTCGACCGGTGGCGCAATCCGCTGGACGCTTTCCGCCGCCAGCGCGCCGCGCGACAATCGCAGCCAGGCTTGCCGGTCTTCAGGCGCAGTGGCCTTGGCCAGCGCAGTGATTTCGGCGGTGGAGAGGGAGGCGCTCTCCGCCGCGTAATACCAGTAGGCCCAGATTCCGCCCCCGAGAATTGCGGCGAAGACGCCAATAACGGTCAATTTCAGAAATCTCGCCCCGCTTCGCTTAGCGCTCGCACTTTCGCTGGAAGAGTTTGGATGAGTCATAACATTTTGGGCGGGGCACGAAAATCAGGGAAGAAAGTTTGTGTTTACTTCGGGTAATAACCAAAGCGCGTGGTGGCGCGGTAGCCTGTTTGTTTCACTTTGACGCGGATCGAACGATAGCTGCCGTCACGCGAAGGATTTGTCGGCGTATAAAAGATCACGTACTGGCTGCGCAATTCGTCGGCGACCTGCTGATAAGCATCGCCCAGATCATCGAAACGTTCCGGCAAAAAAATTCTGCCGCCGGTTTCTTCGGCAATGCGTTCCAGGTAACGCTCACTTTCTTCCAGTTGCTGCAGCGACATTTTCAAACCATCAATCTGTAATTGATTGACCGATGATGATGACGACGCTGTCTGATAGAACTCCAGCTTATCGCGGTCGGCGCGGCCTTGAATACGCGTTTTGCTGACGGCGTAAACGGGCACTTCCTCTTCAACCATGGTGCGGTAGGCGCGTTCAGGAGTGATGGAACCTCGCCCGCTGTCAATGCCGTCAGTCAGGACAATAACGGCTTTGCGGCCTTTGACTTTGCCGAGCTGTTCCCTGGCAGCCAGATAAAGCGCATCGTTGAATTTGGTGAACATACCGGTTTGCAGCCGGTTCATGGCGCGTTTGAGCGTGGCGCGACTGCTGGTCCAGTCCTGGACCAGCTCGACGACATCATCAAACCGGATCAGGCAGATTTTGTCTTCGGGATCGAGTTGATTGATGAAGCGCAACGCGGCGGCTTTGAAATCTTCCAGTTCGTGCGCCGTGCTGCTGCTGGTATCAATCAGCAGCACAACATGGACCGGCATTCGTTTTAGCGCGAAGGAACTGATCGGTTGGGGAATGCCATCTTCATAGATGCTGAAGTCTTCGGCTTTCAGATCGGAGGCAAATCCACCTGACGAATCCCGCACGGTGACGGGTAGCAGAACTTCGGTGGTGTCCACAGTAATGGTTGCGTCGTCTGGTTTTGGTTTGGGCACAGGTTTCTGCGCACAAACTGAAACTGCAGCGCCGCCCAGAACCATCCACAGCAGCACTCCAACCACTGACCACTGAATGCTGATCGCCGGCGTTCTCACTTGGATTCATCCATCGCTGTTTTCATTGCCGAAATCACGCGGTCGCTGATCCGATTCTTTTTCAGTTCTTCGACGGCTTTCGTCGAGAGATCGAATTCCACCTGCGCGGTTTCGATCTTGCGAATGATGGTGCCTTCGGAAAATCCGGCCTGGATCATATCCAGCACGCCGCGATTGTCCAGTTTCGGCGCGCGTTCCAGTTTTGGTGCGGCAGCAGTGGATTCACCCGACGGGCGCACGATTCTGACCGAAGCGGATCCGCTGACTTCGCTCTGCTGTTCGCGGCTGCTGTTCGGTGCGGTGCCGCGCGATTGAGTTCTGCTGCGCCCGCCCGATTGCGAGCCGAAAATCATGGCCTCATCTTCCATCCGCTTCGCCTGCTTTTCGGTCGGCAGTTGTTTGAAGATCGGTCCATTGAAGAAAGCGTCATCGTCTTTGGCAAAGAATTCGTCGTCGCGAAGCGTGGACAGGCTTTGCGCCATTTCCCCGCGATTGGTGATTTCGATCATTTCGCTGATGACGCGTTCGCTGACGCCGCGCTTTTTCAACTCGACCAGTTTGAGCGTCGAAATGTCAAAGCTCGTTTGCGAAGTTCGGATCAGAGTAATGATCGTGCGCTCTTTGAAACTGGCCTTGGTCAGACTGATGATCGAATCGTTGTTGAGGATTTCGCGTGGTTTATCCTGCGCGAAGGCAAGGCCGCTGACGGCTGCCGTCAAAAACAATGTGAGACAAAGAGGGGCGAGATACTTCATGAAATTCCTCCTTCTCAATCGGGTGAGGGGTTCGTTATTGTCCAATCGCCCGGCGATATGCAGTGTTGATGCGCCAAACGTAATTCATGGTTTCGTTGTAGGGCGGGATGCGGCGCCCGTACTTCAAAACCGCTCCTTCGCCGGCATTGTATCCGGCCAGAGCCAGGTTTATATCGCCGCCGAACATATCAATCAAGCTGCGCAAGTAGCGCGTGCCGGCCTCCACGTTTTCGACCGGGTCGTGGATGTTTCGCACGCCCAGCCGCGCAGCCGTTCCCGGCATCAGTTGCATCAGGCCGCGAGCGCCGACACGCGATACAGCGCGATAGTTGAAGCCGGATTCTTCGCGCATGACCAGATAAATCAACAACGGGTCAACACCATGCCGCGCTGCGCTGTACACGATCAAACCGTCCAGTCTCTGATTGCCGGTGCTGAACCGTAACCTGACATCGCCAGGCAGCGCGGCGTCTTCGGTCACTTCAACATTGTGGAAAACCTTGGCAACTTCCGAGCGATCAATCACCGTCTGCATTTTGCCAAGCCGGTAACCCAGTCTTTCGGACTCTTCCCAGATCGAATCTGCATCAATGCTGGTTCCGTCTTTCAGCAGAATGCGTGAAACCTTGCGGGAAGCAGCGCGAGCGCCAGAGGGGATTTTATCAGCAGCCTTGCTTTCTTCGGTGGCGGCGGCATCTTTCGATTTCGCTTTTGCGGGGGGCCCCCCTGGACTTCCAGAATCGCCCGCAACCGGTTTGGTAATGCGGACGACATCGGTTCTGGCAACCGAAGAAATCAATCTTCCCTGCCGATACCAGACGATTCCGCTTGATTCCCAAACCTCTTCGGCTTCGATCACCCGCCCATCTTTCAGGTGCAGTTCATCTGCCCGGCCAACGGTGAAAAAAGACAAAAGCACGCATAGCCCGAAGCCTGCCAGCCGAAGTACCGTTTTTTGATTTGAAGGCAAGTTCATAAGCAAACAAACCGCAACCACTGACTAAACGTGCGCGACGCCGAAGTAATTATTCCAGGCCAAATCGAGCAGATCTTCGGTCAGCGTCGGTTGCAAGCTCTTGTATTGGCAAATGTCCAGAAACCGATTGAGCAGGTCGCGCGGTTCGCAGGCTTTCATCACGCGATTATCCGCCGGATATTTCGCCAGCAGGTAATCCAGCGCAGAAGCATCATAAGCCACACCAACGGATTCGGCGTACCGCTCGAAGATGCGGCGATACGTCTCTTCGCTGGGCGGTTCAATGCGGACGCGATAACCCATTCTGCGCAGGAACGCTTCGTCCACCAGGCGGCTGGGTTCCAGGTTGGTCGAAAAGACGACCAGTTGTTCGAAGGGGACGCTGATTTTTTTGCCGGTGTGCAGCGTCAGAAAATCCACCTTGCGTTCGAGTGGAACGATCCAGCGATTGAGCAGTTCCTCCGCCTTGACGCGCTGCCGTCCGAAATCGTCAATCACCAGGGTGCCGCAGTTGGCCTTGATCTGAAATGGAGATTCGTAATAGCGCGCGGCGCGGTTGTAGATCAAATCCGTGCTTTCCAGTGTCATTTCGCCGCCGACGATGATCAGCGGACGTGAAATGCGCAGCCAGCGTTTGTCATACAGATCGAACCCGGACTCGTCCTGCGTCCGGTCGTGATTGTGGCCGTCATAAATATTGACGACGTGTTCGTCAATTGCGACTGCATACGGAATCCAGATCGGCGTTTGCAGCGCGTTGTTGATGCGCTCCGCGACTGAGGTTTTGCCCGTTCCAGGAATCCCGGAAATAAACAGGCTCCGCCGCGAGTTGATTGCAAAGCCCAATGTCTGCAAAAGGCTGTCCGGCAAAACCAGATCGTGAAAGGCCTGCGAAACGGTATCCGGGCCAACCAGGTCTTCCGGCTGCGCTTGCGAGCGCATCATGGCTGAATAAGCTTCCAGCGAAACCGGTGTGGGCCCAACATACCCGGAAATTTCCATGGCGCGGCGCAGATAATCCCAGCCGCGATCCAGCAAAGCATAGCGATTATTGTTGAATCCCAGATTGCCGCGAATCTCCACCAGTTTTTCGTGGTAAAGGTGCTGGAGCAGCGTTTCGACCTGAGGTATCGGCAAACACATTCGTTCGGCGATGGTCGCCGTAGTCATCGTGCTCTCCGTGCCAGCAGTCTTTAACGTCAGGTCTGCCATGAACTGAAACGACAGCCCTGTTTCCTCAATGGATTCGGGCGGCGGCGGCGCATACGGTTTGGTTTTGGCTTGTACTGCTTCGGTCATACATTTCGATAAAGATGGAGAGATCAGGTGAAGTATATTCCCTGCTCTCTCCATCCCTTTTTCTCCTGTCAACTACTGTGGGTCTTTATCAGCCATCTGATCTTTCTCTTTCTCGCTGGCGGAGAGCTTTTTGTATTGCTCATGCAGCACGGCGGCTTCGCGCAGGCGTCCAGTACGGTCGTAAAGCTGCGCCAGATTGCTCATCGCCGGCAGCGAATCCGGCTTTATCCTCAGCGCCGTTTCATAGTATTTGATGGCTTCGTCGTACTTGCCTTGCTGGCTGTAGATGTAGCCCAGATTCAGACTTGCGCCGACTTCGCCGACGGCAATGGTGAAATGCTGTCGGGCTTTGTCAAAATCACCTTTGCGTCCGTAAGCCAGGCCGATGTTGTTGTGCATACGGCGGTCATTCGGCGTGATTTTCAATCCGCGATTGTAATGTTTGACTGAATTGCCAAAATCACCGGCGAGGTAATAGGAGTAGCCTGCATTATTCAGAAAGCGCGCGTTGTTCGACTCGATTTTCAGCGCCTTCTTGTATTCGTCCTGCGCCTGTTTATATTGGCCTTTTTCGTCATAACAAACGCCAAGCAGGTTGTAGGCTTCTGAAAAGTTCGGCTGGAGAACGGTCGCCGCGACCAGTTTTTCGACCGCGCCATCCAAACGGCCATTGTCGTGTAGGTTGACGGCCTCTTCAAACAATGTCTGCGCCGCCAACTCGGCGGTCGTCACTTCAGCGGTTGTGCCGTTCGCGGCATCGGCGATTTGGTCAGGCAGGCCATTTCGCGTGCGGCTGACTGGTATGACTCTCATCTTCTCAAGCTCTTTGTCAGTCGGCTTCTTCATCGCCAAACCGTCATCCTTGCGTTTGAACATGCGGGACATCAGCCGGAAAGGCGCGCCAAAAACGCGTTTGAATGCATTGTCCTTTTTGCCTGCCTGCGCGTCGCCTGTTCCAGATGCGTCGTCGAACAGAAACAGGTTTGCGCTTGAATCGAAGTTGGCGGCAAGGCGTGTACGCACGCTCGGCGCGGCAGTCAGAGTACCAATGCCCAGCGCGGCGATGACGACTACAGCAACGGCGGGCTTGCGCAAGGTGCGGGAAATCTTTCGCAGAGTCATAAAATCACCTTCTTGTGTTTCAGCGAATCCCAGGCGAACGCGGGTGTTGTTAGCCTCTATTTCACTGACCGGTTGAAAGCTCCAGAGGGAGCCTGGTTGGGGGGCTTGGTTTTTTGGGTCGAAGTATTACGTATCAGTATCTGGGAAATTGAATCTTCATAAACGCTCGACCATTTGCCGCTCAAAACCGCGACTTGCGCCAACGGTTCGCCACGTTTGAGCAACATCCATTCGATAGAACGTTTCTCCAGCAGGTCGGGCCAATCAGCTTTTAACAGCCTGATACTGTCTGTTTCATCGAGTACTGTGCCTTGCCGGTAAAAATCGCTGCGGCCATCCACAAAAACCTTGTATTTCGGATAGAGCCTGTAAATCAAATAGCCGCCGTACTGGTCGGACGAAAACAATCTGCCAGGCAGATTGTTTTGCAGCACGAAATCAGATGCCGCAGCCGGAAATCGTCTGTCATCGAAGCGGGGCGAGAGCAGTTTATCAGCCAGTCCTGTGCTTGCGGCGGCAATCAAGATGGTCAGCGCCGCAATGTAGCAGGAGGCGCCAGTTAATTGGAAGTTGATTGCCATCACGCTACGGTACCAATTGCGTGCGGCACGCAATGCCTTAGAGCGCGTTTTGGCTCCCTGCGCTGCCCAGTCAATTAATTCCGCCATTAAATTGCTCAACTGCTCAGCGATCATAGGCGCCAGTATGACAACCGCAAGCGTCACATGCCGCTCCGATTGCAGTGTCATATGCGCCCATAAAAGCAAAAGAGCAGTTTCAACAAACCGACGCTGCCGCAGCGCATTTACCGCCGCAACAATCCCCAGCAGCAACAAAATTTCAATCAGCTTACCGTTGATCGAATGAAAATCCGGCGACTGAAATTCCTGAATCGTCGAAAGCAAAGGCGTGTCGGTCAAATACCTCCACAAGTGACTGTAAAGCTTCAGTCCATAGGGGGTGACCATTACCGCAAGCGCCGAGAGAGCGCCGACGATCAGATAGGTTTTCAAAACATTTAAGACTTCGCGGCTGCCCCATTCGCCGCGCACGGCCAACTCCATAAATTCGCCCGCCGCGTAAATGCCAAGCATGACCAGCGTCACCACGAATGCGCCGTGCAAGTTCGCCCACAGTGCAATCAGGATTGGTACACCGTAAATCCAGCGCGAGCGGTTCCGGCGAAATCCCTCAACCATGGCATACCAGATGACCATCATCAGGATCGAAACCAGGTGCGGCCGTGCCAGCCATCCAACAATTCCCGCAATTGCGCCGAAGACAGTGACGGCGCAGGCAATTAAGGGGTCCGCGCCGCGCCAAATCATCAAGGCGTACAACGCCGCATAACTCGCCAGCAAGACAAAGATCGCTCCACCAACAACTCCAGCCAGTCCCCGCCAATTGTGCAAGCCAGCCATCAGCGCCTCGGTCAGCCACTCCCAGGCAAACCATTTTTCGCCAGGCATTGAGTGAGAGAATGGATCTCGACGCGGCACGCTGTGAGCTTGCAGGATCAGTTCGCCAGTGCGGATATGCCAACCCGTGTCACTGTCCAGCAAAAACCGCCACGAATTAGTGACCAGCAATTGAAGCACCAACAAGGCGGACAATCCACCAAGTGAGGGCAGTAACAAGCGAGCAAGACGGCCAACTTTCTTGTTCCCGGCCTGACGGACATTTGCTTGTGGGACTTGCCGTGCTGCCTGCGTCATCAGTGTTATTTCCTTGATTCAAAGCCAAAATTGACTTCGTCAAGGCTCACGCACGATTTCGAGTTGGTCGCCAACCTTGAGTTGGAGTTGGGAGATGGTGTGCGCGGACATTTCAAGCACGCTTCGCGCGGCGCGGTGAGGTGCAGTCAGGCGAAACGGGCGCATATTTTCAACCAGCTTGACGATACGCAATTCACGGTCAAGAAATATCACATCAATCGCGTAATGCATCCACCAGGTGTGAACGCCATTGCAGGGGCGCAACCATAATGCTTCAGCAGCGACTAGTCGGCGGCGGCCAATCAAGCCGCGCAGTCGAGTGAAAAATGTATTGGCAAGCACGACCCTTTCAGCCAGAAGCTGACCAGTCGCACGGGCATAAACCTTCATCTTTTCGGTTGGGGGGTAGAGCGAATCTCAAGCGAAAGTTTGAGATTTTCCAGCCGCCTAATCCCAATCGTCATCTTTTTCTTTCATGCGGCGGCGAACTACGATCACGCTTAATACTGCTGCAATGATCAAAAGAGATGCGATGATGAAATAATTCAGCGTTAAATCCGGTCTCTCTTGCCAAAGCAGAGCAGCCAAGATCTGCATCGGGGGTCTCCTTATCAAGCTTAGGTTTTTGTTTTCAGGTAAAACATCGGTTGTGATGAAGCGAACTAACCAAGGGAGCCAAGCAATTCATAAATTCTGATCAGAGCTGGTCCCATCAACACGATCAAAAGCGCCGGAAAGATAAACAACAGTAGCGGGAAAATCAACTTTACGGCGGCTTTGGCCACCATTTCCTCTGCCCGCTGGCGGCGTTTGGTGCGCATGGAATCCGCAAAAACGCGCAAGGAGTCCGCAATTGAGGTGCCAAAGCGATCCGTCTGGACCAGCATCGCCACCAGTGATTTCACGTCATCCACGCCGGTGCGGTCGCCCAGATTGCGCAAGGCTTCATCGCGCGGCTTCCCTGCCCGTATCTCGCGATTGGTAACGGCCAGTTCCTCGGATAAATTCGGCTCGACCAATTCCATCTCGCGTCCAACCCGGTGCAAGGCGGCATTTAACCCCAGACCGGCTTCAACACAGACAACCATCAGATCAAGTGCGTCTGCCAGAGCGCGGGAAATTCTGCCCTGACGTTTGGTAATTAGTCTTGAAAGAATGAACGATGGCATGAACGCGCCGAATCCAGCGGAAACCATCGTCAGCCCGAGCGTTGAACTGTCAAAGGGCTTGCCCAGAATCACAGTCAAAAAGAAGAAGGTCAGCGCCGGAAAAGCCAGTGTCGCACTCAGCCGAATCGCGCGAAAGATCGCAGTCGCATTTTCGTTATAAAAGCCCGCCTGGATTAAGCGCTTTTTCAGCCGCCGTAGATTACGCGGCGATGGTTGCGGCACAAATTGCGCGATCGGCTTGGCAACCCGCTCGACGATGACAGAGGAAACTGGCTGCTGCGCTGTTTCCTCCGCCCCCCGCGGGCTCATCTCCTTCAAACGGTCCTGCACAGGATTCGCCGGGCGCACCAACAGGAAATAACCTGCGATGGCCATGCTCACGATCCCCAGAAAAAGCGCCGAAAAGAAAAGTAATGCGTTGATTTCCATAGCTTTTGGAAAGAGGGTTTAGATTCCAGCTTGAATTCTGCTCCGGTGGGCAAATCAGACTTTGATATCCACGATCTTCCGGATAATCAACCAGCCGACAATTTGCATAATGATGCCTGTGGCCAGGATATATACGCCATTCGGATGATCGTACAATGTCTTCATGTAGCCGGGGTTGACTAGATTGATCCAGAAAAACAGGAAGAACGGCAGCGCGCTGACAATATAGCCCGACAAGCGCGCTTGCGCGGACTTCGTGCGGATTTCGCCTTGAATGCGAAACCGCTCGCGAATGGTATGACTGATGTTGCGCAGCACTTCGGAAAGATTGCCGCCAATCTCCCGCTGGATCAACACCGCAGTCACACACAGTTTGAGATCCAGGATCGGCACACGCTCAATCATATTTTCCAGCGCGGATTTGATGTTCAGTCCGAGGTTCTGCTCCTCGTAGGTTTTCCCGAATTCACGTGCAATCGGATCAGGCATTTCCGTCGCCACCATTTGCAAAGCCGAGCTGAAGCTGTGACCGGCCTGCAGCGAGCGAACCATCAATTCCAAAGCATCCGGCAGTTGTTCCAGGAATGTATTGAATCGGCGGCGGCGCTTGTTGGAAGCCCACAGAAACGGCGCGACCATCACCACAATTGTCAGAATGAACATTGCGACCAGCGACCGGGAAAAGAAGAAGGAGATCAGTCCCGCAAGAAATCCCGCAATCAGACTGTAGATGATGAAGCGATAAACGGTAATCTTGATATCCGCCTGCTGCAGCATCGTCTGTAAATTGTTGAATACTTCGAACCTGATCAGAGCGCGATGAAAAACCGGCACCGTACTCAGCAGTTCGTCTTTGAGCAACTGCATTTCGCGCTGGCTGGCACCGCCGCGCTCCTGCACCAACTGCTTCATCCGTTCGTCAATCCGCTTGCGGTACGCATCCGTATCGCGGCTGACGAACAGGTAAAATGCCACGATCAGGAAGATCGCTGCAATGATTGCCGGGAAGATAAAAAGTAGCAGACTTGTCATAACAACCCCGAACTAAGCTTCCAGATTCAAGATTATTGCCGGGCACGCCATCCAGCTTGATTGACTTCGACTGGAATGGGCCGCGGCTCAAAAAGATTGGCTGGCAACGGAAAGCCATATTGCTCCAGGCGTTCCGAAAAACGGGGGCGAATGCCAGTCGGTTGAAACTGCCCCAACACCTTGCCACCACGTTTTTCATCAACTCCGGTGCGAACGAAACGAAAAATCTCCTGCATCGTGATAATTTCGCCTTCCATGCCGATGATTTCCGAAACACTCATGACTTTCCGGGTGCCATCTCCCATGCGCGAAACCTGAATAATCAGATTTATCGCGGAACTGATCTGCTGACGCATTGCCTTGTCGGAAATGCGCAGATTGGCCATGGCAATCATCGTCTCAAGTCTTGACAGCGCATCACGTGGAGTATTTGCGTGGATTGTCGTCATACCACCGTCGTGGCCCGTGTTCATTGCCTGAAGCATGTCAATTGCTTCGTCGCCGCGCACTTCGCCGACAATGATGCGGTCCGGCCTCATACGCAGCGAATTGCGCAACAAGGAGCGTTGCGTGATTTCGCCTTTGCCTTCGATATTTGGCGGCCGGGTTTCCAAACGAACGACGTGTTCCTGTTGCAGTATCAATTCTGCCGAGTCTTCAATCGTCACCAGACGCTCTTCATTTGGAATGAAGGAGGAAAGACAATTGAGCATCGTCGTTTTCCCGGCGCCTGTTCCACCAGAAATCAAGACGTTAAGCCGCGATTTGACACAGGCCTCCAAAAGTTGAGCCAGTTCCGGCGTCAGCGCCTGAAATGCAATGAGGTCCTTGATTCTTAACGGATCAGCGCCGAAACGGCGGATGGAGAGCATCGGTCCGTCGAGCGCCAGCGGCGGGATGATCGCATTTACACGCGAACCATCTTTCAAGCGCGCATCCACCATCGGGGACGATTCATCAACGCGGCGCCCAATGCGCGAAACGATCCGGTCAATGATCTGCATCAAGTGAGCGTCATCGCGGAAAGCGATGTCAACTTTTTCCAGTTTGCCGTGCTTTTCAATAAAGATGCTCTTGCAACCGTTAACCAAAATGTCGGCAATGCCCTTATCCGCCAGAAGCGGTTCCAATGGCCCCAGGCCAAACAACTCGTGCATCACATCGGAATGAACCTTCTCGCGTTCAGGTCCGCTGAGTGGGGCATTTTCATCATCAAGAATGCGCTGAATCGCTTTCTTGACCTCCGCCTGCACCACATTTTGATCCAGGCCTTCAAGCTTGGTCAGGTCAAGCCGGTTAATCAAGGTGCGATGAACCCGCATCTTGAGTTCCTGCATCGCATTGGACTCCGGACCGGTGGCTCGCGGCAGACTGCCATTCACTTGTTCTTGTAATCTACTTTTGATAACGGACATAGTCTTCTTTCCATCAAGGCCAAAAGGGGCACTGCGCTAAACCGGATTATGGAAGGCGAACTGGCCAATTCACTGCCAACAATCAACAGGCTAAGTGAGTTGTTATCTATGCTGCCAATGTTGGAATTCGCACTCGGGGGAAGAATTGTAAGGCGGCACGAATTTCTGGCGTTGTGCTGCCGATCACGATGACTCTAAATTCAGCGCTTACTTCCAAAAATGGAAGTCCAGCCACTCCGCTGCGGTTTCGCTGCGGCCGGCGACTCAGCTTGCGATTTGATTCCGCTGAGCTTACTTGCCAGATTGCCAAAGTCATGAATGATGCGCGACTGACTTTTTGAAAGCACCAACGGCTCGCCAACGTTGATCGAAGCGATGGCGGCCTGATAATCATTGGCGAGAGTTCCGTAGACAGGAGTTTCAAGAACCTTTTCTACCTGTTTTAAATCAAACTCAGGCTTTTTCTCATAGCGATTGACAACGACTTTGATTCGGCTGCGGTCATAACCGAGCCGTGTAAAAATGTCCAATGTGCGGCGAGCACTGCGGATCGCAGGGATGTCCAGCGTCAAAAGCAGAATTAAATCGTCAGCGGCATCCAATGCCGCAATGGTAATTTCATTAAGCATGCGCGGAGGATCAATCACCACGTATTCGGTTTGCGCACGTAGCAACGAAATCGCCCGCGTTACATGTTCGACTCGAACATCCTCGTCCTTGCCGATTTCGGTCGGAGCCGCCAACAAGAGCAGATGCTTGGACCGTTGTGTGAGGTAACTTGCCAACAATTGATCATCAAGCCGGTCATAATTTCGCACAACGTCGTGAATCGAATAGATCGGCTCAAGCCCCAGGTAGAGTGGCTGGTCGCCAGCCTGCAAATTTAGATCAACCACGCAGGCCCGCTTGCGCGATAACCGGGCAAGGCTCGCTGCCAGATTCGCCGTAACGAAAGTAGTGCCACACCCTCCCTTACTTGCGAAGATAGCAATGACTCGCCCATGTTGTGCTTCTTCGGGGCGTGTCGCCGTCAATTCGATCTTGGCGAAAACAGAGGCAATTTCGGATTCAACTAACGGTTGGCGCAGAAACTCTGTCGCGCCTGAACGGAAGGATTGCAAAATGACATCAGGCGAATTGTCCTCACTCGAACAAACCACCGCAGTATCCGGCATCTCCGCGTGGATCCGTTCAACAATTTGGAAAGAATGGTTTAAGTCTCCATTCAGGAGAACTAAAGCTGCTTGTGGACGTAAACGATTTAACTCGTCAAGGACCTGCGGAGCGCTTGGAAATTCCCCAACAATGGCCAGTGGAGTCTGACTCGCACTGCGCAGCCGGGTCCTCTCCTGCTGACTCAAACTTCTGCCAATGACAACAACTGAAATTGCTTTCGACACGTACTTCAGTTCCTTCGTGTATCCCGGTCACCATCGCAACCAGGACTGTACTGATGCCTGCTATGATTTTTAGCGTCGCCCGCCTGCCTTTGACTCTGCATTGAGCGTAAAAACCGCTTGTCAGGATCGGGCTTATTGAGAAAATGATTATAGTCTCCAAGGGAATGAAACTCCACTGAAAACTCCCCTGGGCAACGTTCCAGCGATGACTTTTGGCGCTTCACCGAGTCGAAAGAGATCAGAAAACTATTGCTGAAGTTCTGACTCATTTCACCAGTCTCACCGCCATCGGCAGCCAGCTTTGCTTAAATGTTGGCTCGCTGTCGGTTGTCATATTTGTCTGATCAATGGGCGTCCCGGCGGAAATGATCTCGCGAACGAAAAATCCCCTGAGCGTTCCGTCGTTGCGAATTTCGTCCATAAAAAACAATCCGATATTGGTGACCTTGAGTATTGATGAACCAGGATTTCTGGCCACCTCAACAGGATTAAACATCAATACTGGAACGATTGCGCCATGTGTATTCGGCGATGGGTAACTACTGCTTTTGATGTAACGATACCCCATGGCTTGCGAGTCAAGATTATCATTCACATTGGCTTTAAGCGCCTGCAAGCCCCGCCTCACCTTATCGTAAGCATCCACATCATCTGGTCTATAAACTGTAAGGTCCGCGCCAACTCTGATTTGGCCGCAGTAGCCATACCTTGCCAAATCGCTGATTGAGTATGGAACGGCTGTCACTTGTGGCAGTCCCGAGAGATCAGCAACACGGTAATGCTGCAATTTGATCTCTATGTAGCGTCCCATAATGGTTTTGTTGTCGTTGATCGCCGACTGCGTCCCCGTATCACGTAAACCGGTCACATGCGGCCCCATTGCTCCAGTGGAAGAATCAATGAAGGGAAAGATATTCCGAGCCCCGGCCGCAAATCGGGAACGATAATAATCTCCAGCCTGCTTTGGCCATTCGAAATCGAACCCCTCACCGCGCGCCGGATCGCCCACCCAATGGACATTATCGCTCTGGTCAAAGAAAGTGTCTGGAATCATCACTGGATTCCAACACCCTCCCCCAACCGCCGGTCCAATGCCAATGGAGCCTGTTCCGCCATCAACCGGAAAGATTGTCGCGGTAGCTGCGGCACTGACTGTAAATCCGTTCAATCCAAATAATCCCGCAAAAAGTGTTGGAATGGACAAACTCGTATCCACCTTCACGCGGGGCAGGTCAAAGTTTTTTTGAACCTGCACATTGCCAGCAGTGATAACGATTTGATTGGCATTTGGCTGGGGAGTGCCTTTCGGATCAGGGTCTACGTAACGACGCACTTGGTTGAAGCCCGCATATTGAATCGCCAAATTTTCCGCCACCGTGTTTTGATGCGGAGCTGCTTCGCTGCCTTCGATAGTTAAACGCAACGCGGCGGCTGCCGCCAAAGCTGCGGAATCAATGCCATTCTGCAACTGGCTTCGCGAACTGAAGGCAAACCCCAGATCAATTGAAAGCGCCAGCATTCCGAGCATGACTGTGAGCGTCACCGCCGTTAGCAACATGATTGAACCGCGCTGGCGACGGCGCGGACGCAAAGTAAATCTCGAAGATTTACTTTCAACCCTACATTTCGTGAAGATGCGTCTCATACGTTGTCTCCCATACCACTTGCTGTAAAGCGCATCACTTGAGCAATAAGAGGGATGAAGTAATCGGGTCCATCATCCCTCCTGGCTCAGTCGCAGCCTTTGAATTATTTACAAGTGTCGCGACTACTTGTGTCAGCCTAAATTATGGTTTTTCGGCTTTTGGCGGCGACTGCTCTTTTGGCTGATCCTTCGAATCCGGCTTGGGCGACTCGGTTTTATCTGTTTTCCCGGCCCTTGTGACTGGAACATCAGCGCCAACCGGGCCAATCAGGCCTGGCTGAATCAAGTTTGCCTCAATCCCCTGACCACCAGAAACAACTGCCGGAGCTATCTGGGCAGCACTGCTGGCAACCGAATCGGAGGCAGCCTTTCCCTTCTTTCCACTCGGAGCTTCAAATCCGGTCTTGCTTTGAGCTTCTGGTTGATCGCCAGTTTTCCGTGGAACAGCATGTCCCGATTGACCTTCAATCGAGCCAGCCGGTCCTGTGCCAGTTGGATTCTGTCCCACCGGCTTCAACTCGCTGACTCCTGGCAACCTCGGCAATTGATCGGGATTGAGCGGCTCAACCAGTTTGACGGTTGCCAGAAAAAGTAATTCAGTTTCGTTGCGCTGGAAGCTGCGACTCTTAAACAATTCCCCCACAATCGGGATGTCGCCAAGCAGTGGAATTTTTGAAAGGTTGACGCGCTCCATGTTGTCAATCAGTCCAGCCAGTGCAAAGCTCTGGCCGTCGCGCAATTCAAGCACGGTCTTGGCGCGGCGGACTCTAAGGCCGGGGATAATCAGACCTTGGATTGTCACACCGGATGAAAAGTCAAGGCTTGAAACCTCTGGCGCCAACTCCAGGCGAATATGGTTTTCGTCAATAATGGTCGGTGTAAACTCCAACTTTACACCAAACTCTTTGAAGATCACTGTAATTGCCGTCTGCCCCTGATTCACCGATTGGATTACCGGAATTGGGAACTCGCCTCCCGCCAAAAAACTGGCTTTCTGACCATGCATGGCGATCAGATTCGGCTCTGCCAAATCCCGCAGCGCGCCGCGCGAATAAAGAGCGCGAATAAACGCCTGTGAGGTCGCACTATTGTTGGAATTCCCCAGAAAAACATTCATTGACGAGGTAGGGCTTGTGAGGAGGTTTTGACTTCTTACTTTACCCACAATGTTACCCATTGTGTCTCTGAGAATCTCCTCCGCCACCGTTAATCCACCAAATGTGGCAGGACCTGCAGCGGAAATGAAAACTGGCAAGGCTGTATTGAGCACACCGTAGGCAGTCGCAACTTCACGAAGAACCTGTCTGTTGACTTCCGCGACGCGAACTTGAAGCTGAACTTGCGCAGCATCAGTGATTGGGGCTTTCAATAAATTGGTAACCTTCAATCCGGCGGCTTCGATAATTTTCTGTACCTGGTCAGCAAGTTCCGGCCTGGTCACGCTGCCAGAAATTACAACTGAATTGTTGGCTTGACTGAGTTGGATATTCTCTTTCGGAAAGAGAATCTTGATTTGATTGTCAATCAGCGAAAGATTGACTTGTACGTAAATATCGAAAACCACAAGCCGCTCCGGCTCAGTCGGATCCTTCCTTTTGGCCCACGCCACTAAATTAACCTGGCCAAAAGTAAGACCGTTAATGAGCGCCTGCTTGTAGTTGATCGGCACCACTTCGGCAATCTTCGGATCGGAGATCGAGAGCCGCTCGTAATCCTGATCAAATTCAACAACGCGTGATTGACCGACGAGAACGTCAATCTTGACTGGCGTTGAATTGTTGGCAAATGATGCCTGGATAGTTGATTTCTCCTGCCCATAAGCGCTCACAGCCAGTGTGAACAACACCAGGAAGGAAATGGCCAGACGCAGAGTGGGTTGAACATCGGATCGGCGAAACAAATTATTCATTATCGTCTCCTGAAATTCCGGCTGCTATGTTGAATCCGGTTCGGCAATTACTGCCGTGCTACAGCCTACGGGGGGACGGTTGTAAAACTAGGGCACCATCTCAACTCTTGACCGCTTTGAACCTTCTATCAACTCAATTGTCTTTTCGAGATTGACCTTCTTTATTTGCGGTTGCATTTGCTGCTGTTGCTGCTGCGGTTGATTACCATAGATATTGATTGGCGGGAATGGTGGTGGTGTGCCTGCTGGGCGAGCAAGGCCGCCACCGTAAGGCTGGCGTGTCCCTTCCAGCGCGCGCCGTTCAAGCGCAATGTCATCCAACACATCACGTTTTGTTGCGCCTGGAGTCTTGGGAATCTCTTGATCCGTAGTGTTCCGAATGGAAAGTTGTAAACGGCCTTCGGATTCTGCAAGTTTTATCTTCTCAGACTGAGGCGGTGTTAATTCCAGAGTCACTGTATTGACCAGCGCTGGCTTGCCGTCTTTCTTGGTCTCCATTTGCTGGCCCCCGGCCAACACACGAACCTTTTGCAGAATCACTTTCGAGACAGGCTTTGCGCCTTCAAGTTGTGGGCTCATGATCGCAATCACATCAACGTAAGAGCCTGGCGCAATGAACCCGGCAACACCGCTCGCCTCGTCAACTCGCACAGAAACGGACCGCATCCCCTCAGTAATAATTCCAGACAATCCTGGTTGAGCCTCTGGACCAGCCAACTGACTTCCTAAAACCAATGTTTTGGAAGTGATATTGGCAAGGGTTACCCGACCAAGCACTTCACCTTCCTTGCGTGTCGCGCCTTCAGGAACAAGCTCCTTCGGATAAGAGACTTCTCTGATTTGCTCCGCACTGATCTTAGTTCCCATCGGAATATCCGTATTGGCGATGATAACTTTAGTCTCTTTTTCAGCAATGATTCTCTCTGTACGCTGTTGCAGATAAACCTGCGCCAGGTAGATCGCAAGTAATCCGAAAACGACTGCGCCGGCAAGAGCAATCAAAAAGCGTCTATTCATTGTGATGACTCCTTAAACAAAGTTCCATATTCCAAATCCTATTCTGAAATCCTGGTGTGGCACATCTACAGGGTTGTTTGAAACTAAAGCTCTATTAACTCCCCACTTTGCAGACGAAATACTTTTGCATATCAACTGCTCTCATTCATGTTCGAGATAGCACGTTACACCCATCCTGACCTGATTCCCGTCTGACGGCGCATCACTGACTGAACCATTATTGAACATCGTCAATATGACAGGTAGCGATGTATCGAATGTATGCCTGATCTGAATGCCAATACGATCTCCACGTTTTGCATTGGTGTAACTCTGCTCAATGGTATCGTCAGTTGTACCAAGAATATTGTCACTCCCCGGAAGCAACCGTACTGGAACAATCTGAGTAGCCGCCGTCGCAACCACTCCAGAATTGGACAGATAGGAACGCACGGAATCAATGGCGGCCTGCTGTTGGGCCCCTTCCGTGGAGTACGTCAATCCTGCGCCATACGGCAAGACCAACACTCTTGCGCCTTCGCGCGCGGCCAAAGTAATTGACTGTTTCGTAGCCCAGGCGCGTCCAAACTCAATGATAGCGAAAACAATTGCGAGAAAGATCGGGAGAATGAAGGCAATTTCAACCATTGACTGACCAAACTGCTGCCGTTGGCGTTGTTTATAAGATGTATTTCTTGAGGCTTGGTTACCACCCAGATTAGTCAAATCTACTTGCTTGTCTCTAACTCCATTACTCACCCTCTTCATCTCGTCCTCCTTTCATATAGTATGGAAGCTGAAATATTCATAATCAACAACTAGCCCTGGGTAACTTGCCGACTTAACCACCACGCTTCAATGTGCAACTGGCGCTAATCACCACTTCCTCAAAACTTGCAGCAAAATTGCCGACGGGCAATTTGTAAGAATAAAGCAGGGTAACATTGACCAATTGAGGATTGTTGCTGACTATATTCAACGCATTTCTATAGCCGCGGTCATCTTTTGCATAAAAGAAGAGACGGCCAGCCTGTATGGAACCGTCAAACCCGTTGTTAGTGAGATACTGACGTACAGCAGGCATTACATATGCCTCGAAATTATTACCATTCCCCATACAGGCTGGTGGAGTGCAATGTGAGTTATCGCCTCCCGCTGGATTTTTTGCCCAGATGCGTGCGCCTTCATAGGCCGCGCCATAAAGCACCATTTGCAGATTGAATCCTTGCGCAATCACGACAACACCAAGCAGCATGATAAAAAGAATCGGTAGAATTAAAGCAAACTCCAAGAGCGCCTGCCCATGCTCAAGTCTACGCTTTTGACAAGTGGTTCGGGAAGGAAGGTTTTGAAGCTTTCTCATCTGCTCACCTCATTGAGAAGCATAACAATTTAGTATTTAACATTCGTAATTGCCCGAGCTAAGGGGGGGGTATGCAAAGACAATGCGAGATGATCGGTTAAACCACTGAGGGATTCGGACAATTTTGCGTTTTCTCAACCTGAACATCTTAGTGAATAGCTAATCATAGCTAACGAACTCAAGCTACAATCACTAAACAAGGTGCTTAAGAAAATCCGTATGGGCCGAGACTAAAGTCCCAGCAGCAAGGGCAACTCCAAACGGGGTGGTTGACGATGCAATGCTTTCATCATCCCTACTTTCGAGTTGCATAGCATATAATTTCAGGCCCGGAACGAAGAAGCCTAGAAAGTTGAAAAGTATGCGCTGAAATCGCAGCCAGGTCACACCCAATTTTTTCTCGTGGATGACAACAATGGAAGCAAATAACGGATAACAAAGCAAAGTCACTAAAAGAATACGAGCAACGCCTGCAGCTCCTGTAAAGCTTCCTATTGCCATAAGGAACTTCACATCCCCTGCCTTCATTCCATTTGTCAGATAGGGAATCAACAAAAGACCAAAGCCAAGCCCGATGCCTTTTAAAGAAAACAAGCATCCGGCTAGACCATTGCTGATTGAATGCAATGTCAATCCAATGAAGGTCGCGGGGAAAACCAGAAAGTTCGGAATGCGCCGCTCCCGAAAGTCAAAGATCGCAACCGTTATGACCAATATCGTGACGGCTAAGAGTGTGACCTTATCAAGCCATGTCATCGTACTATCTATTGACTTGTCCCTACTTGTTCGACTTACTGCAACGATTGCTTCAAAATCCGCCGACTGAACTTTAAATCATTACAACACGACGACATACACTTGATATCGGGAAAGGACACCGGACACCATATTAAACGATGCCCCCCCGTTTATCTCGCAACACAATCGTCCCCAATCCTAATAACTTGAGTAATCACCCAAAATAACTTGAGTAATCACCCAAACTAAGTCAGATGCATTACCGATTTGTTCTTAGTATTGGCTCTGGCGCAATGCAGTCCTTGCGCCAGTGATCTAAAATCCAACATTCGAGAAATATTGAATTCTACAGCTAAGCCAGCATTACAAGGCCGTAAAACTGATAGCGTGCCACTCGGTGAGGTGCGGTTGGGGTAGGAACCTCTCAACTATTCCTCGTCAGCTATACGCCATCATCGGGCAACGACGTATCTAACAAGTTGGAGGTAGTACTTCCAGGCCACGAGTCCTAATTATTTTTGGAGGACGAGAGGCGATCAGATCAGGCGATGCAAGCCTCTAACTACGAAATACTGTTATTCGCAGTTGTAAGCTTGGTGTTAATCTTGTTAAAGATTGAACTGATACTTTGCCCCATGGTTGTGAGAACAAAGATCGCAGCCGCACCAATCAAGACCAACAACAGCGAATATTCGACAATGTCTTGGCCCTGTTCATCTTTAATAAACTCTCTAATCATAGATTTCCTCCTGTTTTGCCTGGTTATGAATTGAAACATTTTGGGTTACGTGGAGTAGCTCAGGGGATTTCTGATTGACCCTATTAAACATGTATTTGGCTTAATAGGCTGCTTCCTGAAATGCAGTCTTACAAGCGCTAGTGTTTTCCTGGATTTGAGGATAATAACTCTCCTTTAAGAAGGTCGAAACCAAATCTCTACCCTCCTAAACGATCGCACATTCTCCCTGACAAGCTCATCAACAGATCACAATTTTGGGGCCGATTCGTTGACGCCGTTGAAGACCGAGCAAGTTGCTAACCACATTTTTGATCAGCTTGATCAACGACAAGAAGCAAAAGTCGGGCGCATTCTATCCACAACCTTGTGATTGATCAAGCGAAAATTCCTCAGTGGCAACATATTGCTCAAATCAGTAAGTATGAGCAGAATGGCGAATCCGCGCGCAGCGGTTCGGAATTGGTCCTGCCTTCCTATTTAGCAGTTGCAATCCCATTGCTAACATTCGACTGCTCTTTGTACTGTAGCTGATAAAGCTTGTAGTAGATTCCCCGCTTGGCCAGCAGTTCCTGATGATCCCCCATTTCCCGAATCCTGCCTTTATGCAATACAACAATCTTATTCACACGCTGAATCGTCGAAAGCCGGTGAGCAATAATGATCGAAGTTCGTCCGGACATTACACGCTCAATCGCCTGTTGAATCAATTGTTCGGTTTCGGTGTCAATACTGGAAGTCGCCTCGTCCAAGACCAGAATGCGTGGATCAAAGGCCAGCGCGCGCGCAAAAGAAATCAGTTGCTTCTGTCCGACTGAAAATCCCGCGCCGCGTTCGCGGACTTTCGCAGCAAAACGGTCCGGCAATATTTCAATGAAGCTGGTTGCACGAACTTCTCTGGCGGCCCATTCAATCCGGTCATCTTCTATCGCACTGTTCCCAAGCCGTATGTTCGTGGCAATGTCCCCGGAAAACAGGAACACATCTTGTAATACCACGGCAAAATTTTCGCGCAACTTCCGTAAGTCCCACTGCTGAATGTTCACTCCATCCAGCAAAATCTCGCCGCGCTGGATGTCATAAAAGCGCATTAACAGATTCGTGATTGTGGTTTTGCCGGAACCGGTCGCGCCAACAAATGCCACCGATTGTCCGGGCTCGACGACAAATGAGACATCCTTCAAAACCCAGTCTTCGCCCTTATATGCGAACCAAACATCACGGAATTCAATTCGGCCAACAGAGGGATCACCGGTCGCAGGCAATTTAGGATTTTCCGGAGATTCGATCTTATCCGGGGTATCGAGCAGCTTGAAAACACGTTCGCTGGCAACGACCGCCGCTTGAAAAACATTGTACTTGTCGCTGATGTCCTGGATCGGTTGCCACAATCGTTGTGTATATTGCAGAAATGCGACGAGCGTACCGATGGTCATGGCATTTTGAATGACCTGACCGCCGCCGTACCAAACAATCGCCGCAATGCCAACGGCTGAAATCAGATTGACCAGGGGATAAAAGACCGCGTAGTAAAAGATAGTATCCAGATTCGCCTGTTTATGCCCTGTGTTGATTTCAGAAAACTGGCGCAAAGCTTTCTCTTCGCGGTTAAATAGCTGAACCACCTGCGCACCTGAGATGTGCTCTTGTGTGAAGGCATTTAATCGGGCAATTTTCGTTCGCACCTGGCGGAAGCCTTGACGAGCGCCTTTGCGAAACCACATCGTTGCCGCCCACAACAACGGCACGACCAGCAATGAAACGATCGCCAGTTTCCAATTGAAGTAAAACATCATCCCCAGTGCGCCAGCGATCAGAACAACGTCTCCCAGCACTTCGACCAAACCGGAAGTAAACAGTTCGTTGAGCGAATCAACGTCCGTCGTCAGGCGCGTGATCAACCGTCCGACTGGGTTGGCATCATAAAACGCCACTTCAATCGTTTGCAGCTTGCGAAAAATCTCTTCGCGCAGGTCATACATCACCCGCTGGCCAATTGTATTGAGCAGAACCTCTTGAAAGTATCCGACGCCTAAAATGAAAGCCAGTGAAACGATGTAAGCAATGGCCAACAGCGCAATCCCGTCAAAAGCTGAATCAACGTTCAAGACCCCGCGCGAGGCTGGGGCGACGTAATCGTCAATCGCCCACTTGGTCAGCAAAGGACCGATTTGCCGAACCAGATTCAGTGCCGCCGTCAGAAACAAGGCAATAATCACCAGCCGCTTGTAAGGCGCGAGATAACGAAACAGCCGCCGCGCAACTTTGGCATCATAGATTTTGCCTAATTGTTCTTCCTCATGATGGCTTTGGTCAGCCATTGCTTACATCCTTTCAGATCGAGTCAAATCAGAGTCAGATTATGGTTTGCGAGTCTTTGGCGCCGGTGCGGGAGAAGGCGGCTCGTTTTTGTCCTCGCCCGGAGCCGAAAGCCCTTCCGCGAATTTCTGGAAAAGCTCTTCCATATCCGCCGTCAGTAACGCGCGCCAGTTCGAACCGCTTTTTTTGAGGCTGATCAACTCAACCTGCGTCACTTCCGCGCCGCCCAGTTTGACCTGTGTGCGGTAAACGATATGAGCCAGTTCAGGACTTTCATTCACCTGCCCCAGCACTGCGCTGGTTGATGCCGCCAACGCAGACTTCAAATCCGGCACCGCGTCAGTGATAAAACTCATCAGCTTTTCGAACACGGCGGCTTCGCTGAGCTGGTCAAACTCAGCAGGACTCTTCAACCCGAACAGGGCCTTGGAGGCTTCACCGGATTTGTCGGCTTTGACAATGGAACCGAACGTGCGCTTCATTGAAATCAGCGCTTCGGAGTTCATCAGGCTTGCGCATTTGGCCCAATCTCCGGCTTTCATTGCCGCGAAATAGTTTTTGGCCACCGACTCCGCCGTCTCTGGGGTTTGAGAAAACGCAACAATCCCCAAAGCAATTATCAGAAACGCCACATGGGCAACTTTAAGAAACAGGTTTTTCATGATTTTCTCCATTGAATCGGGGCCACAGGTTTCAACTTGCGGCAAGTTCTTCTTCCAACAACTGCCGCTCGTATAAATCAGCATACTCGCCGCCTATTTGCATCAGTTCTTCATGCGTGCCACGTTCGACGATCCTGCCGTGGTCGAGCACGCAAATCAAATCGGCGTCTTTTACGGTGGAAATTCTGTGCGCGACGATCAGCGCGGTCCTTCCGCGCATCACGTCGCGCAGATGCGAAAGAATCTTCTCTTCGGTGTAAGTGTCCACCGCCGAAAGCGAATCATCGAGAATCAGGATCTTTGGCTGGCGAATCACTGCCCGCGCAATCGCAGTGCGCTGTTTCTGCCCACCCGACAATGTAATGCCGCGTTCGCCCAAAACAGTTTCGTACTTGTTCGGAAACTCTTTGATATCGTCCGCCAATCCCGCCGCTTCTGCTGCAAATTCAACTTCGCGGCGCGTCACGTTACTCGCCCCAAACTTGATGTTTTCTTCCAGCGTCTCACTAAAAAGGAACGTTTCCTGAGGCACATAACCAATGTTTTCGCGCAAAGTCTTCAGTGGAATTTCCCGTATCTGTTTGTCATCAATCCGAACCATCTCAGGGTCCGCATCCAGCAGGCGCGGCACTAGATTCATCAAGGTTGACTTGCCCGATCCGGTGCGCCCGATGAACGCCACCATCTGGCCGGGTTCGATCACCAGATTGATGTCCTGCAACACTGGTGGCAGGTCTTTTCCATACCGAAACGTCAGGTTTCTAAATTCGATTTTCCCGAGAATCTCCTCGTCTCCCGGTCTCCCCGTCTCCCCGTCTGCTAATCCCGGCGCATCAGCAATCGCCGGTTCGACCGCCAGAATTTCGTGCATGCGCTTCAAACTGGCCGTGCCGCGCTGCACCAGATTGGTGACAAAGCCCATCGCAATCAGCGGCCAGATCAGTTGTTCCAGGTAAAGATTGAAGGCCGCGAATTCGCCCAGCGTGATTCGCCCCTGCGCCGCTTCCCGCCCGCCAATCAGCATAATTGCGGCAAACCCCAGCCCGATGAAAAACTGCATCAATGGGTGAAACACCGCCGACAGCTTCACCAAATCCAGGTTGCGATCCACGTACTCCAGATTCAGCCGCGCGAATTCTTTCTGTTCATAGGGTTCTTGCGCATAAGCCCGCACAACGCGAACGCCGGTCAGATTCTCCTGTGCCCGCGCGGTGATTTCGGAAAAGAACTCCTGAATCTTTTCGAACCGGATGTGAATTTGATGCCCGAAATATTTCACCGTCAGCGTGACCATCGGCATCGTCAACAGCAAAATTACTGTCAGCTTGACGCTGATCCGAAACATGATCGGCAGAATGATCAGCACGCGAAACAGCGTTTGCTCGCTGTACATAATCGCTGGGCCGGCAATCTGGCGAAGCGCGCTCAGATCGTTCGTCGCCCGCGCCATCAAATCGCCCGTGCGCTGTTGCTGGAAAAATTGAAGCGGGAGTTTTTGCAGATGGCCGTAAAAATCCTGCCGCAGGTCGTATTCGATGTATCGCGACATGTTAATCAGCGTACGGCGCTGCAGGAAAAGAAAGATGCCGCTGATGACTGTGGTTCCGATGATGATGGCAACTGACCGCAGCAGTTTGTCCGTCGTCACTCCATTGATTTTCAGATCGTCAATCGCCTGTCCGACATAGCGCGGCAGGAAGACTCCGAAGGCCACGGAAAAGAACACAAACACAGTTCCCCGAACCAAGTGCCAGCGGTATTTTTTGAAATAGAAGATCAGCCAAGCCCAGCCAGTCGAGAACCTTAACTGCTCGTTCACGCTTTCCGTCACGAATGAGACCTCCCCGGGCGGGAATCTCCCGAATGAGATCGTAACGATCGCGCAACCAAACCGACGCCGCCAGCAAGTAAAACCAGCATCAAAATCGTGTTGAACAAACTGGTTTGTTGAAAGTAAATGTCCAGATTCGTGATGATCCCGACGAAAATGATCACCGCGCCCGCCAGCGTCAGCAGCCAGCCAATGATTGAGCGCCCGTTAAAAAACAGCATTCCGATGCCGATAATCAGCGGCAGTAATGACAACCCGAATCCGTTGTAGCCCCACAACCGCCAGTAACCGCTCGTCACCGTCACCTGATTGGTCAGCAAATAACCGCCCGCGACAGCCATCGCCAACCCGCCCAAAAACTCTCCCACGCCGCCCGGCGTGCCTCCCGCTCCACGAAGCTTTGGTTCATTTTCCATCGAACTGCCCTCGAACTTGATGTGACCACTGACTGATCAAAAAAAACGAACCGGCATTCTACGGTTCCACTCGTCTCATCACAACCTTGCCTTCATTTCCCGCCGCGTGTAGCTTGGCGCGCGGTCAAAACGGTGTCCCTGAGAAACTTCCAAAAATCTTCTCAACGTTTCCCTGCCCTGCCGGGTAAAGGGTAGTGAGCACGCGAGGAGGAGTCACCAAAATGTCGGGCGAAATTGATATCGCAATGAGGATCAACCAGATGCGATTTGACGAACGGGCAGCAGAAATCACGCCGCCCGAAGCTCGCCCATTCGATCTTCTGATTTCGCGCGCTTGCCAGGGAGACTTGTCGGCTTTCGATCAGATCATTACCACGCACCAGCAGCGGGTGATCGGCGTCGCCTGGCGAATGCTGGGCAATCAGGACGACGCGCGCGATGCAGCGCAGGAAACGTTTCTGCGTGTTTACAAGCACCTTCACAAATTCGATCCAGCGCAGGAATTCGCGCCCTGGCTGTACCGCATCGCCGTCAACGTCTGTCACGACCTGGCGCGCAAACGCAGCCGGGGAAATCCGGCTTCGCTGGAAGCGGAAATGGAAGCTGGAAATTTCGCCGAGCCGGCCAGCCCTCACAATACTGAACGTTCGGCGATGCACGCGCAGGAACGGAAGATAATCGCCCGCGCTCTGGCGACCCTGTCGGAAAAGGAGCGCGCGGCGATTATCCTGCGCGATTTGGAAGGTCTGCCGACCGAAGAGGTCGCGCGGATTTTAGGTTCCACCCCCACAACCGTCAGGTCACAAATCAGCATGGCGCGGACCAAGATCAAACAATTCCGCGACCGCTGGCTGAAAAATCCGGGTCAGTACCGGGAGCGGTAGCGACCGGGTGGCCGTTTTAGCGAGGCCCCAAATGAAATGCGAACACTCTGAACACTTGATTCCTCTCTACGTCGGCGGCGACCTGGAACCGCGGGAAGCTGAAATCCTGCGGCAGCACCTGGAAACATGCGTAAACTGCCGACTGTTACATGAAAATTTCGCCGCCAGTCAAACCTGGCTGAGCGAATTCGCCGCGCCGGATTTCGAGGCGCCGATTTACGCCGGCCTGAGCGCCTCGGTCGTCCGGAAAATTGAACAACAGGAGAAGCGAGGGAGTTGGTTTCAATGGCTGCTGCCAAAATGGAATCCACGGCTGATGCTGGCGGCTTCGGCGGCTGCGTTGGCCATCGTCACCGGATTGATAACCGTCACTTATTACCGCCAGCAAACGCCGCTCACAAGCGGCAGCGAAACGCTGGCAAATGGCGGAAAGCTCATCACTCCGGCGGCTGGATCGCGGACGTTCCGTCCGCAGTTGAGCGAGGAGAAGCAAATAAAACCGAAGATGGTGCGGACGGAACGTCCGCGATTCGGCAGGACAGTGAAAACGCCTTTGCCGCCGGAAGCATTTCAGAACGATCCTTTCGCAGCGCCCTCAGAAGAGCCTGTGACAACTTCCGACCTTGCCGAAGCAACTCCGGCGGAACCGGAAGAAAGAGAAATGCTGCGGATCGAACTTCAGACCGCGGATCCGAATATACGCATTATTTGGCTGACTCCTAAAGCAGCCCCAACGGAACCGAACACCAAATAGGAGAAGAACATGCTCAAACCAGTGATCAAATCAATCCCGGCGTTTTTGCTTGCCCTGCTTCTGGGCGGAATTGCCGCCGCACAGCAAAATCAGCAATCCCAGCAAAAGCCCGCCACGACCACAACCAACAGTGAGCCGGCAAAACCGCCTGGGCCGGAATACGTGGATTTCAGCGGCTTCAAAGGCAAGATTATCGAATTGAAGCACCGCAATCCGTATGACATTTCCAGAATCGTCAGTCCGCTGGGCAGCGGCTACAAAGGCGCGAAGCTGACGCCAAACACCGAGCCGCCATCCATCACGATCCGCGATTTTCCCGAAAACATCGCGACCATCGAGGAAGCAATCAAACGGCTTGACACACCGCTCCCTCCCAAACCGGCAGAGGCCGTTCTTCCTGATGTGGAAATTTATGCTTATGTCTTGATTGCATCCCAGGCAGCCGAAGGTGGCAGCGACTACCCCAAGGCCATTGAAGACGTGGTGAAACAGCTTCAGGCAAATCTGAGCTATAAAAACTATCGGCTGTTGACCGCCGTCGTACAACGAACGAAGCAGGGGGGCCAGGTTGCCAGCAATGGCGTCGCATCCCTGGCTGACAAGTCAGTCATCAGCAATTACAACTTCGAAATCCGCAGGGTGATGCCTGGCAACAAAGAAGAGGCTCCTGCCAGGCTCAATCTCGACGGCATCAGCCTGAGACTGCAAGGCCAACCAACACCTGATGGACAACCCCTTGGTAACGCAAGCATCAACACGGAGCTGAAAATCCGCGATGGCGAAAAAGTCGTGGTTGGCACGGCGAGCCTGCGCGACAAAGCGCTGGTGCTGGTGCTGACGGCCAAAATCCTCAAGTAATCTTTCGATTTACCTCCACCCAAACCAAACACACGACGCGGGGCGGACAAAGTATCCGTCCCGCTTTTCTTTGCCTATGTCAGAAATCCCAGATTGATTCGACTGAACCGATTGATATTCGGCAGCACCGCCGGCAATTCGCTCGCGCCAACGCCAAACCACAGCGCCATCGTCGAAGCGTATTCATCCGTCGCAATGGTCGGAATCCAGCGGCCATCACTGGTGTCGTCCGGCCCGCCGATGCGATGCGTGGGAACCGCGCCGTAAATCGCTCCCCCTTTGACCGCGCCGCCCATAACGAACTGATGATTGCCCCAGCCGTGATCCGTGCCTTTGCCGTTGCCTTTGTAGGTCCGGCCAAAGTCCGATTGTGTAAAGCTCGTGACTTTATCGGCGATGCCCAGTTCGACCGTCGCCTCATAAAACGCCTTCAAAGCCTGACTCAACTGCCTTAACAAAGTGGCGTGCGTGTTCGGCTGTTCGCCGTGCGTGTCGAAGCCTTGCAGGTCGCAGAAAAAGACCTGCCTCCGCACGCCCAAATCGCCGCGCACCGAAATCAGTTTGGCGACCATCTTCAACTGGGCGGCCAAACTGTTTTGCGCCGGAAACACCGTTGTCAGTGCTGGCGCGCGTTGCAGAATGCCGGAAAGCTTCTTTTCGTTTTCGATGGCGCGTTTGAAAGTTTCGCTGTAGGTCTTTTCAAACAGATTGGTGTATTGCGCGTCGAGCATCGCCTTGGTGACGATGGTTTCGGGATTGCCCCAGGCTTCGTTGTAATACCAGAGCGAAATCGTGCCTTCGGGCGAAATCATGTACGGGAAGACTTCGCTGCCGACCTGAAACAGATTGCTTCCGGCCAGCGAGACAGACATGGAAACCTGCGCGTTCGTGTTCAGGCTGTTGACGGCATCGGCCAATCGCCCGCCCCAGCCCGTGCGTGGTATCTGATCTGACCACGAAGTATGCCAATGCGCCTGCTGGTCGGCATGCGAAAACAATTGCGGCGGCAGCGGAACGGATTCGCGCAGAAATTGGTCTCGTGTGGTTGGGGCAAGCAGGATGCCTGTGTTGGCCAAGATGGCCAGTTTCTTCTGGCCAAACAGGTTTTGCATCTCCGGCCAGGCGGGATGAAATCCCCACTCGCGCCCGTCGGTCGCCGTCGGTGAAATCGGCAGCAGTTGATCACGCGGAATTGCCAGGCTGCGGCGGACGGTTCCGTAGGCGTTGTATTCGGTCTGGCTGCGCGGAATCAGCGTGTTGTCGCCGTCGTTGCCGCCGTACAGAAAGATGCAGACCAACGCTTTGTAATCATTTTGCATCGCCGTCGGCGAAGTTGCGGCGGCGATACCGTTCAAACTGCCCAGCATCGCGGACGCGCCCGCCACGCCCAATCCAGCACACAAACTGTTTTGTAGAAAGCTTCTTCTCTTCATTTTCCTGTCTCCCATTTTTCTGTCTTACCTGCTCCGCTATTTCTGAATCACGTAATCCGGCGAAGTCAGAATCAGATGCAGTGCCATCGTCACGCGCTTGACCGGTTCGTTCGCGTTCATGCGGGTCAGTTCGGTCAGCAGTTGCGCCTTCAGCGCGGAGGACATTCCGCCGCCGGTCATCACCAAATCCAGATGATCAATCAACTGGCGCGGCGCCGCCGCCAGCGCAGTCATGCTGGAATAATCCGGCGTCAGCGGTTTGGACTGTTCCCATTTGAAACCGTCGCGCACGACATAATGGAAAAAGTCCGAAATGCCGATGACCGAAGTTTCATTGGTAATCTGAAACTCCGGCGAATGCAGACCGGCGGAAGCGATATGACCAGGATGGCTGTGCGTCGGTTCAAAGAAATTAAAGACGCTCGGCGAGCGCAGCGGGTTCTGCCCGATGGCGTGTTCCGGACTGTCCATCCAGTAAATCGGGAACGTTCCGCACGGGCAGGTGTAATTTCCGACGCGCAGCAGGTGGGCGAAGCGAACCACCGGCTCGCGCATTTTGCCAAAGCCCTGATTGGTCAGCATCTCCAAACTGCGGGCTTCGTAATCGGTCAGGATGGCGCGGATGACTGCTTTCATATCGCCGCGCACGCCGCTGCCGTTGTTGTTGAATTTCTGCGTCACGCGATAGACATAGGCCGGCGAAGGATTGCTGGTCACCAGCCGTTGAATCAATTGCCGCGCAATGAAAGGCCCGACATTCGGATGGTAGAAAATGTTGTCGAGCGAATCTTTCAGGTCCTTTTCCGGCGTCTGATTGGCAGGCAGCGTCACGCCATCCAGCAGTTTTTTCTGAAGCGTCGAATGATGATTCGGCCAGACCTGCATCGGCACACGCCAGAATTGCGATCCGTTCTGGTAAGTGTGCGGGTACAGCCAGTTCTGCTCCGTCTTTGGAAACCAGCCGTAGCTCCAGCCGGTGAAGACGTGCGCGAAGCCCTTGACCACTTCGTTGTCGTAAGTCGCAATCGGCAAGCCATTCGCATCCAGCATCAGCGTGCCGTCCGGATGCAGTTTATACAGACCGACCGAAAACAATTGCAGGATTTCGCGGGCGTAATTTTCATTCGGATTGCGTCCGGTCGTCGGGTCTTCCTTGTCATTTTGCAGATGATCAAGATAACGGCCCATCGCCGGACTGAGCGTCACATCTTCCAGCAATTGCCGGAAGTTGCCGAAGGCATTTTTGCCCAGTATGTCCATATACCCGGCCAGCGCGAACGGTTCGGAATCCAGGTTTGACCGAAACGACACCACCAGAATTTGCGAAAGCGCGAAGACCACGCGCTGCCGCAACTGATCCTGCGCCGTCACGGCCTGCTTCCAGAAAGACTCCATCATTTCCTGCTGGTAAAAATCCAGTCGTGTGCCGATGGTCGCGTCCAGATATGCCATGTGCATCGTTTGCGGCGCGACGAATTGTTCGTTCAGCCAGGTGTTGAAGCCTTTGGTTTGCAGTGCGGTGATGTCGGCGTGTTTCGGTCCGAAGGTCGCCTGGGTCAGAAACCGAGAGGCGTCGCGCAACGTCGGCGTGCCGCTCGGTAAAGGTGGCGCGTCGGGTGGCGGAGTGAAGGTTTGCGAACCGTTGATCAAACCGAAATGCCCGCGAATTTCACCCGCCGGATACCGCGACGAATGAATGTTGATATAGAGCCTGCCGGTTTTCAGCGCGCCGATGATTTGCGGCACCGTCACCGCGCCGACGTTCGTGAACTGCCACTCGAACGAACCATCGGCCTGCTTCGGCGAGGTGTCGAGGTCGAACAAAATTCCGCCATTCTGCCCGGGGTCAGCGGGACCATGAATGTGCGCGCTGGTTTCGGGCGTCGTCAGATTGGAGTAGACGAATTTCAAAACGCCTGACTTTTCATCGCCGCTCAGCCGAAACGTCGCGTAACCGGAAGCGGGCGAAAAAGCGCTGCCTTCCGCCCGTAGCGAAGCCATATACATTGTGTCAGCCAGCACCGGCGCGCCGAGCATCAAACGCACGGCGTTCGATGGTTTGCCTTCCACCGTCACCACAATGTCGAATTCGCCGCCCGGCAGCGTGCGCGGAATTCGCAGGTTCAGTTGATCCAGTCCGGCGAATCCGCCCTGCGCACCGGCGAAACTCACCTCCGCATTGACCCCGCCGATGGTCGCGCGGACTTTCGACAAATCGCCGCCGTTGCGAAATCCCGTGCCGTACAAAATCAAAAAGACCTGATCGGTCGCCGGTCCCAGATCAATCGGAACCGGGACGAACTTTCCTTGTTGCGCGTCATAGCGGCCAACGGGTTCGTAGCTTTGCGCGTTATTTACCTTGACGCGCAGCGCCTGCGCCGAAGCCAATCCGCGCCCGCTGGCATCAGCGGAAAAAAGCGCCGGAGCAACAGGGGAAATCGGCACATTGCCCGTGGCCATTGCCACGCTGTTTTTGACCACGGTGAAAGTAGCCGCGCCGTTGGCCGTTCCCGCCGGAATCTGAAAATTGATTTGATTCGGCGAAACGAAAAAAAGCGGCGACAGGCGCTCGACGTTCTGGCTGTCACGCACCTTGACGCTGGTTCCGCCAAGATCGGTCGGCAGTGGCAGGGAGTTGGCAATCAGCGTCGCCGCAGCCAGATTGGAGCCGAAAGCCACGCCGATTTGTTCAGCGGCCAGCGCATCGCCCTTGTAACTGGCGGCGGAAACGACAGCCAGCGAATTTTGCGTGGCGGCCACCTGTCGCGCAAAGACCAGCGCCAGAAAGATGGCGAATGCGGAGAGCACACATTTTATTGAGTAGCGCATCGGGACGAATCCTCATGAATTGACGTGCTTGCACGAAGTTTGATCGGTAGGGGAAAAGATGCTGAAAAGTGGGGTACGAGAAATCGTTGACGTTTGTATGCTTCTGTTTGAACGGCGCGGATTATACCCACACCGGATTTGAATCGGCAATCGCTTTGCGCGCGCGGCTGGCTGGGTTATAAAGTTCTCCGCGCCCGAGCGCGCAAAACATCCAACACTCCCAATCCGATAAAGCGAGGTTCGCAACTTGAAGATGAAAGCGACGCTTCCCGATTTTCTCAGGCCGCTGCTGTTGCTCTGCCTGATTTGCACCACAATGACAGCCCAGACTTCACAGCCCGCGCCGATGCCGCTCTGGCCGGAAGGCGCGCCCGGCGCGAAAGGCTCCGCGCCCGAAGACATTCCCAGCATCCAGCTTTATCCGGCTCCGGCGGACAAAGCTACTGGCGCAGCCATCGTCGTCTGTCCCGGCGGAGGCTACGGCGCGCTCGCTTCGCACGAAGGCCACGATGTCGCCATCTGGCTGAACAGCATCGGCGTGACGGCGGTGGTTTTGAAATACCGGCTGGGCAAATTCGGCTATCGTCATCCGGCAATGCTCAACGACGCGCAGCGGGCAATTCGCACTACGCGCGCCAAAGCCGCCGAATGGAAAATTGATCCGAACCGCGTCGGCATCATGGGCTTTTCCGCCGGAGGCCATTTGTCTTCGACGGCGGCCACGCATTTCGATGCGGGAAACGCCAGCGCCAGCGACCCGATTGAAAAACAAAGCAGCCGCCCGGACGTGGCGATTCTTTGTTATCCGGTCATCACGCTGACCGATCCTTTTGCGCACGCCGGTTCACGCAAAAACCTGCTGGGTGATGCGCCTTCGCAGGAATTGATCAACCTGCTGTCGAATGAAAAACAGGTGACGGACAAAACGCCGCCAACCTTTCTCTTCCACACCGAAGACGACAAAGGCGTGCCGGTGGAAAACAGCCTGCTGTTTGCCGCCGCGCTGCGCAAAGCAAAAGTGCCGTATGAACTGCACGTTTACGAAACCGGACGGCACGGAGTCGGACTGGCTAAAGACAATCCAGCCCTGAGCACCTGGCCGAAACTGCTGGAAAACTGGCTGCGCGCGCGCGGATTTTTGAATCAAACACAGCCGCGCACTTCCCAGGCCAGTCCGAAAAAGCTGCGTTCCGTTGAATTAAAAGCGTTGGTGGAGGAACTGCGTACAACTGCGCCGGAACTGGCCGCCAGCTCAATGATGCAGATTGCCGGGTTGCCGGAAGTGGATAACGAATGGAAAGCCGAACTGTTCGAAGACGCCTTTCACATCGCGGTCAAAGCGCAAAAGCCGGTTAAGTTGAAAGCGCTTCCCGGCTCTGAAACGGACACGCGGACGGGTTATCTGGCTGATGCATATTCCTATTTGAAACTGGACAGATTGACGCTGCAATCATCAGCCATCAAAAGCATGATTCCACTGAATCCTGCCAAAGCGCGCGAGCTGTGGAGCCTGATGCAAAAGCCTTCATTGCTGCCGCGAAAATGCGAAGAAGGCCTGGCTTATGACTTGACGGCGTTTTATGACGTGATGGCGTCCCTGGTTTCCAAAGCCTTTTCGGCGGAACAGATTCGAAATGGCGACCAGGTGCATTTTCTGGAGCGTCAAATCAGCCTGATTACTTCCTCGGCGGAAGTCCCGGTTGCCGCTAAACTGATTGCTTCGATTGAACTCTCGCCAACGCAATTAAGCCTATTGACCGAAACATTGCTGGGCGTGATGGGGAAAATGGAGACGGATGATCGCAATTTTTCGGTATATGGCGACGAAATTTACAAATCGCTGACTGCTCTGGCTCAAAGGTGCGATCAGAAAAACCTGGGCAGCCTTGCACTGATGGAATCGCTTCGCGCCTATCTGGTGAAACAGCTCAGTGCCGCCAGATGCGCTGATAACTACATTCGCAAAGGCCAATCAAGCGATTTACCTGCCCCGGTCGTTGCATTCAATGCAATGTTGAAATCAGAAAAGCGGCCCATGACCTATCAGAATCTGAATCCGATCACGGAAGACGAGATCAAACCTCTGAAAATTGAATCTTCGGCCAAATACGAACCTTATTGGCAGACGCAGCAAGCCAAGAGCTTGCTGGTGAGATTGAAAGAATTGCGCTTCGGCGACATGGAAATGCAGAACGCCGCCGTAAAGGAAAAAAGACAAATTCAGCCGCTGACGCTGGAAGCCAGAAAGGGCCTGGACTGGCATCGCCGTCTGAACGAATTTCTGCTTGAAATCGCTCAATGGAAACCCGAACACGAAAAATCCGAGGCGGATTATTTCAACCAAAAATGCGTGACGTTTTTCGTCCTGGCCGAATTGACGCCACCGGGTGCGGCCCGAGAACGAGTTATCAGCGAATATGTGTCTTACCTGAAAATGAATCGTCTGCAGGGTGAAAGTTATATTGAATGGTTCCGCAATGTGTATTTTCTGGTCCGCTTCGGAGCAATGAGAGAATCTGCCGGCTCAGAGGCATACAATCGTTACGTGTATCTGGTTCTGGAATCTCTACAAAACTCCGGCGACCAATATTTGCAGCTTTATGCTCGTGTCACGCGCCTGCTGGTGGATAACAAAATGGCCATTTAGCAAAGGAATTCATGGGATGTTTTGGCGAAAAGAAGAATTGCGGTTTTTTGTATTCCCATGGAAAAAGGTCGCTGACCACGCTGTCGGCGGGTTGTTCCAGGTTGGATACGCAGAGGATTCCGATCTGCTTCTGGTTCTATCGCACAATGGACGGGGCATCTTCGATTGCTTGACCGGCGAAAGAATCGCACGCGACACCGTTGATGTGTTTGCTCATTTCAATACCAGCAAACTATTGGCGAATGGCTTCGCCGCATTAGATAAACAGCAAGTGCGAATGGCGGGGATTTATGGCGGCGGTCTGCCGCTTTCCACTGAAGACGGCTGGTTTCTGGAACGCCACAAAGCGAAAGATAATGTCTTTCTGACAAAAGCCGCCTTACCGCAAGAACAAGAATACGCACTGATTGGCAAAGACGATGGTTGCAATCTGAAAGCCTTCGGATTTTCTGAAACTGGCAAAAGCTTTGTCGTTGCCACTGGCTGCTCACTGATCATATTTGCCCGGGAAACCTTACCTTGAACTTTCAAACTCAAACCAAAATGAATCAAGCCCGACTTCTATTTTTCGCTGCTATCTTCTGTTTCCTTACTATTTCTTCAAGTTCAATCTCCGCGCAGCGGCGTGGGCAATCGCCGAGTTACAACTATCCGCCGCAACTGCTTGAAGAAATGAAGCGATTGCAGCAGGCCGCGCTCGCCAGCGATTACGCGCTGAAACAGACCGCGTTTATGTGCAACAACATCGGCCCGCGTTTGAGCGGTTCGCCGCAAGCCGCGCGCGCCGTCGAATACGTCGCCGCCGAAATGCGCAAGCTCGGCCTGGAAGTGAAGTTGGAAAAGGTCATGGTTCCGCATTGGGTGCGTGGCGTCGAGACTGGTGAATTGACGCAGTTTCCCGGAATGGCTCCGGGCACGACGCAGAAAATCATCCTGACCGCGCTTGGCGGCAGCGTGGCGACGCCGGCGGGAGGAATCACCGCGCCGGTGGTCGTCGTCAACAACTACGACGAATTGAATGCGCTGGGCGAAGCGAAGATCAAGGGCAAAATCGTCCTGTATAACGTCAAGTTTGATGAACAACTGGCGGCTCAGGGCAATGGCCTGGATGCGTATGGTCAAGCCGTGGCTTATCGCGGAGGCGGAGCTTCCGCCGCAGCCAGACTTGGCGCGGTGGCGGCATTGAACCGCTCGGCGGGCGGCAAAGCTTACCGCCTGCCGCATACCGGCGGCATGGGATATGCCGAGGGCGTGAACAAAATTCCGGCGGCTTCCGTCACCGCCGAAGACGCAGAAACGATTGCTCATCTGGCGGCACAGGGCGAAGTGAAATTAAAACTGGTGCTGACTCCGCAAACGCTGCCCGATGCCGAAAGCGCCAACGTCATCGCCGATCTGAAAGGCTCGGAATTTCCCGATCAAATCGTGATCGTTTCTGGCCATCTGGATTCCTGGGATTTGGGAACCGGCGCGCTGGACGATGCGGCAGGCGTTGCCGTGGCGATGCAGGTCGCGAATTTGTGCAAACAATTGGGACTGAAACCGAAGCGCACGATTCGCGTCATCGCCTGGATGAACGAGGAAAACGGGCTGCGCGGCGGAACAACGTATTTTCAAAACCAGCGCAACAATCTGGCCAACCACATCGCCGCCATCGAAAGCGATTTGGGCGCGGGCCATCCGACTGGCTTTTCCGCTTTCGTCAAACCGCAGGCCGTGCCGATGCTGCAACCGATTGCGAACCTTTTGCAGTCTTCGGGCGCGGGCTTGTTGCGAATTGCCGACGGCCCAGTCGAAGCGGACATCAGCCCGCTGCAACAGGCAGGCGTGCCGGGCTTAGCGCCGATTCAGGACAACCGGACTTATTTCGATTATCACCACACGCCCGCCGACACTTTCGACAAGATTGTGCCGCGCGAACTGGCGGAAAACGCGGCAGTGATGGCGGTGCTGGCGTACGCGATTGCCAGCCTGCCGGAACCGCTGCCTCGTTAAACTGCGGATTGTGGATTGCGGATTGCGGATGACAGTCCCATTCTGATGCCCATCCGTTTATGTTCAGGCAATTTCAGGAGGCTTTATGGAAGATCAAATCTTGAGTCTGTTTCCGTCCGTGCCGGACGTTTCGCGCCGGACATTTTTCGTGACTTCGCTGACGGCAGGCTTTGCGCTGGCCGTGCAGCCGATTCAAGCACAAACCCAGATCACGACCGATACCAACGGCCTGATGGCTGGCGAAGTCAAAATCGCTGTCAAAGGCGGCGAGATTCCGGCTTACCGCGCGCTGCCGACCAAAGGCAAAAACTTCCCCGTGGTGCTGGTCGTGCAGGAAATTTTCGGCGTCCACGAACACATCAAGGACATCTGCCGCCGCTTTGCCAAGCTCGGCTATCTGGCCATTGCGCCGGAACTGTACGCGCGGCAGGGCGATGTGTCGAAAATCACCAACTTCGGCGAAATCATTTCCAAAGTCGTTTCGAAAGTTCCCGACGAACAAGTGATGGCCGATCTGGATTCGGCGGTCGCCTGGGCCAAAAAGAACGGCGGCGACACCAAAAAACTAGGCGTGACGGGTTTCTGCTGGGGCGGGCGAATTACCTGGCTCTATGCCGCGCACAATCCCGGTTTGAAAGCAGGCGTCGCCTGGTATGGTAGCCTGGTTCCGCCGCCGCCTGAACGCGCCAATCCGCTGCAACCCAAAGCGCCAATTGAATTGGTCAAGGACTTGAAAGCGCCTGTGCTGGGTTTGTACGGCGGCGCGGATACCGGTATTCCAAACCCTACCGTCGAAAAAATGCAGGCGGCGCTGAAAGAAGCCAAGAAGCCGTCGGAGATTATTCTTTACCCCGACACGCCCCACGGCTTCCACGCGGATTACCGTCCCAGCTACCGCAAGGACAAGGCGCAAGACGGCTGGGCCAAACTCCTGGCGTGGTTCAAAAAGAACGGCGTAGCATAAAACAAGTATGAAGGATGAATGCGGAAGGATGAATCATTCCGCTTTCATCCTTCCGCATTCATCCTTCATCCCTTCAGATTATGGCTTACCTACAAAAACTCACCGGCGCGCAACCGATTAAACTGCGCGACTTCGATCCCGAATTCGACGCGGGATTGAACAAGCAACAGGGCGAAGAGAAACTTCAAAAGCTCAGCGCCGAACTAACACGATTGCAGGAACTGCTGTATGCCGCCGGTCAGCATTCGGTGTTGATCGTGCTCCAGGGACGCGACACCTCCGGCAAAGACGGCACGATCAGATCAGTCATGGGACCGCTCAACTCGCTCGGCTGCCAGGTGGCGTCGTTCAAGGTTCCGACCGAAAAAGAGCAGGCGCACGATTTTCTCTGGCGCATCCACCAACAGACGCCTGGCAAAGGCGAAATCACCATCTTCAATCGTTCGCATTACGAAGATGTGCTGGTCGTCCGCGTTCACAAACTGGCGCCGGACAAGGTCTGGCGTTCACGCTACGTTCACATCAACGACTTTGAAAAGCTGCTGGCCGAATCGAACACCATCATCCTGAAGTTTTACCTGCACATCAGCAAAGACGAACAGGAAAAGCGTTTGCTGGAACGGGCCGAAGACCCGGAAAAGTACTGGAAGCTGTCGGCTGGCGACTGGAAGGAGCGCGAGCACTGGAACGATTACACACGCGCTTACGAAGACGCGATGAATCAGTGCAGCACCCCGCACGCGCCATGGTATGTCGTGCCTGCCAACAAAAAATGGTTCCGTAATCTGGCAGTGGCCGAGGCCGTAGTGAAATCCCTCCAGCCTTACGAAAGGCAATGGCGGAGGCAGTTGGAGAAAATTGGCCTGAAGGAAAAAGCGGCTATCGAAGCCTATCGGCAAAATCAGACCTGATGTTCAGCCTGTCCGGTCTGGCTGGCGCCCTCTTCTTTTGCAGTGGAAGCGCGAAATGTATTTTTGAACAACGCCCGCCCAAAGATGACGGCGGCAACCAGCCCCAGAATGACCCAGGTCAAACTTCCCAGCCATTCGCTGAGGGCTTGAACCCGGTCGCTGAACATCCGGCCCAGACTGATGTACAGCACAGCCCACAACACTTCGCCAAGCACATCCCAGAGCAGAAACCGCGGCCAGGGGTATTCGGAAATACCGCTGGTCAGGTTAATCCACGAACCCAGCGGCGTCATCAGCCAGCGAGTCAGAAAAACGCTGACTCCGCCCCATTTCCTGGCGGTGGCTTCCGCCTCAAGAATGCGTTCTTCGCCGCCAAACCAACCTCCCACCCGTTTGGCGACGCGCCGTCCTCCCCAGCGGCCAATGCCATAACCGATCTGATCTCCCATAATCGCCGCTCCGCTCGCCACCATCACGACGGCCCAGAAATTCATCTCTCCCTGCTCAACAAACGCCCCGGCTGCAATCAGCAGCAAGGTGAGCGGCAGCGGCACTCCCGCGGAGGCAATGAGAATTACGCCGAAAAGCAGTGGCAATCCATAATCCGACAAGGCGGAAAGTAATTGATCGGTAATATTCATCGTGGATCAGGAGATGGCCCCGGAATGCCAGACGTGGCTGATGTGTGTACAGGGGTTGATGCAGAAGTTGGCCGGGCGCGCTCAATGTTTTTTTGCTCAATGGCTTTTTGCTCAATGGCTTTTTGTATGACGATGATGACTTCTTCCACCGGGAGATTTTGCGCGCGCGCGATTTGTTTTATGGAACGTTTGTCCTGCGTTTTGGGCGGCAAATCGAGCGCCTCGTATAAAATCTGCGGCGGCACGCGGTGGGCGCGAGCCACGTACTTGAGACTCATCCAAGGGCGAATCCGTTCGCTGCTTTTTTTGCGCGGAGCCTGATGAAAGGCCCGAATCCCGAAAACGACAATTACCACCAGGGACAGCGCAAAAGCTGCGGCCATCAATAGCCGCCGCCGAACCAACAAATAATCTTCCCCTTTCAGTGTCTTCCTTTCGCCCATTTGCAACGCATTGTCGCCCGCAACGACTTGGACCACAAACATATCCTGAAGCAGTTTGCATCTTCGGTGGGAGAGAAAGACTTTAAGCGCCTGCCCTGGTGTTTCCATCGGTTGACAAACATCCGACCAAAACTATAATTACGCACTTTGTCGCCGCCGGGAGAATTATGAACATCTCGTTATTTCGGTTGCCTGCTGACGGATTGACCTTCAACCATCAGTACGCAACAAACGAACTCGACGCCAGCGAACATCAGTTTGAGTTGGAGTCGCCTCCTCTGGTGACAGGCCGCGTGGATCGTGTCGGAATGGACATGCGGGTACGCGGCGAAATCAAGTCGAAGTTGATCGCCACCTGCGACCGCTGTTTGAATGAAGTGGTCCTTCCAATTGAAGCGTCTTTCGACCTGATCTACCTGCCCGAAGATCCGAGCGCGGGCCACTCCGGCGAAACGGAATTGCACGAACGCGATCTGGCGCTGGCGGTGTACGAAAACGATCAAATCAATCTCGACGATCTAGTACTCGAACAATTGGAATTGAATTTACCGATCCGCGTGCTGTGCCGCGAAGATTGTCAGGGACTTTGTTCCGAATGCGGCGCGGATTTGAATTCTGAGCAGTGCCAATGTCAAAAGCCGATTGATCCTCGGTGGCAGGCGCTTGCCGACCTGAAAACACAGTCAGAGCAAGAAGACTGATCAAATATTTTCATTTTTGTAATTCTGGAGAACTGTCATGCCGAATCCTAAACGACGTCACTCGAAATCGCGCAGCCGTAAGCGCCGTACCCACGACTCACTGAGCCGGACTCAATTGTCTACCTGCTCAAACTGCGGCAATAAAAAACTTCCGCATCGCGTATGCCCAAGATGCGGGTTTTATGATGGACGCGCAGTAGTCAAGGTTAAAGAACAACTCTAACGAACTTGAAAGGTGAATGATGGTCGTTTGCGCGGCATCATTCACCTTTCGTTTGTCTACGGTTATCGCTCGCACCCTATAAGATTCCCGCTTGGCCGCCATGCTCACCACCATCGCCGTTGACGCCATGGGTGGGGATAATGCCCCCGCCGTAGAGGTTGAAGGCGCCATCCAGGCAGCTCGCGACTTGCGCGTCCGTATCCTATTGGTCGGGCGCGAAGAACTGATTCGCGCGGAGTTGGAGCGTCAGGGTGTGCCTTATCCCCGCAAACAAAGGCTGCATATCGAGGTCGTCAACGCGACTGAAATCATCACGATGGAAGATCCGGTCGCGCATGCAGTGCGCCGCAAACGGGATTCTTCGATTCGTGTGGCGGCTCGTCTGGTTCGCGAAGGCAAAGCGCACGGACTGGTCAGCGCCGGGAACACTGGCGCGGTCATGGCGACTTCCGTCCTGGTAATGGGCACGCTGCCTTCGGTGGACCGTCCGGCGCTGGCGGGCATCTTCCCGACCCTGAAAGGCAACGGCACGGTCCTGCTGGATGTCGGCGCGAACGCCGAATGCAAGCCGGAACACCTGCAACAGTTCGCCATTATGGGTTCGATTTATTCGCGCTCAATCCTGGGCGTCCGCACCCCCAGAGTCGGATTGATGAGCATTGGCGAAGAAGATATCAAAGGCAATGATCTGACCAAAGAGACGCTGCATTTGATGAAAGAAGCGCCAATTAACTTCATCGGCAACGTCGAGGGACGCGACATTTTCACGGGCGATGTGGACGTGATCGTCAGCGACGGATTCACGGGTAATGTGATATTGAAGACCAGCGAAGGGCTGGTCGAAGCAATTATGGGTCTGCTCAAGACCGAACTGGGGCAGACCATCCTGACACAAACTGGCGCGATTCTTTCACGGCAAGCCTTTCGCAGCGTCAAGAAACGCCTGGATTATTCGGAATTCGGCGGCGCGCCGCTGTTGGGCTGCAAGCAAATGTCCGTCATCTGCCACGGCAGTTCGACACCGAAGGCGATCCGCAACGCGATCCGCGTCGCGAAAGAATTTTATAAAGCCGATTTGAGCGAACGCATCGAGAGCGAAATCAGCGAAATGACCTTGAGTCAATGAAAACCCCCGCTGATCCTTGGTTTATGAGCAAACTTGCATTTATTTTCCCCGGACAAGGTTCTCAGCACGCAGGCATGGGACGCGATCTGGCAGACAATCATCCGGTGGCCAGGGCGGTCTTTGAGGAAGCCGATCAAGCGCTCGCCTTCAGTGTGAGCGGCCTCTGTTTCAATGGCCCGGAAGAAGAATTGCAACTGACGGCGAACACACAACCGGCGATTCTGACAGCCTCCGTCGCGGCCTTCCGGGTTTTATCGGAGAGAGGGGTCAAACCTGACTTCGTCGCCGGGCACAGTCTGGGCGAATATTCCGCATTGGTCGCTGCGGGCGCATTGAGTTTGGGAGACGCTGCAAGGCTCGTTCGCCGCCGCGGCGAATTGATGCAGGAAGCGGTGCCAGTGGGCGTTGGCGCGATGGCGGCGATTCTGGGCATTGACGCGGACAAAGTTACCGAAGCCTGCCAAGTGGCTGCCCAAGGGCAGTTCTGCGGCCCGGCCAATTTCAACACGCCGTCTCAAATCGTCATCGCCGGCCACAGGGAAGCGGTCGAACGCGCCGTCGAAGAATGCAAGGCGCGCGGCGCGAAACGCGCGATGATGCTGAAAGTGAGCGCGCCGTTCCATTCGGCGCTGATGATGCCAGCGCAAGAGCAGATGGCGGAGCCGCTCGCTCAGGCAGCGTTCAACGATCTGGCCATCCCCATCGTCAACAATGTGGACGCGGCAGTCACCGCCAGCGGCCAGACATCGCGTGAGGCGCTGATTCGCCAGATCTCCGCGCCCGTTCGCTGGACGGACAGCGTGGCGAAACTGTTTGCCGAGGGGGTTGAAACCTTCGTTGAGGTCGGCCCCGGAAAAGTCTTGTGCGGTCTGGTCAAGGCGATTGCCAGAGACGCCGGCAAGGAAGTAAAACTGCTCAACGTGGAAGATCAAGCAAGCCTGCAAGCGACGCTCGAAGCGTTGCAGCAATAACCCAAAACAAAAATGTTCAATCTTTCGGGACAAATTGCACTGGTCACCGGCGGTTCGCAAGGCATCGGGCGCGCGGTCGCGCTGGTACTGGCTGAACTCGGCGCGGATGTCGCCATCATGGCGCGGACATTGGAAAAATGCGAGGCCGTGGCGGAAGAGATTCGCCAAGCCCCCGGAAATGCGGGCCGCCGTGCTGTTGCTGTTCGCGGCGATATGGCGAACCCTGAAGAGATCAAGGCGGCAGTTGCCAAGGTGGCGGGAGAACTCGGCCCCATCAGCATCCTGATCAACAACGCGGCGATCACCCGCGACGGTTTGATGCTGCGGATGAAACAAGCCGACTGGGACGAAGTCATCAACACCAATCTGACTGGCGTCTTTCTGGCAACACAGGCCGTTTTGCCGATGATGACCAAGGCCCGCAAAGGGCGGATCATCAATCTAACTTCGGTTGTGGCGCAAATGGGCAATGCCGGCCAGGTCAACTACATTTCGGCGAAGTCTGGACTCATCGGTTTTACGAAAGCAGTGGCGCGCGAATACGCGTCGCGCAACATCACTGTCAATGCGGTCGCGCCCGGATTTATCGAAACGCCCATGACCGCGGTGCTGAACGAAACAGCCCGGACAGCGATGCTGGAACAGATCCCGCTCAAACGCCCTGGAAGCGATCTTGATGTGGCTTATGCAGTTGCCTTTTTGGCCTCGGATGAGGCAGGCTATGTCACTGGTCAAGTAATCAATGTCAATGGTGGAATGTATATGTGATTGCGGCTTGCGGATGTTGGATTTCATCAACGATGATCCGCTTTTCCGCAATCCAAATTCGCACTCTAAAATCACTACTGGAGGAACTCATGGCAGAATCAATTGAGGATAAGGTTAAACAGATTATTGTGGATGAACTCGGCGTGGACGAGACGGAAGTCACCCGCAACGCCCGTTTTATTGACGATCTCGGCGCGGACTCGCTCGACACGGTCGAACTGGTGATGCGCTTTGAAGAAGAGTTCGGCATTGAAATCCCTGACGAAGAAGCGGAAAAGATTCAAAGCGTGGGAGACGCCATCACTTACATCGAAGAACACAAGAAGTAAGCTTGATTTTTTGGCTCCCGCCAGAACAGCAATGGGCCACAAAAAGGCACAAACCGGACAAAAGCTGATCACGTTACCGATTACTTTTGCGTAGCCAGTGCCTTTTTGTGGCTGCTTGTCTTTAACAAGAACTCTCCCAAGGGGAAGGAAGTTGTGAGCAACGAAATAAGTAAAAAACGCGTTGTTGTTACCGGCATCGGGTTGGTCAGTCCCTTAGGCAACACAACTGAAGATACCTGGGCGGGCTTGCTCGCAGGACGCAGCGGAGTTGATTACATCGCGCGCTTCGACACCAGCCGGCACAAGGTCAAATTCGCCGCCGAAGCCAAAGGCTTCGACCCGGCCAAGTTCGTTGAAAAGAAAGAACTGAAGAAGATGGATTATTTCATCTACTTCGCCGTCGCGGCGTCAAGAGAGGCGCTGGAAGATTCCGGTCTTAAGGTAACACCGGAAAATGCCGAAGAGATTGGCACATACATTGGCAGCGGCATCGGCGGCTTCAGCGTCTTCGAACGCGAGCACAGCAAGATGCTCGAAGGCGGTCCTGACCGCATCTCGCCATTTTTTATTCCGGCGTCAATCGTCAATATCGCCTCCGGCTATGTTTCAATTTACACCGGCGCGAAAGGGCCGAATTCGGCGACGGCGACCGCCTGCAGCTCCGGCGCGCACGCCATTGGCGACAGTTTCAGGATTATTCAGCGCGGCGAAGCAGTGGCAATGATCTGCGGAGGTTCCGAGGGAGCAATTACCCCCATGTCCGTGGGAGGGTTTGCCGCAATGCGTGCGCTTTCGACACGGAACGATGACCCGCAACACGCTTCGCGCCCTTTTGACAAAGATCGAGATGGGTTTGTCATCGGCGAAGGCGCGGGAATTCTGGTGCTGGAAGAATTGGATCACGCGAAGGCGCGCGGCGCGAAAATTTATGCGGAAGTCGTCGGTTATGCGATGACCAGTGACGCCTTTCATATCACCATGCCGGATATGGATGGCCCCCGCCGCGTCATGATCAAAACCGTCAAGGATGCTGGAATTTCCCCCGATCAAGTTGACTATATTAATGTCCACGGGACTTCGACACCGGTCGGCGACACCAACGAAACAAATGCCATCAAATCCGCCTTCGGCGACCACGCCTACAAACTCGCCGCCAGTTCGACCAAATCCATGACCGGGCACCTGCTTGGTGGCGCTGGCGGGCTTGAAGCGGGCATTACGGCGTTGGCGGTTCATCGTCAAATCCTGCCGCCAACCATCAATTACGAAACGCCTGATCCCGAATGCGATCTCGATTACGTGCCCAATCAGGCTCGTCCGGCGAAAGTGACGTATGCGCTGTCAAACAGTTTCGGCTTCGGCGGAACGAACGCGGCATTGCTATTCAAGCGCTACGACGGCTGAAATCGCAGTCAAATTCCTTTTTTTCAACGAGCGAGTGCGGCATAGCTGAATTGCCCACTCGCTCATTTCGTTTCTAATCTTCTGCACGAAGACAAAACACTCCGGTTTCAATCACGCTCTAAAAGCCTACAGAATCGAATCATTTTGCATTCCGCATCATTTCCAGTCATTTCACTGTTAAGTCAAGCAATATCTTCACACTCTCACTTTATCGAAATGTTGGCATAGCCCTTGCCAAGGTTAGGAAAGCGTTAGCGGTCAGTGAAAAGACCAAACACACAACGGGAGGACAAAATGTCGAACCGTAGACAAAAAATCTTAGTCGTCGAAGACGACCTGAATTTACGACTCACCCTGACGGAATTGCTACGTATACAAGGTTTCGCGGTTGTCACGGCACGCGATGGAGATGAAGGTTACCTGCAAGCGCTGGCTCACATGCCGGATCTGGTTATTACGGATTTGCAGATGCCGATTTTGGATGGGATAGAACTGGCACGGCTGCTTCGTCACGAACGTGGAAAACTGGGCGGAGTTCCGATCATTGTACTGAGCGCCAATCTCAGCGAATTCACAACGGAAAAGAAGAACATTGCGATTGACCGGTTTCTGGACAAATCATTTTTCGACAGTCACAGCCTGATGGATTCGGTCAAATCACTTTTAGGATCACCCAGGCCGGCAACGGTGTAGGGTGAACAAGTTAGACATGACTGGCGGGATTCAGCAAAGCATGTGCATCCCACTTCTGCCGAGCTTGCCAGTCCTGTCTATTCTCAGCCCGTAAAAATTCCGCCCATAAATTTCTGGCCATAAAATTCTGGATGCACAAACGGCAGCAGCGCAAAGATGACTGCCGGTTTGTATAAATCCAGCCGCGTCACCACCCCATCAGACAAAATCCCAATCGCGCCATCCTGCTGCTTGGAATTCGAGCGGCCAAAGAACCGGTCGTCTGCTTCCCCCAATTCGATCCCGTCACGAACCAGTTGCGCAACCGGCTCCGGCAATAAAAATCTGCCGGATTGCCCCTTGCCAATCCGGCCTTTTTGATCCACCACGACGATCCAGGCATACGCCCACATTCCGTCTTCGGCATCCAGGGTTCCCCCCTCCAGACCAACCCCAAACTGCGCTTCGGGAGTTTTAGCGAGCGCCTGCCTGGCTCGATTGAGCGCGCCCAGCAACATTTCCTCATCGGAATCCGGTTGAACACTAACTCCGGAATCGGTTTTCACCCCCACTGCGCGTGCGTCCAACCAAAAAGCGTTAATCGCTTCGGCAACACAATTGATTTTGACTGGATTTTCAGAGCCGACGGCAAAGATAAGTTCAGATGGCATAAATGGAATCACAAGTTGAAGTTTGTCAGAAGGCACGTAAACTAACACGGTTTTATCGCCGCTCACAATCGGAGGTTTGATGCGCATTCTTGATTTTCCGGCGGACAATCCGCAGCTCATTCAACAAACCGCGGAATTGCTGATTGAAGCTTTCAAAGAGCATTGGCCAGACGCCTGGCCAACACTGGAAGATGCGATCGAAGAAGTTCATGAATCCTTTGCTGAAAACCGCATCAGCCGCGTGGCGCTTGACGATGACGGCGCGGTGCTCGGCTGGATTGGCGGGATTGAGACATACGAAGGCAAGGTCTGGGAACTGCATCCGCTGGCGGTCAGTCCGCGCGCCCAAGGTCGCGGCGTCGGGCGCAAGCTGGTCGAAGATTTGGAAGCCCGGATTGCCGCGCGGGGCGGGCAAACACTATGGCTTGGCAGCGATGATGAAGACGGCCTGACTTCGCTGGGAGGCGTTGATCTGTATCCAAATCCGCTGGAACATCTGGCAAACATCAAAAATCTGCGTGGTCATCCGTACAAGTTTTATCAAAAGCTGGGATTCACCATTACCGGCGTGATGCCGGACGCCAATGGCTTCGGCAAGCCGGACATCTATCTGGCCAAGCGTGTAGCTCAAACCCAAGAGCCAGAAAAAAAACCGGCGGCCTTCAAGCTAAAAGTAGATGATGAAATCGAACTCCGAATGTTTGAGGAATCCGATGCGGAAACAGTTTTCGCCCTGGTTGACCGCAACCGCGAACATCTGCGCGAATGGCTGATCTGGGTGGACGCTTCAGATTCGTCCGAAGTCACGCGGCGATTCATCGTGGATTCCAGGCGGCGATACGAAAACAAGGAATCTTTATCCGCGGGAATCTGGCTGAATGGCGAGCTTGCCGGCGCCATCGGCGTGGTCGCTTACGACTGGCAGAACAAAACGATGGAAATTGGTTATTGGCTGTCCTCCGGCCAGCAAGGCAAAGGCATCATGACCAAAGCCGTCGCAGCAATGATTGACGACGCTTTCAAGAATCTGGGAATGAACCGCGTCGAGATTCATTGCGCCAGCGGAAACCTGCGCAGCCGGGCGATCCCAGCACGGCTCGGTTTTACGCAAGACGGCGTGATGCGCGAAGGCGGCTTGCTCAATGGCAAGTTCGTGGACAAGGTGATTTACTCAATGCTGGCCAGCGAATGGAAAACTCACGATCAATCATGACTACCTCTTTTAATCCGCGCGAAGCCGCGCTGAACATCTTTCATCAAACCCTGGCGGCGATTGACGTCGAAGCCGTCGTCTCAGCCAATTTGCGTTTGGAAGCCAGCCGGCTTTCGGTTGGCGATGAAGTTTGCGATCTGTCGAAAGTCTCTCGCCTGCTGGTCATCGCCATCGGCAAGGCGAGTGTGCCGATGGCCCGCGCGGTGGAAAAACTGCTGGGGGATCATATTACAGATGGTTTGGTTGTCACGGGCGCGGTGATCGGCAGTCTGCCGCAGCAGTTGCCGGTGCTAATTGGCGGCCATCCGCTGCCGAACGCGGCGAGCTTGGAGGCTGCCGCAAGAGCGTTGTCCCTGCTTCGCCAGCATGATGCCGAAGAAACGCTGGTCCTGTTTCTGATTTCCGGCGGTGGTTCGGCGATGTTTGAACAGCCGATTGATACGAATCTGACGCTCGACGATCTGCAGGCCGTCAATCGCGCGCTGGTCAACTGCGGCGCGGTGATCAACGAAATGAACATCGTCCGCAGGCATTTGTCAGCCGTCAAAGGCGGAAAGCTGGCCGCCACCGCACCACGTTCGCGACAGATTTCACTCTACATTTCCGATGTCAACAGCGACGATTTGACGACTGTCGCGTCGGGCCCGACCTTGCCGGACGGTTCGACCGTTCAAGATTTCCAGCGGATCATCGAACGCTACGACCTGCTCAGCCAGTTTCCGCCAAATGTTCGTAGTAGCGGCTTCAGCCGGAATCTTTCTCAAAAGGCACTTCCGCCTGAAGGCGGGACGACAAACTCGCATCACCTGCTGCTCGACAACCGCCGCGCGATGCTCGAAGCCAAACAAATCGCCGAACGCGATTTCGGCTGTGTGGTGGAAATCGCCGAAGATTTGGTCGAAGGCGATATTGAAACAATGATGCAGATTCACCTCGAACGCATCACGATCTTGCAGCACAAACATCCAGGACAACCCGTCTGCCTGATTTCCGGCGGCGAAGTGATTTGCCCCGTACGCGGAGACGGCCAAGGCGGACGCAATCAGGAATTTGTCCTTCGCTCAGCAATTCATCTCCATCAACGCGGGGTCGAAAACATTGTCGTACTGAGTGCAGGAACCGATGGCATAGATGGTCACAGCCCGGCCGCCGGAGCCATTGCCGATGGTCAGACGATTCAACGCGCTGAAGAAAAAGGAGTTTCCGCCGAAACGCATCTGATCAACAGCGATTCCTTCAACTTCTTCAATGCGATTGGCGACGCGATTCTGACCGGACCGACCGGCAACAACGTCCGCGACCTGAGAATTTTGCTGGCAAATTGATGGCGGCCATTCGCTTTTCGCCAGCCGCCATGTAAAATCGAAGTTAAATCAAGACATCACGTTTTTAAGGAATCCGAATGAAGACGCTGCTCTACCCTGCCTACGACCGGCTGGAAATCGCGGAAGCGCCTGACCCGCAGCCCGGCGAAGGCGAATTGCTGTTGCGTGTTTCGGCTTGCGGAATTTGTGGCAGCGAACTGGAAGCATTTCGCAATCGCAGCCCGCGCCGTGTGCCGCCTCTGGTTCTGGGTCACGAGTTTTGTGGTGAAGTCGTGGACACGGGGCGCGGCGTTTCCAATTTCAAGATTGGCGAGCGCGTGGTTTCGCACTCTCTGATTGGCTGCGGCAAATGCATCCGTTGTCTGCGCGGGGAAGTCAATCTGTGCGCCAATCGGCAAATTTTCGGCATGCAGCGCCTGGGCGCATTTGCGGAACTGGTCACCGCGCCGGAAAAGGCTGTTGTTGCCTGGCCGGATTCCCTGCCCGCTGAAGCCGCCAGTCTGGCCGAAGTGCTGGCCAATGGCGTTCATGTCGTCGGCCTTTCCAAACGGATCAATCCGCGCAAAATCCTGATCCTCGGCGCGGGGCCAATTGGGTTGATGACCCAACAGGCGTTTCAAGTTCTGACCGACGCCGAACTGATGGTCAGCGAAATCATTCCCGAACGGCTCGAAACCGCCACCAAACTCGGCGCGAAACGCACCATCAATCCGAATCAGGACCATCTTCAAACTGCCGTGCTTGACTGGACAGACGGTGAAGGCGCGGATGTGGTGGTGGATGCCTGCGGTTTATCCGCCACCAAACAGCAATCGCTCAACGCGACTCGGCCTGGCGGAGCCACCGTCTGGATCGGGACACACGAAAACACGATCACGATGGATTCCTACGACATCACGCTCGCCGAACGCTGCGTGCAAGGCAGCTACGCGGCGACAATGGCGGAACTCCAACTTTCCGTTGATTTGCTGGCCAGCGGAAAAGTTGACGGCATAAGCTGGATTACAGCGTTCCCTTTGAGTGAAGGCGTGACGGCCTTCGAGCGGATGCTGGCGGCGCAGGGCAAGGACATCAAAGCTGTCCTGTGCCCATAGATTTTCTGTTTCAGCAGGCAGGCCAAAGTTTGCTGATGAAGCATCAGAGCTATTATGACCAATCAAAAAATTAACGAAGACTTTATCCCACTCTGATGCGCAGTAGCTGCTGGGATTGTTATTGTCGCAGCTCAATTCAAACCCAAAACCAATTAACCATTACTCTAATGAAGGAATCGGAGGAATTATGAGAAGTTCTATATCCCTCACTTGCCGGTATCTCAGGCTGGTGATTTCACTGCTGGCAGTCTTTCTGCTTGCCCCCACAGCATTTGCCCAATTCGATACGGCGACCGTGCTCGGCACGGTCACGGACGCCGCTGGTTCGGCCATTCCCGGCGCCACCATCACGTTGAAAAATTCGGCCACTGGTGTCACCGCCACGGCGCAGACGGACGAAAACGGCAACTACCAGTTCTTCAACGTCAAAATCGGTCAATACCAGGTGGCGGCTGAAGCGCAAGGCTTTTCCAGAGGCTTGGCTGAAAACATTCAAGTCACGGTTAATGCGCGCCAACGCGTTGATCTGGCGCTGAAAGCCGGCGCAGTTACTGAAACTGTCAATATTTCGGCGGATGCCGCGCAATTGCTGGAAACCGAAACCAGCGTTCGCGGACAAATCATCAACCGGCAGCAAATCGTCAATCTGCCGCTCAACGGTCGCGCGTATGCAGACCTGGCGCTGCTGTCGCCCGGCGTGCGCAAATCCGTGCTGAACAATCAGGATTCCGGCGGACGCGATGCATCATTCAACGTCAACGGCCTGCGGTCGTCGCTCAATAACTTCATCATTGACGGCGTGGACAACAATTCTTACGGAACCAGCAACCAGGGATTTTCCAATCAGGTGGTGCAGGCTTCGCCGGATGCCGTGCAGGAATTCCAGGTGCAGACCAACAATTTCAGCGCCGAATTCGGGCGCGCAGGCGGCGCGGTCATCAACGCCAGTTTGCGCAGCGGCACGAACGAATTTCACGGTTCGGTCTACGACTTCGTCCGCAATACTTCGCTGAACGCCACGGGCTTTTTCAAACCGACGCGCGGTCAAAAGCCAGTGCTGATTCAGAATCAGTTTGGCGGAACCATCGGCGGGCCGATCATCAAGGACCGCACCTTCTTCTTCGCCGATTACGAAGGTTTCCGCCGTATCACCCGAACGCTGCAATTCGGCACAGTTCCGACCGCGGCCCAGCGCAATGGCCAATTGGGAACACCGATTCGGAATCCTTTCACCGGCGAGGTCTACGCGGATGGCAACATTCCGGCCAGCGCAATCACGCCGTTTGCCCGACAGGTGCTCAACAGTCTGGCCCTGCCCACGACCAATGCCACCGCGACCGGCTTCGTCTCGAACAACTTTGAGGACCTGCCGCGCAGCAAGTTTTACAACGACAAGGGCGACGTGAAGATTGACCACAACTTCAGCGCCAAGACCACGGCCTTCGCCCGGATCAGCCATCGCAAGCTGAACAACTTTGAAGCGCCGGTGATTCCCGGACCGATTTTCAGCCCGGCGAATGCTTTCGTTCGCGTCATCAATCAGCAACTGGCGACGGGTGTCACGCACAACCTGACCAGCAATTCGCTGTTGGAGTTCCGTCTCGGTATTTCGCGCACCAAAGCAGGCAAAACGCCGACCGGCGTGGGCGATTCCACCTTCCAGATTCCGGGGCTGCCCACCGACTCTCGCTTCGCCGGTGGATTGCACACGCAAAACATCAGCGGCTACACCAGCTATGGCCGGCAGGACAGCAACCCGCAATTCCAGGATCCGATCGTCATCAATCCGCGCCTGAACTACACCTTCGTGCTCGGACGCCACAGCTTGAAAACCGGCTACGAGTATCAGGCGATCAGCACGGAGATTGACGACTTCAATCCCAAGTACGGACGTGACGCGTATGGCGGCCAGTTCAGCCGTCCGACTGGCGTCACCACCAGCAACAATATTTATAACTTCGCCGACTTCCTGTTCGGCGCGCGCAGCCAGTACGACCTGAACAATGCGCTGATCATCACGCTGAAACAGCGTATGCATTTCGCGTACTTGCAGGATGATTTCAAACTTTCCCAGAAGCTGACGCTCAATCTGGGCGTGCGTTACGAATTCGCCACGCCGCAGTGGGAAGAGCAGAACCGGCTGGGCAATTTCGATCCGGCGACCCTGTCCATCATTCAGGCCAAAGATGGTTCGATCTATGACCGCGCGCTGGTGGATCCCGACCGCAACAACTGGGCGCCGCGAATCGGATTCGCGTATCAAGCGATGGATAAGACCGTTGTGCGGGGCGGATACGGCATCAGCTACATTCATTTCAACCGGCTGGGCGGCGAAAATCTGCTTTCGTACAACGGCCCGAACATCATCAGCAACAGCATCGTGCAGCAGGTTTCGCAACCGCTCTGCACGGGCAACAACTTCCTGAATTGCTTCCGCAAAACCGAGCAGGGTTTTCCAGATGGTTTCGTCGCGCCGGAGCGTTTCAATCCGCTGACCGCCCGCGTCAACTTCACGCCGCGTGATACGCGCACGTCTTATGTGCAAAGCTGGCATCTGACCGTCCAGCACGAACTGCCGTGGAAACTGCTGCTCGATGTCGGCTACGTCGGCAATCGCAGCAACAAACTGATCATCCTGGGCGATTACAACCAGGCGCGTCCGAACGCGGCGACGGAAAACACCGCATTGCAACAGCGCCGTCCGTTCACCAACTATTCGTTCATCCAGGCATCGTTCAACGGCGGCTTCGCCAATTACAACGCTCTGCAGGTGAAGCTGGAACGCCGCTTCGCCGACGGGCTGTACCTGCTGAACTCCTTCACCTGGTCGAAGGCGATGGACAACGCCGCCGGTCACCTGGAAGCCAGTTTCGGCGACAATTCGCGCGGCAACATCAAGAATCTGGCCAACGACAAAGGCCGGTCGAATTACGATCAACCGTTCAACAACACGACCAGCGTCGTGTATGACCTGCCGTTCGGCAAAGGCCGCAAGTTCGGCGGCAGCATTCCGACCGGATTGGATTACGTCATCGGCGGCTGGCGCACGACCCTGATCAATTCGCTCACCAGCGGTCTGCCGGCAAACCTGACTTACAGCGCGGCGTCGGCCTTCCAGGTTGGCTCTTCGCTGACCTATCGCCCAAACCAAATCCTGTCTGACCTCTACACGCCAGGCGATTTGGATGTGAACAACTATCTGAACATCAACGCCGTTGCGGTGCCGACCGACCGCAGCCAGCCGTTTGGCAATGCGGGCCGTAACACGGTGCGTGGGCCGAACTTCTGGCAGGCGGATTTGGGCTTGCACAAATCCTTCCCGCTCTGGCGCGAAAGCACCCGGCTGGAATTCCGCATGGAAGCCTTCAATCTGTTCAACCGCAGCAATTTCACCGTGCCGGACACCAATGCGAATAACATTCGCATTGTCAACGGCGCTCCGGCGGCGGGCGGCAGCTTCGGAACAATCCGCAGCACCTTCCCGGCGCGGCAGATTCAGTTCGCCCTGAAGCTGTTGTTCTAGCCCCTCAAAACCATATGCCATATGACATATTCGATATGTCATATGGCATATGAAAAATCACTTCGATAACCATGCCATGAACAAACTTCGCTCCCACCTCTTCCTGCTTTCACTCACACTGTTATTAACCTGCGCCTCATTCGCACAAACGAAAACTGAAAACGTCATTCTGATCACGCTCGATGGCGCGCGAACCCAGGAAGTCTTCGGCGGACTCGACCTCGACATCCTGAAAGACAAAACCCGGCGCGGCAAAGTCGAAGACACCGCGCTTTACAAAAAGTATTGGGCCCCCACGCCCGAAGAGCGGCGCATGAAATTGCTGCCTTTTTTCTGGGGCACGCTGATGAAAGAACACGGCTCGGTCGCAGGCAATCGCAGCCTGAACAGCGCCGTGATGACCACAAACAAAATGTGGTTTTCCTATCCCGGCTATTCTGAAATCCTGACCGGGCAGGCACACGACGATGTCATCAACAGCAACGACAAAACGCGCAATCCCTATCCGAGCGTGCTGGAATTCGCGAAGCGCAAACTGAAGCTCAATAAAAACCAGGTCGCGCTGTTCGGTTCGTGGGATGTTTTCAACTGGATCGGCGAACACGAGGAAGGAGCGGTCACCATCAACGCCGGTCACGAGCCTTACGAGCTTGCGGCAAGCGCCGAACTCAAAGCCCTGAGCAAGCTGCAAAACGAACGCTTGAGCCCTTGGGACAGCGTGCGTTTTGATTACTTCACGTTTCGCTTTGCGATGGAGCACATCAAGACCTACCAGCCGCGCGTGCTGCATCTGGCGCTGGGCGAAACCGACGACTGGGCGCACGGCGGCGATTATGCGCATACGCTGAATTCCTTCCATCAGAACGATCAGCAGTTCAAGGAACTTTGGGAAACCCTGCAAAGCACGCCGAAATACAAAGGCAAAACTTCGATCATCATCACCATTGATCACGGACGCGGCAACACCATCAAGGATTGGACCGACCACGGCGAAAAGGTCCCCGAAGCGCAGTACATCTGGATGGCCTTTATCAGCCCGGATGTCAGCTTGCGTGGCGAATGGAAAAACACCGAAACGATTTACCAGAATCAGGTCGCCGCAACGCTCTGCCGCTTTCTGAATCTGGATTACAGCGAAAACAATCCGCAGGCGGGCAAACCCGTTGCCCGGCTTTTCAGCAAATAACCGATAGACAGGATTCACAGGGTTCTTTTCAGGATTTTCAGGATATATGATCTTGTCCATCCTGAAAGAGACAATGGGAATCCTGTCTCTCTTTTTCCGCCACACAACAATGACTTCCGCCCCAACTTCCCCTCCGGCAAGATTGACTTCCATGGACGCCTATCGCGGCTTCGTCATGTTTTTGATGGTCGCGGAAGTCCTGCACCTGAGCCGCGTCGCCACCGCCCATCCGAACTGGTTTTGGAATTTTCTGGCGCGGCATCAAACGCACGTGGAATGGTACGGCGCGACGCTGCACGATCTGATTCAGCCGTCGTTTTCGTTCCTGGTCGGCGTGGCGCTTCCCTACTCCATCGCCAGCCGCACGGCCAAAGGCGAATCGAAAGCCACCATGTTCGGCCACGCCGCCTGGCGCGCGCTGGTGTTGATCCTGCTCGGCGTCTTCCTGCGTTCGGTCGGCAGGCTGCAAACAAATTGGACGTTTGAAGACACATTGTCGCAGATCGGAATGGGCTATCTGTTTCTGTTCGCGCTCGGCTTTTGTTCGATGCGAACCATCTGGATTTCGCTGGGGCTGGTGCTGGCCGGGTACTGGCTGGCGTTTGTCCTCTACCCGCTGCCGCCGCCGGGATTCGATTACACGGCGGTTGGAGTTCCCGCCGATTGGCCATACCACGCTTCGGGCATCGCGGCGCACTTCAACAAAAACAGCAATCTGGCCTGGGCTTTTGACACCTGGTTTTTGAACCTGTTCCGGCGCGAAAAACCTTTCACCCACAACGGAGGCGGGTACGCAACGCTCAGCTTTATTCCGACGCTCGGCACGATGATTCTGGGTCTGGTCGCCGGACGCTGGCTCAAATCGGAAACGTCGGAAAAAGCCAAAATTCAAAAGCTGGCGATTGCCGGTGTTGCTTGCCTGGCGCTTGGATTGGCGCTTCACTATTCAGGCATTTGCCCGTCGGTCAAACGCATCTGGACGCCTGCGTGGACGATTTTCAGCGGCGGCTGGTGTTTTCTGCTGCTGGCCGGATTTTATGGATTGGTTGATGTGTTGGGTTACAAACGCTGGTCGTTTCCGCTGGTCGTGATCGGCATGAACTCGATTGCGATTTACGTCTTGTCGCATCTGATTGACCGCTTCATCATCGCGACGTTCCGAATCCATCTTGGCCAGAATATCTACAACATTTTCGGCGAAGGATATTCCTGGTTGCTCAGCGGCGGCGCAGCCATTGCCGTCTTCTGGCTGATGTTGTATTGGATGTACCGCAAGAAGTTGTTCATCCGAATCTGAACGTACAGTGCAGGGAGCGGTAGCGACCTGGTGGCTGCGGAAGTTTTTTTGCTCCACTGGAACCAGGTCGCTACCGCTCCCCGTACGGCACCACAAATTATCCATCAAGCTGACAAACACTAATGACCCAACAAAACGATCCGTATCAGTTGCGGCCTGAAGAAGTTGAAGAGCCGCCAACAACCCTGCTCGCTTCGCTCAAACGCATCGGGCCGGGAATCATCCTGGCCGCGTCCATCGTCGGTTCCGGCGAATTGATCGCGACCACGACGCTCGGCGCACAAGTCGGCTACACGGCATTGTGGGTGATCGTCCTGAGCTGTTTTATCAAGCCCGTCGTCCAGGCCGAAATGGGACGCTACATCATTGCCAGCGGCGAAACCGGCCTGGCCAGTTTCAACCGCGTGCCGGGCCCGCACTTCAAAATCAACTGGGTTGTCGTGGCCTGGGCGGTGATGACGCTGATGACGCTGCTGCAAATCGGCGCGATGTTCGGCGGCGTGTCGCAGGTGATGAACCTGCTGATCCCTTCGGTTCCGGTCTGGACCTGGGTGCTGATCTTCTGGGGCATCACGCTGGCGCTGCTGCTGGGCGGAGCCTATGAACGGGTTGAACGTCTGGCAATGATCAAGGTCGGACTGTTCACGATGCTGACCTTCCTGGCGGCAGTGCTGCTGATTCGCCAGCCACAGAATTTTTCCTGGGCGCAGATTGTGGACGGTTTCAAGTTCAAACTGCCGGGCGAAGGGATTTCGACCGCAGTGGCGGTTTTCGGCATTACGGGCGTCGGCGCCAGCGAACTGATGATGTATCCATACTGGTGCGTCGAAAAAGGCTACGCGCGGTTTGCCGGCAAGCGGGACGATTCGCCGGAATGGAACGCGCGGGCACGCGGCTGGATTCGCGTCATGCACACGGACATCTTCGTTTCGATGATCATATACACCATCGCCACCGTCGCGTTTTACATGCTGGGCGCGGGGATTTTGCACAGCATGGGCAAAGTCCCCTCGGCCAAGGACATGATTCCGACCCTGTCGAACATCTACACGCAGACGCTGGGCCAATGGTCGCTGTGGATTTTTTATGCGGGCGCGATTGTCACGCTTTACGGAACGATCTTCGCGGCGACGGCGGCCAATTCGCGCGTTTTCGCCGATATGTTCAGGCTGATGGGCGCGTTCAAAGCCGACGATTATTCGGCGCGAAAACGCTATCGAAACACCTTCATCGTCCTGATCACCGCAATTCCGGTGGGGCTGTTTCTGTTCTTTGACTCGCCGGTCAAGATGGTTGTCGCGGGCGGCCTGGCCCAGGCGATGATGCTGCCAATCATTGGCGTCAGCACGTTGTATCTGCGTCATCGCCATCTGCCGAAGGAGATCGCTCCTTCGCCCTGGGTCACCGCGTTTCTGTGGTTTGCCACCGCCGTGATCATCTGCCTGACCGGCTATTACGTAATCAATCAAATCACCAAGTGAACCAAGTATGACGACCGAAAGAAGAATGCCGCTCGATAGTGAATTTCAAATGCCCAGCTTCCGCCTGGACGGGCGCACCGCGCTTGTCACCGGCGGCGGACGCGGGCTTGGATTGGCAATGGCGCAAGCACTGGCGCATCAAGGCGCGGACATTGCGCTCGCTTCGCGCACCGAAAGCGAACTGGAAACCGCCGCCGAAATGATTCGCGCCACTGGCCGCAAAGCCTTCATCCTGCCCACCGATGTCGGCGACGCCGAAGCCGTGCAGGCGACGGTTCGCAAAGCCGCCGAACAACTGGGCCGCCTGGACATTCTGGTCAACGCCGCCGGCATCAACTTCCGCAAACCGTGGGACAGCTTCACCATCGAAGACTGGGACACGCTGATGGCCGTCAACATCAAAGGCGCGTTTTTCGCCGCGCAGGAAGCCGCCCGCATCATGCGCAACCAACCAGCCAGTCGAGCTTGCCGAGGCAAGATTATCAACGTCGGCTCCATCGCCTTTGAAATCGTCGTCCCGAACGTTGCGCTCTACGCCATCAGCAAAGGCGGCATGCGCCAGATGACACGCGCGCTGGCCGTGGATTTGGCCAAATACAACATCTGCGTCAACGCCGTCGCCCCGGGCCGCTTCTGGACGAAGATGACCGATTCGGTCTTTTCAAACCCGGAACTCTACGATAGCGCGGTCAGTGTCATTCCAATGGGTCGTCCGGGACTGCCTGCGGAATTGGCTGGCGCGACGGTGTTGTTTGCTTCCGACGCTTCGGATTACATCAGCGGACAATCGGTGATGGTGGATGGTGGGTGGACGGCTGGCGCGGGCGTGAAAGCCTGATTGGGACGCTGTGCCATCTACGCTCATGGTATTCCAAGAAGGCCAAGGCATTGGCCGATTATTTTCACATTTCCGCCGAAGCGTTCATTTGAAATTGAAACCCTGACCGCGGCATTGGTGAAAACAAAAGCTCGGACAAGAAATCGTCTGGGCTTTTTCAATTTTCCGGGACAGCAATTCACCGACTCCTCTTTAACAACCCGCACCACATGAAATGCCACGTCAGCGCCAGACTCTAATTGCATCGCCTGGAAATTGCGTTCACAATTCACGCCGCCCAAAGAAACTGTGTCCCAGCCAATCCAGTTGTAAAAAGGAGCACTGACCATGTCGCGATTTCTCCCCAAGCATCAGACGCAAGCGGTTCACCTGATCAGCCTGTTATTCCTCGTTTTCATATTCACCACGACTGCCCTTGCCCAAATCAGAACCGATCCCTGTGAAGCGTATATAGAACTGCTGCGCAACACACCGCCAAGTGATCAAAAAGCCGGCAGCGTTCTTTTCTTCGCGAAATATATCAGCGACGCCGTTGATCCAATTCACGAAAACACACAGATTCATATTACCAACACGCACCCGATGAGCGACGTGGACGTGGATTTGTACTTCGTGGATGGCAACACGGGCAGCGTAGACAATGCCCGGCTGACGCTGGGGCCAAGCCATACCGGCAGTTTTTTGGCCAGCGATCTTGATCCCGGCGTGGTTGGCTACATAGTCGCCGTCGCCAATTTCACCGGCGTTCCCATCCGGTTCAATCATCTGGTCGGCGACGCCTACATTCACGAAATTGACGGGCAAGTCGCCACGCTGCCGGCAATGGCGGTCAGCAGGATTCCGCGCGATGACGTCAGGCTGACTTCTGAAGTGTCCGCCGATCTGATCTTCGATGGCCGTGAATACGAACGGCTGCCGCAGACAGTCGCCGTCTCCAGTTTCAACAGCCAGACCACACACGATTCGACGCTGGTCACCTTCGTGCCGACACCCAATCTGGGCGTTACCATCAATGAAAGCAGCACCATCACCGCGCTGATTTACGATGACACGGCGCGTGTGCGCTCCACCAGTTTCATCACCCGCGCGTACCGCCGCACGCCGCTCCTCAGCCTGCGAATCAGCGAAGACCTGAACAATTTCGTCAAAGCAGGCCGCACCGGCTGGATCAAACTGATGACCACCGCCGAACGCCCGCTGCTGGGCGCGATTTTCACGCGCGGCCCGCAGTTCAAAGGCGCGATGAATTTCCGCCACATTTCGCTGCTTCCGTCCTACACCATCACCGTCCCCGTGATTTGACAGTACCGCGAGCGATAGCGAGCGGGTTGTCCCCAAATGACATGACAGCGGCGGCGTTGATGAGTTTCAATGTCGCCGCTATGAATAACAACAACCTTTCATCCGTCGCATCCACAGAAGAAATTCGTTCTCACTTCCCTGCTCTCAATCGCCAATACAACGGCCATCCGGTCGCCTATTTCGACGGCCCCGGCGGCACGCAAGTCCCGCGCGCGGTCGCCGAAGCCATCAGCGATTATCTGTTTCATCACAACGCCAACACGCATTGGGCGTATCCGACCAGCGCCGAAACCGACCAACTGCTGCTGGAAGCGCGCGAAACCTTCGCGGACTTTTTCAACTGCGAAGCCAGCGAAGTTTCCTTCGGCGCGAATATGACGACCATCACATTTCACATCGGACGCGCGCTCGGACGAGGTTGGAATCCGGGCGACGAAATCGTCATCACCGAACTCGATCACCACGCCAATGCCGACACCTGGCGCGAACTGGCCAAAGATCGCGGCCTGACCATCCGCACCGTCAAGCTGCTGACCGAAACCGGCCAACTGGATTGGGACGACCTGGAATCCGCCATCAACCGCAACACCAAACTGATGGCCATCGGCGCGGCCTCGAACGCTCTGGGCACCATCAACGACGTGCAGCGAGCGGCGAGACTGGCGCACGAATTCGGCGCGCTGGTGTACGTGGACGCGGTTCACTACGCTTCGCACGAACTGCCGGACGTGCGCGAATTGGAATGCGATTTTCTGGCTTGCTCCGCCTACAAGTTTTACGGCCCGCACATCGGCGTGCTGTATGGCAGAGGCGATTTGCTGCAATCCCTGGACGTGCCCAAACTTCAACCCGCCTCCAACGAAGCCCCTGACCGTCTGGAAACCGGCACTCAAAACCACGAAGGCATCGTCGGCGCGGCGGCGGCAGTCAACTTCCTGGCGGCATTAGCCAAAGAGGGCGCCGAAGGTTCGACGCGGCGCGAACGGCTGCAAAACTCTTTTGCCGCATTGCATTCGCGTGGCGATGAACTGCTGAAACAGTTATGGGAAGGCTTGCACGCCATCGAAGGCGTGACGGTCTTCGGGCCTGAACCCAACCAGCCGCGCACTTCCACAATTTCCTTTACCGTCAAAGACATTCCTTCCGAAGAAGTGACCAAGCATTTAGTTGAGCGTGGCGTCTTCACTTCGCACGGCGACTTTTACGCGCAGACGGTGGTTGAACGCCTGGGCAAAGTGGAACAAGGCTTGGTGCGGGTAGGTTGCGCTTGTTACACGACGGCGGATGAAGTGGCCAGATTGATTGACGGCGTGCGCGAAATTGCGAAAAGCTGATTTAATGGGGTACGCACGCGAGGGCGCGTGCGTACCCCATCTCACTTTTTCAACTCTCCCATCCAGTTCAGCACCACCATGAACGGCGGCACGGTTGAGTCGGCGGCGCTGGTCGTCAATAGAAACCGCTGCCCGTCGCCCGTCGCCTCCAAGTTAAAAAAAGTGCCGAACGAAAAGAGTTCTTTTGGCGTCCCGGCTTTCACCTCCGCGCCGAGCGTTACGTCCACCGCCATCAGCTTGCCGTCCGCCGAGCGGTAATACAGTTCCCGGCCATCGCGCCGCCATTGCGGAGCCGCGCCGCCATTGGTCGAAAGCTGCACTTTGCCGCCCGACGCAGGCGCACCCGGCGTAAAGGCTTGCACATAAATTTCATTGCGGCCTGACTCATTGGACTGGTAAGCGATCCATTTGCCATCCGGGGCAAACCGACCTCCATTTTCGTTGAAGGGCGTGCTCAGCCAGGGATAAGGCTTGCGCTCGCCTTCCATCGGCAAAATCCACAAATCCAGATTCGCTTGCAGAGACGCTTCCAAGTAGAGCAGGAACTTCCCATTCGCCGCCCAGTCCAGGGGGATTTGCGCCTGAGCGGCGGAGCGCAGCAATAATTCATCCTGTCCCGCGCCGCTTGCCGCCTTCTGGTAAAGACCTGACCCGATCTCACCTTCACGCGAAGACTGCCAGACGATGTGACTGCCATCCGGCGACCAGATCGGATTGCTATCATTGGCCGGATCGAAGGTGAAGCGCGTCTCGGTTCCGCGCAGCAAATCCAACACGTAAAGGTCGGTGGTTTGCGTCCGTGGATCGCGCCGCCCCGCGACCAGACGCTGTTCGTCCGGGGACAGGTGATTGCTGACCCAAAGCCCCTGCCGCCCCACCGTGCCCAATCGTTTGCCGGTGCGATCCAACCAAACGAATTGCCGATTGTCGTCGCCTTCGAGCAAGGCCAGCGTTCCATTCGTCGCCAGCGAGAACCTGCCCGTACCGTTGTTATCCACCCACACCTGCCCGGGGATTCGCACCGGCTCTCCCGCCAATTGGTGCCGGCTGAAATCGAAGGACTGCGCCTGCAATACTCCCTGCCGCGTAAAGACGAGCCAACCTTCATCCGGCGCCGACGGATTGACCGCTACGCCAACCGTGTTGCTGTCAGCCGCCCAAAGCTGCCGCGTTTCGCCCCCATCCAGCGAGGCCAGAAATACAGCGGACTTTTCCCGATCCTTGTTCGCCGAGTAAAAGAGGAAGTGCCGCCCATCGGGCAGAAAAACCGGGCGCGTGTGGATTATTTCTCCACGCGAACTATCAAGGGTGGTGACATTGGCGATGGCGCCGCCATTGGCGGATATGCGTTTGATTCCACTTCCGCTCCCACTAATCAAAATTACCCCTTCCCGATTCCAAGTACCACCCGAAGGGCCCGCCTCGCACAATGTCTCAGCCGCGCCGCCAGCCAGCGCGATCTTCTTGAGCTTACCTTCGTGGAAGAAGGCCAGGAAGCTTCCGTCCGCCGACCAGAACGGCCAAGTGGAAGCCTCCGTCAGCGGTCTGGCTGTGGTGGAATTGAGCGGACGCACCCAGAGTTGTGTTTTGTCGCCGACTCTGGCGACAAAGGCCAGCGTGCGGCCATCCGGGGAAATCACCGGCCAGTCAGAGAATGTGGCCTTGTCCGGCGGCATCACCGATAAACGCACCGTTTCCGTTTCCAGCGCCGGCCGTCGGACATACGCTACGCCGAAAGCCAGCATGCCCAAGGTTGCGAGGCCCGCGACAATCCAGCTCAGGCGCTCCCGCCAGCGTCCTGGAAGCGCAGGCGTCTCGTCTGTGGGGTGAAGGGGCAAACCTGTCGGCATCAATTGGTCTGACTTGACACTCGTAGGCGAGACGCCTGCGCTCCCAGAGGCAGCCAACGCTTCGAGCGCAAAGCCCAAATCGCTCGTGGATTGAAAGCGCCGCTCCGGTTTCTTTTCCAAACAGCGCCGCACGATCTTCTCCAACTGCGGCGAAACCTTGGCGTTCGTCTCGCCCAATTCCGGCGGTTCGTCTTTCAGAATCGCGTTCATCAACTCGACCAGTGAATCGCCCGTGAACGTGCGCTGACCCGAAAGCATTTCGTGCAGGATGATGCCGAAGCTGAAAATATCCGACCGATGATCCGTCTCCTGCCCGCGCACTTGTTCGGGCGACATATAGCCCACCGTCCCCATCACGACGCCGGGATTGGTGAGCGGTTTCATGGTGGGCGCTTCCGAATCCACACCACCCGCCAACTTCGGCGGCTTCAGCTTCGCCAGCCCGAAATCCAGAATCTTGACGCGCCCGTCTTTGGTGACGAAGAGGTTTTCCGGTTTCAGATCACGATGCACGATGCCTTTTTCGTGTGCGGCGGCCAGCCCAGCAGCAACCTGCTGGGCGTACTCAATCGTCTTTCGCACGGGCAGCACGCCGTTGTCGAGTTGCGCGCGCAATTCTTCGCCTTCCAGCAATTCCATCACCAGATAGGGATTTCCTTCGTGCGAGCCGAAATCGTAAACCGTCAGAATGTTTGGATGATTCAGGGCCGACGTTGCCCGCGCTTCCTGCTCGAAGCGGCGGAGCCGGTCAGCGTCTTGCGCCAACGAAGCAGGCAACACTTTTATCGCGACTTCGCGGTCAAGCCGTGAGTCGCGCGCGCGGTAAACGTCACCCATCCCGCCCGCGCCGAGTTGCGAGACGACTTCGTAATGATTAAAGCGCGTGCCACCGGCAATCGCCATCGTGAAGCCTCCGGATTGTCGAATGATAAAGGAAGGAAAAGCGCGCGCAGTTTAGCATCCGCACTCTGCCACGGCGAGGCGCGCGTGAAAATTCCAAGTGGAAAGCGGATCAAGCCAGCGTGATTTGCAGCTTCGTCACTGAAGCGGGCGCGAAGCTGTAAACCAATGTGCCGCCCTTTACCGTGGCTTGCGCCGGTTGCGGTTCAATCGAGCGCGGATTGGCAAAGCTGTTGTGCGCGTGAATGTCTTTGGCCGTCAGCGAAGTCACCTGCACTTCTTTGATGGTTGCGCCGTGCAGGGCGATTTCGGTTTCGAGCGCAGGGTTCGCGCCGGGCAGGCCGGGATTGGTGACGGTCAGCGTCAATTGTTTGTCCCGCAACGAAGCAGAACCGTTCAAGCCGCGCAAAGTCGCCGGTTTGCTGTTTCGCGAATACGAAATACGGGGCGAAGAAATGTTCGTTCGGACGGATTGCGCGCCCTGATGTGCTGCGTACATTTCGAAAACGTGATAAGTCGGCGTGACGATGAATTTGTCTTCGTGCGCCAGGAAGAGGGCGGCCAGACAGTTGATCAACTGCGCAACATTGGCCATTGCGACTTTGTCGGCGTGGCGGTGGAAGATGTCCAGCGTCAACCCAGCAATGAGGGCGTCGCGGATGGTGGATTGCTGGCCGAGCAAATGCGTCGGATGGACTTCACTGCCAGGTTTGTACCAGGCACCCCATTCATCCACGACCAGTTTGACGCGGTGTTGCCGGTCGAATTCGCCCATCACGGCCCAATGATCGGTGATGAGTTTTTCCATGACGTTGGCTTCACTGAGCAGTTCGTACCATTCGTCGTTGGGATAATTGACGGCGTCGCCTTTGCCTTGATACCAATCTGTCGTGCGCCCACCGGAAGCGTTCCATGTGTAGTGATGGAGCGCCCAGCCCCACATTTTCCCAAAGCCTCCTTTTTCCGCCAGCTTGCCGAAAAAGCGGCGCGACCAGCCCAGATCGCCGCCGTTCGGGCCGGAGCCGATGAACGCCAAATCCATTCCGTAGCGCGGAACCCATTCGGCGAAGCGCCGATATTCGACCGCATACTCATCCGCCGAAAAGTTTCCGCCGCAGCCCCAGGACTCATTGCCTACGCCCCAGTAGCGGACTTTCCACGGTTCGCGCTGACCGGCGGCGGCGCGCTGTTCGGCCAGGGTCGTTGTGCCTGCCGGAGAGTTGCAGTAATCCACCCATTCGTAAAAATCCTTTGGCGTCAGGCTGCGCAAATTGGCCGCCAGATACGGTTGTGTGTTGCTCAACTGGCAGAAGCGCAAAAACTCGTCCGTGCCGAAATGATTGGTATCGTATTTCCACGGCCCGTCCGGCGCGCCTTTCGGCCATTCGGGCGCGTCCACCCAGAAATTCGGACGGCGCGGTCGCTGCGCACGCGGCCCGATGCCGTCGCGCCAGTTGTAACTGTCGGCGAAACAGCCGCCCGGCCAACGCACGACACTGGCCTTGATCTTTTTCATGGCTTCGACCAGTTCCTTGCGGATGCCGCCGATGTTCGGCACTTTGGAATTTTCGCCGACCCACATGCCGTCATACACCACGCCGCCCAGATGTTCGGCAAAATGGCCGTAAATTTCCGGCGCGATTCTGCCAATGGGTTCGTCCAGCAGAACTTCGATTCTGGCGTCGGCCAGTTTGGCTTGTGGTGTGACTGAGCGGCTGCCGGTCAATAACAAAACGCCGCCGGTCAGCGCGGAGTTGATGAACTCACGTCGTTTCATAAATTGTCCTTTTTAAGTGATTTCAGACTTTTTGCACTTTGATTCCCTTGTTCAAAAAGGGAGCGAGGGCGGCTTTGGTCGCGCCTTGATCAGTAATCAGCAAATCAATTTCGCGCGCCGGCCAGATCAGTGTGGTGCCCGTGACACCCAGCTTGCGATGATCGGCGACAACCACGCGATACCGCGCCTGCCGCAGCATCTGCCTGTGAATCGCCGCCTGATCCGGGTAATTCGTGGTTAAGCCATGTTCCGGGTGGATGCCATCCACGCCGACGAAGATTTTGTCCACAAACATTTCGCTCACGCTTTGAATGGCCACCGGCCCCACCAGCGCAAACCAATCAGGACTTAAAAACCCGCCCGACATAAACACTTTCAGATCGTCGCGATGACTGAGTTCCATGGCAATGTTGACGGCATTGGTGACAATGGTGATGTTTTTCCGGTGCCGCAAACTGCGCGCAACCTGCGTTGTAGTCGTTCCCGCGCCGATGCTGACAACTTCACCGTCGGTAATCATCTCCGCCGCCGCCAGTCCAATCTGCCGCTTTTCAGCGGTGCATTGCTGTTCCTGTTCTCCAAAGGATGAGACATGCCGAAAAGGTTCATACAGCGCAGGTTCCACCGGTACGGCGCCGCCGTGTGTGCGCCGCAGAAGCCCCTGCGTCTCCAAATCCCGCAGGGCGCGCCGTATGGTTGAAGGCGACACTGCCAGATCCGCCGCCAGCTTTTCGACCATCACCTGACCCGTCGTCAGCAATTCTTTCAAAATATATTGCGAACGTTCCTGATCCGCAGGGGTGCTGTTTTCCATTTTCCTCTTTGAGATTTACAGGGTTCAAAATTCCAGGCTCCACCTTGCCTGAATTCTGCCATGCGGTTGAATTTAGAGACGAAGCTTACCTTACTCCCGAATTGTAGACTATGGCTTTTGTTTTACCGGGAGCCGGTCTGCTGAAACCAACGTTTTCAGACGACTGAGAGCCGGAATTATTTCTTCCTGACGGTAAGTTGATTGTTGACGTTTTTCACCCCCGCCGTACTGCGGGCGATGTCGGCGGCCAGAGTGCGTTTTCCTTCGGTTTCCATCTCGCCCTTGATGGTCACATTTCCGTTGACCACATCAACATTTGTTCCGGTAATGCCTTCAGTCAGGAATTTGGCTTTGATTTTTGTCAGGATGGTCGCATCGCTGGCAACCGTGCCCGCGGCTTCACGCGCCTTCTCTTCGACTTTACCGGCCGCAGCACGAGCTTTCTCTTCAACTTTGTTGGCAGCGTCGCGAGCCTTCTCTTCCACTTGATTCGCGGCTTCACGAGCTTTCTGTTCGACATTGGTCGCCCCGATCGTGTTGGGGTTGATGGTAATGTTGTTGACGACCTGCGTGACGCCGTCCGTGTTGCGCGCGATTTCTTCCGCCTTCGCCTTCTCGCGTTCGGTCGGAACCACGCCGCTCAAGGTAACAACTTTGTTGACCGTATCCACGCCGATTTTGATGGCGCTCGTTTCGCTGTCCGCCGCAAGCCTGGCTTTGACTTTGGTGCTGATTCCAGTGTCATCCACTGTTTGCGATTCACAGCCCAAACTGATCAGCATCAAGACGGTAATCAAAATAGTCGCTACGGTTTTCATCATCTCCTCCCAGAGTTCTACAAGACAGGTTTAATTGCACCTCAACCATACAAGCCGCTCAAGACGCTGTCTGGTTGAACCAGGCCACTGTTCATCAGTTAGTCAGTTCGACAGTCAGTTCGTCGTTCGAACACTCGCACGATAATGCGTTGGCAACCAAAGTGCCAAGCCAGCGAAAGCCCGCACCATGTTACAATCCCCGCACTCCCCGCCACACAGGAGACGCTTATGAAGAAATTATTCGGGATCGCCGTGTTCACCTTCTTTTTGTTTTTCGCGGCGGCTGACTGCACGGTTTCGTTTGGACAACGCGCGCGGTTGCAACAATGGCTGGGTCCTGCACGACCGCAGCGGATCGTCCTGACGCCTCGGCATCGAATTCCGGTTCAAACCAATGGCTTCGATCTCAATGACATTGATTCGCGCTACCGCGTGCGATTGGAGTGGATTGATGCGGCCTGGGATGGAGCAATTGCGGCGTTCCGGAGCGAATACGGGAACCGGGTGCGCCTGCCATCGCCACGAATGATTCCGCGCGTAACGATTCTGCCTACGCTGGGCTACACCTCCAACAGCCTGGATGCGGGCGCAACCTACTACAAATCGCGTGTTGACGTGCGCAACTATTCGGTTGAAGCGACGGTCTACTATAAATCCAGCGACGGACGCGAAACTTCGCTCTGTGACGGTGGAACGGAAGAAGAGTTCATCAAGGCGATTGGGCATTGGATGAGACTGAAATGCTTCGCCACACTCAACGTCGAGTCGGACCTGCGGTGCCGACCGCTGAAGTCATCGCTGCTCAGCCCGATGTGCCGTTAGGCAATGATTGAAGTCATTTAGCCGGCCTCAACCATCGGTCAAGAAAAGTCCAGGCTTGTTTGCGAACTTGGGCAGGAAATTCATGACCGGCATCCGGGTAGATGGCCACCAATGAATCCCTGGCGTTGAAGATGTCTCGGTATATGGGCATCGCTGCCGCGACGCAATCCTGCACGCCCGAAACTTCGAAGTTCGCATCGTGAAGCGGCGCATTGATGAACAGCGGGCGGGCGGCGAGTGAAACCAGAATCTGCGGAAAATCGAACGGCATTCGCGCCGGGTCTTTGCCGTACGTTTCCGCGATTCGTGGCATATAGCGGACACCCGACCAACCCGTTAGATCGCCGTTGTAATACTTGCGGAACGAGGTGAAGCCGCAGCTTGTGACTAGCGCGCGAATACGCTGGTCGAAGGCTGCGACAAACAATGTATTGTGCCCGCCCAGCGAGTGGCCAATGGCGCCGATGCGGTTCGGCGAAACTTGCGGCAAGGATTGCAGCAGGTCCACCGCGCGAATGTGGTTGACGATGCCTTTCATCGTGCAACTGGCGTAGCCGTGCTGGTAGGGGTCGAAATTGTTTTCGCCGAGATAGGGATAATCCGGCACGATGCAAACATAACCACGCTCAGCAAGTTCTTTCGCGTACTGCAAGTTTGGATTACCGCCCAATCCTGCCGGTTCGTCCTTCCCGATTTTTGTGGTTTGATGCAGGCAGAGCATTGCAGGCGCAGGCCGTTTCAGGTTTTTTGGCGTCAGCAGATAGGCGGGCACCCAATCGTCCAGCGCGGCTTGATACCTGATCTTTATCCGGGAAAACGTGGGTAGGTCTTCTATCGTTGATTCTTCGTACCATTCCATCCCGGTTTCAACACCATCAAATCTTTGCAGCTTGCCCATCACCAACTGCATCCCATCCAAAACCTGACGCCGGGCTTTTTGCCAATCGGCGCGCGAGCGAACTGTTTTCAGATCAGGTTTTGCTTGGGCATTTGTCAGCATTGAACAAAAAGCCCCGCCAACCGACGCTTCCAGAAAACTTCTACGGGTAATCTTGTTTCTTGTCGCAGTCATCGTCTTTGGTTCTCCGGAGATTGGTTTATAATCACGGCACTTTCGCAATTTCACCATCAATCGTTTCGGAAAGGAATTCTGGCAATGAAAAAGTTATTCCTCCTGCTTACAGCGGCCCTGGTTGGATTGGCTTCCTACTCGTCGCAGGTTTCTGGCAGTACAGCGGACAAGACCCCGGTCAGCTTTGCCAAGCACATCGCGCCGATTTTCCAAAATCGCTGCGAAGAATGTCACCGCGCAGGCGCCGTAGCGCCAATGTCGCTGGCGACATACGAAGAAGTCAGGCCCTGGGCGCGCGCAATCAAGGAAAAAGTAGTCAGCCGCGCGATGCCGCCGTTTCATGCCACCGGAGCGATTGGCCGTTACGATCACGATCCGCGGCTGACCGATGATGAAATCGCCACAATCACGAAATGGGTGGACGGCGGATCGGTCAGGGGCAATCCCAAAGATCTGCCCGCGCCGAAGGTTTGGAAATCCGGCTGGGCCAGCGGCGAACCGGATTTAGTGCTGACCGTCAGAAAGGCGTATACCTTGAAAAAGAGTGCGACCGATCAATATGTTTTCTTCGTCTTCGATCACGTCTTTGCCGAAGACACCTGGATCCGCTCCATCGTTACCAAACCCGGCAATGCGAAAGCCGTTCATCACGCCAACACGCACCTGGTTCCGCCAATGTTGAAGTCGCCGGAAGAGGGTTACTTTGAAGGCGATTTTGACCCGGGCGCCCGCGGTACGATTATGATCTCCGGCTGGGTTCCTGGCTCGAACGACGTGTTTCTGCCGCAGGAAACCGGCGTGCGGATTCCGAAAGGCATGCGGTTCGGCATTCAAATTCATTACGGCCCAAACGAAAAAGAAACAGTGGATCAGACTTCGCTGGGGCTTTATTTCGCCAACGGCGTGATCAAAAAGAACCTGCGCATGCTTTTCGGCGACCGCAAAGATCTGCAGATTCCACCGGGGGACGCGAATTATTCATTGATTTCCAAGCGCACCTTCGACAGCGATGCCGTCATTCGCTTCTTCCACGTGCATATGCATTTGCGTGGCAAATCTTATGCATTCCGGTTCACCTATCCGGATGGCCGCGTCGAAACCCTATTCGATGTGCCGAAATATGATTTCAACTGGCAACGAAGCTATGTGCTGGCTGAACCCATTCGCGTGCCCAAGGGAACCGCGGTCGAATTCATCGGTACCTATGACAACAGCGCCAAAAACAAATTCAACCCTGATCCAACGCAAACCATCCGCTGGGGCGAAAAAACCACAGACGAGATGATGCAAGGGCGAATCTTTTACGAATCAGAGAGTGAGAATTTGAATTTGAAGGTGAAAAAGGGACGCGTTGTGTCAGCAACCGAAACCGCCAGCAATAGTCAGTAAAAACGCCGGTAATTAAACAGAAAAATGTGTGACGGAGAAGTATAAGAAGCTCGTATAGCTGACCTTCTTTCTATCTGTCCCACATTTTTCTGTTTCGAAGCTACCGCCCCCGTCGCAGCTAAATTTGGTCATTTCGATTCTCCCGGAAGTTTTGACAGACCACCAGTGAGCCATCAAGACACAGATTCTTAGAATATTTGCCAAGTGCTCTCATTTTGACACAAACTTGTCTTCCATTGATTGCCAGGTTGCCACAATTCCGCTAGATTTCACGCTCCATCAACAAGAACATCTCTTAAACGTCTCATGAGCCAGATTGAAATACCAGCAAGTTGTTCTTAGCAGTCAACAACTTAGCCAGTTTGATTGTGACTGTAACTGAACTTGCAAAAAATATATCTGATTGAAACGGTGTTCTGGTCTACGACGTGCATAGTCGAAGTTTAACCCTTAAAACCATCCACGAAACGTGGTCATTTCGAGTCCGATCAAAGTCATAAAGTAATCAAGACTGATCGGCCAACAGTCGTAGGGCTGAAACAAAGCTTTAACGAAGTTGACTTAGGTAACTGTGTGCCAATTGGCGACACCGACGCGAGTGAAGAGTTAAGTAAAGAAAACGAATCAGGAGAAACCCCCGCCGGGTCGTCAAGATCACCCTGGCGATAACCAAATCGAGGAAGAGCAATGCATAAACCAATCAAATACGTGGAAAAGGGCTTATCGGCAGTGGCTGGCGCCGCTTTCAACACGATTCAGTTCTTTAATCAGTTCAATCCCAACGAAGCCTTCATCCCCAAATGGTCTGACAAACCATTGCAAAAATCGTGGCAAAAGACCAAACCGACACTCGGCTGGCCGCGTGTGACTGACAGCCTGTGTCCGAAATGTGTCAAAGAGGCGCGCTCGCGTATTATTGAGCACGGGGAAGACCCGTGGAAAATCATTCAGGAAAAACCCGGCGAGATTAAAGCGACGATCATTGAGCGCAACGGCGAAATCTGGATGCTCAAGGATTGCCCGGTTCATGGCCATATTGAAGATATGATGGCTGTTGACGCGAAGTTCCTGGAACACATCGAAACGATGTATCCTGGCCGCGATATTGACGCGCACAACGACGAACACGTTCATCACCACGCTTCCTCCACCATCAAATATGGCCGCGGTTCGGTGCTGACGATTGACCTGACCAATCGCTGCAACATGATGTGCGATCCCTGCTTTATGGACGCCAACCAGGTAGGTTTCGTCCATGAACTGGGTTGGGATGACATCAAGGAAGTTCTGGACAACGCAATTCAGGTCAAACCGCGCCGGCAGATGTCCGTGCAGTTTTCCGGCGGCGAACCGACGCTGTCGCCCTACTTCCTGGATGCAGTTCGCTATGCCCGCAAAGTCGGCTACAACTCCGTGCAGGCCGCAACCAACGGCATCGAGTTCGCGAAATCGAAAGAGTTCGCGCGCAAGGCCGCCGAAGCCGGGCTGCGTTACGTTTACCTTCAATTCGACGGCATCGGCAATGCCGCCAATAGCCATCGCCAGGTCGGCAACCTGTTCGATGTGAAGTTGAAAGCGATTGACAACCTGCACGAAGCAGGCGTTGAAATCGTGTTGGTGACGACGCTGGTCAACACCGTCAACAATGACGAAGTCGGCCCGGTCATCCGGTTTGCGCTCGACAATCCGAAAAAGATCGGCTTCATCTCCTTCCAGCCGGTTTCGTTCACGGGCCGCGACGAAGACATCACGGATGATCGCCGCTTGCGCCAGCGCTACACGCTGTCGCACATGGCGCACGATGTGAAAAAGCAGGTCGGCATTACCGATCCACATCGCGACTGGTTCCCAATTTCCCTGATGAGCGCCTTCGCTGACTTCGCCGACATGGCCCACGGCCCGGATCGCGAATGGGGACAAATGAGCTGCGGCTGCCACCCGAACTGCGGTGTCGGCACGGCGGTGATGATTGACAAGGAAACCAAAGAGATGGCGGCGGTGCCGGATTTCATTAACATCCCTGGCCTGATCGGCGATATGCGCAAGATCACGGACGCCGGGCGCAGTAAATGGGTTTCCAACGCACTGATGGGCCTGGCGCTGCTCAAAAGCTACAACTCATTCAAATCGCCCAGCCAGTTCAAGCTGACGGACTTGCTCCAGAAATTCGACAAGACTTTCGGCTTGTCCGGCAAGGATTACGGCAAATCCACCCCTGACCGCACGATTGATGACGTGATGAAGCGCCGCAAGGATCGCTGGAATTTCCTGTTCATCGCGGGGATGTGGTTCCAGGATCTGTTCAACTACGATTTCCGCCGCACGGAAATGTGCATCATTCCTTATGGCACGCAAGAGGGCGAAATCAGCTTCTGCGCATACAATACGGGGATCGGCTGGCGCAATATCATTGAGAACATGCACCAGAATGCCACGGTCGCGAAATGGTATCAGGACCACGGTCGCCACGAGATTTTCGCCAATAATCACACAGTCAATCTCAGCGACACCGCGCACCGCTTGAATGTCAATGCTGACGACTCCGCTCGTGGCCGCGACAAGAGTGTGTTGCCGCAAACCGCGAAAGAAGAACAGGCCGCCATGCGCAAGCTCTATATGCAGTCTGTTTTGAAGAAAGCCGGAGCGGAACAAAAACTGGTTCAGCTCGGCGGATTGGGCAGCAAGAAAGAAGAAGGAACCAGCGCGGTTGGCGTGTCTGGCGACTAACGTTTTCCAAAATCACAACAACCAACGAGGTATCATCCGTAAGTCCATTTCCGGCTGTCAGTGGCGAAAGTTGCTGGCAGCCGTTGTTTTTTGTTTCAGCAAAAGAAATAAAAAAGGGCCGGCAAGTTTGTTCCGACAGACTATTCAGCCGGCCACCCCTCGGCAAACTGAACGACCATCATCACAAACTCGCCAGCCCGGCTTATGCCGCACCTCACGCAATGGTTGCGACATAAAGCTTGAAAATCTGATTGTGTAACTGCTCCTGGCTGAAGGAATGCTGGCATGCCGAAGTCTTCTTTTTGCCTCCGACACGCCAGCGAACGCTGAGGACGAGAGATAAACCGTCAATCTGTTTACCTGCTTTCGTCCCATAAAGACGACTAAAAAAATCCGACCTGAGTATTGCAGTAAAAAATCTTGCAAATTCTACGGATCATTTCTCAACAAAAAGGGATGAAGAAGGAAATTTACGGACGGTACCCGCGCAGACGCTGTCCCAATTGGGACGGCAGCAGTTCATAGGCCATTTCCACCCACTCGCACAGCAATCGGCGAGTATCGCGCGGATCAATGATCTCCTCGATGCCAAAGCTTTCGGCAGTTCGGAAGGGGGAGCGCAGTTCATTGAGCATTTGTTCTATCTCGCGGCGGCGTGCATCCGGATCGGGCGAGGCTTCAATTTCGCGGCGGTAAGCGGCCATCACCCCACCTTCAATCGGCAACGATCCCCAATCGCCGCTCGGCCAGGCGTAGCGCAAGTTCAGCGCTTGCGCGTTACCGTGCGCGGCTCCCGCCACGCCGAAAACACGCCGCAAGATGATGGACGTCCATGGCACCGCAGCCTGATAGACTGCCGCCATTGCGCGCGCGCCATATCGGGCAGTTCCCTGCCGCTCGGCGCGAGTGCCAATCAGAAAGCCAGGTTGATCCACGAAATTGACGACCGGCAAATGGAATGTGTCACACAGATCAATAAAGCGCGTCATCTTTTCACTGCCATCGGCATCCAAACCGCCGCCGCCCTGTTTCGGATCACTGGCCAGTATGCCAACCGAATAACCGTTCAGCCGCGCCAGACCAATTACCAGTGGCCTGCCGTAAAACTTTCCGATTTCGAAAAACGAATCACAATCCAGAACCAGATTGAGCAAATGCCGAACGTCGTAGGCTCGACGCCGGTCGCGCGGAATGATCGAAATCAACTCTTCTTCGCGTCGTTGCGGATCATCCTGGGTTTCCATTCTCGGCGGAATTTGCCAGACGTTCTGTGGCAGGTAAGAAAGAAAACGGCGAATCTGCGCGAAGGCTTCCTCTTCGGATTCGACTTCATTGTCCACGCAGCCGCTGCCATGCGCGTGAATGTGGGCGCCGCCGAGTTCTTCTTTCGTAACTTTCTCGCCGACGCCGCGTTCGACGACCGGCGGCCCGGCCACGAAAAGCTGGCTGACGCCTTTGACCATGACCGAAAAATGCGAACTGACGACGCGCACTGCGCCCAATCCTGCGCAAGGCCCAAGACAAGCCGCGATGACCGGAATTTCTGACATCGAAGCCACGACAATGTCCCACGAAGGATTGGCCGGAACGTAAGTTCGTCCCATTGTTTCCAGCATCTTCACACTGCCGCCGCCGCCTGTGCCCTCCACCAATCGGATCATCGGCAACCGAAGCTCCCGCGCCATTCGCTCCGAATAGCCCATCTTATTGCCAATCGCCGCATCCGCCGCGCCGCCACGCACGCTGAAATCGTCACCACCAACAACCACACGCCGCCCATCAACTCGCCCGGTTCCGAAAACAAAGTTCGCCGGTAGAAATTCGATCAGTTCACCGTTGATGTAAGCTGCCCGTCCCGCGAGCGCGCCGACTTCATGAAATGATTCCAGGTCGAGCAATCGTTCAATGCGTTCTCGCACGGTCAATCTGCCGTTCGCATGCTGCCGCGCGACATTGGCTTCACCGCCCATCTGTTTTGCCAGTTCGATGCGGCGCTTAATTTCGTCTACTTCCGGTTGCCAGCTCAAATGTGTTCCTCCTGGATTTTCTCAGCAATTTTTTGACTGGTATTGATTGGGCGGCTAGACTCACTGAGCGGTCAGCAAGCTGTCAAGCCGTTCTGTAATTTCATTCCACTCATTCAAAAGGAAAAGGTCATGTCATCCATCAACAGACAATTCGTTCTGGCCAGCCGTCCAGCAGGCTTTCCACAGGAATCCAACTTCAATCTGATTGAAACGCCAATTCCCGCCTTGAAGGAAGGCGAGTTTCTGGTGCGCGAGCATTACCTGTCGCTTGATCCGTATATGCGCGGTCGCATGAATGACGCAAAGTCGTATGCCGCTCCAGTGCAAATCGGCGAAGTGATGACCGGCGGCGCGGTCGGTGAGGTCCTCGAATCGAATCATCCCGATTTCAAACCCGGCGACTTCGCCACCGGCCAGTTCGGCTGGCAGGAATTTGCCGTCACAGACGGGAAAGGCGTCCGCAAAGTGGATCCGAATCTGGCTCCGATTTCGACCGCGGTCGGCGTGCTGGGAATGCCTGGACTGACCGCTTACTTCGGCTTGCTGGATGTCTGCGACCCGAAGCCCGGCGAAACCGTGCTGGTTTCCGGCGCGGCGGGCGCGGTCGGAACGCTGGTCGGCCAGATTGCCAAGATCAAAGGCTGCCGCACCATCGGAATCGCTGGTGTGGATGACAAGGTCAAATATCTGACCGAAGACTTGGGTTTCGACGCGGCGTTCAATTACAAAACCGACACCAACTACTTCGCCAGACTCCGCGAGCTTTGCCCGAACGGAATTGACTGTTACTTCGACAACGTCGGCGGAGAAATTACGGACGCCGCATTGCGCTTGCTGAACCTGCACGCGCGCGTTTCAATCTGCGGTCAGATTTCGCAATACAATCTGGAAAAACCGGAACTGGGCCCGCGCCTGCTGGGATTGCTGATCGTCACGCGGTCGAAGATTCAGGGCTTTCTGGTTTCGGATTACGCGCCTCGCTTCAGCGAAGGCTTGCAGCAAATGGCCGAATGGATCAAGTCGGGCAAGCTGAAGTATCACGAAAACATCGTCGAAGGATTTGAAAACATGCCGCGTGCCTTCATCGGCATGCTGCGCGGAGAGAACACCGGCAAGCAACTGGTCAAAGCTGTCTGACCGTTCCCAAAACTGAGGCTCCCCTAATGGCTGGAACTATTGATGATGTCATCGCACATCTGACGGAAATCATTGACCGTTCGCGCCGCGACCGAAGCCGGCTGGGCTACTTCGCCGCGCTGTATCGCCAGGTCACCGTCTGCGTCAAACAGGGCATTGCCAACAACCGCTTCCAAAACGGTGAGCGAATGGAACGGCTGGATGTCGCCTTTGCCAGCCGCTACCTGACGGCGTACGAACTTTACCGGCAAAAACTGCCCCCGTCCGAATCCTGGCAACTGGCGTTTGAAACGGCGGAAAAATGGCGGCCATTGATCCTGCAACAACTATTGCTGGGAATGAACGCGCACATCAATCTCGACCTGGGCGCGGCGGCGGTCGAAACCTGTCCGGGCAATCACCTTGCGCCGCTTCAGCACGATTTCGACGAAATCAATCAAATCCTGGCCAGCCTGGTTCTTCCCGTTCGGCAGGCCATCGGCGGCGTCTCGCCATGTATTGGCTTTCTGGAAAAGATTGATCCGCGCGCCGATGACGCCTTGATCAACTTCAGCATGCGCGTGGCCCGCAATGAAGCCTGGAAATTTGCCCTGCGATTGAATTCGCTCGAAGAACAGCAGCAGACCGCCGCCATCGCTTTGCGCGACCAGGAAATCGCACGGTTTGGCCGGTTGGTCGCTCAACCGCCGGGCGTTTATTTCAAACTGGGCTTGTTGGCAATTCGGTTGCGCGAAAGCAACAACATTCCCAAAGTGATTGACGTGCTCTGTTAAAAACAGCGAGGCCAGCGCGGAATCAATCGCGCTGGCCTCAATGTTCTAAAGTTCCCTATTTCGCTTACTTCTTCAGATAAGCGGCAGGATTCTTTTTGACCGTTTCCGCACAGCCGTCGCAGCACACATAAAAGGTCTGCCCGTTGGCTTCGTGCTTCAGGTTCTTGTTGACCGGTTCGCCCGTCACCGGGCAGGTTTCAACGCCGTCGCCTTTGCCCAGAAATGCGACCTTCGCTTCGACGCCTTTCAGATAGGCGCTGGGGTTCTTCTTCACCGTGTCGCCGCAACCTTCGCAGCAAACATAGAAGGTTTTGCCCGCGATTTCATACTTCAGGTTCTTGTTGACCGGTTCGCCGGTCACCGGGCAGGTTTCGATGCCATCGCCCTTGCCCAGGAATTTCGCCGCAGCTCCGTCCGCAGCTTTTTCCTGATGCTCTCCATGATGGCCGTGCTCATCCGGTTTGACGTTCTTGATCGCCAGCAGTTGTTCCTTGTGCGTCTTCTTGACATAAGCCGCTGGCTGCTTCTGCGCTTCGCTGAGGCAGCCGGGGCAGCAGAAATAAACCGTGCGGCCAAAGAAATTGGCTTTGATGTCCTTGTTGTGAAGCTCTTCGCCCGTCACCGGACAGGTCGTCACCCCATCGCCTTTGCCCAGAAATTCGGTCTTGGCGGTTGCCGTTTTACCAGCGGTCTTTCCAGTCTGTTTGCTATCGTGTTTTTTAGGATCGTGCGCCAGGGCGGAAACCGCCAGCGCACAAGCAATCGTCAGTGCGAACAATATTTTTTTCATGATTATGATTCCTCTCCTTTTGGTGTTCTCGTTCGAGATGATTTTGAACTTGGCCGCGTCAGTGTACTTCACCTAACGGCGCCATCTTTGTCAGTAGCCAAACAGTTTGCCAAAGTATTGTGGCACTGCTTTGCGCCACCAGGGCCAATCGTGGTTCACGTCGTGTCCCCACATATCCAGCCAGTGCGGAATGCCTTTGCTGTTCAGGATGCTCGACAACCGCTGCGAACGATCCGGCGCTTCGTAAGCTCCCTGCCCGGAAAACAAGATGATCGTCCGGCCTCCGTGCCGCAAGATGGGCAGGTGGTAATCATCGTTCAATTGTGACAGGTAATCCACCGGATTGTGGAAGAAAACGCTTTCGTTGTAATAGCCGTCCAGATAATTACGAATGTCATAACTGCCGCTCAAGGCAATCACGCCGCCGAACAAATCCGAATGCCGGAAGAAAGTATTCGCCGCCAGATATGCGCCCAGGCTGATGCCGACGACCAGCGGTTTCACATCGCCGCCGCAATCCTGCCGGATCAGCGGCAGAACTTCGTTGACCAGATAACTGTCATAGCGATCCAGCCATTCGACCTTTTCCCACGGCGCGGCCTTGTTGTTGAGCAGCGCCAGCCGGTTGACGCTGTTGACCGAATACGCTTTGGCCTTGCCGTTTTCCAGCCAGGGTTTGACCGAATCAATCAGATGAAACCGCTCATATTCCAAAAAGTCCGCTGCCGCCGTCGGCAGCATCAAAATCGGCGGACCGTAATGCCCGTAGGCTACCAGCGGCATTTCCTGAAACAACCGTTGGCTGTACCAACTGGTGATGTCGCGTCGCATGGGTGAATCTCCTGGTCATTTTTTCTTCGGGAGGGCAGCGTTGAAATTGCTTATCTGCCTGCAAATGAAGGCGGATTCTAAGTGGCGGATGCAGGATCGTCAACCTGCATTCCGGTTGGCGAATCGCAATTGCAGGCAGAAGGCAATCCTATAAATACTTCTTCCCATCAACTGCCAGCGTGTACAATCCTGGTGGCGAAAAAGACCAACCAACATCCTACAATGCAGGCAAATTCAAGGGGAGATTTATGCTGATTAAACCGAACAGAACCATCTTTACGGGCCATGTGCGTGCGATTCGTCCCGAGGCGGATGGATGGGGCGCGAATGTGGAATTGCTGGTCGAACAAAATGAATCCGCTTCCCGGGAAGAGGATTTCCTGAGGCCTGAACCTGGGACCGTGCTGATTGTATTTGCGGCGGAACCGGACAAATTGCAGGTGGGCGAACACATCCGCGCCAAAGTGACATTACACGCCGGACCGTTCGGCAATCGCACGGTGCTGGAGACGGTCGCCCACCTGCCCAAATCCACGTCTGCTCCGGCTAAACCTTAACCTTGAGCTTGACCACGCCGTTTGACAGGGCAATCTGGGAAAGTTCAACTCCCGTCGGCAGTCCCATATTCGTCTTCGTGGAAGGTGTGGTTTTATCGCTCAGTTTGGTGATACCGCCTGACCCGGGGAAGAGATCGCCCGCGTCGCCGTTGTTCCGATTGAACTCCAGATCACGTTTGCCGTCGGCTTGTACCAAACCAACCAGGTAACTCAGCGGGTTCGTATTGCTCGACTGGGTTTCATCAATGTGCCAGACCGCCAGGCCCGAACCTGGCAAGGCGCTGTCACGTCCGGCCTTCTGGCGATTTTCCAGTAAAAAGTACTCAGGCCCAGCCTTGCCCTTGCTCCAAAGCCGGTAACAGGCAGTAGAGTCTGTCGCCAGGGGAGGCAAACTGAGCACTGCGGCCTTCTTGACCACTTGCGGCGTCAGCCAGCCAAGTTTCGCCAAGCACCAGCAAGACATGCGCACGGGCTTGTTACCGCTGCCGCCCCAAGACCCGCCAGCCATCAAACACCAGTTACCAACCCCCTTGGAACGATATGTGCTGTCGTACAAATCCGGCAATCCAAGCACATGCCCGAACTCGTGCGCAAAAACCCCAACGCGGCCATCCTCAGGTTCGGTTGAGTAGGCATAAACTTTCACGCCGTTATTCACAAAAGGCTGCGGCAAGACCCATTTGTGCGACCAGATTTTATGAGGCCGCTTCGCGGGGTCAGGTTCCGCCTCCGCACCACCACCCGCGTGAATTAAAAAGATGCCATCCACGTAACCATCTCCATCGGTATCGAATCGTTGCAGAGTATCGGTCTGGCAAAAGAGCGTCAGAATGTCCTCCAATAGTCCCGGCGTATTCTGCGGAAAACTATTTCCCGTGCCGCTTTGCCCGGCGGTATAAAAACTGTAAGGTCGCGGTGCGCGCAAGTAGCCGATCACTTCTCCTGTCACCTGCAAGGCCCCTCCGGATAATTCGTTGAAGTAGGACGTCATGGAATTCGGATTACTCGCGTCGAAGAGAAGCGTTTCAAACTCCGCTTTTGGCCGGGCGCCGGGGTTGTCACTGAAATCCACCAGCAAAGCCAGCGCGTGCATGGTTCGCGTTTGCGCCTGTGGGGCGAGACTGACCATTTCCAGCGGATTGGCCGTCCCAATTGCGCTGCGCGCCGCGGATTCCACCAAGGGATAGAACACTCCATCGTTAAACCCGAGCGGGCGAATGGCGTCGGAATTGACCAACCCCATTGCGGTGGCCAGGCGGATATCCCCCCGCGATAAAGCGTGGCTGGCTTTAATCTCTTGTTGAATGCTACGCACAACTTCCGTTGTGGGAGCACAAGTGGTCGGACCTTGCTCATAAAGGTGTTGTTGATTGTCAGTCATAAGATTGGCTCCTTGTTGGCGTTGAAGTGTGGCGACGGGCTGGCCAGGCCGTCGAACCAAGCGTGTCCGCACCATCACCTCAGGGAAAATTATGGTACTTGCTGAAGGTTTCGCTGTGGAACGAGGGGGAGTATATTCACGCTCGCTGAGAGGTGCAATCTTTGGGGAATCAATCTCAAAAATTTATCCACACTGGAAGGAGTCATTTATGAATACCGTTTCTCGAACACGCCTGATGTCTTTGCTGGCGTCTGTCCTGCTTTGCCTTTCACCTCAACTGAGGGTTACAGCACAGCAAAAACCCGCCGCGCCTAAAGTCCGTGCGGAAATGCTGGTGACGACGGATTGGCTGGCGAAGCATCTGACCGACAAGAACGTCTTCGTGCTGCACGTCTCGCGCGAACGCAAAGCGTTTGACGATGGCCATATTCCCGGCGCGCGTTTTGTCGGTCTCGGAGATTTGCTGATGACGCGCGAAGGCTTAGCCAACGAACTGCCGCCGGTCGAGCATTTGCAGAGGCTGTTTGAAACGCTGGGTATTGGCGACGAAGGCAGAATTGTGATTTACGGCGAGAACAATGGCCTGGCGGCAGCGCGGGCGTTTTTCACGCTGGATTACCTGGGTCATGGCAATCGCGCGGCGCTGCTGGATGGCGGATTGGAAAAATGGAAGGCCGAAAAGCGCGAACTTCAAACGCAGGCGGGGACACCTGTAGCCGCGAAATTCACGCCGCGCCTGCGTCCCGGAGTCCTGGTCAAACTCGACGCGATGCGCGATCTATCCTGGGTCGCGACGAATGTCTCCGAAACAAGTGTCGCCATCATTGACGCCCGGCCCGAAGAGCAATACCTGGGCACGCCAAACCAGCGCAGTGGCCATATTCCCGGCGCAGCAAACCTGTACTGGATGAAGCATCTGACCAGCGCCAGCGACCTGACGCTGAAACCCGTCACCGAATTGCAAAAGATGTTTGCCGAAGCCGGACTGAAGCCGGATCAGAAAGTCGTTACCTACTGCAACTCTGGGATGCAGGCCTCCCACGCTTATTTCACGCTGAAATATTTGGGCTATGACGTTTCAATGTACGACGCTTCGTTTTCGGAATGGAGCAAGACGGAAGGCAATCCGATCGTAACGGGGAAAGAGAAAAAATGAGCGAGTGATGGAGGGATGGAGAGACTGGGGAAAAGGACTTTTTCCCCAGTCTCTCCATCCCTCTGTCTTTCTTTAATTACCCGCCAATTGCGCGGGCAATGGCTTATCCACTTTCGGGCGAGTCGCGCCGTTCGCCAGTTTCCACATCGTGGCGAAAACGGTACGCGTCACCTTTTCCATCTTCTGATAATCAATCTTGTCCGGCGAATCGCCAACCTGGTGATAGTCTTCGTGGACGCCGTCGAAGTAGAAGATGATCGGAATGCCTTTTTTGGCGTAGTTGAAATGATCGCTGCGGTAGAAGAACCGTTCGGGATCGTTGGGCGCGTCATATTTGTAGTTGAAACCGAGATTGAGATACGCCTTGTTGACCGCTTCGCTCAGTTCGCCGAGTTCGGTACTCATCAGTTTGGAACCGATGACGTAAATCTCATCCGGCCCGGTCAGATTGGCATTGCGACGATCGGTGTCGCCAGCTTTCTTGCTGCGGCCAATCATATCAATGTTCAACTGCGTGATGATCTGTTTGGTGGGAACAGGCGGGTTTTCGTTGATGTATTCCGATCCCCACAAACCCTTTTCCTCGCCCGCGTGCCAGACAAACAGGATCGAGCGTTTCGGGCGCGGACCATTGGCCAGGGCTTCCGCGATGGCCAGCACCGCCACGGTTCCCGATCCGTCGTCGTCCGCGCCATTGCAGATGTTGTCATTGCCAATCGGGCGGCAACCGGTTTGCGGGCTGTTGCCGACATGATCGTAATGCGCGCCGACCGCGATGTATTCGTTTTTCAAGGTCGAATCGCTGCCTTCCAGAATCGCGACCACATTCTGCGTCATGATCGAATCCACTTTTGCGCCGACAGTAAAGCTGGCATCCTTGCCCGCGCTGAGCGCGAAAGCTGCGCCCAGAGTGCCGTCATTCATCTGTTTTTTCAGCGTTTCGTAATCCAGAGCTTCGCCCTGCAGAATGGCCGTCGCCAGTTTGGCAGAAGCATAAATCACCGGCACGGTCTTTCGCGCCGGACTTTCCATCATCGGGCGCGTGGGGGTTTGCGAGCTTTTGAACCGCTGTTCCCAGAAATTCAATGTCGAAGCACCCGCCACGTAAATGATGCCTTTCGCCCCATGCGCCAGGGCATAGGTCTCCGGCCGGTCGTAATCCTCACCTGCCTTGCCGCGAAAATCCTGGAAGTTGACGCCCTTCGGGAAGCCTTCCGCCACCAGCATGATTTTGTCTTTCACATCCACGCCCTGATAGGCGTTGATGTTTTTGGCTTTGACCATATAACCGTGACCGACGTAGACGAGTTTACCGGCGGCGGTTCCCGGATAAGGGAGCGCAATGAAGTCTTCGCCGATCTTGAAGCTTTGCCCGCCGACGCTGGCGCTGGATTGTTCCGGCGCAATCGAGCGGCTGGTCAGCGCGATCTTCTGCATGAACGTTCCGTCGTCACCGGCGGGCTTCAATCCCCAGCGCGACATGTTCATTGCCAGGAACTTGGCCGTCAGGTCCAATCCGCGCGAAGGCGTGTTGCGGCCTTCCATTTCATCCGAAGCGACGAAATACAGATAGTCTTTCAACTGCGCGGCGGTGATGCCTTCGACGTTGCCGAATTCACCGGTTTGTTTTTCCGCCGCCAGCGAAACCGCCGGCGGCCTGTTCTGTGTTGTGCCCTCCTGCTTGCGTTGCGCTTGCGTCGCCATTTGCGGCGCTGCCAGAACGCCCGCAAACAGCAGGCCTGTTAAAACGATTTTTTTCACGATGCCTCCATGAAGTTTGTCATCAAGAGCCTGTTTGCAGGAGATCAGGTCAGGTCAATCCCGATTAGGCTTGATTCGATCAATGCGTATTTATTTTCCGCCTTTGAGCATTTGATCCAGCAGTTCGGCGCATTCGGCGCTGCGCGCAATCAATTCCTGGTTCAATTCGTCATATCTGGCGTTCGCTTTCTCCAGATCGTCGGCGATCAGAATTGCGGCCAGAATGGCCAGCTTCAGCGAATCGGAGGTTAGCGCGCCCTGCGCAATTTCGCGCATCCGCTGATCCACCAGCGCCGCCAGCCGCTGTGTTCGCTCCGCATCGCCGTCGTTCGCGCGAATGGTGTAGGTCTGGTTGAAGATTTTGACGTTCACGGTTTGGGACGGGATTTCCATATCTTCTCCACCTGGGAAGCCAATTACTTCCTCGGCAAATAAACCAAGCCTGGACAGGATTAATCAGAGTACTAACAGGATGGACAAAAGCAGAGAAGACACCTGCCAAAATCCAGTGAATCTTGTCTATATCAATTTGTTTTTGCAGACCTGCTTAAACTTCAGCCGCTCATTTCTTGACCGAATCGGCTTCGAGTTCCAGCATTGTGATGGCATCGAGAATGCCTTCAACCTTCAATTTCATGGCTTCCCGTTCCTCGAGCAAGAACTCGATTTGAGATTTCAGCTTCTCGTTATCCGTCTTTTCCGCCGCCAAATCTAGCGTTAATTTTTGAAGGTCACCTTCGAGCTGTTCTTTCTCATGTCTGAGAGAATTGCAGATGGCGACTGAACGATGGATTTTGTCCAACAAGTTCTCGAATTTTTCCAGCCCCGGTGCAGCCATAATTCCTGTGACAATTCCCTCATCGAATTTCAGCCGAAAACTCTTCGGTCAATTGTTTCACAATCTGCGAGTGCATCACGCTGATTTCCTCGTCCGTCAGCGTGCGATCCGCCGCGCGATAACGCAGCGAAAGCGCAATCGAATGCTTGCCAGCCGGCAATTCCTTGCCCGAATACAGATCGAACAGTCTGATGCCTGCCAGTTCCGAAATACTCAAGGCGTGGACAGCGCGTTCAATGGCGGCAAGCGGCACGCTGGTTTCGATCAGCAGCGCCAGATCGCGAACCACCGCCGGATATTTCGGCAGCGGTTGATAGCGAACGCCTGCGCGGTCGGCATTCAGCAAAGCCCCGAAATCCAATTCGGCAACGAAGACAGCTTGTTTGAATTTGTAATTTGCAGCGACGCGGGGATGAAGCTGCCCGATTTGTCCTACTCGATTTCCGGCCAGTGATATTAGCGCGGCGCGTCCGGGATGCAAAGACGTTCTGGTTTCAACCGGCGTGAATTCCATTGGCGGCAAACCCAATGCTGCGCCAATGGATTCAAGCGCGCCTTTGACATCGAAGAAATCAATTTTCGCGTTGGCCGTCTGCCAGTCAAATTCATTGCGCGCGCCGGTGGCGACAAACGCCAGGTGTTCCGTCTCCCGGGGCCGATCTTCGCCCGCGTCAAGAAAGCACTTGCCGATTTCGAACAGCCGCACGTTGCGCGAAGAATGGTTGAAGTTATGCTCGAGCGCTTTCAGCAACCCACCCAGCAGCGTCGTCCGCATGTGCGACTGCGTTTCATCAATCGGATTTCGCAGCAGCAACCGCGCGGAATCCGGCGCATCGCTGACGACCGCGTCCGCTTCGGCGTTGACGAAGCTGAAGCTGACTGCTTCGGTGTAGCCCAACGAAGTCAGCGCGCGGCGTGCGGCGCGGCGGCCTTCTTCGCCCGGCAGATAAGCGCCAGCGCCAGCGCTGCCCGGCAGCGTTGTTTTCAGGTTGTCATACCCGGCGATGCGGGCGACTTCTTCGATCAAATCTTCTTCAATCGAAATATCAATCCGCCAGCTTGGCGCGTTCGTGTGCAGCGAATCATTTTCAATATCGGCCTCAACCTCAAAACCAAGTCCGCGCAGAATCGCTTCAGCTTCGCCAAGCTCAATCTGCAAACCGGTCAGTTGCGAATACCGCGCGCGGCGCATCGTGATTCGGCGGCGCTCCGCCTGCTTCGGATAAACGTCCACGATTCCGTCTAGCACCTCCCCGCCCGCGATTTCGGCGATCATCGCCGCCGCCCGCGCTGAAGCCACCGGCACGATTTCGGGATCCGTCCCTCGCTCGAAACGGTACGAAGCTTCGGTGCTCAAACCCAATGTTTTTGAAGTTGCGCGAATCTGCGCTGGAGTGAAATACGCCGCTTCGAGCAGCACATCCACCGTCGTGTCCGTAATGCCCGAGTCCTCCCCGCCCTTGATTCCGCCGAGCGCCACCGCGCATTCGGCATCGGCGATGACCAGCATCCTGGAAGTCAGCTCGCGCTCTTCGCCATCGAGCGTCGTCATCTTTTCGCCGTCACGCGCCGCACGGACAATGATGCGCTGCGAGTTCAGCATCGCCAGATCGAAGGCGTGCAGCGGCTGCCCCATCTCCAGCATGACGTAATTGGTGATGTCGGCGACGTTGTTGACGCTGCGCTGTCCCATCACCTCCAGCCGTTTGACCAACCACTCAGGCGAAGGACCGATCTTGACGCCTTTGATAATTCGCGCCGTGTAGCGCGGACAAAGGTCCGGATTCAAAATCTCCACCGAGGTCAATTCGCCAACCTTAGCCTGCGATTCGGCAAACTCAACTTTCGGCATTCGCAATGGATTTCTAGTGATCGCCGCTGCTTCGCGCGCAACGCCGAGATGAGACAAACAGTCCGGCCGGTTCGAGGTCAGATCAATGTCGAGCACAAAATCTTCACCATGCTCTTCGACCCCATCCACCGCCAGTCCGACCATCGTCAGCTTCTCCGCCAAATCGCGCGGCGGGAGATCAACGTCCACAAATTCTTTAAGCCAGTTGTAGCTGATTTTCATAAGTGCAAAGTCGTTCCGTCTTCATCCACAGCCTTCGCCGGAATGATCAGTAATTCGCAATCGAACAAAGTCCGTGCCAGATAGTTAGCAAACGTCGCCGCAGTCATCTCAAATTTCCCGCGCGATAATTCATCGAAGATTCTGCGGTTCGGCGAAACCAGCGAGACCAAATCGCTCGCCAGCCGCTGAAAGAAATCATCATCGAGCAGTTCCGGCTCTCGCGTGGAAAGAACTTCCTGGATCTTTTCGGCAAAGTCTTCGCCGTGAATCGCACGTTTGAGCTGACGTGGCTTCGGACAGAAATAAACTTCTTTCGTCGTGCCGCTGAAAACCACACGATGATTTAGATTGTCCGGCAATTCTCCGATTTCCAGCGGACTGACAAACAGCGAATGGGCGACAACGCGTTCGTCGAAGAAAGCTCCATTCAAATTGACCGCTTCGTGCATCTTCGGCGTTGCGTAATAAACCGGGTAACCGCGCTTTTCGATCTCGCACAACAACGGCTGCTGATTCGACTGCGTCTTGCGATAGATCGGAAACCGGAAATACGGCAAACCCACCAGCTTCGATTCGCCCGCGTTCTTGCGCTTCATAAATTCGCTGGCTTTGAATTGCAGGAAGAGCGGATAACCATACTGTTTGGGCGGCAAAGCGCCGGCATCGTCTCCAGCTTTCGCCTTCTTACGTTTCTTTTCCATTCCGGGCAGCGGCACATCGGTCGGCAAATAGCCATAAGTGCGCACCAGTTCGTGTGTCAGAACAAAACCGTAGGCGAATTCCGAGACTTTCCGTTTCATCTCCCTCGCTTCTTACGGCCAATCGGCCAATCGAACGATGTTTGGGAATTGACTGCCGATTGCGTTCACCAGACGATCATCGGCGGTAACGAATTGGCAGCCTTCGCGAAGACTCAAGGCCAGGTAAAGCATGTCGTAAACGGTTCGCCTGTGAGTGACAGCCAATTGGTAGGCATCTTCAAGCAGATCTGCCGTTGAAGTCAGAGCAATTGTGACCCGCGTGCGAAAGTCATCAATAACCTTGGCCGCGTCTGTAGGATTGAATCCCTGAAGCGTCTGCTTTTTCCAGATGATGTTGCCGAACTCAGCATAGATAAAGTCCGGAGCCAATAAGAAAATCTCGCTGGCCAGATACTCATCGAAAATGCGTTCAGCTTCCGCGGAGTTTGGCTCGTTCACAAACCATTTCACCGCAACGCCACTGTCTATCACCAGATTTGTCATCTGCTGTCCCGATCCTCGCGAATTAGTTCGGCACTGTCCGGCATGAGTCCGTATTTGGCTTTCATTTTCTTGAAAGTTTCTTTGATCACACGCCCTGCTTCCTGCCGTCGCTTGATCTCTGAAAGTTGGTGTTCCCACTGTTCAATCAACTGTTCAATACTCAAGCTTTGAAGCTGTGCCTCGGTTTCCAGCCTGCGATAAAGAGCCTGCGAAATCGTCAGTGTTTGTTGTTCCATTTTGCCCTCCAATGAAACTCAGACTAACTAAACTGTTCTAAAAACCGCACGTCATTTTCGTACAGAAGCCGAATATCGTCCAAGCCATACATCAACGCGCACAACCGATCCAAGCCCAGGCCAAACGCGAAGCCTGAGAATTCTTCTGGATCAATTCCGACGACGCGCAGCACATTCGGATGCACCATGCCCGAACCGCCCATTTCGATCCAGCCGGAACCTTTGCAAACACGGCAGCCACCGCCGCCGCATTTGAAGCAGGTGTAGTCAATTTCCGCGCCTGGTTCGACGAAAGGGAAATACGACGGGCGGAAGCGCGTCCGCGTTTCCAGTCCGAACAGGCGGCGGACGAATTCTTCAACCGTGCCTTTCAGGTCTCCGAGCGTGATGCCGCGATCAATCAACAGGCCTTCCACTTGATAGAACATCGGGTTGTGCGTCGCGTCAGGCGTATCGCGCCGGAAAACGCGGCCAGGCGCGGCGACGCGCAACGGCGGCTGCCGTTTCTGCATCGCGTGAATCTGCATGGTCGAAGTCTGCGAACGCAGCGCCAGATGTTCGGTCAGGTAAAACGTGTCTTGCGGACTGCGCGCCGGATGGTTTTCCGGAATGTTCAGCGCATCGAAGTTGTAGAAATGCGTTTCGATTTCCGGCCCGTCTTCGATCTCGTAGCCCATCGAAACGAAGATGTCTTCGATCTTCTGCCGCAGCAGCGTGATCGGATGCAGGTGACCGGCTTGAATGCGCCGACCGGGCAGCGTCACGTCAATTCGTTCCTTGGCAAGCTGTTCGGCTTCGCGTTTGGCGGCGAAACTGCCGAGTAGCCCGTCAATCGCCACTTCGACGGAATTCTTCAATTCGTTGAGTTTCGCGCCTGCCGTCTTGCGCTCTTCGGGCGAAAGCTTGCCGAGCGTCTTCATTTCGGCGGTGAGCAAGCCGCTTTTGCGCCCTACCCAACGGTCGCGCAGCGAACCCGCTTCGGTGTCACTGGCAACCGCCGCCAATTCGCGGTCGAAATCTTCGCGCAGTTGTGTAATGCGATCTGACATAAGTTCGAGAGTAAACGAAAACCCAAGACTCGAAGAGTTTCAGGCTTCAGGTCTTGGGTCTTGAGGTTTCTTCAACCGGGAACGATTGTTGCCGGTCTACGCTGCTTTCTTATCCGCCGATTCCAAAGCCTTCTTCACCGAATTTGCCAATTCGGTAAACGCATCCGGCTGATTGACAGCCAGATCGGCCAGAATCTTGCGATCCAGATCAATGCCGGCCACTTTCAAACCGTGCATGAATTGGCTGTAGTTCAATCCGTTCAACCGCGCCGCCGCGCCGATGCGAACGATCCACAGCGAACGATAATCACGCTTCTTGATCTTGCGGCCAACGTAGGCGAATTTCAGTGCGCGTTGCACGGATTCGCGCATCGAGCGATACAGCTTGCTCTTGGTTCCGCGATAGCCTTTCGACAGTTTCTCTAATTTTTTGCGCTTTTCTACGCGCTTGGGTCCACGTTTTGCCCGAGGCATAAGCCCTCCTTACTTAACTAAAAGATAATTTTGAATGCTGAACGTAATCTTTGTGGAAGGGATTCAGCGTTACTTTCTGCCGTATGGAAGCATCGCCTCGACGCGCTTCTGATCACTTACGGAAACCAGCGCGTCAATGTCGAGCAGGCGCTTACGTTTCGTGGTCTTCTTCGTAAGAATGTGGCGCGCGTGCGAATGGCCGCGCTTGATTTTGCCGGTCGCGGTCGTCCGAAACCGTTTGGCCGCCCCCCGGTGAGTTTTAAGCTTAGGCATAATTCCTCCGTTGTATGAGTCAGCGACAGGCAACAACTTGCCTATTGCTTTTTCGGTGTAAAGATCAGAATGAATTGCATCCCTTCGAGTTTCGGCCTGAATTCGGGCACGCCAACGTCGGCCAGATCTTTCTCCAGCCGTTCAAGCAATTGCGCCCCCAACTCTTTGTGCGTAATCTCTCGGCCTCTGAATCTGACGGTGGCTTTGACTTTGTTGCCATCGGCCAGAATTTCCCGGGCATGCTTCATCTTAAAATTATAGTCGTGTTCGTCGGTCGCCGGACGAAATTTGATCTCTTTGACCTCAATGACGACCTGTTTTTTCTTGGCTTCGTGCGCCCGTTTCTTCTGTTCGTAAAGATACTTGCCAAAATCCACAATTCGGCAAACAGGGGGTTGCGCTTGCGGCGCGACTTCGACCAGGTCATAGCCGCGCGAACGCGCTGTTTTGATCGCTTCCTGCGGCGTCATAATGCCTAACTGCTGCCCTTCCTCGTCAATCACACGCACTTCTTTTGTGCGAATGCGTTCATTGACGCGGACTTGGGGGGCACGATGTTGACCGCGCCCTCCGCCACCTCGATAACCGCCGCCTGAAAATCCTGTGTTAATAAACCCACCTCCAATGAAATCTCAAGCATCAAGTCCACAACTTAATACCTGACTAAGCCTGCAATGCGCGCGTGCTGACGAACTCTTTCAATCGCGCGCTGAATTCCGCCACTGGAACCGCGCCGGTGTCGCCTTTGATGCGGTCGCGGACTGAAACCAACCCGGCCTCCGCCTCACGCTCGCCAAGCACCAGCATAAAAGGAATCTTCTTCAACTGAGCATCCCGAATCTTCGCGCCGATTTTTTCGCTGCGCAGATCAGCCTGGATGCGATGACCGGCTGCCTGCAATTCGCGCTCGACTTCCATCGCCTTGTCATTGAAACGATCCGAAATCGGCAGCACGATGGCTTGTGTCGGCGCCATCCAGACCGGGAAAGCCCCCGCATAATGCTCAATCAAAATCCCAAAGAACCGCTCGAACGAACCCAGAATCGCCCGATGCACCATAATCGGCTGATGCGGTTTGTTGTCCGCGCCCGTATATTCAATGCCGAACCGCTGCGGCAAATTGAAATCCACCTGAATCGTCGAAAGCTGCCAGGTCCGCTTGATCGCATCCACGACCTTGAAGTCAATTTTCGGCCCGTAAAACGCGGCTTCATCTTCCATTCGAACGTAAGGCAAGCCGTATTCGTTGAGCGCGTCCGTCAATGCCTTTTCGGCCAGCGTCCAAACTTCGTCCGAACCCAAATATTTTTCATGATCCGTTGCGTGGCGAACGGATAATTCGGCCTTGTACTCAAAACCGAACGCCTTGAAAACATAATCCACCAGTTCCAGGCAACCGAGCACTTCGTGAACCAATTGCTCCGGTGTGCAGAACAGATGCGCATCGTCCTGCGTGAAACCGCGCGCGCGCATCAACCCGTGCGTAACCCCCGAACGCTCGTAGCGGTAAACCATCCCGTATTCGGCGTAACGCTGCGGCAAGTCACGATACGACCGCTGCCGGGCTTTGAAAATCTGGATATGGAACGGGCAGTTCATCGGCTTCATCCGATACTCTACATCTTCCTTTTCGCCCTTGTCGCCCGTGTGCATCGCCGGATACAGGCCTTCCTGGTAGTTCTCCAAATGGCCGGAGATTCTGAAAAGCTCCGACTGCGTGACGTGCGGCGTGTTCACGAAGCTGTATCCGCTTTGATAAAGCTTGTCGTTCAGGAACTGCTCGATGACTTTGCGAATCAGCGCACCGTTCGGATGCCAGAGCACCAAGCCGGGCCCAATCGCGTCGCTGAAGCTGAACAGATCAAGCTCCTGCCCCAGGCGACGATGATCACGCTTTTCGGCCTCTTCCTTTTGCTTGATCCAGGCGTCCAGTTCCTCCTGCGAAAAGAAGGACGTGCCGTAAATTCGCTGCATCTGCTCGCGCTTTTCGTCGCCTTTCCAGTGCGCGCCGGCAATCGAAAGCAGCTTGATCGCCTTGATCTTGCCCGTCGAAGGAATATGCGGCCCCAGACAAAAATCCACGAAGGGCGTGCCTTCAATCGTGTAGCAACTGACGATTTCGCCCGCTTTTTCCTTGATCAACTCGCACTTGAGCGGCTCGGCCATCTCGGCAAATTTCTTTTCGGCTTCCGCCTTCGGCATCTGAATTCGCCGATATTCGAGATTGCGCTTCATCAGATCGCGCATTTTCTTTTCGATCTTCGGTAAATCTTCCGGCGTGAATCGCCCACCGTCTTCACGCACAAAGTCGTAATAGAACCCGCCCTTTGGATCGTCGAGTAACGCCGGCCCAATACCGAGTTTCGCCCCCGGAAACAGATCCAAAACCGCCGCCGCCAGCAAATGCGCTGTCGAATGGCGGTAAACTTCCAGAGCTTCAGGCGATTCTGGCGTGACGGGTTCCACCCGTTCACCTTCACCAATTTGATAGCTCAAATCAACAGGCTCTTCCTGCTGAACACCATTGCGGAAAAGACGTGCGGCAAGCGCTTTCTTTGCGCTTTCGCGATCCTGTTGCTTCAAAAGTTCCAGCGCTGAAGCCCCAACAACAGCTTGAGCCCCTGCTGCTTGCGACGATGCTTGATTGGATTGATTTTGTATTTCGCTCACTGCTTTTTACCTAAACTTACGGTCTGACAGATGGGATGTCTGTAGCCTGAAACCAGGACCCCGGGCATAACAACGAAACCCAGGCCCCGGATTTCAAATCTGAAATTAACCGGTGCGGACAATCCCAAAAGCAAAAAGCCCAAGTAAGATAGGCGCTTTAAGGTAAGGTCCTACGCCAGCGGTTGCCAATGCAAAGCTGCTGCGACGAACGCGCCGGAGTGGCGCTTGGATCATCGCAGCTACTTAGTTCGATTAAAGATAAATCGTCTTTGCATAATTCCGGCAACTCTTCGGGAGCTGACGTTGAACGTTTTGGCATGTGCCAAAGAGAAACTCCCAGGAAATCGGGAGAAATCATAGGCTCGAGCGGATTTGAACCGCTGACCCCTACAGTGTCAATGTAGTGCTCTACCCCTGAGCTACGAGCCTGTATGTCTAATAACGAAGCCGGGAAAGTAGCAGATGGTTCGCGAAACTGTCAAGACAGACAAAAAATGTAGTTCAAAAAATTCGCCCGCCAGCGCCGATTCGGGCAGCAGAACGACACAGACTCCATTGCTCGAATCAGCGCCAGCGACGACTGGGAACCTCAGGCGGAGATTACCGCCAGTTCCTCTTCCGCGTGTTCGAGGAAAAGATATTTTCTCCATTCCGGACGATTCGCGGCCGCCTGCCGCAACTCCACCCGCTCCAATCCATAAAACAACGCCGCCGGATTAGTCAGCAAAGGCATCCGGGCTTCTTCCGGCGTCCGGTCACCTTTGCGGTTGTTACAAGCCTGGCAAGACGCAACCAGGTTTTCGGCCACTGTTCGACCGCCACGTGATCTGGGTAGGATGTGATCAAGCGTCAGTTCAAAGGCACTTCCACGCTTGCCGCAATACTGGCAGCGGTAATGGTCACGCGCCAGAATCCGATGGCGATTGGCCACGCGGTTTTGCCGCGAGCGGATATTGATGTATTGCGTCAACCGGATCACCGACGGCACCTGGAAAACAAACCGTGGCGAACGCAGCACGTGTCCTTGATCCGCCTCCAGCACTTCGGCCACGTGCCTGAAAACTAGCGTCAACGCCTTCGGCGCAGTCACCACACTGAGCGGTTCGTAAGAAGCGTTGAGTAGCAAGACTTTTCTGCTGATTACCATAACAACTCCGTTGATTGCTCAAGAAGGGCCTGGCAGGACTCGAACCTGCATCATCCCGGTTAGAAGCCGGACGCCTTGATTCCAATTAGACGACAGACCCGTAGATTATCAGGTTAAGCCCGCAGCCGGAATCGAACCGGCGTCCTCCCGCGTACCGAGCGGGTGCTGCCTCCAACTGAGCTATGCGGACATTTGAAGTGGCGATGGTGAGATTTGAACTCACGGCCTACTGCTTAGGAGGCAGTCGCTCTGATTCCACTGAGCTACATCACCCCATCTCGAATCTCCAATTTGAAATCGGAGATTTGATTTGATGGTTGGTCGAGGACTCGAACCCCGTCCGTTCGGGCTTCAGCCGAGCGCACTGCCAGTTGTGCTAACCAACCAAATTTGATGTTCGTGGAAGGATTCGAACCTTCGGCCTCTGGTTTCGTAGACCAGCGCTCTAAATTTCCACTGAGCTACACGAACATAAAGTCTGGGTGGCAGGACTCGAACCTGCGTCGGCTTGCTCCCAAGGCAAGTGGGCAGCCACTGCCCCACACCCAGAAAATCAGAATGGAACCGGTGGGGCTCGAACCCACAATTTCCAGTTTGCAAGACTGGCGCCTTTCCAGTTTGGCTACGATCCCAGGCTTTCAAATAAGCATTGGGCAAATAAGCATTGGGCAAAATAGGAACGGTGGGACTCGAACCCACGGCCTCTGGTTTGTAAGACCAATGCTCTAGCCACTGAGCTACGTTCCTAAAAAACTGGGAGATGTGGATTCGAACCACAATCAACAGAGTCAGAATCTGCCATCCTGCCAATTAGACGATCTCCCAATCAAAGCTGGCGATGGGATTCGAACCCATATCCTGCCGCTTACGAGACGGCGGCTCATCCGTTGAGCTACACCAGCAAAAAAGTGAGCGGCGGGGATCGAACCCGCTACCTCCGGTTTGGAAGACCAGCACGCTGCCATTAGCGCTTCGCTCACGAAAAAAGCGGCGACAAAAATTTGATGAAACGTTCATTTTCCAAGATGTAGTTCCATCAGCATTCGCCGCTAAAATCAGAGTGGCAGGATTCGAAGTGAGCGACCTCACGGGCCCGGGCCGTGCGCTCTGCGCAAACCGCAACTACACTCTGAAAAGCTACAGGGGCGGGACTCGAACCCGCGCGGACCGGTTTAACAGACCGGCGCTCTGCCAACTGAGCTACCCTGTAAAAACTTTTTGGTGGATCGGGTGGGACTTGAACCCACAACTTCCTGCTTAAGAGGCAGGCACTCTGACCATTGAGTTACCGATCCATTTTCAAATCCTAAACGGGACCGACGGGACTCGAACCCGTGATCTCAGCCTTGACAGGGCTGCAGCCACTCCAACTGGCCCACGATCCCATAAAACTTGAGTAGGGCGTACCGGACTCGAACCGGCCATCTCTCGATTGAAAGCCGAGCGTGTTCACCATCTACACCAACGCCCCACAAATTCGATGCACCCGGAAGGACTCGAACCTTCGACCGCGCGGTTATCAACCGCGTGCTCTGCCAACTGAGCTTCAGGTGCAAAACCGGGATGCGAGGATTCGAACCTCGACAGATAGCTTCAAAGACTACCGTCCTGCCAGTTAGACGACATCCCAAAGACCTTCAAAAATCAGGGCGAGTGACCGGATTTGAACCGGCGGCTTTCTGGTTCACAGCCAGACGCTCTGCCTGCCTGAGCTACACCCGCCAGAAATCCTGATGCTCCCGCCGGGATTCGAACCCGGATCACGCACCGATCTGGTGCTTACACGTTATAAGCGTGCCGCTCTGCCTGTTGAGCTACAGGAGCCAATCAGCAGCCAAAAACAAAGACTCCAGCCGGGATTTGAACCCGGATTTCCAGCGACCCTCGATGCTGACACGTCATTTTCGCGCCGCTTTCTCCATTTAAGCTACGGGAGCAAACTTCAAAAATCCGAATGAGTCCGGTGGGAATCGAACCCACATCTTACAGCTTAAAAGGCTGTTGCCTTGCCAATTAGGCCACGGACTCAGTAACTTCGAGTTACTTGCCGAGTAACATCATGTAACTAAACACAGTAGGGCGTCGTGTGGGATTTGAATCCACGATCTTCAGCTTGAAAGACCGACGGCTTCACCGGACTTGCCCAGCGCCCCATACTTTGATTGCGGGTCTGGGTAACGCTCCCAGCGAGTCGAGGCTTATGAGACCTAACTGAGCACTTGCCCACCCGCAAAAACTGACAATGCCGAAGGAGGGACTCGAACCCTCAAATGACGGAGGTTTAAGCTCCACGCGTCTGCCTGTTTGCGCCACTTCGGCAGATCAAATGAAGCACGCTGACGGAATCGAACCGCCCTGACAGGGGCTGCGGCCCTGCGCCTGTAATCCACTCGGCCAAGCGTGCAAAAGAATATGGAGTCGGCGAGGAGGTTTGAACTCCCGACCTCGAGCCTGGCAAACTCGCGCTCTCCCAATTGAGCTACGCCGACGAAAATCTGATGTGGGTGAGAGGACTTGAACCTCCAACAACCGGCTTCTGAGACCGGTGCGTCTACCTGAATTGCGCCACACCCACAAAAAACTTTCAATAATGCAGGCAGAAGGACTCGAACCTTCACAATGCAGTTTTTGAGACTGCCGCGTCTGCCAATTTGCGCCATGCCTGCAAACGCCAAATGCGGGTGAGAGGACTTGAACCTCCAATAACAGCGTTCTTAGCGCTGCGCGTCTACCAGCTTGCGCCACACCCGCAAAGTAATTTGAATATAACTTCCGGCTTTTCAAATAACGTTCGACTTACGTCAAATGCACCGGGCGAGACTCGAACTCGCGACCTCAGGCTTCGGAGGCCCGCGCTCTGATTCCAACTGAGCTACCAGTGCCAAAGTACCTGCAAGACACACTACTACCTGACGAAGGGACGGGGACTCGAACCCCGAAGAGTGTTACCTCCGGTAGTTTTCAAAACTACTGCCTTGCCAATTCGGCCATCCCTCCATAACTATTTGTAACTTAATTGCGTTGCTGATTACCTCCGAACTTAATGGAGGAGGGTGAGGGACTCGAACCCTCAAAGGTACAATCCTACGGCAGTTTTCGAAACTGCTGCCTTACCAATTAGGCTAACCCTCCGTAACTAAAAATAACTCGACAGAGGCGGTGGGACTCGAACCCACACGAGACTGTAGTAGCTCCCTGGTTTAGCGGACCAGTGCGATTGCCAATTCCGCCACGCCTCTAAATAGCTACAAACGTTGACAGGAGTACCAGGATTTGAACCTGGAATATCGGTTTTGGAGACCGACCGGTTGCCAGTTACCACATACTCCCCGAAATGCCGGAGGCAGGAATCGAACCTGCTTGCAGACACACGTCCACAACGGGTTTACAGTCCGCCGCCCGTCCATCGGGCTTCTCCGGCGTCGAAACCTTTTTGCTGAAGGCGCTGCCGCAAAAGGAAAAAGCGGGCAAGCTTCAGAACTTTCGTTGAAGCGGCCCGCTCGACCTTAAATCCCTGGTGTACTTGAACTTGGAATTTTCGGGAGCGGGAAACCGCTCCCGCTGGCTTAACATTGATGACTAAAGAGATAACCGCCGACTAAACGTTCGGGCGATCCCGCCCGTCTGGTTTTATCTCGCAGCATCATCGAATCAATCGAATTGTTGGATGGCGTATTCGGGTTGCTTCCCAAGGTCACCACGACGCCAAATTGCCAACATGCTGAGATGGCGGCGCGACGTTTCGTTGTCGCGTTGGCGGCTATCAAGTTTTTGTGTCCATTGAGCAACATAGCGTCCTGAAAAGTGTCTTGAAAATTAATTACCGAAAATTTGATCTTTACCTTGAACTGGCTGAAAGCTACTTCATTCACTTTCACCGTCGCGTTTTATACTCCTGTCCGGGAAGGCCGTCAAGAAAATAATCTCTCATTTAGAAAATATATTCTGCCTTGATGGTACACAATATCGATATTTTGCATGCGTGATAAGTGAGAAACGAGTTGTTTTACCATAATACGCGTTATCATTTCTGAAAGTGATGTTACTTCATTTTCATAGCTTACTTCCTAAAAGTGCCTTTATTCTTCATCTTTGCAATTCCGTAGATTACTCCGCCGACCAAAATGAAACCCAGAGCGCCCCCGATCACCTTTGCTCTAAACAGCATTGGATGGGCACTGGACGCTGGTGGAATCATCGCGACAACCATCGCGAACAAGGTCAGAGTCAGGCCGCTTCCCCCAATAATCCACGCGCCTGGACGACCTCCTGGCGCGAGTACCACGCCCTGGCAAGCTTCAGCGCGTATGCGGTGAAGCAGAAAAACGATGAAGAGATAGGCATAGGGAATGAAGTAGATCAGCACTTGCGTGTCGAGCAAAATCAGATAAACCTCTTCAACGGTGGTGCCTTTCCCCAGAATTGAAAGCAGGAGAAAAACCGTTGCCAGTGAAGCCTGAACCAGAATGGCGGCATATGGTGTGCGCCATGTTGGATGCACCTTGCCGAACCACGCCGGAAAGTAACGATCCAAACCGATAACAAATGCCACGCGCGCCGGTCCAACCAGCCAGGCTCCGACGCAGCCAATGTTTCCGAGAGTGTACAGTGCGGCGCAAACCGGCATCAGCCAGCGCAAGCTTCCAGGAAGATTGCCGATGCCGTTTGAGATGGCTTGCAGAATTCCCGAAACAACATTGATCTCCTGTTTCGGCACCAGCCAGAGCAGCGCTGCCGTGCCCAGCACATAAGCCATCGCAATCAGTGGCGCGGCGATAAAAACGGATCGGGAGAGATTTCGCTTTGGGTTCTCCACTTCATCGCCCATAGTCGAAACGAGTTCCAGCCCGGCAAAGGCGAAGGCCACGGCAGAGAGCAAGTTCAATGATCCAAAATCGGAAAAATCCGGTATCAGCGTGGAAATGTTGATCGGGTTGGCAGGCGGGCCGTAGATTGCGCCGTGGATGCCAAGCAGGATGATGATCAGTCCGGGAATATACGTGCCGAGCGCGCCGGCGTTTTGCAGCCATTTTCCCGTTCCTACTCCCACGATATTGATGATGACTGCCAGCCACAACGCAATTAGCGTCGCGGGCAAAACGTAGCTCCAATTGCCGCTGAATCCGCTGTCGCCTTTTCCCACAATGTACGTCGCGATGACGGCTGACGTGATCAGCAAATTGGGATAATAAAGAACATTGTTGATCCAGTAACACCAGCCACACAAAAACCCATGCCCTTCTCCCAGCGCCTGCTTCGTCCAGAAGTAGATTCCACCTTCATTCGGAAATCGCGATGACAGTTCAATCACGGCCAGACCTTGGGGAATGAAAAAGAAGAGCGCGGCCAGTCCCCACAGCGCCAGCGCGCCGGGGCCAAAGTTGGCCGAAATTGCCAGATGCCGCAACCCCAGCACCGCAACCAAATTGAACAGAACCAGATCGCGCAGTTTGAGCGAGCGAAGGAGCGGCGGTTTGCCGAACTCGTTTTCGTTATTCATTTATCCTCTGCCGTAAGTGAAATCAACAGCTTGAATAGCGGCGAATTCTCGCTTACCGGTTGCGAGATTGACAGGCTGCCGGCAGGCATTTGCAGGCGTGGATTTCCCGCCGACCGTCGTTTATGCTCTGCCGTCGAAATCAACCCCAAGGAGATTGCTTGATGAAGTTATTCAGATTGCTCGCGCCACTGCTGTGTATTGCAGTCCTGGCGTTTTCGTCCTTCCCTCCTGCTCAGCCGGTACAGGCGCAAAGTTCCATCGCCGATGTCAAGGCGAACTACGTTAAATCGGAACATCAGATTCCGATGCGTGATGGCAGGAAGCTGTACACCGTTGTGTACTCGCCGAAAGACGGTTCCCAGAAATACCCATTTCTGATGACGCGCACACCTTATGGCTCCGGCCCTTATGGCGTGGAAGTGTATCGTCCGTCGCTTGGCCCCTCCCCCCTGTTCACCTCGGAAGGGTATATTTTCGTTTACCAGGATGTGCGCGGGACGTTTCTGTCCGAAGGCGACTATGAAGACGTTCGGCCCTTCATTCCGAACAAAAAATCGAACGCCGACATTGACGAAGCGAGCGACACGTACGACACGATTGACTGGCTGATCAAAAACATCCCGAACAACAATGGCCGCGCGGGAATGTATGGCATCTCCTATCCAGGCTTTTACGCGGCGGCGGCGCTGCACGATCCGCATCCGGCATTGAAAGCGTCTTCGCCACAGGCTCCGATTGGCGATATGTTTCTGGGCGATGACGATCATCACAACGGCGCGTTTTTCCTGTTTGACTGTTTCAGCTTCAATCAATTTTTCGGGATGCCGCGTCCCCAACCGACGCAAAATCAATTCAAAAGTTTCAATATGGGAACTCCAGACGCCTATCAGTTTTTTCTCGAACTCGGCCCGGTGGCGAATGCGCAAAAGAAGTATTTCAAGGGGCAGAACAAGTATTGGAACGATGTGATGGCCCACGGCGCCTACGACGAATTCTGGCAGTCGCACAGCACGCTGCCGCATTTGAAGAAAGTCCACACTGCTGTTCTGACCGTCGGCGGATGGTTTGACGCGGAAGACCTGTTTGGGCCGTTGAACATTTACCAGAAACTCGAAAAGAACAATCCGCAAGGTTTCAACGCGCTGGTGATGGGACCGTGGTCGCACGGCGGATGGGCGCGCGGGACGGGTGAATCGCTGGGCAACATCCGGTTCGATTCAAAGCCTTCCGAATGGTACAGGGAAAACGTCGAGCTGAAGTTTTTCAATTTCCATCTGAAAGACAAAGGTGAGTTGAAACTACCGGAAGCATCGGTCTTTCAGACAGGCGCAAATGAATGGAAATCTTACGAACAGTGGCCGCCGACGCAATTACAAGCGCGTTCGCTTTACTTTCAGGCGAACGGCAAGTTGTCGTTTGATGCGCCGAAATCATCAGCTTCCGAATTTGCCGAATACATCAGCGATCCATCGAAGCCCGTCCCCTACACCAACGAAATCACGAACAATCGCGGCACGGGCTATATGATCGAAGATCAGCGTTTTGCCGCGCGGCGGTCTGATGTGCTCACCTTCCAGACGGAAGCTCTGGCGGAAGACATCACACTGGCCGGGCCGATTCTGGCTGACCTCTTTGTTTCGATCACCGGCACGGATGCGGATTTCGTGGTCAAGCTGATTGACGTTTCTCCCGACAACGCGCCGAACACGTCGCCACAGGTGAAGATGGGCGGTTTCCAAATGCTGGTTCGCGCCGAAGTCATGCGCGGCAAGTTCCGCAACAGTTTCTCAAAACCGGAAGCCTTTACGCCCAACCAGCCGACCGAAGTGAAATTCAACTTGCAGGACGTGAATCACACCTTTAAGGCTGGTCACAGGCTGATGGTGCAGGTGCAAAGTTCCTGGTTCCCGCTGGTGGATCGCAATCCGCAGAAATTCGTGGACATCTACAGCGCGACGGAGGCCGATTTTCAGAAAGCGACGCATCGCGTATTCCATTCAGCGAAACTGAGTTCGCATTTGAAAGTGGGCGTTTTGCCGCCTAAGTAGCCATTGGCGATCACAACTGAAAAGATGGGCGCAAGCGTCTTTGCCTGGCCCATCTCCTTTTGTCGAAGGATTGCCGCGACCAGGAAAATTGCCAGTCAAGGTTGCCTTGCGCGCCCGGTTCGTCAAGGTTCGAGATGACGCTGGCAAAATGATTTGAACATCATGATCGGATGAAGCCTACCTTGCCCAGCCCGGCAAACTCGGCTAGAGTTTCGGACTTATTCCACACGAGCGCACTATGCCGATTGCTGAAGGAACTCGCCTTGACCGTTACCAAATTCTCTCCCCAATTGGCACGGGAGGAATGGGTGAAGTGTATCTGGCGCAGGACACCCGGCTGGGGCGGAAAGTGGCGATTAAACTGCTTCCCGCACAATACACGCAGGACGCCGAGCGATTGCGCCGCTTCGAGCAGGAAGCCTTCGCCGCTTCCGCGCTCAACCATCCGAACATCATCACCATTTATGAAATCGGCGAGGCCAGAATCGAAACCGGCCATGTCCATTTCATTGTCACCGAGTTCATCGAAGGGCAGACGCTGCGGCGGCGTCTGGCGGGCGGAAACATCCCCATCAACGAAGCATTGGAAATCGCCACGCAGGTAGCCAGCGCGCTGGCGGCGGCGCACAGCGCTGGAATCATTCATCGCGATCTGAAGCCCGAAAATCTGATGATCCGGCCGGATGGGTACGTGAAAATGCTGGATTTCGGGCTGGCCAAATTGACTGAGAAAGCCATCAGCGGGGATCTGGCCGATATCGCCTTCGATTCCAGCGAGCTTCAAGCGCACACCGTCAGTGATGCGAAGCCTGGTGACACCACACCACTGGTGCGGGGAAAAGACCTGTTCGTGACAGCTCAAGAATCAATCGCAGGGGAAACCAGGCCAGGCATCGTGATGGGGACTGCGCAATACATGTCTCCGGAGCAGGCGCGCGGGCAGCGGGTGGACTGGCGGACGGACATTTTCAGCTTCGGCATCGTGCTTTATGAAATGCTGACGGCGCGCGCGCCATTCACCGGCAGTTCGGCCAAGGAAATCGTTGCCGCGATTTTGCAAACCGACCCGCCGCCGCTGGCACGATACCTGCCGGGCGCGCCTGAATCCCTGGAATGGATCGTCTCAAAAGCCCTGGTCAAAGACCGCGAAGAGCGTTATCAAACCGCCAAGGAGATGCTCAACGATTTCAAACGGCTCCACCGGCGTCTGGCGGTCGAGCATGAAATGTCGCGCCAAACCGCATCCATAAGCAGCGGCCTTAGCAGTGACAGCGACGGCACCCTGGGCGCGGTGACGACAGAAGAACAGCGCGCGCGCCTGAGCGGCAATTCAACCCGCGAGTTTCAGGTCAACACCGGCGTGGTCAGCCATGCGCAATCCAGCGGCATCTTTGCCCATCTGTCCGGCAACGGGCCGAAAAACAGATTCTTTCATCCGCTTTTCATCGCGCTGGCGGCAACTACGCTGCTGGCCGTCGGATTCAGCATTTACCAGTTTCTCGGCTCCGGATCGGGGACGATTTCGCCGTTCCAATCCATGCAGGTGCGCCGCTTCACTTCCAGTGGCAAAGCCGCGCGCGCCGCGATTTCGCCTGATGGAAAATACGTCGTTCACGTTTCGAGTGATGCCGGCAAACAAAGCCTGCTGGTTCGCCAGGTCACGCCTTCGGACAATGTGGTGATCGTCCCGCCCGCCGAGGTAGGTTATCGAGGCCTGACCTTTTCGCGCGACAGCACACACGTATTTTATGTTTTGCAGGAAGGCAACGATCAAATTCTGACGCTTTACCAAGTGCCCGTGCTGGGCGGCGTCTCGCGAAAAATCCTGCGCGACATTGATTCCGCCGTGGCGATTTCGCCGGACGGCAAACAACTCGCCTTCGTTCGCAGGGTTCGCGGCCAGGGCGAGGATCTGCTGATGCTGGCAAACAGCGACGGCAGCAATCTGCGCACGCTGGTTTCGCGCAAGGGAGGGGACTTTTTCGGACTGACCGGTCTGGATTGGTCGCCGGATGGAAAGAGCATCGCTGTTCCGGCGGGTTCCAACACGGGCGGGCGGCATATGTACGTCGCCGAATTCAGCGCAGCCAATGGTCAGGAGCGAATCGCTTCGCCGCAAAAATGGTCGAACGTGGGCCGCGTTTCGTGGCGGCACGATGGCAAAGGTTTGATCTTCACCGCCATCGAACAAGGTTCCCCGCTGGCCCAGGTCTGGTTTCTGCCTTATCCCAAAGGCATGCCGCTGCGCATCACCAACGATCTGATAGATTACCGCGACACCAGTCTGACGGATGATTCCACCGCGCTGGTGACCGTTCAATCCGAAGCGCACGTCAATGTCTGGCTGGCTCCGGTGACGGCAGGATTTCTGAGCGACGCTTCGCGCGCGCGGCAGATCACCGATGGCGTGGGCCAGCGCGCCGGCGACCGCGGTCTGATGTGGATGCCCAACGGCAATCTGGTTTTTGTTTCGCGCGCCAGCGGCAGCCTGGACCTTTGGCTGATGGACCAAAATGGCGGGAACCAGCAACAACTGACGACACCCGAAACTCGCGCGGAAGTTTACCCGGCGGTTTCGCCGGATGGCCGCTACATTGTTTTTTCCTCGAACCGCACGGGCAATTCCAACCTCTACCGTTTGGACGTGACCACTGGCGACCAGGTTCAACTGACCAGGGGAACCAGTGAAGAGTTCCCTACCATCTCGCCCGATGGCAAATCGGTGATCTATACGTTGACCAGTTCATCCAAATTCACCCTGTGGAAAGTTCCCATTGATGGGGGCGAGCCGGTGCAATTAACTGACAAACTTTCGCAGTGGCCCGTCGTCTCGCCCGCGGGAGAACGCATTGCCTGCTGGTACCGCCAGGAAACAAATGCTCCGTGGCAAATTGCGATCATTCCCATTTCCGGAGGCCAACCGGAAAAACTGATTGACGTACCACCGACTGCGGATTGGGCCATTCCGATTCGCTGGACGGCGGACGGCAAAGGGATTGGCTTCGTGGACACGCGCAGCGGCGTTTCCAACCTCTGGATGCAGCCTGTCGAAGGGAGCGAAGCCAGGCAATTGACCAATTTCTCCTCCGATCAAATCCTGTGGTTCGACTGGTCGCGCGACGGCAGACAACTGGCCTGTTCGCGCGGCAGAGTCACCAACGATGTCGTTCTCATCAGCGAATTCAAGTAACCCCATGACCAACTCCAGCAAACTGTCAGCGCTTGTCACCGGCGGCGCGAGCGGCATCGGTCTGGCCACCGCGCAATTGCTTCATCAGCGCGGCGCGCGCGTGGCCATTGTTGATGTGCAGGCCGGCAAAGGTGCGGAAGCGTTGACCGCTCTCAATGACCAGGATCAACGCGCCATTTTCATTGAAGCCAATCTGGCTCAGCCGGAAGACGCCGAGCGCGCTGTCGCCCAAACTGTCCAGGCGTTCGGAAGCCTCGACGCCGTCGTCAACAGCGCTGGCATTCAGCGCTACGGCAATGCGGAACAAACTTCGCTGGAATTGTGGCGCGAAGTGATGGATGTAAATCTGACTGCCGCATTTCTGGTTTCTCGCGCGGCCATCCCGCATTTACGGCAGAGCGGTGGCGGCGCCATCGTCAATGTCGGCTCCGTGCAATCGCACGCGTCGCAACGTGGCGCGGTTGCGTATGTCACCAGCAAGCACGCGATGCTCGGGCTGACCAGAGCAATGGCGGTGGATTACGCAGCGGAACACATCCGCGTCAACTGCGTCTGCCCCGGAACCGTGGACACGCCGATGTTTCGCTGGTCTGCGTCACTTGACGCCAATCCGGATTCCGTCATCAAAGCCTGCGCGAGCATGCACCCGATGGGTCGAATGGCCCAGCCGATGGAGGTCGCCGAAGTCATCGCCTTCCTGCTGACGGATGCAGCATCCTTCGTCACTGGAACTGCGATTGACGTGGATGGCGGATTGCTGGCCTTGATTGGCGGCGCGCCGAAAACAGATTGAATAAATTGAGCCGGCGCAAAAATATTTAAGACTTTTTTTGTAAAGACCTCCTCCCAAACAACGCTGACTTGCGGAAGTGAATCTGACGCGCGACAAGACAAGCGCGGAAAAGTTCACTGCGGCGCAGATCGTTCTCAAGCTGCAAGCTCTACAAAACAGATTTCATCAGCAGCCCTCAACACAGCGAGGGGCAGGCTTCGGTCTGTCCACGGTGGGACTGGCGAAAGCCTCTCCCACGTTTTTCAAGGAGGAAGCGTTATGGCGGTATCAGCCTATGACAGAATGGCGCATCTGTGGCGTCGAGCCGCGTTCGGTGCGCGTCCCGACGAAATCAACAACTACCTCAAACAAGGCTTCGAGACGACGGTGGATCAACTGATCAATTACGAAAACGTCGCCGAATCGCCCAATGTCCCGGCCCAACCCACCACCACCGGAGGCGGGTTGGACGTTCAAATTCTCGACCTGGATAACACCACTTCCTGGTGGCTGACGCGGATGATCTTCACCAAACGCCCGCTGCAGGAGCGGATGACCATTTTCTGGCATGATCATTTCGCAACGGCGGCCAGCAAGGTCAACGTGCCGAACGGCCTCAAATACCTGTACTGGCAAAACCAGCTTTTCAGGCAATACGCCACCGGGGACTTTCGCGCGATGTGCAAAGCCATCAACCGCGACCCGGCAATGCTGTGGTGGCTGGACAACTACCTGAACATCAAAGGCAGCCCGAATGAAAACTATGCCCGCGAGCAGTTGGAGATTTTCATGCTCGGACTGGAATCCTTCTTCGCGGGGGGTTACACAGAGCCGGACGTGCAACAAGCCGCGCGCGCTTTCACCGGCTGGACGATCCGGCGCGGCGCGGATGTTCCGGTCAACAACAATCCGAACGGCCCGCTGACTGATCCGGCACAAGCCGTCATCATTCCTCCGAATGCGAACGACAACTCGCCGGCCACGCGAAATCACGATTACGGCGACAAGACAGTCTTCGGCGTGGTGCGCAATTTCAACGGCGACGACATCGTGGATTTGATTCTCGACCACGAACCGCAGCGCACCTTCGCCGCGAAGATGATCGGCAAAAAGCTCTTCGAACATTTCGCCTACGAAAACCCCGAAGAAGCAGTCGTCGAGCACATGGCCGCCGTCACCCTGCGCCACAACTTCAACATCAAACTCGTCCTGCGCGATCTGTTCCTCAACACCAAGGAGTTCTATTCCGAACGCGCCATTCATTCGCTGGTCAAATGGCCTGTGTATTACGTCGTCAACGCCGTGCGGCAACTTCAAGCTTCGATCATCACGCGCGGTTTGAACGGCGGCGGGCGTGTCCAGCAACAGCAGACGACGCTCGACGCCATGGGCATGGCGCTGCTGAATCCACCGGATGTTTTCGGCTGGCCCGGCAAGGAGGAATGGATTACGACCGCGCAACTGCTGGCGCGGGACAATTTCGCCAATGCACTGGCCACCAACCGCAGCACCACGCAGGGCAACACCGGCATTCCAATTGATACGGTACTGGCCGCAGGCGGACTTGGCGCCAACGCCACCGCCGAACAAGTCACCGATTACTTCATCAGCCTGCTGATCCAGCGTCCGCTGGCGGCAAACGTCCGCCAGGCGCTGGTGGATTATCTGAAAAAGACCGACAACGGATCCATCGGCACGTTCACGCTGGATGCGACGACGAAAGACAAAAAGGTGCGCGGCTTGATTCATCTGCTGCTGTCGCGGCCCGAATGCCAGAATTTTTAGAAGTCATTCCTGAACGTGGGACAGGCTTCAGCCTGTCCGCACTGACGACAGGCTGAAGCCTGTCCCACAATTGCGAAGGAGATTTTATGACCACGCGAAGAGATTTCATCAAAACAGGCACGGCCGCAGTTGGCGCAGGCCTCAGTGCAGGAATGCTGCTGCCGGTCTTCAACCCCGACGCCAGGGGCGAGGCAATGGTGCAAATGCTGCGGGACGAATTGCAGGCGGACAACAAAATCCTGGTCATCATCGAACTGGCCGGCGGCAACGATCCGCTCAACACCATCGTGCCGCTGCAACAGTACAACACCTACGCCAGCTTCCGTTCGCGCATCGCCATTCCGAAAGAACAGGTGCTGCCGCTGTACGGTTCAACGACGATGGGCTTGTCGCCGAACCTCAGCGCGATCAAACCCATTGCGGACGCGGGCAAACTGGCTGTCATTCAAATGTGCCATTACCCGAATCCGAACCTGTCGCACGACGGCTCGCGTTCGATCTACCGGCAAGGCAATGCTTCCGGCAGCGTGGCGGCGGGCGGCACGGGCTGGATTGGCCGCCATTCGGCGCTGTTCGGCAGCAGGACGAATTCGCTGGACACGGTCGGCATCGGCGGCGTCAATTCAACGCTGTATGCGCCGGGCGCGAAAATCTCTGGAATTAACAATGACGCGCAAGGCAATCCCTCCGGTTATCTTTTCCGCACGGATGACCGCTACACGGGCGACCGCAACAATCAACTCGCCGTGGCCAGAACCGTTGACAACGCGCAATCCAACAAACCTTACATTGATCTGTCTGAGTCAACCCAGCTTGATGCGCTGAACAGCGCCGACCTGGTCGCGCAAGCTGCCGCAACCTACCAAAGCACCATCACGTATCCAACCGGCAACAACCTTGCCGCCGGCTTGAAACTGATCGCCAAACTGGCCACCTCGACCAATCCGCAACTGGGTTCGCGCGTTTTTTACGCCACTCAGGGCGGTTATGACACGCATGCTGACCAAATCAACGATCAGCCAACGTTGCATAGAGCGTTGGCCGAAGCCGTGAAAGCGTTTTACGACGACCTGGTGGCGCATAATCTGGCTGACAAAACGCTGATTATGATCTGGTCCGAATTTGGCCGCCGTGTCGCCGACAACGCCAGCGACGGCACCGATCACGGCCAGGCCAACAATATTTATTGCATCGGCGACCGTGTCAAAGGCGGCACCTACGGCGCGGACCCCAAACTGAACGATCTGCAAAACGGAAACCTGAAAAACAATCTGGATTTCCGCGATGCCTATTCGACGATCATTCAAAGCTGGTTCGGCAACACCGCTGCCGAGGCTCAACAAGTGCTCAACGGTCAATTCACGAATCTGGGCTTTTTGATGTGATGAGGTTTGTAGTTCCGCCTTCAGGCGGAAGCGGTTTTCAATGCAACTCTTCCGCCTGAAGACCGAGCCATAAACGTTTTACAGGAGTTTTGCGATGAAGCTTAAAGCAATCTTCAATTCATCCGCTTGTTCTTGGTCGCGGCGAGTGCTGGTTCTGGCGCTGTTTGTTTATGCCGCCGCCGCAACCACTCACTTCGCGCCGGCAGCCAAAGCCGCCCAAGCCGGCACGGTTACGCTGGTCAATGCGGCAAGCTACGATGTGGCGGTCGCGCCCGGCTCCATCGGCGCGTTGTTCGGCGCGGGGATGGCGACGCAAACCGTCATCGCGTCGACCGTGCCGCTGCCGAAAACGCTGGGCGGCGTGACGGTCAAAATCAACGGCATTGACGCGCCGCTCTTTTTCGTTTCGCCGAACCAGATCAACCTGCAAGTGCCCAGCGGCGCAACGGTCGGGACCTCCAGCATTCAGGTCTTCAACAACGGCATTGCCGCCGCAGTCGGAACCGGCACAGCCAACGTCGCCGAAGCCGCGCCCGGAATTTTGACAACAGATCTTTCTGGCAAGAACCAGGCCATTGCGCTGAATTCCGATCTTTCGCCCAACTCCGATTTCGATAAATCTCCAGGCGCGCGCCCTGAAGCTTCCGGCAACGTCGTGGTGATTTACGCCACCGGCATCGGCAACACCAATCCGCTGGTCGCGGACGGCGTCGCGGCTCCCGGCGATCCGCTAGCTGTGGCCACTGGCACAACCTCTGTTTCAATTGGCGGCATCGCCGCCGAAGTCCAATTCAGCGGACTCGCGCCCGGCTTCGTCGGCCTGTGGCAGATCAACGCGGTGATTCCGGCCAGCCTGCCGACCAATCTGAAAACGCCTTTTACTGTCTCGTTGAAAGGCAAACAGAGCCTTTCAACCACGCTGGCCATCGTGAACCGCAATGAATTCGGCACCGTTGGCGGCACCGTGCTCAATGCGGTCAGCGGCGCGCCGCTCGCGGGCGCAAGCGTCAGCCTGCAACCCACTGGCAACGGCACCACGCGCACAGCCACGACCGACGTACTGGGCAAATTCAATCTCTACGTCATCAATCCGGGCAGCTACAATTTGTCCGCCGCCGCCAATGGCTTCATTACCGCCTCGCAATCGGCGATGGTCACCGGAGGCCAGACAGGCACCGCCAACTTTGCGCTGACAGCCCCGCTCGCCGCCGGGCAATACAGAGTCATCGTCACCTGGCAAAGCGCGATTGACCTCGACGCGCATATGACCGGCCCGGCTTCCGGCAATTCCCGCTTCCACGTCTGGTGGCTGGAACCGACGGATTTGCTCACCCCCATGACCACGATGCTGGACATTGACGGCAGCAGCCCCGGCCCAGAAACCGTGACTTTTACTCCAAACGCAACCAGCACCTATCGCTTCTCGATTCACAACTACACCAACCGTGACACGAATGGCAGCACCGGCATCGCGCAATCCGGCGTGGTAGTTCGGGTGTACAGCGGAAACAGCCAAGTGCGGGTATTCACGGCTCCAACCGGCGGCGGGACGTTGTGGAAGGTGTTTGAATTCACGGGCGGGCAGTTAAACGTCATCAACTCGATGGCCGACGAGCCTGATTCGTTTAATATCAAAAATTCCTTCTGAATTGGTCTTCTTTCAAACTACTTTGCCGGAGCAGCAAATTTGACGGGCAGAGACTGATTCTCGCTGCCCGTTTACAATCACCAAATCAGTGGCACACCATATTGATCAAATGCGGCGTCAGCGCTCACCAGCAATAAGTTTTCGGTCAAAGCTTGAGCGATCAACAAGCGATCAAATGGGTCGCGGTGAAGGTGCGGGAGCAAATCAACTTTCAGCAGATGAGGAATGCTCATGGACAAAAGCGTGATCTTCCCTGGCGTCAGATGCTGGTTAATGAAATCAGCAAGCGGCATTTGCAAATCCAACCTGCCCAAACTGTGTTTGATTGCAATTTCCCAAAGGCTGACGATGCTGACGAATTTCTGATTTCGGGGATCCGCAATGGCTTGTTGCGCAGGCAGGCTGAGTTTGGGATCCGCGCTGACGAACCACAGCAGCGCGTGCGTGTCCAAGAGCAACCGCATTACTGATACTCCTCAAATCCTTCAATCGGCGCATCAAAATCCGGATGAATTGTGACCAGGCCTTTGGCGCTGCCGTAGCGTAAATCACCATCACCATGGCTTACTGGCGCAAGCTTGGCGACGGGTTGGGTATCGCGCGTGATTATGATCTCCTCGCCTCGACTTGCAGCTTCGAGCAGCTTTAGCCATTCCACCTGAATTTGCGGAGCTTCAATCGTCCGAATCATCGTAGCCTCCAATTTTCTCAGTCAACATTGTGGCGGAAGCATAGCACGTCCCCAATCAGACAAAACAATGCAAACTCGCGTCATCATTGCGATCAACCCATTCCGCCAGCAAAGCAAAAGAAATGGGCAGCAACAGTCAATTGCCGCCCATTTCTTTTGTCCAAGAAGTGAAGACTTAATTTTTGCGCGGATAAGGCTTGCTCATCATGTACCCAGTTCCATCCCCGAAGTGTAGATACTGAAAAGACACATTGACTCGGCTCATTGCTCTGGCCCATTCGGCATCATTGTCTTTAAACCTCGGCATTCTATTCTGTCGCAGCGGCGTGTCGGTCCCCAGAATTACAGATTTACCAGGAAGGAGGGGGACATCTTTTTCTTCCGCAAGTTCAAAACCAGCGATCTCTCGTCTGCCATACTTCAGGATAAATCCGTATGGCGAGGCTTCTGGAAGAGTGGCGTTTATGTTGATGTAATAAATCGGCTTGTTTGAGATGTTCTTCACCTCAACTTCAAAATCCTGGGGAAACGAAGGCGACTGAAGATTATTGATCTTCGTGATCTCAAGCACACCTTTGGGTATACTTTGCTCATAGACCTTACAAGTTCGCTCCTGCTGAGCCGCCTGAATAACCTGAGTTCCGGTCGTCAGTGAAAACAGGCATAAAGTTGCCAAGATCGCGGCGAAAGTTTGCTTAAGTAGCTGAGCAGTTCTAACCATCGAAACACCTCCTGGATTGACTGAACAAAGTTATCGAATGGAGTTGGTGAGTGGCAGCGAGATGACATCGTTCAAGACTCACTGTCTGAAAGCGTCAACCGCCAGCGCTTTGTACCACATCTCCGGTCAATGCTGGAAACGGAATAAAACTATCGGAAGCCTTCCTTTCCTGACCGAAATGCACGGTTTGTGACGTTGTTTCAGCGGATCAACTGAACAATTGATGGCCGATTTCGGAGAAATTTTATGCCCACTCAATATGACAGAATGGCGCATCTGCTGCGCCGCGCCGGGTTTGGCGCAAGGCCGGATGAGATCGAAAACTATTTGAAGCTAGGATTCGCGGCGACGGTGGAGCAACTGATCAACTACGAAACCGTCGTAGAAAACCCCGCGATTCCCGCTACGCCGACGACGCGCGACGGAACGTTCAATATCCGCTTGCTGACGATTGAAGACACGGCTTCGTGGTGGCTGGAACGAATGGTCAAAACGCGCCGCCCATTGCAGGAGCGGATGGTCATTTTCTGGCACGATCATTTTGCAACCGCAGTCAGCAAAGTTGGCGCGCCGAACGGCTACAAATATCTGTACTGGCAAAACCTGACCTTTCGCCAGCACGCCACCGGCAATTTCCGCGCGCTGGTCAAAGCCATCAACCGCGATCCGGCGATGCTGTGGTGGCTGGACAATTATCTGAACGTCAAAGGCTCGCCGAATGAAAACTATGCGCGCGAACTGTTTGAGATTTTCACGCTCGGGTTGGACGCTTTTTTCGCGGGCGGATACACCGAACCGGATGTGCAGCAGGCGGCGCGGGCGTTCACCGGCTGGGGCTTGAAGTGCGGCGACAATTTGATGTTCTGCCAGTTCGACAAGGAATTGATGAACGAACAGAACGGTCCCATCACCGATCCGGCAGCAGTCATCGAAGTTCCGCCCGCCACGCCGGATGCTTCGCGCGCGGCGCAGCGGCACGATTACACCGACAAGACGGTCTTCGGCCAGGTAGGCAATTTCAATGGCGACGACATCGTGGATTTGATTTTCGACCGGGAACCGCAGCGCAGCTTTGCCGCGCGGATGATTTGCAAGAAGCTGTTTGAGTATTTCGCCTACGACGATCCGGAACCGCATGTCATCGAACATCTGGCTGCCGTTGCCTTGCGGACGGATTTCGACATCAAGTTGATCCTGCGCGATCTGTTCCTGAACACCAAGGAATTTTACTCTGACCGGGCGATGCGCGCGCTGGTCAAATGGCCTGTGTATTACGCTGTCAACGCCGTGCGATTGACGCAGGCGACAATGGATTTGCGCCAGTTGTACGGCGGCGGTTTCGGCGGATTCAACATTCCGGCGCCTTCCAGCATTGCCTCGATGGGAATGGTCTTGCTGAATCCGCCGGATGTTTTCGGCTGGCCCGGCAAGGAGAACTGGATCACGACTTCGCAACTGTTCGCGCGCGCCAACTTCGCCAACAATCTGACGACAGCGCGCGGGAATGCGCCCGCCCCGCCAGGCATTCCAATAGACACCGTGCTGGCGACGGCGGGTTTGAACGCGAATTCGACGGCGGAACAGGTGGTGGATTATTTCGTCAAGCTGCTGGTGCAGGGGCCGATTCACGCGCAGCTTCGCCAACTGCTGATTGATTATCTGAAGAAAAACGATAACGGTACGATTGGCACGTTCACGCTTGACGCAACAACGAAAGACAAGAAAGTGCGGGGGCTGATTCACCTGCTGCTGTCGCGTCCGGAGGCGCAGAATTTTTAGGAAATATTTCTGAACGTGGGACAGGCTTTAGCCTGTCCCACATTTGCGAAGGGGAGTTTATGACCACACGAAGAGATTTCATCAAAACTGGTGCGGGCGCAATTGGCGCGGGAATGATTCTTCCCCGGCAGGCAAACGGTGTGACTGTCGTCGAAGCTTTGCGGCATGAATTGGTCGCCGAAGACAGAATTCTAGTGGTCGTCGAACTCGGCGGCGGGAATGATCCGCTCAACACGATTGTGCCGCTCGGACAGTACAGCACGTACGCCAGCTTTCGTTCGCGGCTGGCGATTCCGCGAAATCAGGTCTTGCCATTGTACGGTTCAGCGACGATGGGCTTGTCGCCGAATTTGAGCGCAATCAAACCGATTGCCGACGCGGGCAAGCTGGCGGTCATTCAATCCGTACATTATCCGAATCCGAATCTGTCGCACGACGGTTCGCGGAACATTTACCGCATCGGCGATCCCGCGCCTTCGGTGACGGCGCAATCAGGCTGGCTAGGGCGGCATTCGCTGCTGTTCGGCAACGGGAACAATCCGCTCGACACGGTGGGCATTGGCGGCGTCAATACAACGCTTTATGCGCCGGGCGCGAAGATTTCCGGCATCGGCGCGGACGCGCAAGGCAATCCGTCGGGTTATGCGTTCAACACCGATGGCCGCTACAACGGCGACCGCAACAATCAGCTTGCCGTCGCGCGCTGGGACAATCCGGAGGTTTCATCGAAAACTTATGCGGAGTTGGCCGAAAGCACCTGGCTGGATGCGCTGAACAGTTCCGATTCGGTTGGACAAGCCGCAACCGGCTATTCGAGCAGCGTGCAGTATCCAAACAATCAGTTTGCCGGCGGCTTGAAGCTGATTGCCAAGATGGCGACTTCGACAAGCCCGAAACTGGGCACGCGCGTCTTTTACATCAGCCAGGGCGGCTACGACACGCACGCCAATCAGGACAAGGATCTGCCGAATCTGCACAAAACCTTAAGCGAGGGGTTGAAGGCGTTTTATGACGATCTGGTCGCGCACGGCATCGGCGACAAAGTGCTGATTCTGGTCTGGTCTGAATTTGGCCGCCGCGTCGCCGACAACGCCAGCAACGGCACCGATCACGGAACGGCAAATAATCTTTATTGCATCGGCGGCAAAGTGAAAGGCGGGATGTACGGCACTGATCCGAACCTGACTGATCTGTTACAAGGCAATTTGAAACACAACATTGATTTCCGCGACGTGTACGCAACAATCATTCAAGGCTGGTTCGGCAACTCGGCGGCGGAATCGGCACAGGTGCTGGGTGGAAATTTCAACAACTTGAACATTTTCGTCTGAGCCGGAAATTAGGAATTCAGCCATTAACCGATGGAAGAGCGTCTGTCTTTTGTCGGTTAATGGCCAATTGCTAATGGTCAATGGCCAATGACGTTTCCCGCTTCCCTTCCCTTTTACCCTTTCACAACGCCGATGTAAGGCAGGTTGCGATACCGCTCAGCGTAATCCAGCCCATAGCCCACAACGAACTTATCTGGAATATCGAAACCGACGTAATCGGGATGGACTTCGACCTTGCGCCGTTCCGGTTTGTTGAGTAAGGTTGCGATCTTGACCGAAGTCGCCCCGCGCGCATGAAAACTATTGACCAGATAACTGAGCGTCAGTCCGGTGTCGAGAATGTCTTCAACCAAAATGATTTCGCGGCCCTGCAGCGGCTCATCCAGGTCTTTGACGATTTTGACTTCGCCGGAGGATTTGACGCCTTTGCCGTAACTTGAAACGGCGATGTAATCAATCGTCAGATTGAGGTCAATCGCGCGCATCAGATCGCTCAGGAAAACCATCGCGCCTTTCAGCACGCAGATCAGTTCGGGACGGCGTCCCGCGTAATCGCGGGCAATTTGCTGGCCGAGTTCACGGATTCGTTCCTGTAGCTTCTCGGTCGGGATCAGAACTTCAAGCTCCGGATTGTTAAACTCCGACACGGAGTTGCGGGTTTCAGACATGTTGCCAAACTCCTTACAAAAGCCCGACCTTCGAGAAGGGCTGGTAATTAAAATATGGCCCGCACAAATGCTTGGGCTGGTAATGTTTTGCGTATGCTGTGAATGATGAATTGCCGTGGGGAACCGGCAATATATTGACCGATTCTCCGGGTGTCAATTCAGCCTTAATCTTAACCAGGATTTCAAAACTCAAAGACGAAGTATGGACTACAGATTTCCACTGATTGAAAAACTTCCCCCGTACGTTTTCGCCGTCATCAACCAACTGAAGATGGAAGCCCGCCGCCAGGGCGAAGACATTATTGACATGGGAATGGGCAATCCCGATCTGGCCACGCCGGACCCGATTGTGGACAAGCTGGTCGAAGCCGCGCGCAATCCGCGCAATCACCGCTATTCGGCATCGAAAGGGATTCCGAACCTGCGGCTGGAAATTTCCAAATGGTACGCGCGCCGGTATAACGTGGACATTGATCCCGAGACCGAAGCTATCGTCACCATTGGCGCCAAGGAAGGCTTTTCGCATCTGGTGCTGGCCCTGGTTGAACCGGGCGACAAGGTCATCGTGCCCGATCCCAGCTATCCGATTCATTCCTTCGCCGCCACCATCGCCGGCTGCGAATTGATCAAACTGCCGATCAATAACAGCCCGGAAGAGATGATGGAGGAATTACGCCGCCTGGAATTCCCGCGTTCGGAACAGCCCAAACTGCTGGTACTGTCGTTCCCGCACAATCCGACGACAGCCTGCGTCGAACTGGATTTTTTTGAAGAAGCCGTCGCGCTGGCGCGCGAACGCGGCTATTTGATCATTCACGATCTGGCCTATGCCGATCAGACTTTCGATGGTTATAAAGCACCGAGCATTTTGCAGGTTCCCGGCGCGAAGGATGTCGCGGTCGAGATGTTTTCAATGTCGAAGAGCTATTCGATGCCGGGCTGGCGAATGGGTTTCTGCGTCGGCAACAAGCAGGCGATTGGGGCATTGACGCGGCTCAAGAGCTATCTGGATTACGGCATCTTCCAGCCGTTGCAGATTGCGGGCGTCATCGCCCTGCGGGATTGCGATGCCATCGTGCCGGAAATCGTCGAAGTCTACCGCAAGCGGCGCGACGCCCTCATCAAAGGGTTGAATTCCGCCAACTGGAAAGTTCCGTCGCCCAAAGGGACGATGTTCGTCTGGGCGAAAATTCCGGAATACTTTGCCAAAGACGGTTCGCTGGAATTCGCCAAACAGATGATCACGCGCGCAGGCGTCGCCGTTTCTCCCGGTATAGGTTTCGGCGAACGCGGCGAAGGGTATGTGCGATTCGCGCTGGTGGAGAATGAACAGCGCATCGCGCAGGCGATTCGCGGCATCAAGTCGTTCCTCAATGATTAACTTCCCTTCTTTGCCAGGAGCGAGCTTGAAAAGTTACCGCATGTTTCTCATCGCCTCCGCGGTGTTTCTGCTGTGCGCCATTTTGCTCGGTTCGCAGGCGAAAGGCGCTGGCCCGTTGCCGGGCGATTTGGAATTCACCCAGTTTGTTCAAAACCTGCTGCCTTACAACGGCGGCGTCAGGCTGCTGTGGAATGTGATGGGTGAAATGCTGCGCTATTCGCCGTATTTCGTCTTCGCCATTCTTTTAGGATTGCGCAAATGGGACTGGGCATTGCTGCTTGGTCTGACGTGCCTGCCAATCGCCCTGTTCGGAGAATCGCAACTGAAGCCGCTGTTCGGGCGTCCGCGTCCCTCGGCGGATCTGGTCACGATCTATCAGGCGTCGAAGGGGTTGAGCTTTCCGAGCGGAACGGCGCTGAATGCAATGGGGGTGGGCGGCGTGGTGTTGTATCTGGCGCGGTTGGCCGGCAAGTCCCGCCTCAGCAAGACCGTAATCGTTCTTTCCCTGCTGTATTTGCTGCTGACCAATCTGGCCCGCATTCACGTCGGTGCGCATTGGGCGACGGACATTGTTGGCGGGTGGATGTTTGGCAGCGCCTGGGTGGCGTTGATGCTGGCCGGACATCAATGGTGGCTCAGCCGTGATTCCGGCCCGGCGCATCTGGAAGAAGATTGAACATGAACGAAGAGCAAAACAATTCACGTGAGAAGGTTCGCCAGCTTGTCCGCGAAGCTTTGCAGCAGCAGGTTGGCGGCCCGCCTCATCAGGTTCAACCCGAAGCCGTCATTGACGAATCCGCGAAGAACGTCATTACGGAAGCCGATGTTCGCGACCTGGCCGCAAACGCAAAGCTGATGATTCGCGATGGCGCAATCATCACGCCCGCCGCACGGGATGTGATTCGTGAACGCGGCATCGAAATCCGTCACCGCACACGGCGCACCGTTTCCGGAAAACAGCGCGTGATCGCCATCGGCTCGGATCACGGCGGGTTTGAGGCGAAGGAGAAATTGAAAAAGCTGCTCGACGAACTCGGATTCAAACATCGCGACTTCGGCACGTTTTCGGAGGAGGCAGTGGATTACCCGGACTTCGCGCATGCGGTCGCGCGCGCTGTCGCGGACAGCGGTTGCGATCTGGGAATCATCGTGGACGGCGCGGGAATCGGTTCGTGCATGACCGCGAACAAAGTGCCCGGCGTGCGCGCGGCAATGTGTTACGACGCGGCAACCGCCCGCAACAGCCGCGAGCACAATTATGCGAACGTCCTGACACTCGGCGGGCGGATGCTCAGTTCCGAGCAATTGCGCGAAGTCGTTCAGACCTGGCTCGCCACGCCTGAAGGCGAAGCGCGGCACGGTAAGCGCGTCGCCAAAATCATGGCCGTCGAACGCCAATACCTGCGTTAGGGTAAAACGCCTCGGAACACTTCAGCAATTCTTTCAAAATTTTGTTTCCAAACGTCAGGCGTAAACATCGCCCGAACAAGCTCCCCATTGTTACAAATCGTCGGTCAAAGAGAGGTCAACAATGAAAGCCAAGACGCTCCATCGTGCAAAATCATTTCTAACACTGGCCGGATTATTCATCGCAACACTGGCCATTGCCGCCGGCTTGAATTCGTCGCAGGCCAGCCCGGCGCAGGCGCGCGAAGTGCGCATCGTCAACGTTTCCGCCACCACGGGTCAAAATGTCAACGTGGCTGTGGAACTGGTCTCGCAAGGCAATGAAAACGCGATCGGTTTCAGCCTGAATTTCAACCCCACCGTCCTCAGCGCTCCGGCAACCGTGCCGGGCAACGGCGCCGCCGGAGCAATGCTGAACGTGAATCCGGCGCAGGTTGCCAATGGCCGTCTGGGCGTCGCCCTGGCGTTGTCAACGGGACAAACCTTTGCCGCCGGGACACGGCAACTTATCGTCGTCACCTTCACAGTTGCCGGCAACGCGGCGGCAGGCTCTTCCCCGATCACCTTCGGGGATCAACCCATCGCCCGCGAAATTTCCGATGTCACCGCCAACACCCTGACATCGGCTTTCACGGCGGGAGCGGTCACCGTCCAGCAACCGAATCCGGTGCCTGTGCTGAACAGCCTGAATCCCGCATCGGCGACGGCTGGCAGCAGTGGAATCACCTTGACGGTGAACGGCTCGAACTTTGCCGGCAATTCTGAAGTTCGCTGGAACAACAGTCCGCGCACAACCACCTTCGTCAGCGCCACTCAACTGACGGCGACGATTCCATCCAGCGATCTGGTTGCCGCGGGTACTGCAACCGTCACCGTAGTAAGTCCGGCGCCGGGCGGAGGCACTTCAAACAGCCTGACGTTTACGATCAATAACCCCGCCCCAACAATCACAACCTTGAGTCCGAATGCCGTGACAGCGGGCGGAACGGCATTTACGTTGACAGTCAACGGCAGCGGCTTTGTGAACGGTTCGACCGTGCAGTGGAATGGCAGCCCGCGCACAACCACTTTTGGCAGCGCGACGCAATTGACAGCGGCCATTCCGGCAAGCGACATCGCCACGGCAGGAACCGCCAATGTGACAGTGAATAGTCCCGCGCCGGGCGGAGGAACTTCCGCAACGGCCACCTTCACCATCAATAATCCGACGCCAGGCATAACAACATTGAACCCGAATTCGGCGACGACGGGAGGCGCGGCGTTTACCTTGACGGTGAACGGCAGCGGCTTTGTAAACGGTTCGACCGTCCGATGGAATGGCAGTGCGCGCACAACGACCTTTGGCAGCGCGACGCAATTGACAGCGGCCATTCCGGCAACAGACATCGCCAGTAACGGTTCCGCCATTGTCACGGTTGTGAATCCAGCGCCGGGTGGAGGCACATCAAATTCCGCGAGTTTTACGATCAATCAATCGCAGAATCCCGTTCCCACCATTACGACCCTCAATCCGAGTTCAGCAACGGCAGGCGGCGCGGCATTCACGCTGACAATCAATGGAACGAATTTCATCAACGATTCGACCGTGTGGTGGAATGGCGGTTTCCGCACCACGACCTTCGTCAGCGCCACGCAATTGACGGCGGCAATTCCCGCGACGGATATAGCAACGGCAGGCTCGGCCAGCGTGACAGTGACCAATCCCGCGCCAGGCGGCGGAACCACAGCAGCGGCAACATTCACGATCAACAATCCGGCCCCGACGCTCACGAGTCTGAACCCGAACTCAGCGGCGGCAGGCGGAGCAGCATTTACGCTAACCCTCAACGGCAGCGGGTTCGTGAACAGCTCGACGGTATGGTGGAACGGCAGCCAGCGCACAACGACGTTTGTCAGTGCAACGCAACTGACCGCCGCAATTCCGGCAAGTGACATTGCGACGGCAGGCACGGCCAGTGTTTCCGTAAACAATCCCGCGCCGGGCGGCGGAAGCTCAAACAACCTGAGCTTCACCATCAACAACCCTGCGCCAACACTTACCAACATCAGTCCGAATTCGGCGACGACGGGCGGCGCGGCGTTTTCTCTTACGGTAAACGGATCGAATTTCATCAATGGTTCGACCGTGCGATGGAACGGCAACGCGCGGACAACGACTTTTGTCAGCGCCACGCAACTGACAGCGGCGATTCCAGCCAGCGATATTGCTTCGGCTGGCACGGCCAGCGTGACGGTGGTAACGCCAACGCCGGGTGGTGGCACCTCAAACGCAGTCAGTTTCACGATCAACGCGGCAACGCCTGCGCCAACGATTGCCAGCCTGAATCCAGGTTTTGCCATCGCGGGCGGCACGGCGTTCACGCTGACTGTCACCGGTACGAACTTCGTTAATAGTTCGTCGGTGCAATGGAATGGCAGCGGGCGAACAACGACGTTTCTCAGCGCGACGCAATTGACAGCGGCGATCCCTGCTGCCGACATTGCCACCGCGGGGACGGCAACGATCACGGTTGTCACCCCCGCGCCGGGTGGCGGCACATCGAACGCGCAGCCCTTTAACATTGTCAGCCGCGTAACCAGCGTTTCCGCCGCCAGTTTCTTCGGCAATGAACTGGCCGCCGAATCCATTGTCGCGGCTTTTGGTGTAGGGATGGCAACCGGCGTCGCCATCGCCGATTCCCAGCCGTTGCCGACAATGTTGCTGGGAACCAAGGTTTCGGTCAGAGACAGTCTGGGAATGGAACGGCTCTCGCCGCTATTCTTCGTCGCGCCATCACAGATCAATTACCTGATCCCGCCGGGCACGGCCAATGGCCTGGCGACAATCACAGTCACCAGTGGTGACAACAATATTTCGATGGGCACACAGCAAATCTCAACGGTTGCGCCGGGTTTGTTCACAGCGAATGCCAGCGGCGTGGGCGTTCCGGCGGCGAACGTTTTCCGCTTGACCGCGAACGGCGCGCAAAGCTTCGAATCCTTCGCGATGTTCGATTCTTCGCTGGGCCGTTTCGTTCCGCGTCCGATTGATCTGGGACCGGAAGGTGACCAGGTCTTCGCGTTGCTGTTCGGCACGGGATTCCGATTCAATGGCGCGCTGTCCAGTGTCAGCGTGAAAATCGGCGGCGTGGATTGTGAAGTACTTTACGCAGCGGACGCGCCGGGTTTCATCGGGCTGGATCAGTGCAACGCGCGCATTCCGCGTAGTTTGCTGGGGCGCGGCGAAGTGGATTTGGTGATCACGGTGAATGGGAAAATCGCCAATACCGTGCGAGTGAATATCAAATAGTCCCCCCCCCCTCGAATGCAAGAAAGCGGCGTCTTTCGTGGATCGAAATATAATCCACAAAAGACGCCGCTTTCTGCGTTACCAGTCAGGCAAGTTACGCGTATCTGGGAATTTGCTCCAAATCCGGTTCGATAAAACCGCTGCGCGCCTTCTCGGAAAAAAGCTCGGATTTCGTGTAATGCGTCAGCATGATTTCCTTTTCCAGCAGCAGCGGGCAGTTTTCAATGAACTGCTCCGACGACGCAGCCCCCGCAGACCGTTCCATAAAGTGACGCACCGCCAGCACCCAGGCTTTCGTCATCGTTTCGTGGTATTTGCCGGGATCAATGCCGTGATGCGCCAGGTATTGTTGAAGCGCCTGGCGCATTTTGAAGTGCGCCGCTTCCGGCTCATTCCCGCAAAGATAAACATAAGCAAGCCGCACATGTTCCCGATGACTGAATTCAGCGGGTGGAAAACTCCCCGTCTCAAACTGCCGTTGAAATTCCAGGTCGTCCGTGGAGATTTGATATTTCATGCGTTTACCTCAATTGCCTGCGCTTGAAACCGGATTCAGCCAGCGGTTCAGCCAGGCGTGAACTTCCGAATAGAAAAACCGGCTGTTTTCACCACGCAGAATCCAGTGATTTTCTTCGGGAAACACCAGCAGTTTGCTGGGAATGCGCAGCCGCTGATGGATGCTCCAACTTTCCAGTGAATTGTTGAGCGGCACGCGGAAATCGTTTTCGCCGACGGTGATCAGCATCGGCGTTTTGAAGTTGGCGGCGTATCGAATCGGATTCTGCGTCCGCCAGACTTCGCCCTGTTCCCAGACCGGGCCGCCGTTGCTGACTTCGCGGCTGTAAATCACGTCGCTGGTTCCCCACTGCGATTCCAAATTCATCAAGCCCGCGTGCGCGATCAAACATTTGTAGCGCGTGGTGGTTGCCTGCAGCCAGTTGGCCAGATGCCCGCCGTAACTTGCGCCGCCCGCCGCCTGCCGCGCGCCGTCAATCCATTTGAATTCCTTGATCACGGCGTCAGCGGCTTCGTTCAATTCTTCGCCGGGACCTTTCAGCGGATCGCGCTGAATTTCCTGCGCGAACTTTTCGCCGTAGCCGGTCGAGCCTGTGTAATCCGTCATCAAAATCACGTAGCCCGGCTGCGCCAACAGATGATAATTCCAGCGTAGAAAGAACTGGTCGCGCGTCATCGTGTGCGGCCCGCCGTGAATGAAGACGAACAATGGATACTTTTTGTTTTCGTCGAAGCCCGGCGGCAAGACAATCAAGCTGTGAATCTTTTTTCCACGCTTGCTGGTGAACCAGTGATGGCGCAGCGGCGGCAGATCAAGCTGCGCAACACGCTCGGCGTTGAAGTCGCTCAGCGCCTTGTGAGTTTTCGAGGCGGGGTCAATGCGCACGACTTCCGCCGGATTGGTCGCGCTTTCCCAGTTGGCAAACACTGCTGACGCTTTGGCCGGAATCGCCAAGCCCGTGTAAACGCCGCGCGTCAGGTCCATCGCCAGCGTCACTTGCCCACCGCTTGCCGGAACCGTGAACAGCTTTTCGTGTCCGGCGTCTTCGGCCAGCAGGTAAATCGTTTTGCCATCCGGCGTCAGCGCAAAGCTTGACGGCGCACGGTCAAATCCGGCGGTGACAATTTTCCGGTCGCTGACGGACGGCCAGGAAAAGCTGGCGATTCGGTTCAGGTTATAAGCTTTCTCGGAATCCGGACTGAGCGCGCAGAAAAGCGTTTTTCCATCATGGCTGAACTTCGGTCCGGAGTAACTGTCCTGTCCGTTCGTCAACGGCTTTGGTTCGCCGCCGTTAATCGAAACCGCGTAAAGATGCGTGCTGGTTTCGGCATAAGCCGCCACATTGCGGTTGTCGCTTGCCGCGAACACAACTGACTGGCCATCGGGCGACCACGCGGCATTCAGATCATCACTGCCAGCGCCGGTCACGCCCGCGAATCCTGCGCCTGCGACCAGTTTCGTTCCTGCCAGCAAGTCTTTCGCTTTCGCACCGGGATCAAGTGATTGCACAAAGACGTGCGTTTGCTTGTCATCCAGCCAGCGATCCCAGTTGCGAATGGGGAAGCTTTCGTAAACGCGGGCGTTCCACTTGCGCGCCTTGCGGTCGGCAGCGGCTTTCTTGTTGTCTTCGTCGTTGAGCGTGCCGGGAAAGACGCTGCTTTGAAAGAGAATCGCTTTGCCGTCCGGCGAAAACTGCGGACTGCGCGCGCCAGTGGAAAGCTGGGTCACACGCATCGCTTCGCCGCCGTCAACGCTGAGCAGATAAATTTGCGCGGCTTCGTCGCCTTCGCGGCGAGTGGAAAAGGCGATCTTTTTGCCATCCGGCGACCACGTTGCGCCGCTCTCACCGCCTTTGGTGTTGGTCAGCTTGCGCGGTTTGGCGCTGCCGTCGGCGGGAACGATCCACAAATCCGAAACCTGGTCCGCTTCGACGTAAGACGGTTCGACCACCGAAAAGACTACCCATTTCCCGTCCGGCGAAGGCACGGGCGCGCCGACGCGTTTCATCAGCCAGACGTCTTCGTGAGTGATCGGACGCCTGGTTTGCGCCAACACGGACAGCGAAAAGATAAGTAGGAGAATTGAAACAACTGCGATGCGTGCTTTCAGCATAATTGCTCCGTGGAAATCGTGGGACAGGCTTTAGCCTGTCGGCACTGTGGACAGACTGAAATCTGTCCCACGCTTTCATTACTTCTTTACGCGTTTGCCGATGCAGTACAACGCGCCCGAAGTGCGCATGAAAATCTGGCCGTCGGAAATCGCAGGCGAACTCAGGCAGTAATCGCCAAGCGCGTTTTCAGCCAGGACTTCAAATTGCGGCCCGGCTTTGACGACCACTGTAAAGCCCTCTTCGTTGGCCGCGTATATCTTGCCGTCGGCCAGCACGGGAGAAGAGCTGTAGGTGCCAGGTTTCAAACGCTGGTTACCGTAAATTTCTTTTCCGGTTTTGGCATCCAGGCAGAATATTGTGCCGTTGTCGCGCACCAGATAGAGATACTTGCCATCCGTAACCGGCGTTGGCACATCAGGACCGTTGTTGAACGACCAGGCAACATGGGTGTTGGTGATGTCGCCGCTTCCTCCGGCGCGCAGAGCCAGATACGGATTTCCCCGACTGCCGGCGTAAATCAACCCGTCGAAAACGATCGGCGAATTGACGATGCGGTTGAACTGTATGTTTTGCGGATTCAGACCGTAAGCGCGCCACAATTCCTTGCCGGTCGCCAGATCGTGACCAGTGATGCAGTCGCCGCCGCTGAGCACGATTTCCAGTTTGTTCCCGTTTTTCAGCAAGGCCGGTGTGATGTAGGCATCGGGTGATTCCATGATGGCCGGAGTCGGCCGGTCATGTTTCCAGATGGTTTTGCCGGTGGCCTTGTCCAGTTTCAAAAGGTAAGAGGGCTCATCCGTGCGCATGCCGTGCAGCACCGGCACATAAAGCGCGTTTTCGTGCAGCAGCGGCGAAGAGCCGTAGCCCCAGTTCAAACCGAACTTGCCATACTCTTTTTGAATGTCGCGCATCCACAGTTCATTGCCGTTGAAATCGAAGGCGCGCAGCACACCCATCCCTGTCAGCACCCAGACCATTTTGCCGTCCGTGACAGGCGAAGGCGAAGACATATTCTGTTTGCGCATCATGTGGTCGCCTGCGCCGAGCGGCTTTTTCCACAACACGGTGCCCTTGGTGCGATCCACCGCCCAGAAAGACAGCGTGCCGGTCGCTTTTGTGCCGTCCGCCATATTCAGGAAAATTGTGTTGTCCCAGATAATCGGCGTTGAGCCGCTGCGGTCGGGCATAGGCAGTTTCCAGGTGACGTTTTCTTCCGCGGACCATTTGACCGGCAGGTTCTTTTCATTGCTGATGCCGTTGAGCATCGGCCCGCGCCATTGCGGCCAGTTTTCCGCCGACACCGCGGCAAGCGAGGCAAGACAACCCAAAACCATTAGCGATAACGCAAGCGACAAGAGACGACGCATTCTTAATTTCCTCCCTGAAAGCAAAGTCCGGATGCGAAATTCCGACAAACGTTGAAGTGTTTTTGCGAAGTGGCCGTATGGTAGACCATTCTTTTCCAAAGTAGAAGATTGAGGCTGGAGCGCAGACGCTCCGTCCGCGCAAAATGACGCGACTGCGCGGACGGAACGTCCGCAATCCAGGGCATTCAATCCAAAACTTTGACAGTGCGGTTGACGATAGCCTAGACTGCGCGCGTCATTCAGATGATTCAACAATTTTAGTGACAATTTGAATTGTGGCGTGGCGATTTAAGCGACTTGCTCCACGGAAAAAACTGCTAAAGAGCGATCCCGTTCTCAACAGTGTTCATGCAAAGCACCCGGTCGCTGCCGGTGCTGATCCTGCCAGTTGCTCTCCACGCCCGGACGATTTATCCCAAACCAACTACGCGAAAGTAAGGAGAAGACCAATGGCTGACGAGCAAGCTCCCAATTATCAGTTCAATACACTTGCGGTTCACGGCGGACACGACGGCGATCCGGCGACCAAAGCGCGCGCGGTTCCGATCTATCAGACGACTTCCTACCTGTTCGACAGCGCCGAACATGCGGCCAGCCTGTTCGGCTTGCAGGAGTTCGGCAACATCTATTCGCGCATCATGAACCCGACGGTGGACGTGCTGGAAAAACGCATTGCGGCACTGGAGGGCGGCGCGGCGGCGCTGGCATTTTCTTCCGGGCAGGCGGCGGAAACGCTGGCGATTTTCACGCTGGCCAACGCGGGCGATGAAATCATTTCGACCACTTCGCTGTACGGCGGAACCTACAACCTGTTTCATTACACACTGCCGAAACTCGGCATCACCGTGCGGTTCGTGGACGCGGAAGACGAAGCCGGTTTGCGCGCGGCCATCAACGACAAGACCAAGGCCATTTACACCGAAACCGTCGGCAACCCGAAACTGGACATCGTGGACATCGAAAAGCTGGCCGCCATCGCCCACGAAAACGGCTTGCCGCTGATCATTGACAACACCACGCCTTCGCCGGCGCTGGTTCGCCCGATTGAACACGGCGCGGACATCGTCATTCATTCGCTGACCAAATTCATTGGCGGGCACGGAACCTCCATCGGCGGCATCATCGTGGACGCGGGCAAGTTCGACTGGAAAGCTTCGGGCCGCTTCCCCGGCTTCACGACGCCCGATCCGTCGTATCACGGCCTGGTTTACGCCGACGCCTTTGGCCCGCTGGCATTCATCCTGAAAGCGCGCGTCGAGGGTTTGCGCGATGTCGGCGCCTGCCTGTCGCCGTTCAACGCCTTCCTGATTTTGCAGGGCGCGGAAACCCTGCACCTGAGAATGGAACGCCATTCGGCAAATGCGCTGGCGGTGGCGAAATTCCTGCAATCGCATCCGCAAGTCGAAGCGGTCAACTACCCAGGCCTGGAATCCAGCCCGTATTTTGAACGTGCGAAAAAGTATTCGCCGACCGGCGCGGGCGCGCTGATCACTTTCAGCATTCGCGGCGGGTTTGAAGCCGGGAAGAAATTCATCAATTCGGTCAAGCTGCTGAGTTTGCTGGCCAACATCGGCGACGCCAAATCCCTGGTCATTCATCCGGCTTCGACGACGCATTCGCAGTTGAGCGAAGAAGAGCAAGCTTCGACCGGCGTCACGCCCGGCTTGATCCGCCTGTCCATCGGCATTGAAGACGTGCGCGACATCATCGCGGACATCGAACAGGCGCTGAGCGCAGCAGCATAACCAGCAATGCATTTGGAGAATACGGAACACACGGAAATAACGGAGCGAACGGAAGAAGAGAAACAACCCTGAAGTTTCCGTTTATTCCGTTATTTCCGTTTGTTCCGTGCTCTCCTCTTTCGGCTTCCTGAAAATTCCCTTCCACAGGCAGTAATGGCATCAAACGCGACGCCCAATTCAATTGAACCCACCTTCGAAGGCGATTTCGCTTTCGCCACTGACCAGCCCTTCCAGCTTTTCTCCGGCGGTTCGCTGCAACCTGTTACGCTGCATTACGCAATTTACGGCAAGCTGAATGAACAGCGCGACAACGCCATTCTGGTCTGCCACGCCTTGTCCGGCTCGGCACGCGCGGGCGATTGGTGGCCCCAACTGTTTCTGACACCGGAAAATGCGAACGGCGTTTTCGATCTCGACCGCGATTGCGTCATCTGCGTCAACGTCCTGGGTTCCTGCTACGGTTCGACCGGACCGCAAAGCTGGAATCCCGCGACCGGCAAACCATTTGGCAGGGACTTTCCGCTGGTCGGTGTTTCCGACTGGGTTCGATCACAGGCGCGTTTGCTGGATCATCTGGGAATTGAAACCTTGCGCGCGGTGGTCGGCGGTTCGATTGGCGCGATGCAGGCGATGCAATGGGCCATTGACCTTCCGCATCGCGTTCCGCGATGCGTGGCAATTGGGGCAGCGCCATTGACCGCGATGGGACTGGCGCTCAATCACCTGCAACGGCAGGCGATCTTTAATAACCCAAATGGCGGGCTGGCGCTGGCGCGTGAAATCGCGATGCTGTCGTACAAATCCGAAACGCTGTTGGACGAACGGTACGCCCGCAGGCCAAACCGCAACGGCGAGGCCCCGCTGGTTTCGCTGACCGGACGGTACGACATCGGCGGGTATCTGGATTATCAGGGCGCGATTTTCATGCGGCGTTTTGACGCCGATTCCTATCTGCTCATCACCAAGGCAATGGATAACTTTCATCCGACGGTTGGCTATGAGTCGGAACGCGCCGCGCTGGAACGAATCCAGGCCCGCGTGCTGCTGGTCGGCATTTCTTCGGATTGGCTGTTTCCGGCTTCGGAAGTCAAAGCGTTGAGTAACCGGATGCGAGAAGCGGGTGTGGATGCCGAGTACGCCGAAATCCTTACCGACCACGGACACGATGGCTTTCTGGCCGAGCCGCATTTGCTCGCGCCGTTGATTCGCAAGATGCTTGATGCGCACAGTACGCGAGCGTGAGCGAGCGCCACTCTCATCACTGATGGCGCTCGCTTACGCTCGCGTACCGCACTAATTCCACCGCACGCAACTCACTCACAAACTTCGGAGGACGTATAAATGAAAAAACTGCTCTTCACCCTGTTGCTGTTATTTGCCGCGCTGCCAGTCGGCGCGCAAACGCCACCGACGATTTCCGCCAAAACCGCCAACCTGCAAAAGATTGACGGCTACGTGCCGCTGTACTGGGACGCGGCGCAAGGCAAGATGTGGATGGAAATTTCCCGGTTCAACACCGAACTGCTCTACCAGCTTTCGCTGCCGGCGGGCGTCGGCTCCAATCCCATCGGCCTGGATCGCGGACAATTGGGCGGGACGTTTGTCGTGCACTTCGAGCGCGTCGGGTCGAAGGTCTTGATGATTCAGCCGAATTACCGCTATCGCGCACTGTCCAGCGACGAAGCCGAACGCCGCGCTGTCGCCGATTCCTTTGCCAAATCCGTCATCTGGGGCTTCAAGGTCGAAGCGGCGGAAGCTGGCAAAGTGCTGGTGGATGCAACCGCGCTGTTTATGCGCGACGCGCACGGTGTCGCGGAAAGAATGCGCGGCGCGCGGCAGGGCAATTTCCGTTTTGACGAATCGCGCAGTTCGTTTTACCTGCCACGCACCAAAGGCTTTCCGAAAAATACCGAAGTCGAAACCGTCATCACGCTGGCCAGCGATGAACCGGGCGGCCTCGTTCGCAGCGTTACGCCGTCAGCGCAATCCGTGACCGTGCGCCAGCATCATTCCTTCGTCGAACTGCCGGATTTGAACTATAAGCCGCGAGAATACGACCCGCGCGTCAGCGCGATGCCAATGATGTTTCACGATTACGCTTCGCCATTTACCGAACCGGTCGAAAAGCGCTGGATTCGCCGTCACCGCCTGCAGAAAAAAGATCCTGGCGCGGCGGTCAGCGAAGTCGTCAAACCGATTGTCTATTACGTGGATAACGGCGTGCCGGAACCGATCCGCTCCGCCCTGGTCGAAGGCGCGCAGTGGTGGGCACAGGCGTATGAAGCCGCCGGATTCAAAAACGCCTACCGCGTCGAAGTGCTTCCGGCGGACGCAGACCCGATGGATGTCCGCTACAACATGATCAACTGGGTGCATCGTTCGACGCGCGGCTGGTCCTACGGCGCCTCGGTCAGCGACCCGCGCACGGGCGAAATCATCAAGGGCAATGTCTCGTTGGGAAGTTTGCGCATTCGGCAGGATGTCATGCTGGGGACTGGGATGATCCCCGTGCTGACCGCGTCAACCGAAGATGCCGGATTCAATCATTTGTGCGAAGCGGGCGATTCGCCGGACATGGACTATTTGACCGCTTCGACGGCCGACGCGGCGACCGATTCAGCGGCGATGGCGCTTGCGCGCATTCGCCAGTTGTCGGCCCACGAAGTCGGCCACACGCTGGGCTTCTCGCATAACTTCGCGGCGTCCAGTTACAACCGAGGTTCGGTGATGGATTACCCCGCGCCGTGGGTCGAGATCAAAAACGGCAAACTGGATTTGTCGAATGCCTACGCCGTCGGCATCGGCGATTTCGACAAGTTTTCGGTCAAATTCGCCTACGCCGAATTCCCTGCCGGCGTGAATGAAAAAGCGGAACTGGAAAAGATCATTCAAAAAGGGCTGACCGACGGAATGCTGTTCATTGACGACGGCGACGCGCGCGGCGTAGGCACGGCGCATCCGCTGGCCAGCGTCTGGGACAACGGCACGGACGCCATCGCCACCTTGCGCCACGAAATGGAAGTCCGCCGCATCGGGCTGAAAGATTTCGGCCTGAAAAGCATCGCGGTGGGCCAGCCGATGTCCGCGCTCGAAGCCAAGCTGCTGCCGTTGTATCTGCATCACCGCTACCAACTGATTGCCGCATCAAAATCGCTCGGCGGCCTGTATTTCACCTACGCCGTCAAAACCGCCAATGGTCCCAGTCCGGCCAAATTCCGCGAAGTCGCTCCTGCCGCTCGCCAGCGCGAGGCATTAAAAGCCTTACTCGAAACAATCAAGGTGGATGAACTGGCGCTGCCGCAAAATATTCTCGATCTGATTCCGCCCGTTGCCACCGGCTACGAAGGCGGCACGGCGGAATATTTCAGCCGCCGCACCGACCCGGCGTTCGATCCGCTGGCCGCCGCGACGATTGCCGCCGATCTGACCTTGACCGCACTGCTCGATCCGAATCGCGCCGCCCGGCTGATTCAGTTCCACGGAGAAAACGCCGCCAATCCGGATTTCAAGGAAGTGATTGACGCCGTCATCGCCGCCACCTGGAAAGCTCCCGCCACGACGAACGCTTATCACCGCGCGATTCAGCGTTCGGTGCAAAGCGTGACAGCGCAGAAGCTGATCGCTCTGGCGGGGGATGAAGGCGCTTCGCCGCTGGTGAGAGCGGAGGCTTCCGGCGCACTGCGCGGTTTGAATGCATTGCTGAAAACCACTGCCGCAACCGACGCGCATCGGCGCGCCGTGCAGGAAGACATCGAACGCTTTTTGAGCCGCCCGGACGCTGTTCGTCAGCCGAGCCGTCCCCTGCCGACACCACCGGGCGATCCGATTGGCGGGCGGTAAAATCTTGTAAAAGATGTTAGAGCGCGGTGAGCCGCAGTATTCGGCCAACCTTTGCGCCGCTATATTTCCAGCCGGGCCACGTGCCCGGCTTTTTTCATGTTCAACGGCTTTTCCAAACTCGGAGGCGCAACCATGATTCAACACCTGTTTCGAGCAACACGACTGCTGCTACTGACGGCGGCTTTTGCAATTTCCAGTCTGGCGCAAGAGCGTTCGCCACTCGATGCGACATACTGGGGCGTGGTTTACGACGTTCCCGCCACGCGCGATGTTAAAGTCCGCGCGGACGTTCCCTACTCCGGCGCATTGACGGCGGACATTTATCTGCCGCCTGGTTTGAAAGCCGGAGAGAAACGCCCTGCGGTTGTGTTCCTCAATGCCATTGGCGACCGCCCAGACAGCAAAATCAAAAGCTGGGAGATTTATAAAACCTGGCCGCGACTGGTGGCGGCGCACGGAATGATCGGGATTTCGATGGACGCCGACGCCACGAAAGTTCAGGAAAGCATTCGCGGCCTGTTCAGCTTTTTGACCGAGCGGGGCGCGGAACATCACGTGGACGCGGCGCGGCTGGGCGTTTACGCCGCTTCGGCCAATGTGCGCGGAGCGGCGGAATATCTTTCCGGCGAACACGCCGCTCCCGGCATTCGCGCGGCGGCGCTGTATTACGGCGCGCCTCCGCCGGGCAAGCTGCGAACCGACCTGCCGGTGCTGTTCATTACGGCAGCGGGTGATGCGCCGGGATTGGGCGCGCCGCTCACCGGTTTGTGGCAGCGTGTCGTCGAAGCCGGCGCACCGTGGACGTTATTGTTTGCCAGCCGCCTGCCGCACGCCTTCGACGCGTTTTCAGACAATGACGACGCGCGCCGGATCATTCAACAAAGTCTTGCGTTCTGGAAATCCAATCTGGAACCGGTTCCCGCGCCGCCGTGGCAGCCTTCGCCCGCGCGGGCTATCGTCGCCGCGACATACGGCAATAATCCGCAGCAGACAGCCGATTTGCTCTCTCGCTGGGTGGCCGACCATCCCAAAGACGCCGACGCGCATTTGCATTATGGCCGGGCGCTGATGCAACTGCGGCGAACGGACGAAGCCACCGCCGCCTATGAAAAGGCGCTGGCCCTGGGTTCCGATCATCCGGGCGTTCTGGCCGGGCTGGGACAGATTCGGCTGGGCAGGCAGCAATGGGCTGAAGCGGAACAGCTTTTGATCCGCGCCGTTGACGGCGGAATGCGCAACAGTCAGGTTTACGGCCAGCTCGCCTACGCACAACTCCACCAGGGGAAAAACGAAGAGGCGGTCAAAAATTATGAGAATGCCTTTGCCGCTGGTATTCCGCCCGGCGCCAACACGCGCGGGCTGGCGTCCTACAATCTGGCGTGTGGATATGCGCGGCTGGGAAAGAAAGACAAGGCGTTTGAAATGCTGGCGCAGGCGGTTAATGAAAACTTCGGCGCGCGCACGGATTATGATGGCGATGAGGATCTGGCAACGTTGCGTTCCGATCCGCGCTACCAGCCGCTGGTTGAGCGGCTGCCGAAATCCAGACCGTAAGATTCCGGGCCGCGGCGATTTTCAGTCATCGCCGCGACCCGAAAACCTCAGACCAGTTCGTACCCGCGCGGATGGTTGCGATGGGCCAGCGCCAGGTATTCGTGAATGTCGAATGGATGCGTTCCGCCATTGAACGGGTGAATGAAAAACACGTCAATCAAGTGCTTCAGCATTTTGCCGTTTTCGTCCATATCGGCATCCAGCAGCAGCACGTCGTTTCCGCCAGCGTCTTTGGCTGGAGCCAGCGTCAGTTGCAGATTGCCGTTGGCATCGTCGGTTTTGACGCTGAACATCTTCGTTTTGAAGATGCGGAATTCAGGCAGGGTTTCCTGCAATTTGTCGAAGTGATTGCCGGCGGTGGCCGATTCGTAGCCGTTGAATTTGGGCAGGTTGTCTTTGATATGCCGGACGACCTCGCCCATTTCCACGTTCACCTGCGCGTAAAAACGCTCCCGGTCAATCGCCAGCACGCGATCCACAAACGAAAACCAGGGATTCCGTCCGCCAATCGGTTCCGGCAAAACGGTGAGTTTGGCGAACAGGTTCAGCAGGGCGGTTTTCGCCAGGACGGTCTTTTCGGTCTTGGCCGTGTCGTATTTGTCTTCGGTAAATTTGCCGAGTTTTTCGCCCTTGATGACTTTTACTTCCGAAGCGTCCAGCACCTGTTGAATGGGTTTGAACTCTTCCGGCAGTTGCTTCCAGGCGACGAATTGCGCGCTCCACTCTTTGGGATTGCGCAGGGCGTGCAATTCCAGCCGCTTCGGTTCCGCCGATGAAAGCGTGAAAAAGCCCGTGTTGAAAGGGCGATAGCGTTTTGACAGCACGGTGCAGCGCAAATTGGATTCATGCGGGAACGCCGGAATCTCCAATACGCCGGGGAGCGGCAGGTTAAGGTTCTTAAATTGGCGGACGACGGAATTGTCCGTACGTTGAACTTCAATTCGCGTTTTGGGATCGGCGGCAGGCTGATCCACAGTGTTTTTGATCGTGAGTTCGAGTTTGCCAAGATTGGCCATTGATTGCTCCTTAAACAAGTTTGTGAGACGGATTTTCGGTCTGTTCCAGGTAGCTGTGAACGGACTGAAGTCCGTTCCACTTTTTGATCAGGCTGGCACCACTTTCAGCGGTTGTCCGGCAGCATCGCGGGTCAGCATTGCAGCAAAGCGCAAATTGCTCATCCAATCCACGTATTGCAATCCGATTGACCCATCCGCATTGAGTTGCAGCACGCAGTAGCCGTTATTGCCTCTGTCCTGCCGCAGCCCCGTTGCCGCCGGGAAGCGCGCGTTTCCCTCCAGAAAGACAATCGGCGTGGGCTGGAACCGGCCCTGCTTCACGATGTCATAAGGATAGCCGCCGTGCCCGATGCAACTGCCGACAAAGGGCAGCACGGGAATTTCGCCCGCAGCCGCCGGCCTGTGGTCGTACAGCGCGCAGTAATGCGTGTTGCCCCAGAACCACAAATCCACCAGCCGTTCGTCCAGCACCAGCGGCCTCAGGTCTTTGTCCAGCAGCTTCGTCAGTTTCTTTTCGCCGTAATTGTAGGGATGATCGGCGCTGAGCAGAATGTTCACCCGCCCCGCTTGCCGCCCTTCGCGCAACCGGTCGCGCAGCCAGTTGACCAGGATGTCTTCCTTGTAGCGTCCGTGACCATTGAAAGCGGTGTCAATTCCGATGATTTGAAACCGCTGCGAGCGCAGGCAGAAATAACTTCCTTCCTGTTTCTGTTTGGCGGGCTGAAGCTGTGCGCGTTTGCTGATGTACTCGAAATACGGAATGCCGCCGGAATACATCTCGTGGTTCGAATTGAGCGCAAAAACGCCGGTCTCGGCCAGGATGGGATCAATCAGCGGTTCGAAGTATTCGGCGAATTCCGAGCGCCGCCCCGCGAAATACACATCGCCCAGATGAATGGCATAAGGAAAGCGGCGGGTTTTGAGCTGTTTGGCGATGTATTTCGAGTAATACCGCCCGACGCCGAAATCGCTGAACAGCGCGATTTCCAGCGGCGCGCCGGGCGCGGGTTCCGGCAGCGGATAAATGAAGTTCGATGAGAATGAGGCTTGATTGTGGAATCGAAAGGTTTCCTTCTTCGGTCTTGTCAGAACGTATGGCCCCGCGCCAAACATCCAACCGAGAATGCCAACCACATCATCGTTTTCAAACTTTCGATCATCCGGGTCAATCCCGATTTCCGCGAGATCCATTCCGGGGAAATCGAAGCCGTTCGGCAGTGCAGCGGCGGCAATTGCCGAACGGGAAAGGGCGGCGGCCTGGATTTCGGCGACGGCTTGCTCCGGCGCGTTCAGCGCCCGGCGGGTTGTGGCAATGGCTTCACGCAATTGCTTCTGGGTCAGCCCGGGATCCCAGGCTTCGCGCGCGCGCGCCAGCGTCAGGCGCGGATGAAGATTCAACTCCGCTTCGAGCTGATCCAGCCCATTGGCATCCAGCGGCGGCAAATCCGCCGGGTCGTCAGCATTCAACGCCGCAGTGGCGGCAAACGATCGGGTGGCGTCCGGCAGCGGAGCGGTGATTCCAACCGTGCGATACAGGGTTTTCAAATCTTCGTTCATGGCAATCTCCTGTGAGTTTCGGGTTCAAGCGAAAAGGAGCAGATTTAGCTCAGCAAATTTCCAATCAAGTCATACTCCCTTGCGACGAACTGATTGGTCACTGCCAGAAATCGAAGTTGCGCCTGCGACTGCACAAACGGATTGTCCGTGCCGATCACGCGGAAGGATTTCAGGTACTCCGCAAAGCTATGCACGGCGTCCGGATCTTCAAAGGTTCGGAATCGGAGCAGGCCCGCGCCGACTTCGCGTCCCGTTTTCAATTCGGTCAAACGCCCGTAACAGGTGGTGAAATCACGGACGATTTCCTGCACGTCGCGCGCGTCTTTTTGCATGTACTTGCGCCCGGAGAAGAGGTATTCCCGGCCCACGCCGGCGAAGAAATAGATGCGGTAGAGAATCTCCGCCTCCTGCGTCGCCGGATTGATGCGCAGGTAGTTGAAGAAACTCTTCGAGCTGTTGATGGTGCAGATGGTCTGTCCCGGCTGCCCCTCGAAGTTCTGAATGCGAATCGTGCCTTCCAAACGGGCTTCGTGTTCAGTGCTTTCAATGAATTCGTTGAGGTCGCGCGCGGTAATGCGCATTTCCAGACTCATCTCTTCGCCATCGGCGGGTTTACCGCTTGCGGGAATTCTGGCTTCGATCTGCTGATCGCCCGCGCGTCCAGGGGGGGGCGTGAAGCCTAGGAAGAAATATCCGTTCATCTCCTCGTCAAAACTCATTCCCACGCCTTCCGGCAGGCGCGTATCGAGCAATGGGCGCAGGAAGCCCACTGCCGGTGTTTCGGTCAGCGTGCTGCGTTTCAGCCAGTAATAAAAGCCAAAACGCGTCGTGCCGTCCGCGCCTTTTTCGCGGTGAAAAAGTCCCAGCGAATCCGGGCCAAACAAATTGAATACGGCGGGGCGTTCGTCGGTCACGTATTTGCCGACCAGCATGTCTGGATTGACGAAACGAATTTCGTCGTGAAACCGCGTGAAGTCATCCATCCGGAAATGATCCTGGCCGAAGCTTCCGTCCGCCAACCCTTCAATCAAACCCAGGAATTGGTAATGCGATTCCAGCCGCCCGTCAGGTTTGTGCTCGAATTTCAAATACGCCACTACGCCGGTGTTGTGCGCGTTGGAAACCATGTGCATTTCCCACAATCCGCTCAACTGCTCTTTCGCTGGCACAGCGCCCTGATCCCAAATCGCCTTGTGATCGGGGACGGTCATATTGTCCAGGCCGTAGCTGCGGACCATGGGGAAGGTAAACAGGCGATGGCCGTCCGGGTAGCGTCCCAGATAAACGCGCCCGATCAGCAGGTCATCGCTGACGACTTTGAAAATGTCGTAAAAGCCCGCCCACTGCGGATCCGTGTAACTTAATTTGATGTATTTGCCCGGATCGAGCGTGCCCGTGCGTTTGGTCAGCGTGATCTCTTCGAGCTTGTTATTAGCGTTGATGCGCCCATCGGAATCGCTGGTGACGCCGATGAATTTGCCATCGGCGGTTTTGCTGAAGCGTTTCCTGAAGCTGGCAAAAAATGCCGTCGAAAGCCGGTCCATCACGTGGCCGCGCGGAAAAAAGCCTTTCCAGACGGTGTCGTTGCGGATCATTCCATGCGCCGCGTCAATTTCGACCTTGCCGCCGTTGACCATCTTTTCGATGCTGCCGGTTTGAACGCGGCTGAAGATGCGTTCCAGGTCGTCTTCCTTGTACTTCGTGATTTCCGCCGGCTCGAGCCCGCCAACCGGGACCGTTACCGGGCGCGCCGGGTAAGCTTCGCCGCCCAGATGGCGGACCATTCGGTCGGCGATTCGTTCCGACAGGGCTGAAATGGTCAGGAACGGATTGACCCCAAGCGCCGTCGAAATCAACGAGCCGTCTGCCACAAACAATCCGTCATGAACATTGCCATCGCCCGCGAAGACGCGCCCGAATTCATCCACCGCGCCGTGCAGATAATCATCGCCCAGCGGACAACCGCCCAGCGGATGCGCGGTGATCAGGTTTCTGGATGGGGTAATGGCCCACAGCGGATTGGTGACGAAGGTTGCGCCCAGCGCGCGGGAATGGCGGCGAATCTCTTCGTTGATCAGGTTGAAGACCTGCTGCCGTCCGGCGTTGTCCCAATCAATTTCGACGCGTCCCTGTTCATGCTTCAGCCGCAAAACGCCCTTCCCGTCGTCGTGCCCCATTATCAAATAGAGCATTGTGTGATTGAACGCGGCGTTGTCCTGTTTATAAGGGTCGAACGGATTGTTCTTCCGGACGCGGTCGCGTTCGGCCTTTTCATCGCCGAGGTCTGTGTCCTGTCCGCCGCCGAGATTGACCAGCGAATCCAGCGCGATCATCGCCGCGCTGACATAGGCGCTGGGAAAGGAAAAATCCTGAATCGTCATACGCTTTTCCAACGGCAGGCTGGAATTTGTCCCGCCGTAGCGAACGGTCCCGACAATGCTTGGCCCGGGCGCATTGCCGCGCTGCGCCCACTTATGGCCGGGATTTTTGCCGAAGCCCACGGTGTTCAACTGTTGATCCGCGTTGTACGCCAGCGCGAAGAAATCGCCATTGCCGGAAAACTGCGTGCCCACTTTGGGCGAAAGCGATAAACCGCGAAACTCCGAGCGCAGCAGAATCTCCGGCGTGCCCAGCGAACCGGCGGCCAGAATCACCTTGCCCGCGTCGAGCGTGAAATCATCCGTGAAATTCAGGTCCTTGTAGCGCACGCCGTGAACGCGCCAGCCGCCGCCGCTGAGTTTTTCGATCCATTTGATTTCGGTCTTCGTGAAAATGTCGCAGCCCTGCCGCGCGGCGACCGGCAGGTAATTCATGTAAAGCGTGTTTTTCGCGCCGACGTTGCAGCCGGTCACGCAATCGCCGCAATCAATGCAGGCTTTCTGTTCGACGCCCGCCGCGTTCTTGCCGTCCTTGAAACTGACCACGATGTCGAGCGGAAAGGCCCGCTGGCTCAGTTCCTGCGCGCGTTTATCCAGGCCACGAACTTTCAACAGCGAATCGGCCTGTGCCGGATTTCCGCGTGGGTGGGGGTTTGCGCCCAGCATGGTTTTCGCCTTCTGGTAATACGGCAGCAACTCCGGCAGCTTGATCGCGTTTGGCCAGGCAAGCTGCCTGAAGACTTCTTCGTCCGGCACGATGGCCACGTTGGCGTTGATCAGCGAGGTCCCGCCGAGGCCGGAGCCTTTCATGACTGAAATTTCAGGAAAGAGCAGAAAATCATAGAGTCCCGTGGGATTGAAGGTGGGATTGCGGACGCTGCGGGCGACTTCACCAACGTCATCGGGGAATTTGCCAACCTCCCATTCGCGCCCGCGTTCCAGCAGGCAGACGGACGGCGAAGGCGTGGCGGCGGTCAGGCGTGCGGCGGTGATTGCGCCTCCATACCCAGAACCAATGATGATGAAATCGTAAGTTGTTTTTCGTTGTTTCCACTCTTTGGAAAGCATACAGAAAGCTCCTCCTCGGCTGTTTGAGACTGCGGTTGACGGGAAAGATCCGGGACAATTGAATGACGCGTCTTCAGCGAACGATTACTGCTCAATGGCTTCGGCAACGATTTACTGCCAGCTGAGGCGTCTTTTCTTATCGGCTAAGCGGCGCGGAGTATAGCACACGAAAAAAGGGTGGGAAGATGTTTTTTCCCTTCTGGAATGGATTGACGGCAGAGCGCATTTCATTTCCCATTTCCCATTTTTGATTTGTCATTGCGGAAGATACGTTCGTGGAAATGACAAATCAAAAATGGGAAATGGGAAAAAGACTGTGGCGTTCAATGACCGGCCAGACGGGAAAGCCCGACCACATCCGGCCACCAACGGACGACGAACGAAACTCCACCTTGTCCAAAGACGCGCAGTTTCGCGCTGCGCCAGCGATTCGATGGGCTGGGCGGTTCGACCATGCCGACACGGTTGCGGTAGACGCGCGGAATTTCCAATCTGCCGGGCTTGCCCGGTAACTCAATGGTGATTTCGCGCTCGCGGTTGACCGGGCCGCTCCATTGAATCAGCTTCGGGCCGAGTTGCTGAGAATCTTCCCTGTCCTGAGGATCATCGTCCGCATCGGCTGCGGCTTCGTGCCTTCGCGAGTTTGATTCGCGGCGGGGAAAGTCTTCCTCCCGTTGGCGATTGGCGGCGACACGATCCCGGCGAGCAACCTGCGGCGAATTATTGTGATCGGTGTTTTCAGTTGAATGTTCGCTCTGCCGGGGATTATTCCTGTCTTCGATTTTGCGTGAACCTGGCGCTTCCGGCCTGCTGTCGGGCGCAGAACTGCCCGGCTGCGGCGCGCGCGCGACGGCAACCGTCGGTGGCGGAGCGGGCAAAACGGGGGGTGGAGTCTTCACCGTCGTATGAGACGCGACTGGCGCGGATTTTACGGCAGGTGCCGGCGCAGGCGTTGGTTTTGCCGGTGTGATTGATGGAGTGTTTGAACCCGCGGACAAGTTTGATTTGGCCTCCGGCAATTTCGACGGACCGGGTTGCGACAATGGCTGCGCGCCGCTGTTACCGGGCACGCCCGCGACATTGTCCGCCGGAAGCTGGGCCGCGAGTTCCAGCGCGTCCGGGTCGCTGTTGGCTTCGGCGTCGGCACTCTCGCTGGGTGATGGCGAAGGTTGCGCGCCCAGATTGGCCAGCGACACCAACGGCGCTTCAACCAGGCGCGAAACCAGCCAGTCTTTGCCAAACAGCATTCCCGTCGTGGCTCCGACCAGCAACAAGGCTGCCACGGCCAATGCAAAGCGCCGGCGGCGGCGGCGAACCAGTCGCGCGCGGTCAATCAACTCTTCATTTTCGCCGTCAACGATTTGCCCTTCCACCGAATCGGCGTCCGCTGCTTGAACGCCCTGCAGTGGAATTACGATTTGCCGGGCACTTGCCCGAAGCTCTTCAGCAAATAGTTCGGCGGTTTGTGGCCGCTCTTCAGGATTTTTCGCCAGCGTCCGCAGAATCGCCCGCTCCAGGCCCAGGGGAAGATCAGGATTGAGTTGTCGCGGTGGAACCGGCTCCGCCTGAATTTGCTTGAGGGCAATTTCCGTCGGCGTCCGCCCTGTAAACAGACGCTGCCCGGTCACCATTTCGTACAGCACCACCCCCAGCGAATAAATATCCGAACGATGATCCACTTCGCGGCTCTGACATTGCTCCGGCGAAGCGTAGGCGACCGTGCCGCTCAGCACCGAATGCTGCGTGAAGGGCGGTGCGCCGGGCGGCTGCGGAAATTTGGCAATCCCGAAATCAATCAACTTGATGATGGAGCGGCGCACCTCGACGGTTTCATTTTCCGCTGCCTGCGTTCTGGCTTCCGCCAGAAAGATGTTTCGCGGACTGATGTCGCGGTGAACAATGCCGCGCGCGTGGACTTCGCGCAGCGCCTGGCAGATTTCCAGGGCGATGCGGATTGCGGCTGCCGGTTCCAGCCTGCCTTTGGCGTCCATTTCATCCCGCAGCATCCGCCCGCGCAAAAACTCCATGACGACAAAACGCAGGTCTTCGCCAATCAACCCGGTGTCATAAAATCGCACGATGTTCGGATGATCAATCTCGGCAAGTGTTTCCGCTTCGCGGCGCATGCGCTCCAGCATCTCGCCCCAATAGTTGCGCGCGGCTTCGGCATCAATCGCATAACTCAATTCTCGCTGCACCAACTGCGCCGGATCGCTGACCTTCACGACCACCACCTCGTCGGTTTGCAGATCAGTCGCCGCAAAAACGGTCGAAAGCCCTCCCTGCCCCAACCGGCGGTAAAGGCGGTAACGCTCCCCGATGGTTTGGTGCAGCATCCGGGCAAAGTCCGGTTCGTCGGCACGTGCGCAGGAGGGACAGAAAACGGCGAAATCCGGCAAATCACCGTAGCAATGCGCGCAGCGGTTCATGGCTTGCTCCTTGATTGTTCGGCCTGTTTGGCCTGCCTGTCTGGCCTGCCTGTCTGACCTAAATGTTCGGTTATCTGAAAAGGGGTGCGCGGAGTATAGTCGAAAAGAAAAGGAGTGTCAGGAGAAACGCTGTCGGGGACTTATTTTCCATTTTTGATTTGTCATCGAGTGGCTGGCTCTTCACCAATGACAAATCAAAAATGAGAACGAGGAACTGGAAAATGAAACCCGGTCCGGATTTCCGACTTCCTCCCATCCTTACTTGAGACGCGGAATGTAGACGGTGAAGGAAACCGTGATGATCTTCTCTCTGCGCTGAAACTGCGACCAGAGGCGGTAATTCCCCGGATGCGGAAAGAAGGTGTCAAACACCACGTCCGCCTTGCCAGGCAGTTTGTCGCGCTCTTCGATGGTCAATTCTTCGTCAATCATTTCGGTCGGATGCGAATGCAGATAATCCGTCGCATCCTCGCTCAGAATCAGCGTGTGTCCCCAGGCGCCGAGGTAAGGCTTCAAATCCGTCACCGGCCCGCCGGTCTTTTCATCCGTCAAGTGGTAACGCAACTCGGCGGATTTTCCGGAAAAAGGTTCCGCCGGCTCGAAATTCAGTTCAAAGCGCGTCCCCTCAACCGTTTTCACCAGTTTGCCGCCAACGGGTTTATCCGGCGTCAGTTTCGCCAGCGACGACATCAAATCGCCTTTGTAACCTGCGGTGACCAGGCTGTGATGCGTGACCTGCGGCGTGCCGCCCGCCGGAAAGAAGTCGCAGAAGATTTTGTAATAACCCGCTTTCGGAAGCTTGGTCTCGATTGTAAAGCTGCCATCGGCCTGTTTGTCGGGATGAATATGCTGGAACGCTTCAAAGTCCTGGCTGACGACAAACAAGTGAAAAGGCATGTCGTGCAGAATATTGAATTGCTTGATCTGCTGATCGGTTGTCGGATGAAAGATGGTGAAGCGAAACTTCGCTTTCTGGCCCGCGCGCGGCGGAGATGGCACGGTTTGAATTTTGACGACGTAATCGCTGACTTCTGGCGGCGCTGATTTGACCAGCTTCATCTTGCACTTTGAACAATTCCCCGGCTGGTTGGAAACAATGTCGGGGTGCATCGGGCAGGAATAGAAATCGCCGCTGCTGCCTGCAGCTTTTGCAGCTATCAGCTTCATACTGCATTTCGGACATTTTCCCGGCAGTTTGGAAGATACGTCAGCGTGCATCGGGCAGACATAAACGATCTGTTCCGGCTGCTGCGGGTCTTGCGCCAGTGCGAAAACCGGCAAAGTCGTCGCAGCCAATGCCAGCCCGGTTCTCAGAAATTCTCTGCGATTCCTTTTCATAATTCGCCCTGCTTCACTTGAGTAATCGAAGCCTAAATCTCGCGGCAAGAACATAAGCCAATCCGGGAAGTGAAACAACTCTCCCCTGGGTACGCATCGCTTCCAGCGTGCGGGCGCGCTCCACCTGCTTTTCGGATTCCACCGGGTTTTCCCGCCATGTCCGCACGCTGGAAGCGATGCGTACCCAGGCTTTTGCGATCAGGCTTTTTCCGCCGCGCCGCGCATCCATTGCTGAAGCCTTTCCATGTCTTTGGCCACGGTTCGCGCCCCGGCGAATAACACCAGAGCCAGAATCAGGGAAGCAACCGGAGCGATGTAAAAGGCGGTGTGCAATCCTTCGGCTCTGAAAGATTCGGCCATGGCGGTTGCGCCGGCTTTGATCATTTCCTGCCGGGCGAAATAATCGCTCAGATTTCCCAGGATTTTTGCGCCAAAGGCCCCACCCAGCAGGTACATCGCGAAAAAATACAGCGCCATCGCCGTGCCGCGCAAACCGGGCTCGACCACGTCCTGCACCGCCGGATAAACCGTCACGTAATAAACGTAGATCATCATCCAGCCGATCCCCATCAGAATCATAAAAGCGGTCAGCGAGCCTTTCGGCATTTGCAATGCCAGGAAAATACACGGCGTTGAGATCAGCAGTGACCAGGCGGACAGAAGCATTCGTCCGTTCGGGCTTTTCTTGCGAACCCAGTCGGCGGCCAGCCCTCCGCCCAGCAAGCCGACGACCCCCACCGCGCCCAGCACCACGGCGGAAACATAACCGGCGTTGGCCACGTCCAAACCGTGGTAGCGGCCCAGGTAAAGCGGCATAAATGAATTGACCGCGTAGGCGTTGAAGTTGTGCAGCGCACCCGACAGGATGATCCACCACATCGTGGGAATGTTCAGCACGCGGCGATAAGGCTCCCAGCCTTTGTGATCCTGCTGTTTGGTTTTGATGGCCTCGGTTGCGCCGCGCGGCGGCTCTTTGATGAAAAAAGCCAGCGAGGCCAGAATCAGTCCAGGCACCGCCGCAATCAGCAGCGTTGCGCGCCAACCGTAATGTTTGGCGATCACGCCGCCGAACATATTGCTGAGGAAGATGCCAATCGGCAGCCCCAGCATAAAGATCGAAGTCGCCCGCGCACGCTTGTTGGCCGGATACAAATCGCCGATCAGCGAATTCCCCGCTGGCGAACAACTGGCTTCGCCAACGCCCACCAGCATTCGCGCCGCAAACAATGACCCATAACTCCAGGCGGCGGCGCCCGCCGCCGTGAACAAACTCCAGGCCGCCACGCCGATGCTCAAAATCCGCGAGCGGTTTCCGCGATCCGCCCACCGGCCCAGCGGCACACCCACCGCCGCGTAAATCAGCGTAAAAGCCATCGCCATATTGCCGAAATCGGAATCCGTCAGCTTGAATTCGTCAATGATCGGCTTGCCGACCGAAGCCGCAATCTGCCGGTCGAAAAAGTTCATCGTGTTGATGGCGAATAATATGGCCAGGGCAAACCAGGCTTGATTCTGGGACGGATTCTGGGCGGAGCTTTGATTTTCGTTCATTGTTTGTAGTTGGCGGTTGATGGTTGGTTTGGATCGCGGACGTTCCGTCCGCGACGCGGCTTAACGGCCTTCTTTATAAACTCATTTACCTTTGAAATCCGGCTTCCGTTTTTGCAGGAATGCGGCGACGCCTTCCTTGAAATCTTCCGAGCGGAAGCAGGCGCCCTGATTGACGGCTTCAAAGTCCAGGGCCGCGGCGAGGTCAGAATTCATCGCCGCGTTCAAGCCGGCTTTGATCCGTCCCAGCGCGACGCCGGGCGAATTTGCCAGCCGTTCGGCCAGCGCATTGACCGTCGCATCCAGTTCCGCCACGGGCACAACCCGATTGATCATGCCCATGGCAAAAGCGGCCTGCGCCGGAATCGGATCGCCCAGCGCCATCAGTTCGAACGCACGGTTGTAACCGACCGCGCGCGGCAGAAAGTAGGTTCCGCCGCCATCCGGCATCAGTCCGATCTTGACGAAGACCTGGCCGAAAAAAGCCTGCTCCGAAGCAATAATGATGTCCGCCGCCAGCGCGTAATTGCAGCCGACACCCGCCGCGTGCCCGTGAACCCGCGCGATGATCGGTTTCGGCAAATCGCGCATCGCCTGAATGCCGGGATTCACTCCGGAGCGCAAACTGGCTGTGACATCGTGACTGGCCGCATCGCCGCCAAAGCCTTGCAGGTCGGCTCCGGCGCAAAAGCTGTCGCCCGCGCCGGTCAGCACAATAACTTTGGTTTCATCCTCGGCGGATTGTTTGATGGCATCAGCGAGGTCTCGGAAAGCATCGAAATCAAGCGCATTTCGACGCGTGGGATTGTTGATGGTAATCCGTTTAATGCCGTTTTCCAGCGAGACGAGTATTTTCTCTGACACTGCGGTCTCTCCTGTTTGTCCAATTCTGCTTAGTTGTGTTTGAAGGAAAGGTGGAACGAAACGCGCGCATTCTGGCGCAGAGCGGCAGGTTTTACAATCAATTCAGGCAATTCAGGCAATTCAGGCAATTCAGGGAAATTCGGTTGGCCGACTTACTCGCCGCGAATGGCGACAACCGGATCAAGGCGCGCGGCTCTGATGGCCGGCCACATCCCGGCAATCAGACCGACCGAGGCCGAGGTGAAGAAGCCAACAATCACCGCCCACATCGGCACGGCGGCGGGAAAATTAACGACGAAGCGGATAAGCAGCGCAAAGACAAAGCCGATGGCGATGCCGATCAGCCCGCCGACGCCAGTCAAAATCATGGCTTCAACCAGAAACTGCGTCAGCACGTCGCGGCGGCGCGCGCCCAGCGCCCGGCGGATACCGATTTCCGGGGACCGTTCAGTCACCGACACCAGCATGATGTTCATGACGCCGACGCCGCCGACCACCAGGCCAGCCAGGGCAATCGGCACGACGATGGCGGCCAGACCGACGATGATCTGCTGAATGACTTCAAAAACCTGCTCGGCGCGATTGACGCCGAAATTGTTCGGCGCTTCGTTCGGCACGTTTCGGCGAATGCGCAAAGTTGTCGTCACCTGCTCGGTCACCACGTCGGTTTTGCCTGCCGGCGCGCGAACAACAATGACCGTGCCTTCAATTTCCGGATACTGTTTGGCGATGGTCTCGAACGGTACGTAGATGGTGCGTTCGTCAAGGTCATCGCTGCCGATGACCCCTTCGCCGGAAGCTTCTTCCAGAATGCCCACCACTCGGTAAATCTCGCCATCAATGCGAACGTCCTGGTCCAGCGGGTTTGTCTCCTCAAACAACTGCCGGGCGACGCCCACGCCGATGACGCAAACTTTCGCGCGGCTCTTGCGTTCGGTTTCCGTGAAAAACCGGCCACGATCCACGCGTACCGAAACGATTTCGGGAAAGTTCTCCCAGACGCCGAGAATCAATGGATTGATGGCTTCGCGGCCCTTCGCGGTCATTTTGGCCTTGTTGGCCGACGGGCCGTAGCTGCCGCGAATTTTCTGCGGCGAAACGGCCTGTGGAGTATCCAGCGCGGCAACGGCCAGCGCATCTTCATAACTGATTTCTTTCCGCTGCCGCTCTTCGGCGGTTTGGCGGCTGAAGGATGGCCCGATCCGCTCTTCCTTCGTGAAGTAAATGACATTCGGCGCGCTGCGTTCGGTGATGGCGGCCACGCGCGCCGATAACCCGGTCAGTACGGCGCCGACCATTACCACGACTGAAGTTCCGATGACGACTCCCAGCAGGGTCAGCGCCGAACGCAGCTTGTGCGCGCGCAGGCTGTCGAAAACGGTGATGACGATGTCGCGAAGAATTTGCTTTTGCATATAGGTTGTAGGTGGTAGGTGACAGGTGGCAGATGCTTTTTCCATTCAACCTACAAGCTGCCACCTACGACCTATCACCTAATTCATTCTTTCCTCAACGCCTCAATCGGATCGAGCTTCGACGCGCGCCGCGCTGGAAACACACCAAAGACAATTCCCACCAGACAGGAAACAATCACCGCCGCGCCCAGCGCCCACAGCGGCATCGTCAGCGGCAGACCGGCGAGTTTCGCCGCCGTCCAGACCACGCCGGTCGAAGCGAGGATTCCAACCACGCCGCCCGCCAGGGTCAGCAGCGTGGATTCGATCAGGAATTGCGCCAGGATGTCTTTGCGCCGCGCGCCGATGGCCAGGCGAATGCCGATTTCCCGCGTCCGCTCCGTCACCGAAGCCAGCATCATGTTCATCACGACAATGCCGCCAACCACCAGCGCAATCCCTGTCAGCGGGTACAGGATCAAAGCCACCAAGCCGGTCAGCGTTTTGGAAACTTTTTCGACGCTTTTGGCGGTGACGACGCTGAAATCATCCGCTTCGCCTGGCTGCAAACGGCGCTCGGTGCGCATCGCAAAACGGACAATGTCTTCAACTTCTTCGTTGGGAATGTTGGCTTCGGGCTTGGCCTTGGCCAGCACCGAGATGGAGCGGGAACGCGCGCCAAAGACTTTGGCAAACGTGCCCAGCGGAATTTGCACAAAGCCGTCCTGCGACGCGCCAAACAATGAGCCGCGTCTGGCGGCGATGCCAATCACTTCATATTCCGCCGAACCGACCTTGATGAATTGGCCCAGGGGATCGCGGTCGGGAAAGAGAAACTCGTCAATGTCCGCGCCGATCACGCAAACCGGACGGCGATACTCGTCGTCAAAATCAGTCAGTTGCCGCCCGCGTTCAACTTTGACCGTCGTCAGCGCCACAATGTTCGGCGTCGTGCCCTGTACGGCAATGCCTTGCAGGGAATTGTTTCCGCGCTGCACAGGCAGGGAAGCGTCAAGCTGTGCGCCAACTTCCATTCGGTCGCGCAATCTTTCCTGCAGCCCTCTTAAATCTTCAATGGTCACGTCCGGGCGTTTGGATTGCGCTTCGGCAAAGGCTTGTCCGTCACCGATAAAATCCTGAAACGCCGCCTTGTCAATTCGCGCAATCCCGGGTCCCAGTTCGGATGCAGTCTGTTTTATGTAGTTCTCCGCGCCTTCCAGCAAAGCCGCGATCAGCGTGACGACGGCAACGCCGATCACCACGCCAATGACAGTCAACACCGAGCGCAGCCGGTTGGCAAAGATCGAAGCCGCCGCCACGCGCAGGGCTTCGCCCCATCGCGAAAGGCCGAATTTGATCCGGTGGTTTCCTTCTTGCGCTTTTTCGGTGAGCGGTTCGGCCGTGACTTCAGCCGAACGCAAGTCATTGTCCAGGACGGAAATATCTCTCAGCACGGCAATAGTGTACTACTCAATTGCCGCATTTCTGTCACGCCGCGGGTGGAAAATCTTTTCAGATGGCCGGCAAGCCGCCCGGCTTGCCGGCCATCTGAAAAGAAGTTATTCCGGGTCCTGTTGTTGAAGAAAGTAATCCACCAATTCATCCGCCGAGTTCTGCATCTCGACGGCAAAGCGGCTGACGCGGCTGGTGAAATAGTTGTACATCCAGACGGCGGGAATTGCGACCAGCAATCCGAAAGCGGTCGCGACCAGCGCTTCGGAAATCCCCCCGGCAATGGCGCTGAATCCGGAGGTGTCCTGCTGGTTCATTTTATGGAAGGCGTCAATGATGCCGATCACCGTGCCGAACAATCCGACGAACGGCGCGGTGGAACCGACAGTGGCCAGGCTGGACAGTCCGCGCTGTAAATCGGCGGTCTTCATCATCGCCGCGCGGCGCACGGCACGTTTCGCTTTTCGCATTTGCAGCGCCGCCCTGCCGCCGCGCTGCGCCGCCAGTTCCTGCAACCCCGAATTGACAACCACCGCCAGATGGCTGCGGCGATAGTTTTGCGAAAGCTTGATCGCTTCGTCTATATGCGCGGAGCGCAGCATTTCGCCGACGCGGGGCGCGAATTCGCGCGACTGTTTGGCCGCCGAACTGAAGGTCAGATACCGTTCCAGCATCACCGCAATCGAATAAATGGACATCATCACCAGGACGATCATTACGCCAAGGCCCGCCCAGCTCATCGTCCGCACCAGGTCCACGGGGTTCAAAGACAACTCCGCCGGACTGTTACTCTGCATCGCCAGAACCGCCGAGCCTGCAAAATCCGCCAAAAAGCCATAGCCTTCACGAAGAATGGATGGCAGGACCAGACGCACGAATGGATCCATAGTCACCTCCAGATTGATTTGAATTGTTCGGATGATTAAGGCGCGTGCAGCCGATTCACGCGCCTCAAGAAGTGAAAAGTTCGCGGCGGTAGACTCTTACTGAATGCGGAAAGTTCCCAATCAAAGTTTCGTGGCCGTCGGCATCTGTTTGCCCTTGTCGGAAAGCACGGTCAGAGAATCGCCATTTTTGAAGCCGAGTCTGACGGTTCTGCCGATGACCACATGATACCCGGCGAAGCCGTCATTGGACTGCGCAATGAATGAAGTTGGAATCAGCGGCGGTTTGCCAAGCAGCACATACGCCAGTTTGCCATTTTCCCAGCGAACGCGCCGGTACTCACTGCCGCGCTCAAAATTGAGCTTGACGTATGTCATCAGCGCTTCGGGTTCCGGAACCGTGCCGAGCGATTCAATGGATTTGAATGCGCCATGCTGGGTTTCAAATTTGCGCCACAATCCGGCGAATGCCTTCTTGAATTCTTCCACTTGCCCCGGACGCTTGAATTCAGCGGCCAACGCGCCGAATTCGCCTTTGGCGACGCCCTGGAAGACCGCGGCGGCGCGCTGATTGAAATCGGCATGCCGCTTCTGCTCCTGCGGCGAGGCGGCAATGAGCACGTCAATCGCTTCCTGCCCCGTGGCGGAAATTTGCAGATGGTCGTTTTCGGCGGCCACCTCCAACGTCGCTCCCGTGGGCAAAGCATACGTCCCGGCCAGCTTTGCAATTTGTTCCGGAGCGATCTTGACGCCGTCCGGCACGTCTGGCGATTTGCCGTTAAACACAATCGAGGTGATGGCTCTTTCCACCACGCCCACCGGCTCGAACCGGCCAAAGATCCGATTGGTGGTGGTGATGATCAGCACATCGTCTTCCACAAATAAACGGCACGAGGCATTGAACCCCTCGAAGTGAGAACCGGCGTGGCTGATGATGGTTTTGCCGCTGTTTGTCTTGTCAATCAGCCAGCCGTAACCGTAATCCACGCCCCGCTGCCCGGTCGGCGCCTGTACGGAAAAAAGCTTCTTGACCGCCGTCTCCGGCAGCACGGTTTTGTTACGCAGTGCGGTCATCCACTTATCAAGATCGCCGGCTGTCGTCAGCGCGTCGTAAGCGCCCCGGACTCCCCAGTTGCTGAGTCTGGCAGTTGGTGCGCCGTTGTCCGTGGATTCGTTGTATCCGTGCGCGATAACCCGGTTGCGCCATCGGTCTGGGTCATCGTAACTGCCTGTCCCTGTCATTCCGGCGGGTTTGTAAAGCTGTTCAACCACGAATTTGTTGTACGGCTGGCCAGAGACGATTTCGACGATGGCCGCCAGCAGACAGTAACCGCTGTTGGCGTAAATGTACTCTTTGCCCGTTTCGGCCACGAGCGGCATTTTCATCATCCCGGCGATGAACTGTTCGCGCGTAATGTTTTTGCCTTCCGTGAAATCCGGATCGAAGCCCGAAGTGTGCGTCAGCAAATGATGAATCGCGATCCCGGCTTTGTCGGCAGGGACATTCGGCAGATGCCTGCTGATTGGATCACTGGTTTTCAGCTTGCCTTGCGCTTCCAGTTTCAGGATTGCGGCGGCGGTGAACTGTTTGGTCAGCGAAGCGATGTCGAATGCCGTGTCGTTGGTGTTTGGAATCCCTTGTTGTTTGTCCGCCCAGCCGTAGCTTTTGTGAAGTAATACCTTTCCCTGCCTGGAGACCAAAATCGAGCCGGAAAAGCCAAATCTCGAAAGGCGAGTCAGGTACTGGTCGAGTTTCCCACCGGTTTCGCCGCTGACCGTGCCGTTGATTTTTCCCTCGGCAACCGACGGCGGCAGCAATTGAAAGCACACAGCCAGCACCAAAACGAATCGAATCCAGGTTAATTTGTTCATGGATGTTTCTCCTCTTTTTTAGAACCGGCTAAATTTAGTTGGCCAACAGGGAGAAGTCGTCAGAGATTGGTGAAGCGTGTATAAAAAGTTGTAAAAATTGTTGAGGAGTTGTGAAACCTTTCGTGGCAATCACCCAAATTACCTTCTCCGGTCGTATATTCTCTCTGCAAGGCAATCTGAACCTTGCGAATGACGAGAGGAAGTAAATGGCGGCAGACCGAATCAAAAATCTTTTGCGGAAGCGCTGGCTGTGGGTGGCAGTGCCCGTGGCGCTTGTCTCGCTGGCGATGATCTTCATCGCGCAATATCGTTCCCTGCGAACGCTGGAACAGACGCTGCCCGCTTACCGGCGCGAGACGATGTCGCAATATCTGAAAGAAGTCACTTACAACGTCGTCGAAATCTACAGCAAAAACTCCGAGCGGGTGCTGGCCGTGCCGCCCAGCGCCATCACCTTTGTCAAACCCGGAATCGTGGCCAACAACGCTGACGGGTCGGCGTGCCAACAAGCTGTCGCCCCGGTGGCGGCGTTTTTCAAACAGCAGGAATTTGCGGGTGCGAAACGCTATTTCGTCGCTGTCGTCACCGAACGCAACAGCGGTTCGGGCGGAGAAATCCTCTTTTACGATCCCGCGAAACAGACAATGGTGTTCGATCCGAAAGCGCCGGAAATGCGCGCCATCAACGTCGCGATGGCGCCGTATTTCGTGTACATCCGCGCTGGCGCGATGATTATGCTGTCTTCCAACGCCGTGGACCGCGATCCCAACACGCGCCTGCTGGTCAAACCGATTGTGAATCAGGAAAAGAATGTGATCGCCATTGCGGGACTGGTGCTGGATCCAAAATGGTTTGAAGAGCAGGCGGTCCCGCCCGTCATTCACGACAACCTGAAGAAGTTTTTCCCGACTGAATTCAACGACGCAGTGGTGGTGGTTCAGTACGGCGACTTCATGAAGGAAGAAAATCCGAAAGAAGGCTGGCGAGTCTTTTCAACTGACCCAACAGTGAAAGGGTTTATGCCGGAATTGAAATGGCGGTTTGATTTCGGTTTCCGGCATTACGCGCTGGGAATTGCCATGCGCTCGGAAAACGCCGCGCAGTGGGCGCGGCGGTATTTCATTTTCAACCTGTCGCTGACGATCATCGGCGCGCTGTCACTATTGGCAACGCTGTATTTGGGATTGCGCACCGCCACGCGCGAAATGAAGCTGCTGCAAATGAAGACGGACTTCGTCGCCAACGTCTCGCACGAACTGCGCACGCCGCTGGCCTCGATCAGGGTTTTCGGAGAAATGCTCAAACTGGGACGGGTCAAGGATCAGGAGAAAATGCGCGAATACGGCGGCTACATTGAAACTCAGGGGCGGCGGCTGACGCAGGTCATCAATAACATTCTGGATTTCTCCCGCATCGAATCCGGCAAGAAGGAATACAATTTTGGCCCTGCCGATGCGCGCGAACTGATCGCCGACGCCATCGAAGCCACCAAAGGCCGCGCCAATCAAAGCGGCCACGCCATCCGTTTCAGCCAGCCGGACAAGGCCGTCCCCGCCATCTCAGTGGATTTTGAATCCATGTCGCTGGCGCTGACCAACCTGCTGGATAACGCCATGAAATATTCCGGCGAAGCGAAGGAGATCGAAATCCGGCTGGAACAAAAAGACGGTTTCGTGCGGATGGCCGTCACCGACCACGGCATCGGCATTCCGCGCGAAGAGCAAAAGAAGATTTTCGAGAAATTTTACCGCGTCAGCACCGGCCTGGTTCACGACGTGAAAGGCAGCGGACTGGGCCTGTCCATCGTCCAGCACATTGTCGAAGCCCACGGGGGCAGGATCACAGTCGAAAGCGAAGCCGGACAGGGCAGCACATTCACAATACATCTGCCGGTTCAGGAAGAACGCGGCACAACCAATGAGGAGAAGGGTTCGTTCGTAGTTCCGCCTTCCGGCGGCTTTCCGGCAAATGCCGGCACCACGAATTAGCTGAAAGCATGCAAAGAGTTTTAATCATCGAAGACGACCAGATTATGGCAATCGCTTTGCGCGATGGTTTGGAATCAGAAGACTATTCGGTCGAAGTGCAAAGCGACGGCCCGTCGGGCCTGCGCTCGGCGATGGAAAAAGACTTCGATTTGATCGTGCTGGATGTGATGCTGCCGAAACTGAGCGGCTTTGATGTCTGCAAACAGATTCGCGCGGCGGGCAACAAAGTGCCCGTGATTATGCTGACCGCCCGCAGCCTGGAAATCGAAAAAGTGCAGGGACTGAAAATCGGCGCGGACGATTACATGACCAAACCCTTCAGCCTGATGGAACTGATCGCCCGCATCGAAGCCGTCCTGCGCCGCGCTTCCCGCGAAGACCATCCGGCGGGAACGTATCAATTCGGCGATGTCAGCCTGGATTTCGGCAAGTACGAAGCGACCAAGGGCGGCGAACAATTGGAATTGTCGGCGCGCGAATTCCGAATTCTGAAGTTTCTGATCGAACATCGCGGCCAGGTCATCAGCCGCGATCAATTGCTGGACGGCGTCTGGTCTTTTGACAGTTCTTCTTCGCCGCGCACCGTGGACACTCACATCGCCAAAGTCCGCCAGAAGATAGAAACCACGCCGAACAACCCTCAGCATCTGATTACGATTCACGGCGTTGGCTACAAGTTCGTCGGATAAACGCAAAGTGCCCTTTATTTCCCGCCTTCTCAAGTTGCGGCGCGGACCGACTAAGGTTAAATTCCGCGCTGCAACTTCGTCAGATCATCCGCTCAAAAAAACAATAAGTAACTTTAGGTCGCGATTATCGGGAATTCCGACGGACAGCGAGCCTTATGAAAATTGATCCAAACACCGTGGCAGTTGTCACCGGCGCGGCGTCCGGCATTGGCCGCGCACTGGCCGTGCGTCTGGCAGAAGAAGGCGCGCAACTGGCCATCAGCGATGTCAACAAAACCGGGTTGGAGGAAACAGCAAGCCTGGCCACCAGGCCGGGCGTCAAAATCACCACGCACATCGTTGACGTTTCCGACCGCGAGCGAATGGCGGGATTCGCGAATGAAGTCGTTGCCGAACACGGGCGCGCGAATCTGGTCATCAACAACGCCGGAGTCGCGCTGGGCGGAACGACCGAGCAGCTTTCGATTGACGACATTGAATGGCTGATGAGCATCAATTTCTGGGGCGTGGTGTACGGCACAAAGATGTTTCTGCCGATCCTGCGCCAGCAGTCGCACGGCCATCTGGTCAACATCTCCTCGGTTTTCGGCATTATCGGCCCGCCGGGGCATTCGGCCTATGCGGCCAGCAAATTCGCCGTGCGCGGTTTTACCGAAGCGCTGCGGCATGAACTTGCGGGAAGCAGCATCACCGTTACCTGCGTTCATCCCGGCGGCATCCGAACCAACATCGCCCGCAACGCCAAAGCGGGTGCCGGCGCGGATGCATCCATCGTTGGCAAAGAGGGAGAGTTTTTCGACAAGGTGGCGAAAACGCTTCCTGAAACCGCCGCCGACCGCATCGTGCGCGGAGTGTTGAATGACGAAGAAAAGATTCTGATCGGCTCGGACGCCTGGATGATTGACAAGGTGCAGCGGCTGATGCCAGTCAAATACTGGACGCTGCTCGGCAAGCTGCTCGAAAAACTGGCCAAGTAATCGCTTTGGAGGAAAGTTATGCCAAGCTGGCAAGCACGGCTTTTTTCAAAATTCCTACGCCTGATGGTGAAGCGCGGATTACACCGCGACGGCATGGATGAGGCGGAAGCCGTCCGCAGAATCCGCCGTGCGCTGGAACCGAACAGCTTTCTCAGACCACGTCTGCCGCACGCCGTGAAAATCGAGCCGGTGGATTCGGTGGCGGTTAAAGGCGAATGGGTAACGTGGACGGATTCGCCGGAAAGAGTCATTTATTACCTGCACGGTGGCGGCTATGTGGCCTGTTCGCCGGAAACCCATCGGAGCTTTACCGCGCATCTTTCCCAGACGGCCAACGCGAAAGTCTTTGCGCTCAGATACCGGCGCGCGCCGGAACACAAGTTCCCCGCTGCGTTGGAAGATGCTGTGCGCGGCTATCGTATGCTGCTGGAAAACGGCGAACCCGCCGAGCGGATTATCATCGGCGGCGATTCCGCCGGGGGCGGTCTGACACTCGCAACCCTGATCGCGCTGCGGGATCGCGGAATTCCCCTGCCCGGCGGAGCCTTCTGCCTGTCACCCTGGACGGATTTGGCAGCCACCGGCGGATCGCTCATCACCAATGAAGAAAAGGATCCCATGCTGACCGGCATCGGGATGAAGGAATTCGCCGCGCTTTACCACGGCGCTGCCTCTTCAACGGATCCGCTGGTTTCTCCGCTGTACGGCGAATTGATTGGCTTGCCGCCATTGCTGATTTACGTCAGCAACACCGAAATTCTGCTGGATGATTCGGTCAGGTTTGCCGCGCGCGCCAAAAAACACGGCGTCAAAGTTGATCTGCGTGTGTGGAACGATTTGCCGCACGTCTGGCCGGTTTTCATCGCCTTCAAATTGCCGGAAGCGCGTCAGGCGCTTGGCGAAATCGGCGAATTCATCAGGCAGCAAACCTCTTTGCAGCAAGCGAAACGCAGCGCGGCGTAACAAACAACACCCTGCTCTACGCGAGTGTGAGCGAGCGCCTCATTTGGCTTGACACTCGCTTACACTCGCTTACAACAACAACAATCCAACTGGTAGAACTACACCTATGAGCACCCCCAGCGGACATCTGGTCGTCACCGTCGGCGCAGGCCCGGCAGGAATTTACGGCGTGCGCAAACTGGCCGAAGCCGGCCATCAAGTTATTCTGCTCAACCGCGACATCAAACCCGGCGGTTTGGTCGAATACGGCATCTACTTCAATAAACACAAACTCAAAGAAGGCGTGCGCAAACAATTCCGGCAAATTCTGGCCGATCCGCACATTCATTACACCGGCCACGTCAAGGTCGGCACACAAGCCGATCTGACGCTGGAAGAGTTGCGCGAGATTTTTCAGCCCTCCGCCATCGTCATCGCTTCCGGCGCGCAAGGCACCAAAGCGCTGGGTATTCCCGGCGACACGGCCACGGGCGTTTATCACGCCAAGGATTTGGTCTATCACTACAACGGCCTGCCGGAATTCACCAAACGCGAGTTCCAGCTTGGCGACCGCGTCGCCATCATCGGCGTAGGCAATGTCATGGTGGACATCGCACACTGGCTGGTTCACGAAAAGAAAACCAAGGAAGTCATTGCCGTCGCCCGCCGCGGCCCTGCGCAGCGCGCTTATACCGATGTGGAAATTCAATCCGTCGCCGCCAATTTCGATCTGCCCGCGTTTGAAGCTGAACTCGAACGGATCCGTCCCAAACTGGAAGTCATCGGCGAAGATTTGGAGAAGATTCACAAAGAGCTGACCAAGTACTGCGCCGCAAAATCAAAGGAAGGCGAAAGCCCTTCGAAGATGTATTTCCGTTTCCTGAGTTCGCCATCTGAAGTCGTGGTCGAAGACGGCAAAGTCAAAGCCTTGCGCGTGGAAAACACCGAACTGTTCCAACGCGTGGACGCCATCTCCTGTCGTGGCGCGGGTACATTCCAGGACATCGAATGCGATTCGGTAATTTTCGCCATCGGCGACAAGGTGGACGAAACGATGGGCCTGCCCTGCACCGGCACCGAATACATCCGCAGTCCAAACCCTGACCCCGAGAACCCAGGCGACGAAGCCTACCAAGTCTTCGACCCTGAAACGGATCAGGTTTGCGAGGGATTGTTTGTCATCGGTTGGTCGCGCCAGGCTTCCGACGGCGTTGTCGGCAAAGCCAAACAAGATGGAGAACGTGGAATGGCTGTCGTCAACCGATACCTGCAAAAGCTTGAACCGGGTTCAGCGGAAGACTGGGAAGAAAAGCTCACGAAATTCCAGCAGCTTTTGGCTCACCGCGGCGTGCGGCTGGTCAATTACAGCGATGTGCAAAAGCTGGAAGCCGTCGAACGTGAAGAATCCCGAAAGCGAGGTATTGAGTTTTTCAAGTATATGACCGATGAGGACATGCTGGCAGCGATTGATCGTGCGTAGCGATTATTGGTCACGAGGCTGTAAGGAAAGATTAATTACAAACTTGCAGCATGTTTTCTTTGCCCTGAGTATAATTCGCCCATAAAAAATGAATCGGTTAGATGCAATCAGTAGATTCTGGTGGTCACTGGTAGATACTGATAGACACTGGCAGATAAATGAAGCAGAAGTGGAAAGTCAGACGGGGTGAGAGACGAAGGTGCCGGTTCAGAAATTCATTGAACTGCAATCGTAAAATTTGCTTTATCAAGTACCGCCTTCATCTCTTCACTTCAAAGAGATTGGTCGTGTCGCTTGCGCCGTTGCGTCAAGCGTAGGTTCATTTGACTTTGGCAGCTTTTGGTAAGGAGTTTAGTAATGAGATCAACGTCAAAATCGCCCGTTGGCAATCAGACGGCTTGGCAGCAGACCTTGGGGCAGTTAGGGATTGCAGTAAGCATACTTTTGTTGGCCAGTCCCGTTCTCGCCCAAAACAAGGCTCAAAAGCCAACCGCTGCACCGCAAAAACAAACCACCACAGCGCAGAATCAGCCGCTTGACGAGAGCGAAAACCCCGAGTTGATCGGCAAGCGGAACATCAACAAGCACCAAATTAACTTCTATTCGGTGGACAAGGAAGTCAACGTCGGCCGCCAGTTCGCGCAGGAAGTGGATCGTTCCGCGAAGCTGGTTGAAGACCCCATCATTGTCGAATACATCAACAAGGTCGGCCAGAACCTGGTGCTTCATTCCGACGCCAAAGTCCCCTTCACGATCAAAGTGATTGACAGCGACGAAATCAATGCATTCGCCTTACCGGGCGGATTTTTTTATGTCAACAAGGGACTGATTCTGGCAGCCGACAACGAAGCCGAGCTGGCCGGGCCGATGGCGCACGAGATTGCTCACGTCGCCGCGCGCCATGGCGTGGAGCAGGCATCGAAAGGTGAGATCGTCAACTGGAGCACGCTGCCGCTGATTTTCGTCGGAGGCTGGGGCGGCTTCGGAGCACGACAGGCAGCCAGCTTGTTGATTCCGGTAGGCTTCCTGAAATTCTCGCGCGGCGCGGAGTATGAAGCCGACTCGCTAGGGGTGCAGTACCTGTGGGCAACCGGTTATGACCCGCGCGCGATGGCCTCCTTCTTCGAAAAGCTGCAAGCCCAGGAGAAAAAGAAACCCGGGACAATGGCGCGCATCTTCGCTTCCCATCCGATGGTCGGCGACCGCATTGACAAGGTCAACAGTCTGATTGCGCGATTCCCGGAACGCAGCGAATACACGATCAACACCTCCGAATTCCAGCAAGTCAAAAATCGCTTGATCTCAATCACCAATGCGCGCGCAACGGGTGGGCGCGGCGGTGTGGGAGCTTCTGAAGCTGACAGCAAACGTCCAACACTGAAACGCCGTCAGCCAACGCCTGGCGAAGGTTCGGACACAACGACAGGCAGCGAAGCGGAAACGAAATCGGAACGCCCAACGCTTCGCAAACAAGGCGACACCAAGCCGCCAGGCAATTGAGACCAAAAATTCATTTACACCGTTTTGGGGAGCACGATCATCGAATTCGTGCTCCCCATTTTGCTAAATGCGTCCGCTTGCCTTTTCAGTAGCTCACTTTTACACTCCCGCTTCTTTCAACAACTCCCATCTATTCACCAACGAGGCATTTATGAAGATTCACGAGTATCAAGGGAAGGAATTGTTGCGCAGGTTCGATGTCAAAGTTCCGCGCGGCATCAAGGCGCAGTCAATCGCGGAAGTGGAAGAAGCGGTCAAAGAACTCGGCCTGCCTGTCGTCATCAAAGCGCAGATTCACGCTGGCGGACGTGGCAAAGGGGGCGGCGTCAAACTGGCCCGGACGCCGGAAGACGTTCAGAGCATTGCCAAACAAATTCTCGGCATGAATCTGGTCACGCATCAGACCGGTCCCGAAGGCCGCACGGTTCATACACTGCTGATTGAAGAAGGGCTCAAAATCAAACAGGAGTTCTATCTGGGCATGCTGCTTGATCGCGCGACCTCGAAGCTGGTGTTTATGGCTTCGGCGGCGGGCGGGATGGACATTGAAGAAGTGGCCGCCAACAGCCCGGAAAAGATTTTGAAGGAATACATTGACCCGGCAGTCGGGATGCAGGCATTCCAGGCACGCAAACTCGCATTCGGCCTGGGCCTGGCGCCGGAACTGATCGGCAAAGCGACGAAGTTCATGCTCGCGCTTTACCGGGCATTTGTGGAACTCGATGCTTCATTGCTTGAAATCAACCCGTTCCTGCTCACTGAAGATGGCGAACTGTATGCGCTCGACGCCAAGGTCAACTTCGACGACAACGCGCTGTTTCGTCACAAGGAATTCGCCGAACTGCGTGATCTGAATGAAGAAGCGCCATTGGAAATTGAAGCCTCGAAATTCGATCTGAACTACATCAAGCTCGACGGCAATATTGCCTGTATGGTGAATGGCGCGGGCTTGGCGATGGCGACCATGGACATCATCAAACTGACCGGCGGTGAGCCGGCGAATTTTCTGGATGTCGGCGGCGGAGCGTCGCAGGAACGCGTGGAGAATGCATTCCGCATTCTGCTGGCGGATCCAAATGTGCAGGCAGTGTTGATCAATATTTTCGGCGGCATTGTGCGCTGTGACATGGTTGCGCGTGGCGTAGTCGAAGCAGTCCGGAACCTGGGCGTGACCAGACCGATTGTTGTCAGGCTGGAAGGCACCAATGTCGAAGAAGGCCAGCGTGTGTTGCGTGAATCCGGGTTGAATTTCATCGTCGCCAATGGGATGAAAGATGCTGCGGAAAAAGCTGTTGCTGCGGCGGCTTGATCCCTGAAGGTCGGCAAACACGTCTCCCCAAAAATGAAAGGCCGGTCATTGGACCGGCCTTTCATTTTTGGGGATGCTTCAGTTTTCACTAGCCGCAGTTGGGCGGGAAAACAGGAATTCTGAAGGTGGAGGTTGGGGCCAGTCTCAGCTTATGAAGATTATGACCCTGATTGAAGGCAGTCGGCGATGCGGAAGCCGCCGGGTTAAAATTGACCACCGCGCCCAGCAGGGGCGCACCGCTGTAATTGTATAGTTTCATCCAACCGCTGCGCCCACTCGGCACAATGGTTGTGAACCGTGGCGCCGTGCGTGGCTGCGAGTTGGTGATAACAAATTTGACCTGGCACTTGCTGTCGCTAAAGGTGAAACTGGATGCCTTCTCAGCGTCATCGTAAAGAATGCCTGCAATGGCGCCAATGGAATCCGTGCCAATGCCGAGATTGCCGGAGACTCGATTCAGAATCAGCATCGTTTGATTGCCATCCACGCTGCTGGGAAGATTGTCAATCGCCACCGTCTGTGGAAGTTGGTCGTATTGATTGCCATCAAAGGTCAAGTCCACACTGCTTGTCGTGTTATCGCAGACCGGAACCGTTCTGGCAGCAATGGATTCAGCCGCGAGATTCGCTTCGTGACCCGAAGAGAATTTGACATAAACATCTCCGATTAAAGCGTTATGGATCGTCGGACAGCCGTTTTCATCAATTGCGACTGCCACGACGTAGCCCATTGTGCCTGGATCGAAGTCAGAGGCGCGGAAGCTGGAAGTTTGTCTCGCCGTCAAGCAGACGATGCTGTCAGCAGGACTGCAGGTGTTGCCGTCAACAAAGAAAAGGTGGATCGAAATCGCTCTCTCCGATGCGTTGGTAATGCTGATACGAGTGTTTTCAGTGGCCGGACTGGTCGAACTCGAAGTGTAAACGTTATAGATCAAGATTGAGCCTGGCTTTTGATCGTTAACCACCCCATCAACCGAAAATGGAATGCCCGGATCAGCAGCCAGTGAATTCGTGGCCAGCACCAACAGTGCCACTAGTGCAATAAAAAATGAGGAGAAATAGCGTGAGGTTCGCATTGCGTACGTACTCCTTTACAACAATTGTTTCCAACAATTGGATTGGTTATCAGTCCTTATGTAATCTTGTAACTTCGCAGACCGTGAGGATCTATTCGAAGTCAATGAACAGTTACTCGCGGAGGGCACAATGACAACCTGTGGGCTTTTTCGCCGAACGGACGATTCAGGCAAGTCACGATAATATTTTCAGATCGCTGATTGATTCGCGTTGATTCTTCAAGTCAGGTCCAGTGATGATAAAACCAATGATCGGGTTTGCCTGCTTGAACATTAAAGCGGCGACGCTTATTTTTTTGGGGTGTCGCCTGGTTGGCTCGCGAGTGGCAGTTGAATCAACACTGCATAACGGGGAAGGCAATGTGTCGGTTGCGAGGTATATCTGCAAACAACTTAACTACTGCTGCTGCTCAGTGAGGTGAGCCAATCACGAGGCGCAGTCTATGCGAGAGCCCTATGGGTGTCAATAGATTATTGCTTTGAAAATCCAAGATTAATAATTGATCCTATTGAGTTTGTCGGCGATGCCGACTTCGTCGTCAAGTGGTTACACAAGGGACTGAAAGTGAAAACGATTGATGTCACGGACAGTCAAAATAGTTCTCAAATCTCCAGGACAACGGGGATGATCATGGGGCGGCGACCTGTTTCGCGCTGAATATACCGTTTAAGTTCAAGCCTGATTTTTTCTTTGATGACGGCCCAATCCACCCGTTCTTCATGGCTGGCATTTGCAACTGTACCGGCAACGATCAAACGCGCTTTGGAAAGAAATTCAGTCCCGTCATCGCTCACTGCCAGGCCGCGCTGAATGATTTCAGGCACCGACTCGAGTTCGCCAGAAGTTTTGTTGATGGCCACAATTGGAAGCACGATACCGTCGTAGGCCAGATGCTTCCGGTCGCGCAAGACCAGCTCATCAATTCGCCCAGAGCCGGAATCATCAATCAGGGTTCGACCCACCGTAATTTTGTCGGCGACGGCTGCACTATTTTCGTCCAGTTCAATCACATCTCCGCTTTCCGCCAACACGATGCGGTCGCGCGGCACTCCCCATTTGCGAGCCGCCTCGGCATGGCGATAAAGCTGCCGGGTTTCGCCATGAATGGGGATCAGGAATTTCGGACGGACGGCGTCGTGCATAATTTTCAAATCTTCCTGCCGACCGTGTCCTGAAACGTGAATACGGGCGATGCCTGAGTCAATGACGCGCGCGTCCTTCTTGAACAGGTGATTCATCATCCGCGAAATGGATTTCTCATTGCCGGGAATTTGCCGCGCCGAAATCACCACGGTATCGCCTTTAATTACTGTGGCGTCCTTGTGCGAATCAACGGACATTCGCGCCAAAGCAGACATCGGCTCGCCCTGACTGCCGGTCACCATCAAACAGACTTCGTCGGGTGACATCCGGCGGGCTTTGGCCGGGCTGACCAATTGATCTTTTTCGATGTCCAGATAACCGTGCTTCATGGCAACTTCGACGTTGCGAATCATGCTTCGCCCAACCAGTGCGACCGCGCGTTTTTTCTCGGCAGCCAGATCAAAAATGATCTGCAAGCGATGAATACTGGTCGAAAAGCAGGCCACGATAATGCGGCCTGTGGCATCATCAAAGATCTTTTCAAAAGCCGGAATAACGACCTTCTCCGATCCGGTTCGTCCCTCGCGTTCGACGTTGGTCGAATCCGACAGAAGCGCCAGCACGCCCTGATCGCCATAGTGATTCAGCCGTTTCAAATCAATCGGCTCGCCAATCACCGGCGTCAAATCAACTTTGAAATCGCCCGTATGGATGATGATGCCGACCGGCGTGTGAATCGCCAAAGCGACGCAATCCACCAGCGAATGCGAGACACGAATGAATTCGATCTCAAACGGGCCAAGCTTGAACGGATTTTTCGGGCCGATCGTATGCGTCTGCACTTTGTCCAGCAGGCCGAATTCCTGAAGCTTGCCTTCGACAAGACCCAGGGTGAACTGCGTGGCGTATATCGGCACATTGGCGATTTGCAGTACGAAGGGCAGCGCGCCGACGTGATCTTCGTGCGCATGCGTCAATACAATGCCCGCGAGTTCCTCGCGATGCTCTTCAATGTATGTCAGGTCAGGGATGGCGATATCAACGCCGAGCAGATCCTCATCGGGGAACATCATTCCGCAATCCACGATGATCATCTGACCGTCGTAGCGGAAGACCGTCATATTCATTCCGAACTGCCCAAGACCGCCTAGTGGTGTGATCTGAAGTTTGCCTGTTGTCATGTTTGTCAATGTCTCTTTCCTGTTTTGCGTCGCAGTATAACGCACTTCGGCCGAGTTGCGATGCCGGGCCATTAACCGGTCAGATCCGAGAGGAAGTTTGTCAGCCGCGCAAGTTCCGTAATGGACAGAGTTTCCGCCCGCCGCTGAGGGTCTAACTCCGCTGCACTCAGCATCTGATTGATCTGCGCGGCATCCGTCAGTCCCAGCCTGGCCGCGCCCGCGCGCAGGTTGTTGTAGATCGTTTTCCGGCGCTGCGCGAACAACGTCTTCGTTAATTCCAACAACAACTCTTCGCTGCGGACTTCGGCCGCCGGCTGCGGACGAACTTTCAATCTGACAACGCTGGAAACCACTTTCGGCACAGGCTTGAATGCGCCGGGGGGAATATCGAAAAGCTGTTCCGCTTCACAATAAAACTGCACGAACACCGACAGGTAGCCGCATTCCTTTCCGCCTGGCGGAGCGATGATCCGTTCGACGACTTCGCGCTGAAGCATCAATGTCATCTCGCTCAGGCAATGACGATGCTGAATCAACCGCTGCAAAATCGGCGTCGAAATGTTGTAGGGCAGGTTGGCCACCACCCGAGCCGTCGCCGCAGGCGCGATGATTTCACAGAAATCAATTTCAAGCGCGTCGGCTTCGATCAATCTAAAATTGGCGGAAGCTGCAAATTCGCGGACCAGCATTGGAGCCAGTTCGCGGTCAAGCTCAATGGCCACCACGCGCGCGCCGCTGGCCACCAGCAGTTCAGTCAATGCTCCCTGCCCTGGTCCAATCTCGATGATTGTTTCATCCGTTTGCGGTCTGACGGAAGCGACAATCCGCTCCGAATAATGTGATTTGACCAGAAAATTTTGTCCAAGACTGCGTTTTGCCCGCATGGTTTACATCGCTTTCGGGTAGCCCGTGATTTCGAGATCCTCGCCTTGCCGTTCGATAGCGGCATCTTCCAACTTCAGCGCATCGCTTAAGAACTCAGAACCTGTGCCGCCAATCGCCGGTTTTGCTTCGAGTCCGCCAATAATCTTCGGCGCAATGAAGAAAGTCGCCTTATCAACCAACCGCTGTTCAACAAACGAACCGGCAACGGTTGCGCCGCCTTCGACAATCAGGCTCGTCAACTGCGCTGCGGCCAGCGCCTTCAATGCCTGCGCCAGATCAAGCTTGCCAGTGGCGGATGCAAGCGCGATCACACGAACTCCGAGCGCCTCTAATTCCTCACGCCGCGCGGTTGAAGCCATGTCTTGCCCCGTGAAGATGACCAGCGGAAATTCGCGCGCAGTCTTCACCAATTGCGAACCCAGCGGCATCCGCAAGTTTGCGTCGAGTACGACGCGCGTGAGTGGTCTGCGACGCCGTTTGCCGGTCCGGTCCGTCAACAAAGGGTCATCGGCCAGCACCGTTCCGATGCCAACCAGGATCGCGTCGTATTCGTGTCTCAATGCCTGCGAAGCGGCGCGCGCCGCTTCGCCCGTGATCCACTTTGAATCTCCAGTACGAGTAGCGATGCGGCCATCCAAAGAACAAGCCGTTTTCATCAGCACGAACGGCACCCCAGTCGTCACGAACTTCACGTACTTTTCATTCAACCGCCGGGCTTCCCGCGCCAGCAAACCGGTGACAACCTCGATTCCGGCTTCGCGCAATTGTTCAAAGCCGCGCCCGTTGACGCGCGGATTCGGATCCACCATCGAAACCACGACACGTTTCACGCCCGCTTCGATCAGCGCTTTGGCGCAGGGCGGCGTGCGCTTGCCTTCGCCCTGATGCGCGCAAGGTTCCAGATTGACATATACCGTCGCGCCACGCGTACGCTGCCCGGCTTCTTCCAAAGCCCAGGCTTCGGCGTGCTTTAATTCGTCGTAGCGATGATAGCCGCGCCCGATGACCTGACCCTCTTTGACGACAACACAGCCTACCAGCGGATTGGGGCTGACCAGACCTGCGCCTTGCGCGGCGAGTTCCAGGGCGAGTTTAATGTAGGTGAAATCAGACATTGCAGAATGCCGAAAGCGGAGCGCGGAATGCAGAACGAAACAACCGGCCTCGTTTCATCCCACATTCCGCAATCATTATTCCGCAGTTACTCGAACAATCCTTCTACGTAAGCCCTCGGATCGAACACCACCAAATCATCCGCTTTCTCGCCAATGCCGCAGTAGCGAATCGGCAGATTCAATTCTTTCGCAATGGCCACGGCGATGCCGCCTTTGGCCGTGCCGTCGAGTTTGGTCAGCACCAGGCCGGTGATGTCGGCGGCCTTCATAAATTCGCGCGCCTGGCTCAGGCCGTTTTGGCCGGTGACCGCGTCCACCACCAGCAGGACTTCGTGCGGCGCGCCGGGAACTTCGCGGCTGGCGATGCGCTTCATTTTTTCGAGTTCGGCCATCAGGTTGGCTTTGTTGTGCAGGCGGCCGGCGGTGTCCACGATCAGCACGTCTGCGTTGCGCGCCTTTGCGGCTTTCAACGAATCGAACAAAACCGCCGCCGGATCGGTTCCCTGCTTCTGTTGAATCAGCGGCACGCCGGCGCGATCCGCCCAGATCGCCAATTGATCCGAAGCCGCCGCGCGAAACGTGTCCGCCGCGCAGATCAGAATATCATTGCCTTCGGCCTTGATGCGCTGCGCCAGCTTGCCGATGGTCGTGGTTTTGCCGACGCCGTTGACGCCAACAATCATCATGACATAGGGCCGAACATCATCCGGCACGGCGGTTTCGGCGGCCACGCCGCGCGCCTTTTCGGCTTTTTCCAGGATGTCGAGCAAATGCTGTTTGATTGTGCGCTTCAGCTCATCGGCATCTTTCAACGTTTGGCGGTCCACCTGCTTGCGGACGTTTTCGATGATTTCCATCGTCGTCTGCACGCCAATGTCTGCGCTGATCAAAGCCTCTTCCAGGTCTTCCAGCGTCGAAGCGTCAATCTGCTTTTTGCCTTTGACCACGTCTTCGATTCGCGAAGCGATGTTTTCCCGCGTCGAGGAAATCGCTTTGCGAAAGCGATTCATAAACCCTGCGTCTTCCACCGGTTCTTCCGCTGCCGGAGCGGGCGGCGGGACAACAGGTTGAACCGGTTGAGATTTGACAATTTGCGGCGGAGCAGGAGGCGCAACGGGTTGAGGTGTAACAACCGGCGGCGCCGGGGTTGATACAACCGGCGCGGGTTTCGCTGCTTCAGGCACAGGCGGTGTGGTCACGCGATTAACGACTGGCGCGTCCGTCGTGCGTGCCACGGTCGGCTCAGGTTTCGCCGGAGCAGGTGAAGCGTCCGCTTTCGCCACCGGCTCGGCGGCTGGTTCGACGGGCTGTTCAACAACCGGATCGTCGAAAGTGTTCAATCCCAACGAAATGAAATCGTTCTTTTTGCGTCTCCAAAACATAATTTCTAAAACCCAACCTTCAAACTCAATTTAGTCTCCCATTGCCATCGCCTCGCGAACTCTGGCGCGAGCGACTATTTCATCTTTCGGATAACGCCACAACAGCGCTGCCGAAATCAGCGGCAGGAAAGAGACCGTCAACAATGCGGGGAAAAATCCAATTCGCGTGCTGAGCAGCCCGGTCAACGGCGCCATCAGCGCGCCCGCTCCCCAGGCAAAGCCCATTACCAATGCTGACACCGTGCTGGCGCCACCGGGAACCAGCCGCTGCGCCATCACCACGCTGATCGGAATCGGCATGTTCAACAGCGTTCCGCCCGCCATCAGCAAAAGGTGGCTGGGCATTCCGTGCGTTGAAAAAGCCGCAATCAGCAGCGGCGTCGCCAGCAGCATCGCCACGATTGTCACACGGCGCGCGCCCAGCCGATCCGCCAATGCTCCGCCGAAAAATCCACCAATGCCGCCGAACAGGATAAAGCCCGCCAGCACCCAGCTTCGTTCGTTGTCGGTCAAACCGCTGCTTTGCAAAGCGAACGGCAGGAAAGTCTGCACGCTGACGGCCACCGCCGACCGCAACACGATGGCAAAATACAGAAGCGTCAGCGGCTTCCACACCGCGCGCAATTTGTCCCTCAAATTCGGCGCATCGGCTTTCCGTTCAATCCGTTCGAGCGGCGGGCAGTACAGATACATCAACACCCACATGGCCACGCCCCAACTGACGGCGTACCAGCTTTTCTCCAGCCCGAATTGGCTGACCACCGCGGCGATGATCACCGGCCCGACGGCGTAACCGACGGTTCCCGTGGACGAAAAGACGGACATCACCATTCCCTGATGCTTGCTGATTCCGCCAACAGAATTGGCCGAAGCCGCGCGGCTGACCAGCGCAGCGCCTTGCGGATGAAACGCGCCTACGCCGATTCCACCAATCACCACGAAAGCCATCAGCATCGGCAAACTCGTCGCTGTTCCCAGCAGCGACAAGAAGACTGCCGCCACCAGCGGCCCGAAAACCGCCATCGAACGTTTCAAATACCGGTCCGAAATCATCCCATAGACCGGCTGCATCAGCGACGAACTGATCATCAGCATCGGCGTCAGCCATCCGGCTTGCGATGGTTTCAACCCCAGCCGGACGGTCATCACCGGCAAAAGCTGGAACAGGAAGCTGGAATACGAATCCAGCACGGCGTGCGCCGTCGAAATCAGTGCAATGGTTGTTTTGCCTTTCCTGTCCATAAATCCTACCGGTGCTGACCCGAAGCTTCGACGAACCTGCTGAAAATCGCCTGCGAAAACTGATCGCGCCGCCAGCCGATTTCGGGATGCCATTGCACCCCCAGCACGAAGCGGTCAGCGCGCGTATCCACAATGGCTTCAATCACGCCGTCGGTGGCACGAGCAATCACCCGCAAATTCCGCCCGACATTTTTCACCGCCTGATGATGGCTGCTGTTGACGCGGACAGTCCTTCCGCCAGCGAGTTGCGCCAGCAAGGAGCTGCTTTCAATTTCGATTTGATGAGAGGGCCGGTCGTAAACCTGGCCTTGATCGTGTTTGATCGGGTTGACCACCTGCGTTTCGATGTCCTGCACCAGCGAACCGCCGCGCGACACATTCAGCGATTGCATCCCGAAACAGATTCCCAGCACCGGCATCGCGCGCCGCTCGGCAATTTCCAGCAGCGCCAGGTCAACGTCATCCCGCTCCGGAATCACCGTGCCCAGCTTCGGATGCGGCTCTTCGCCGTAAAACGCCGGATCGAGATCGCTGTTGCTGCCAGACAAAACCAGACCGTCCAGCCGGTCGCACAAGGCTGTCAGATATTCGCGGTTTGCAATCAAGGGAATGTGAACGGGTGTGCCGCCCGCCGCCTCAACCGCTTCGGCGTAATACCGTCGCAGGTAGAAAGTGTCTTCAGCATTCAGCCGTTCCGTGATGCCGATCAGGGGGCGCTGGGGAGCGTTTTCCAGGGAATTCGCGCGTGGCAATTGGCGTTGACTCCTTCAGTGAGGCCAGGACGTTGGTCAGTAAGCCGAGAGTGTAAGCGGTGGTTTTAGGCTTGTCAAAACTGAGGTTTCTCGCCTGAAGCGCCTGTTCCCAGCCCTCAAGTTCGTCTAAATCCCGGCGTAACTGATCAACTGAATATCGCGTTCGCGCACCGCCGCAATGACGTCTGGATCGGTCAGCAGCGACAGTTCATCCGCTCTGGAAGCTCGCAGCCGCGTTTTGGTTTGACCGAGTTCCGCATCATCATACCCCGGATGACTCATCAATTCGCTGACACCGTCCGGCAGCCGTGCGATCAAATCCAGCAGCCACGATTTGGTCCAGCAGCCCGTCTGTGTCACGCCGAAAAAAGCATCCGCCCGTCTGACGCCCGAACGCCGCAACCGCCCGTCGCTGATGCGGCAAAGCTGCGCCAACCCCAGCGCGCCGAAGCTCTGCGTCCATTTGGCGGAAGCGTCAAATCGCCATTGCTCGCGCGGCAATCGCACGGCGCGGATGCCGTAATCGCCAATCACACGGGTGATGACGCCAACGACTTGCGGCAACGCATGCGCGTGTTTGTGGCTGTCCAGGTGGGTCAGTGGCAAACCTGCGTTCAAAACCTTTTCGATCTGCGCGCGCAATTCAATGTCCACTTCCGGGATGCGCAACTTTCCTGCCAACGCCCGAAACAGCAACGCCGTGCTCGTCCCCAAAAACTCGCCACGCTCATCCAGCAGGCTCCGGATGCTCGAACTGTCGGCCACCGGCGCGCCTTGCGTGATGTTGAAATGCAGTCCGACGCCCAGGCTGAGATGCGCTTTGGCCAATCGCACGGCGTCTTCAAAAGCAGGCATATTCGCCATCACCGTCGTGCTGGTCAGAATGCCGCGTGTATGGGCTTCGATGACCGCACGATTGACGCCGCCGGTCAGCCCGAAATCATCCGCGTTGACGATCAGAAATTTCATTTTGTGGGAGCTTGGCGTTTTTTGGACCGTCTGGGCTTTGGTACGCCTTGCTGGCTGGCATCGGCGGCTTGGTTTATCAAAGAAACTGACTCTTTGATGACCTCCTCCAAAGTTGGTTCTTTGGCATCGAGCGTTTTTCTTCCAACGTGTTTGTGATGTGGGAAGCTGGCAAGCTGCGGATGGTGAGGCGCATTATCGTAACGGAAGACCGGAGACTGGGACTTCACATACTGGTAGCGGTAATCTCGTTTAACAGGCCTGGCCCTTTCGATCAACACTCTTTCCGTGAACTCCAGCCTTGATCCGTCGGCAAAATAGAGCACTCCATCAACCGTGCCGCGTTTGGAATCAAGCTGCTCAATATCAAGCTCAGCAGAGACGGCGGGACTATGCTCAATAATGGCCGTAATCAAATCGAAATATTGAATGATGTCTCGCATAAGCTGGAAGGCTCAGGCTGCGGCGTGCTGGAAATGTTCTCGTAACAAAGCCTGATAATCGTCAAACGCGCCCGCCCACAACATCACTTCGCGGCTGTCTCCCATCTGGCCGGCAACGTAGCGCGCATAAAATTCCAGCGTGCTCATTCCGTACTTCTCTTCGTAGCGATGCATTGCCTCGATCAGCGACTGCAAACTCTCCTGAACATTGAGCTTCCCCTTTAGGTCACGAAGCAGATCGCGCCGCTCACTCGCCGAAGTTTGCTGAAAATTGATTTTCACTTTTGCCATTTGCCAAACCTCCGTTGCTTAATTTTTGCCTCGTTTGGCCAAAAAGAGCAATCCCACTCCGATCCAGAAAAACATCCGAATCTTGCGGATGATGGCCAGCGCGACGCCGAACGATCCGTCAAACCCCAGGACTTTCGCCAGTTCGCGCGTTCCCAGTTCGTCTACTCCGACCAGCGCCGGCACAAAGACAAAGGCGATATTCAACGCGCGATTAACCGACTCCATCAGAAACGCCGTCGCAAAGCTGAGGTCGGCGCCGATCAGTTTCATCGTCACATAAATTTCCATGACGCCGCCCAGGTGAAACGCCATCTGGCACAAGATGACCAGCAGGAAATCCGCCGGGCGTTTGGCGAAAAAGTCGAAGATGTAATCTTCCAGTTCGCTCAGGTAGGCGATCTTCCCGGCAAGTTTCTCCCGCTTCTCCTTGTCGCGGATCAGCATTCCGCTGAGCGCCGCCGCAAGGCCAGAGCCGAGTTTCCAGCGCCGTCCAATGACCATCACCGAAGCCAGAATAACAATAACCACAGCCGCCAGCGCCGCAGACATCGCCGTTCGCAGCGACCCGGCCAGGCCGAAACTGGCAAGCAGCGCAATCGCGCCGGCCATCACCATCACGCAACTCGACACCGTGTAGCAGATGTTTTCGACTGCCAGCGAAGACACGCCCGAAGTCAATTTCAGCTTGTCGCCGAGCGCGATCAACCGCAGCGGTTCGGCCACGACCGGCCCAAACGTCAAATCGCCAATCGCTTCGCCCGCCAGGCGCGCGCGCCACAATGTCCAAAAACCTACGCGGCGCTCGTCCGGCGTCATACAGCGCAGCCAGGACAGGCTTCGCGTCAGATAGCGGGAAGCGGAAATCAGCAGGATCAGCAGAAAACCCGCGCCAAGCTGGCGCAACCGTTCGCCGATTTCACCAAGCCCGGTTTGTCGCAGGACGTAAATGAAAAGCGCCAGTCCAATGGCTGCGGAAAGGATGGCGAGAAGGCGGGATTTCATTCGTAGCTCAAGGCATCCACAGGATCCTGACTGGCCGCTCGCAACGCCGGATAAAGTGCGCCCAGCAACCCGCTAATTAGCCCGGCGGCAGCGGCGTACAGAATTGCGCCCGGTTCCAGTTCGATCTTCCAACCGAGTCCGCTGACCAGCAGGAACCGCGCGATGACGGCGAACGCCAATCCGCCGACAATGCCGAGAGCGCTGATCAGCAAGGCTTCTTTTTCAAACGTCCAGGCAATCCACAGTTTCGAAGCGCCGAGCGATTTCAGAATGCCGATCTGCCGCGTCCGTTCGGAAACCGTTGTGTACATCGTCAGCAGGATGACCAGCAGACTGATCACTGTCGCAAGTCCCTTGACGACATTCAGAAACACATTGAACCCCGAAAACCCACTGGCGAACAATTGCGGCAAATCGCGGGTAAAAAGAACCAGATAGTTGGGATGTTCGGCGACGATGCGGCGGGCGATTTCTTCCTGCTGATTCGGGTCTTCGCATTTGACGAAGATCATCGAGCATTTGCCCGCAGAGCCTAGGGCTTCCTGCATCGTGCTCAACGGAATTTTGATGCGTGCGCCGGCTTCGGGTTCGTAAACGCCGACGATGGCCAGTTCGCGGCCCTGCCATTTAATCTTGTCGCCGAGTTTCGCATTGCGATCCGCCACGTATTTGCTGTCCACAATCGCCACATCGCCCGACGAAGGCAGCGGCTCCCCCGTCACGATACGCAGTTTGCTGGCGGCGGAGAAACTGTCGAACTCAATTCCGTCCACCTGCTGAATTCCAACGCCGCCTCCGCCGCCCATCTGCAAGTTCTGGCCGACCGGCGTGGCGACCGCGACTCCGGCGACAGCGCGAATCGCGGCGGCTTCTTCGACCGGAATCGTCATATCCGCGGAGGTCAGCGAAATTCCCTGCCCTCCCTGCCGCAGCATGATTTCAACGCCGATGTTGGCGTCGCGCTGCCCACGCTCGCGCAACGCGCCACGAACCAGGCCGACGGTCAGAACGACAAGTACGACACCGACCGCCACGCCGAAAATGCTGACGACGGTGCGACCGGGATGATGGGTTAAGTTTGAGGCGACGAGGTTATTCATAAAAACTGTTTCAGCCCGAATGGGAATTCACTGACAGAGCTTGACGAGGTTTCGGAAAACCTCCGAAACTGTGGCTACCGGCAGGGAGCAAATCCACTGCGCATTACGCGCTTGCCAGTCTACATTTCTCACCTGATCGGCCAACACCACACCGCTTACCGCGTAACCCTGTGGGATCGGCACTTCAAAAGAATAGCCTTTGACGCGACTTGTCACGGGACAAACAACAGCAAGACCGACCTTCCCGTTATATGACATCTGCGAAAGAACCAGTGCAGGGCGGCGTCCTGCTTGTTCATGACCGGCTTGAGGGCTGAATTCGAGCCAGATAACATCACCGCGATTAGGCACGAATGGCATGACTTCACCAAACTTCCTTTCCAACAGGCGCTCCCCAATCAACTTCACCGTGCATATTTTCCGGCGTGATCCCTGCCAGCATCTCTTCCAGGCTTGGATTATCTGGAGAAGAAACTTGTTCATCGGCTCTTACTGGCTCGGCGGAGTCAACAGATGTTTGATCCATTCGCTCCTGGAATTTCAGAAACGCAATGAAGTTCGCCACTTCCCGTATGCGGACCTCGCTTAGCGTATCAAGCTGTCGAGCTACTTGTTCCTTGGCAGATATCATTCATACCTCCAATCTCAATTCAGCAGAAGTTTTTCGATCACTTGCGGAGCGGCGTTCAACGCTTCATCCAACTTCCCCGCTTCGACGCCGCCTTCGGCCAAATCAGCCTTGCCGCCGCCGCGCGCGCCGGGTAGCGATTTGATCACTTTGCCCGCCTGCACTTTGCCGGTCGCATCCGCCGAAACCATCACCAGCACCGAAGACTTGCCATCCACGACATCACCGATGACGACAACGCCAGGGGCAATTTTGCGCGTCAGCGAATCACCGAGTTGACGGCGACCGTCCGAGCCAAGCCCTTCGACTTTGCGAACCAAAACTTTCAGACCATTGATTTCGGTCACTTGATCTTCCGAACCGCCGCCGCCCTGCGCCAGCTTCAGTTTCAGCCGTTCGATCTCTTTCTGCTGATCGCGAAGTTGAGACTGCAACCGTTCAACTTCGGTCGGCAGCTTTTCGGGAGCGGTTTTCAGGCGGCCCGCCGCTTCCGCCAGCAGATGTTCCGAATGTTGGAAACGCTCAAACGCGCCTCTGCCGGTGACCGCGCGAATGCGGCGCGTGCCGGAGGCGATGGCTTCATCGCTGGTGATTTTGAAAGAACCGATGTCGCCGGTTGCGCGCACGTGCGTGCCGCCACAGAGTTCCTTGGAAAAAATCCCTTCCACTCCATTGACCGTTAGCACGCGCACCTTCTCGCCATATTTTTCGCCAAACAAAGCCATCGCGCCTGTGCGCATCGCTTCTTCAATCGCCAGCACGTCCGTCTGCACTTTCTCGTTGCGCAGGATGTGGTAATTGACCAGATTTTCGATCTCTTCGATTTCCGCGTTCGTCAGCGGCTGGTAGTGCGAAAAATCAAAGCGCAGATAATCCGGCGCGACAATCGAACCCGCCTGCTTGACGTGCGTGCCCAGCACTTCGCGCAGCGCCGCGTGCATCAGGTGCGTCGCCGTGTGATTGCGGCGTGTCGAATCGCGTTTTTCGACATCCACCTGCGCGGTAACGGAATCTCCGACGTTCAGACTTCCCTTTTCGACTTTGACTTTGTGAACGCGCAAATCCTGCACAGGTGACACAGTGTCAGAAACCGTCGCCGAGACATTTTCAGAACTAAGCACGCCGATATCTCCGACCTGTCCACCGCTTTCCGAGTAAAACGGCGTTTGATCCAAGACGGCTTCTCCATCATCGCCCGCATTCAAAGTATTGACACTCTCTTCCCCTTTGATGAGTGCGACAACTTTTGCGCCTTCCAGTTGGGTAGTTTCGTAGCCTTTGAATTCTGTTTTGGCATCGCCACGCTTCTGTAAAGCAGCATAAACCGCCTTGGTCTTCCTGGCTTCGCCCCCATGTTTTTCGGCGGTGTTCTGCTGCAACACTTGCAATGCATCTTCAATTTGCGCGCGGTATTGGCCTTCGCCGAGTTCTTCAATCGCCTTGTAGCCCCGTTGTGACAACACCACAAACATGAGATCAATCGGTGTGCCGTAGGTATCGTACAACCGGGCTTGTTCAATGATGGGAATTTCGCCTGCGCCGCTCTTCTGGTGTGTTGCGATTAAGTCATCCAGCTTTTTCAAACCAACTGTCAGAGTTGCTCCGAAGCGCTGCTCTTCCAGCCGCACCATCTTCTCGATGTAATCCCGCTGCGCATCCAATTCCGGGTAAGCGTCCTTCATGAAATCAATCACGAATTCGCAGACCTGGTAAAAGAACTCGCCCTTGAAACCCAGATTCTCGCGTCCGTTATAAATCGCCCGGCGCATGATCTTGCGCAAAACATAATTGCGCCCTTCGTTGCTGGGCAGAATGCCGTCCGCGATGGCGAACGCGGTCGAGCGCGCGTGATCCGCCACCACGCGCATGGCAAACCCTTCCTGCGTTTCCGCCTTGTACTCTTTGCCTGACAGTTTCGCGGTGAACTCGATGATCGGCTTGATCAAATCGGTGTCGTAATTTGACTTGACGCCCTGCAAGACCGCCGAAACGCGCTCAAGCCCAGCGCCGGTGTCCACCGAAGGCGCAGGCAGCGGATCGAGTTTGTATTGGCCGGGCGCGACTTCGCTGCGGTTGTATTGCATGAAAACGAGATTCCAGATCTCGATGGTGTCGTCGCCCACGCCATTGACGTATTCGGCTTTGTTGAAGGCCGGGTCTTCGGGATGCTCTCCCATGTAGTAATGAATTTCGGAACATGGCCCGCACGGCCCGGTTTCGCCCATCTGCCAGAAATTGTCTTTGCGCCCGAATTTCAAAACCCGTTCGCGCGGCGCGCCGACCTTGACCCAGAGTTCGATGGCTTCGTCGTCGGCGGGCACTTCGGCGTCGCCTTCAAAAACCGAAAACCACAGGCGTGTGGGATCGAGCTTGTATTCGCCAACCAGCAATTCCCAGGCGAATTTGATGGCGTCTTCCTTGAAATAATCGCCGAAGGAAAAGTTGCCGAGCATCTCAAAGAAGGTGTGATGGCGCGCAGTCTTGCCGACTTCGTCCAGGTCGTTGTGTTTGCCGCCTGCGCGTATGCACTTCTGCGAAGTCGTCGCGCGTTTGTAATCGCGCGTCTCAGCGCCGATGAAAACATCCTTGAATTGATTCATTCCGGCGTTGGTGAACAGCAGCGTCGGATCATTGGCCGGCAACAGCGGAGAGGATTTAACGATCCTGTGCCCATGCTTGGCAAAATAGTTCAGGAAGATGCTTCGTACTTCGTTTCCAGTCATAGCGTTTAAGGAGTATGTAATGGTGTTAATTGGGTCGAATTTTGAAAACCCGAACTGTACCGGCGGCATTTTGCTTTGTCAAACTTGAGGATTTCACGCCAAGTGCTTTGAATATAGCGTTTTTGCTTCTCTATGAGGCGAGTCTTTGCTTCAGTTTTCGCTGGAGGAAAATGTGTTTCAGGGAATCCGCGCTGAATGAAAACGGGGCAAGCGATTGCCGCCTGCCCCGAAATCCGCACTTGCATTCCCTGAATCAGTCTTAGGGCGCGAAATAGCCCGACACGTCCACGATGTAATCGCTGGTGAACTGCGTCAGGATTTTGAACGTCCCGTCGCTCGGACCGAGGCCCACGTAATAATGCCGGTTGTAGCCGAAGGTCACCGGGAACGGATAGTTCGTCGTCGCCACCGTCGGCGCCGTTCCCACGTTGCCGGGGAAGAACGTTCCAAAGCCCGCGCCTACTGGGTTGATCGCCGTCACGTTCCCCACGACGGCTCGCGCCGCGTCCGGAATCGTGATCGGCTGATCCGCGCACATTCCCCACACCTGCTGCGTCCGGATGCCTCCCACGCCGCCCGCAATCGGCGCTTGCGGCTTGTAACAGCCCACCAACGGGAAGCCCGGGATGTTTCGCGTTTCCAGCAAGCGCATCGGCGACGGCAGCGGATTGAACAGCAATCCCGCTCCGTTCGCGTCATTCGGGCTGGCGCTGTAATACCCTGAAATGTCTATCACCAGATGCGTCGTTGAGAAGGTATAGACCTTGAACTTGCCGTCGGCTCCCAGCTTCACGGCGAACGGCCCGTTGATGATGTCGTTGTTCCCGTAGTTGGAACTGGCGACAGTCGGGCGGGCCGCGTCGCTGGGATAGATCGTCAAATAGCCAAATCCGAGCGGCGCGCTGGGAAAGACCGTCGTGGCATTCCCCACCAAAACCACGGCGTCCGAAGGAATCCCGTTGCAGGGCGAAGGCAATCCCGCGCCGCGTCCGTCCACCGTCAGGTCGAGCGCCGGGTTGGCGTTCGGATTATTCTGACCGATCAACTGCTGCGAGCCATTCAGGAAGCAGCCCGTTTGTCCGGGAAAGGTTTGCAACAAGCGCACCGGCGCGGGCAGCGGATGGTAGTAAAGTCCGCTCGGACTGGGCGGCGCGTAATAGCCGGTCACGTCAATGATCACTTCGGAAGTCGTGCCGGCGTCGAACAACCGGGTGAAGATCTTGAACGCGCCGTCTCCTGCTCCCAGTCCGACGGTGAAGAAGTTGTTGGTCACTTCTCCGGCCTTGAAGTTGGAATTGGCGACGGTCGGCTGTGTGGCGTCACTGGGGAACAGTGTCAGGAAGCCCGGCCCCGACGGAACCACGGTGATGTTGCCGATGATGGCGGTGGCATTGGCCGGAATGGTGGAACACACCGTCCGCGCAGGCAGCGTGCGAGTTTCGCCATTGGCGAAGGGGCCGCTATTGATGACGCAACCGGCGGTGGCGCTGGCTCGCGTATCCAGCAAGCGCACCGGCGACGGCAGCGGATAAAACTGCAAGCCGTTGCCGTCTCCATTGATGATCAAGGTGTATTCCCGTTCGCCAACGCAGTTGTTGGCGGCGGCGTCCACGGCTTTGATCTTGAACGTGAATGTTCCATCCATGGTCGGTGTGCCGGACACTACGCCCGTTCCCGGATCGAGCATCAATCCCGGAGGCAGACTTCCCATGCTGACCGACCAGGTGATGGTTCCCGCGCTGCCCGTTTGCGAAAAGGTTTGACTGTACGATTGAGCAACAAAGCCCTGCGGCAAGACGGTGTCGGTCGGCATCACGCTCAAGCCCGATCCGGTTTGTCTGACAGGTTTAGTCACCGTCAGCAAAGGCGTCGGCCCGGTTCCGGGAATCGTCACCCTGACCGTTGTGGTGCGCGGGCAGATGCCGCCGTAAGCGATGGTGGAAATCGTGAAGGTTCCGGTTCCCGTGCCGGTCGGACGATTGCCGCCATCCACGATCGTCAGCCAGGGAACGTCCGGATCATCAATCGCCGTCCACGGATAGCCGTCGGGAGCAACGACACGGATTTGCCGCGTGTCTCCGTTGGCCAGGAAATCCTGTATGGCTTCCACGGTCAGCGCCAGAATCACAGGGCGGTCAATGCCCCAGGAGAGTTCCTGAAAACGAGGCGCGCCTGGCCTGGCCGGTCGCGGCCCCGTGGCGTAAAACCGGAAGCGCACGCGCACGTCCGCCGAATTCGGTGGGATGAACGGTGTCAGATTGATCGTCCGCGTATTGGCGACTTCGCTGGCGGTCAGCCGCAGAATGTTGTTCCAGGTCAGTTCGCGGTCGAGACTGATGTCCACATCGCCGCGAACGGTCAGATCGCCT
>JAJNQA010000020.1 GCA_021155085.1 Heliomicrobium sp. | reverse complement strand
GTCCCACTTCGCCAGGCGGAAAACTTTCAACGCCTTTCACCAGCCGGCACGACCACCAAGTAGTCGGGCCACAGCACTCGCGAAGGACAGTTCCCTCCGCGCAGCCATTTGCAGGGAGGATGCCGCGAAACTTCATTTGAGAGCAAAAGGGGCAAAAAACCCTTGCCCCTTTTGCCTTCTTTGCTGCCCTTGTTTTCCATTCGTCCCCATCTTCAAATTCGTGGGTGAACCGGTTCCCGCTCTGGCCGGATTGCGGCGAAGATCAACTTCTAAGCTGATCTTGTTTCCAAATTTTAGGGGCTGGCGCAATAACGCCGCCCCTTTTGTTATGGAGTCTTGACAGATCAGCGCACGGCCCATATATTGCCTAGGTCTTTCTTGGGAGGTCGTCTAATGGTAAGACTGCGGACTCTGGATCCGCCTATCGGGGTTCGACTCCCTGCCTCCCAGTCAAATAGATTCAATAATTCAGGGCCACCAACCGGTGGCCCTTTTTGATTATCTTCACATTCGTCTGCACATTGAATCTTCTGATGCCAACGGATTTTGTGACGACAACCGTCGCTCCCCCCATTGAGAAAGCATCGAGAAAGTTTTGTAAACAGTTTTTGTGATAAGGCTGATTCCCAATACGCACCCGCCAACGGTGGTGGCCGGTACGCAGACCTGGGTGATGCCAAGCCAGATGATCTTTTCGGCCGCGCCCAAATGCTCCGGCATTCACTCAACGGCCAGGATCGGACGAACGAAAGCCAACTCAGCTCGAAACCAATACATTGCGTCGCGCCCAAACGCGTGGGCCAGTGCCTGGAACGTCACATTCCAGTGGCGTGGTAGAGTTTTTTCCACCTCTTCGCTCCGCCCAATATAGCTGAGTGAGCTTAACCATTATTCAGCCCTGACTTGAGAAGATGCGTATCTCGCCGTTGAACTCCTGGATACACAATGTCGCAGGCTCGAACACTTCAGGCACAACTGCTCATCTGCTGTTGAAGACCAAAAACGGGCCTGATCAGGCCATTGATGAAAATTCGGTGTGGCGTCTGACCGAACCTCGGTAAGGTTGGTGTCACATGCTCATCCTGAAAATCGCCAACTTGAGAAAGAGCTGCGTCTCGCCTGCTGGCGCGTGCGGCGACGTAGTTCATGGGCCACGGTTTTTCTGCGTGAAGGCGAGTTGTTGGCGATTCGATCAGGAGGTTCGGCTCAACGCAATCAATCGAACCAGTCTTACCAGTCAAGATTTGATGTCGGTGCGGACAGGTGCAGGTGTTCACTCAATCGCGTTATGACGAAATGGAGCGGAATCAACGGGAAGGAGTCATTGAATGATGGAAACGCTTTGGCAGGATGGGCGCTATGCGCTGCGCAATTTCAAACGAAAGCCCGCGTTTGCCGCGGTCGTCGTCTTGACGCTTGCCTTGGGCATTGGCGCAAACACGGCGATTTTCAGTTTCGTCAACGCGCTGTTGCTGGCGCCGCCGCCTTACCAGGAGGCGGACCGGCTGGTGCGTGTGATGTCCGAGCGTGGCGGCGAAATGGGCAAGCTTTCGATGCTGGAGCTTTACGATTTGAAAGAACAGTCGCGGCTCTGCGCTGATTTCGCCTCGATTCGCAACACGCAATACAACGTCACCGGAGGCGGCCCGCCCGAATCCCTGATCACCTCGGTCAATTCGTACAATCTCTTCGACCTGCTCGGCGTGAAAGCGCATCTCGGCGCAACCTGGCCCGCCACACACGAACGCCAGCGCGTTTTCAATATCGTGCTCAGCCACGACACCTGGCAGCGGCGCTTCGGCGGCGATCCGCAGATCGTCGGCAAAACCATCACGCTGGATGCCGCCGGATATGAAGTGCTGGGCGTGATGCCGCCGGGCTTCGATTTTCCGCTCAGCGCGCAACTGTATCGCCGCGTGCCGCCGGGCGATTTTGACAGCCGCAACATTCGCGAATACGGCGTTGTCGGACGGTTGCAACCCGGCGTCAGCATCGAACAGGCGCAGGGCGAATTCGACGCCATCGCCGCGCGTCTGGCGCAAACCTATCCCGACACCAACACCGGCTTGCGATTCCGCGTCAGCAGTTTCCGCGAACAGTACATCGGCGACGCGGGCGGGTATCTGTGGCTGCTGGCCGGAGCGGTCGGCTTTGTCTTGCTGATTGCTTGCGTCAACGTGACCAGCCTGATGCTGACCGCCGCGCTGGGCCGCGAAAAGGAAATGGCGATTCGCGCGGCCTTGGGCGCCGGACGCCGGCGGTTGATCCGTCAAATGCTGGTTGAAAGTTTGCTGCTGACCTTGATCGGTGGCGCACTGGGATTGGCGCTGTCGGTTGTTTGCGTGGAGTTGATGACGAACTTGATGCGCTTCGATCTGCCCGCGTGGATGAGAATCACGATTGACGGGCGCGTGCTGCTTTTCACGCTGGCGGTTTCCGTCCTGACAGGCTTGGCTGCAGGTGTCGCGCCCGCGCTCCAAGCTTCCAGACCAGACCTCAACCAATCGCTGAAAGACGGGACCAAAGGCGGTTCCAGCAGCGGCGCGGCGGGACATCGCGCGCGGCGTGCGCTGGTCGTGGCCGAAATGGCGCTGGCCCTGGCGCTGATGGCTGGTGCAGGGTTGATGGTCAAAAGCTTGCTGAATTTGCGGCAAACCTCGCTCGGCTTCGATCCGTCCTCTACGCTGACGATGAAAATGGATCCGCCCTGGTCGAAATACAGTTTCGTCAAACAGACCGCGCCGTTTTACAAACGGGTGATTGAAGAAGTCGAACGCTTGCCCGGCGTTGAATCCGCCGCCTTCAACGATTCGCTGCCGCTGGCCGGACAGGACGTGCGCGAAGGAACGAACAAGCTACGCATTGAAATCGAAGGCCAGCCCGCCGATGAACAGCAACGCAATCCGTATGTGAATGCCCAGATTGTCAGCCCAGGCTATTTCCGCACGCTGAAAATCGCCGCCGCCGCGGGCCGCTTGTTTGACGAACGCGACAGCCAGCAAAGCACGCTGATGGCCGTTGTCAGCCAGCGCGTCGCCGAATCCTTCTGGCCCGGCCAGGATGCCATTGGCAAGCGCCTGAAGCTGACCGGACGCGATCAGAATTATCGCCTGGACAGCAACGAACCCGATCCGTGGCTGACCGTGGCGGGCGTCGCCGCCAACGTGCGCCAGCGCGGCGTGATGAGCGAACCCGGACTGGATGTTTACGTTTGCGACCAGCAAATCTTTGCGCCGGAAAGTTACCTGGCCGTCCGCGCAAAAGTTGATTCACTGACGCTGACTCAACAGGTAAAAGAAGCCGTCTGGCGCGCCGACCCGGAGCAATCCGTCTTCGACATTCAACCCCTGGAACAACGTGTGGAAAAGACCATCTGGCAACAGCGGCTGGCGGGATTGGTGCTGCTGCTGTTTGCCGGGCTGGGGCTGTTGCTGGCAGGCGTCGGAGTTTACGGCGTGATTTCCTACGCGACAGAACAGCGGCGGCGCGAAATCGGCATACGGGTCGCGCTGGGCGCGCAAGCGTCTGATGTGTTCCGGCTGGTGGTCGGAGAGGGATTGAAGCTTTCGCTGATTGGCGCGGCGCTGGGAGCCATTTTCGCGTGGCTGCTGGCGCGCGCCGTTTCGCACCTGTTTTACAACGTCAGCGCCAACGATCCGCTGACGTTCCTGGGAGTCGCGGCGACGTTGCTGGCCGCTGCGCTGTTGGCCTGCTGGTTTCCGGCGCGGCGCGCGATGCGCGTTGATCCGATGATTGCGCTGCGCAGCGAATAGGAGACGACAATGCAAACGTTCTGGCAAGACCTGCGCTACGGCGCGCGAATGCTCATCAAAAAGCCCGGCTTTACACTGGTTGTCGTGCTGACGCTGGCCTTAGGGATCGGCGCGAACACGGCGATTTTCAGTTTCGTCAACGCGCTGCTGCTGCGCCCGCTGCCGTACAAAGACGCTGACCGATTGGTGCGCATTGCGGCGTTGCGCGGCAATGAAGAAGGGCGCTTTTCCATGCTCGAACTGAAAGATATGCGCGAGCAGACCGCTTCCTTCGAGCAGATTGGCGCGTACATCCCCGGCGCGCAGTACAACTACAGCGGCGACGGCGCGCCCGAAGAGTTTTCGGCCATTCTAGCGACGCGCGAATTCTTCCAGGTGATGGGCGTGCCGCAAATGCACGGCGGCGTCTGGCCCGAAGAATACGACCGCGAACGCAACTTTGGCGTGGTGCTCAGTTACGAAGTCTGGCAGCGCCGCTTCGGCGGCGACCCAAACGTGCTGGGGCGCAAAATCACGCTCGACGCCGCGCCGTTTTACACGATCTACGGCGTGATGCCGCCGCAGTTCAATTTCCCTGCCAGCACGCAGCTCTTCCGCTCCATCGCCATCAGCAAGTTTCTGCCCAATTACGAACAACGCGACAAACGCAATGTTTACGCCATCGCGCGCCTGAAGCCTGGCGTAACGGCGGAACAGGCGCGCGCCGAATTGAACGCCTTCAGCCAGCGGCTGGCGCAAACCTATCCCGCTTTGAACCAGGGCCTGAGCTTCACGCTCAAACCGCTGCGCGATTTTTCGGTCGGCGACGTGCGGCCTTACCTGTGGCTGCTGCTGGCGGCGGTCGGCTTTGTGCTGCTGATTGCCTGCACAAACGTCATCAACCTGCTGCTGGCGCGGTCACTGGCGCGCGAACGCGAGATTGCCATCCGCACGGCGCTTGGCGCGGGACGCGGGCGATTGATCCGGCAGTTGCTGACCGAAAGCCTGTTGCTGGCGAGTTTGGGCGGGCTGCTGGGATTGGCCTTTGCGGTGGGTTGGGTGCGTTTGCTCAAAGGCTTGATCCGCGCCGAACTGCCGACCTGGATTGCGATTGATTTGGATTGGCGCGTGCTGGTTTTCACGCTGGCGGTGTCGCTGTTCACAGGCTTGATCGCCGGACTTGCGCCCGCGTTGCAAGTGTCCAAACCCGATTTGAACGAACTGCTGAAAGAGGGCGCGAAAGGTTCGCAGGGCGGGCGGCAGGGGTTGCGCAAAGCCTTGATCGTCGCCGAAGTCGCGCTGGCAATGGTTTTGCTGATCGGCGCGGGATTGCTGGTGAAAAGCTTTCTGCGGTTGCAGCAAACCGATCTCGGTTTCAATCCCGGCAACCTGCTGACCATGCGCGTGGCGCTGCCGTGGCGCAAATTCAACGACCAGCAAGGCCCGGAACGGCAAAAACAGTTTTTCCAGCAACTGCTCGAACGCCTGTCCGCCTTGCCCGGCGTGGAAACTGCCGCGCTGACCAGCAATCTGCCGCTGGCCGCCGAACGACAGGAAGGCAAGCTGACCTTCACCGTCGAAGGCCAGTCGGCGGACGAACAACAGCGCAATCCCTTCGTCAACGACATCCGCGTCAGTCCGAACTACTTTCAGGCGATGGGTATTCCGCTTGTCGCCGGCAGAACCTTGACGGAATTTGACACCGCCGCGACCGAGCGCGTCGGCGTCATCAGCCAGCGTCTGGCCGAGCGGCTGTTTCCAGGTCAAAACCCGCTCGGCAAACGCTTGAAAGTCGGCGACCTGTTTTCGCAATCGCAATGGACGACGATTGTCGGCGTCGTGCGCAACGTCAAACACGAAGAAGTCGCGGGCGACGGCGGCTTGGATTTGTATGCCACCTACCAGCAAGTGGGCGAAAGCAATATGTATTTGCTGCTGCGCACGAACGTCCCGCCGCTCAATCTTGCGGACGCCGCCACGCGCGCCGTGTGGGCCAGCGATCCTGAACAATCGGTCTTCAACGTCACGACGATGGAAACCCGCATCGCCGACACCGTCTGGCAGCGGCGCTTGTCCGGAACCTTATTTCTGGTCTTTGCGGCGCTGGCATTGGCGCTTGCAGCAATCGGCATTTACGGAGTGATGTCTTACGCCGTCAGCCAGCGCAAGCGCGAAATCGGCATTCGCATGGCGCTCGGCGCACAACCCAAAGATGTCTTGCGGATGATCGTCGGACAAGGCGCGCGGCTGATCGCGCTGGGGCTGGGCGTCGGGCTTGTGGTCGCGTTGCTCGGCAGCCGCCTCATTCACAGTTTGCTATACGGCATCAGCAGCGCCGATCCGCTGGTGTATGTGTCAGTGCTGGCGGTGCTGACGGCAGTCGCCCTGCTGGCCTGCTGGCTTCCGGCGCGACGCGCCACGCGCGTTGATCCGTTGCAGGCGTTGCGGCAGGAGTAAAGTTCATCCGTTTGCTTCCTCTGTCTCTCAGTCAGCTTGATCAAAGCCTGTCTTGCTGACTCGAATTTGCCCGGTCAGGTGTTTCGCCGCGTGCAATGCAGTCGCGGATGGCTTCGTCGAGATGATTGCGGATTTCGGCGTCGAGTTCTTCGTCTTTGCGGTGTCGCCACCATCGTAATTTCATAGTTCGCTCTCCTTCTTCAGCGCAGGTTTGCAATCTGGTTTGTCAATCACTTCGAATTTATGGTTTCGCTTTGGTATTCTCACGGCGCCATCACTGTAAGAGGAGTTTGTGTTATGTCAACAATGCCAATCAGGACGGATGAGTTATTACAAGCGGCGTTGCAGTTGCCGCCCGTCGAATGGGAACAATTTGTGACGCGCCTGTTTACGCTCAAAGCCAGAGAACGTGCAGTCGTTCTGTCAGAACGCGAGGCCGAATTGCTCAGCCAGATTTATCAAGGCTTGCCCGCTGCCATGCAGCAGCGACTGAACGAGTTGATCGAGAAGCGGCAGGCTTACACGATCACAGAAACCGAGTTGCAGGAACTCCTCACGCTGACCGATCAAGTCGAATTGTTTGACGCCGCCCGGTTAGGGCGATTGATCGAACTCGCGCATCTGCGCCAAGTGCCGCTCCAGCAATTAATTCAACAACTCGGTCTCAAGCCCGTGCCGCATGACTAACCGCTACATTCCGGTCAAGCTACAGGAACTCGTCAAAGAGCGCGCACAGGGCTGTTGTGAATACTGCATCTGCCCGGAATCGCACGCTACCCAAAGCCATTCCAACGAACACAGCTTTCAAGAGTTGGCCTGAATCACAAGGCGGCGCGACGACTGCTGACAACCTTGCGCTGGCCTGTCAGGGCTGCAACAACAAAAAGTACAACAAGACCCTGGCGGTTGATCCGGTCAGCGGCGCACTGGTGCGACTCTTTCATCCGCGTCAGGACGATTGGCACGAGCATTTCGCCTGGCAACCCGATTGCCTCACGCTCATTGGTTTGACACCCACAGGACGCGCCACGATTGCGGCTTTAGACTTGAATCGTCCAAGCGTCATCAACTTGCGGCGATCATTACTGCGCGAAGGCTTGCATCCCCCAGCCCATCGCGTTTCTGCATAAAAAAACTCTCGCCAGGTATTTCGCCGCGTGCGATGCGGTCGCGGATGGCTTCGTCGAAATGGCTGCTGATTTCGGCATTGAGTTCTTCGTCCTTGCATTGTTTCCGGTGAAAGAAATTCATGGTTCTTACTCCCGTTTGAGAAGTCGTCGGAAAAATTCGCAAGCTCATTAGCTCCGTAGGAGCGGCCTGTTTATAGAACGCATCTGCCATCGGCTCCCAAGCTGCGGTAGGAGCGACATGTGCCGCAGATGCCACTCCTACTGCAGCTTAGGGAATCTTCGTGCGTCATTGCTATAAACAGGCCGCTCCTACGGAGCTTGAAAACCCCGCGAGTTTTCAAACCGCCATCGAAAGATTTGCCTAGCGACTATTCGTGGCGCAGCGCAATCAATGGATCAACTTTCATCGCCCGTCGCGCCGGAATCCAACACGCCAGCAACGCAACGAGCAGCAATAAAATCGTAGTCAAAGCGAAGGTGGCTGAATCGGTCGTCGTCACGCCAAACAACAAATTACGCATCAACCGCGTCAGTCCGAATGAGGCGAGCAAGCCGACGACGATTCCTGCCAGCGTCAACCGCATTCCTTTGCCGACAATCAGCCGCAGCACGGAGTTGGTTTGCGCGCCCAAGGCCAGCCGCAGGCCGATTTCGCGGGTGCGTTGCGAGACGGCATAAGACAACACGCTGTATATTCCCAGCGCCGCCAGCAACAGCGCCAGCACGGCCAGAATTTCCAGCATCGTCAAGGCGAATTTCTCTTTGGCAACGGACGCTGAAACCAGTTCTTCCATGGTGACGAGGCTGTGCGGCGGTTGCGTCGCGTCCAGTTCTAAAATCACGCGCCGAACGTCCGCGACAAGATTCGCCGGATCGTTTGCCGTGCGAACCACGACGTTCATGGAGGTATAGGGAATCTGCGCGTGCGGGACAAACAATTCCGCGCGCCAATCGGAAGCGAGGCCATAAGATTTGGCGTTGCCGACGACGCCGACGACTTCGTAGCTTTGCCAATCCGCCCAGAAAAACCGCAGCCGTTTGCCAAGCGCGCTTTCGCCTGGCCACGCGCGTTCGGCCAAGGATTGATTGACGATGACGACGCGCGGCGCGCGCTGTTCATCGCGTTCGGTGAACGCGCGCCCTTTGAGCAACGGAATGCCCATCGCCTGAAAAAAATCAGGCGTCGCGGAACGAAAGCGAGCTTTGGCGGCATTCGTTCGTTGCGGTTCCGCTTCGCCTTCCCGATACCAGGGCACGTCGAAATCTATGCCGAAAGGATTCATCGGCAGCACGGTTGCCGCACCAGCGTTTTTGACGCCCGGCAATGATTTCAGGCGTTGCGTCAACTCGCGGTAAAACGCGACCTGCCGCTGCTCCTGACGATAATCGTCGTCCAGAAAAAGGCGCACGACCAGCAGGTTGTGCGCGTCAAATCCCGGTGGCGTCTGGCTAAGCCGTAAAAAGCTTTTGAGCATCAACCCCGTGCCAATCAGCAGCACACAGGCCAGCGCGATTTGCGCGATGACAAAAGCGTGACGCAAGCGCGTTTCGCCGCGTCCGCTCGAAGCATTGGGCTGCCCGGCTTTCAAGGCCGTGGTGAGGTCGGTTGCGCTGCCGTGAAACGCCGTCGCCAGGCTGAAAGCCACGCCGGTCAACAGCGCTACGACAGCCGTAAACAAAAACGCCCGACCGTCAATGCTGACCCCGCCCAGGCGAGGCAGATTGCCGGGACTCAGGATTTTCAACAGTTCCAGCGCCCAGGCCGCAACGAACAAACCGCCGATTCCGCCGCCCGCAAAGAGGAGCAGGCTTTCGGTGACAAGCTGGCGAACGATTTGCCAACGCGAAGCGCCGAGCGCGGCGCGCACCGCCAATTCACGCCTGCGTCCCGTCGCGCGCACCAGCAACAAATTGGCGACGTTCGCGCAAGCCAACAGCAATAACAGCGCAACCGCGCAAAAGATCAGCCTGAGCGCAGACCGCACCTGACCGACCGTTTGATCGTGCAAGGAAACCAAGTCGAGACCGCGCCCGCGATTGCTGGCCGGATATTCCCGCGCCAGTTCCGCCGCGATGCCGTCAACATCGGCTTGCGCCCCGGCGAGCGTGACGCCGTGTCGCATCCGCGCCAGTGCGGACAGATATGTTTGCCCGCGATCAATTTCGTTGGGCGTGAAGCGTAGCGGCAACCAAAGGTCGGCGTCGCCGGCGGGGCTGTTGAAATCCGCAGGCAACACTCCGACGATTTGAAAATCCGTTTTTTCGAATTGAATCGTTGCGCCCGCGATTTGCGCGTTCGCGCCGAGTTGCTGCCAGAGCTTATGACTCAACACCGCTACGCGCGTGCGCCCTGGCTGACTTTCCTCTGCGGTGAAGGTTCGACCGATGGCCGCGTTTACGCCGAGCAAGGCAAAGAAATCCGCCGTCACGACACTCGCCGTCAATTCGACGGCAGGCGATTGCCCGGTCAGCGTGATGGAACTGAGCCGTTGCCACGCGGCAATCCCTTCAAACGAACGATTGCGGCTTTGCCAGTCGCGCAGGTTGGACAGCGAAGTCATTTCGTGTACGCGGTCTTTTTCCAGATTGGCTTCCCAAATCCTGACCAATTGCTCCGGTTCTTTGAAAGGCAACGGGCGCAGCAACACGCCGTTGACCACGCTGAAAATCGCCGTATTCGCGCCGATGCCTAACGCCAGCGTCAGTATCGCAACCAACGAAAAGCCCGGATTCCTGCGCAGCATCCGCCCGCCAAACCGCAGGTCTTGCCACAATCGCTCAAGTGAAGCCCAGCCCCACATCTCGCGCGTGACTTCCTTGACCAGGCCCACATTGCCGAATTCGCGCCGCGCATTGAGCCGTGCGTCTTCTTCGGATTCACCGCGTGCGATGCGGTCGCGGATGGCTTCGTCGAGATGACTGCGAATTTCAGCGTCGAGTTCTTCATCTTTGCGTTGTCGCCAGAATTTCATGTATCACGCTCCTTCAGTTGGATTCAGGATGCCTGCCATTGCTGCCGTCAGCCGCTCCCAGTTGGAGCGTTCGGCGGCGAGTTGTTTTTTGCCTGCGGCGGTCAGTTGGTAGCTTTTGACCTTCTGGTTGTTTTCCGAAACCGTCCATTCGGCCTTGATCCATTTCTTGCGTTCCAGCCGGTGCAGCGCCGGATAGAGCGAGCCGGTTTCGACTTGCAGCACATCGCCCGAACCGGTGCGAATCGCCTGCAAGATGCCGTAGCCGTGGCGCGGCCCCCATTGCAGCGTTTGCAAAATCATCAGATCAAGCGTGCCTTGCAATAACTCAATGCGGTTTTCGTAGCCGCGTTGCTTGTAAGATTTCATCGTGGTTTTCTCCTGAAAATGTTTAGGGTGTAGATAAAATACATCTATGGCTTGTAGCTTGTCTACAGCCAAGCGCGAATTCTTGATAACCGGGATTGACAGCTTAACTCAACCTAGATAGAGTTAAGGCCATGCAACGCAATCGTCCACCTTCTGAACAAACAACCACCGTGCTGCTGGCCCTCGCCACAGACCCGACGGTGTGGCGGCATGGCTATGAGTTATGCCAGCAAACCGAACTCAAAGCGGGTTCGATGTATCCGATTCTGATCCGGCTCGCAGATCGCGGATTGCTGGAAACGACGTGGGAAACCGAGATTCCCGCCGGGCGTCCGCCGCGCCATTTGTACCGTTTGACCGAAGCGGGTCTTGAACTCGCGCAGGAACTCGGCGAGAAAAGAATGCTGGCGGCCAAAGCGAAGCGCGCGCGCTTGCGTCCGCGCACGGAGGGCGCGTGATGAACGGATATTTCACACAGATTCCCGAACGATTGTTGAAGGCGGCGGTGCGTCACATGACTGCGGAGCGTTCGGAATGGGGCGCGGCGATGTTGGCGGAGTTGGAAAACTTGCGGCATCCGGCTGCGCGTTGGCAATTCGCACTGAGTTGTTTGCGTGTGGCTTTGTTTCCACCACCTCAACTGGGAAGGCAGAACGTTATGCTCAAAGGCCTGCTTGTCACACTCACGGCAGCGGTGCTCATCGGCTTTTTGCTGCTGCGGCCAGAGACCGGCGGCGTCTGGCTCGCTTATGCGATTACGGCTTACAGCATCAGTCTGTTTCTCTCGACAGTGTTTTTCGGCCAATGGCTGTTGCTGGCGGCGGTGACCTGGGGTGTCGTGAGTAAAGCGCGCGGGCGGCAATCGTTCGCAAAAGTGCCGCCCGCTTTGAGACATTGGGGACGGCGCTGGGGAAGGCTCGGCATTGATGTCATCTTTGGCTTATTCAACCCCGTGCTGTACCTCACGATCCTCAACGTCGCGCTGCCGTTGCGTCGTCCTGAGATGGAATGGTGGTTTGCGCCGCTGCACGCGCTGGCGTGTGTGTTGCTCGTGGCGATTTGGGGTTGGCGAGTTGGCGGAGCGGCATTCAAGCCCGCCTCCCGCGCGGCACGCATCGGCTTGCGCGTGTTGTTACTGGTTTCGCTCGCCTGCTTGTTGGCGTTTGCTGTCAAGGATTCGCAAGTGTTGGTGCGAAGCGGGGCGGTGTTGGGTGATGGCAATCCGTGGACGCTCCTGCTCACCGCGTTGATTCTTTGCCCGCTTTATCTGATGCCTGCCGTATTGTTGTGCGATTACCTGCGTGCGACGACGGGACAAATGACGGAACCGGCGACGGACCAGGCGACAGACCAACCGCATGGATTTTTTCTGCTGGCCCATCGCGCCTCGCGTCTCGCCGTAGCAGGCGTGATCGGAATTTCGCTCGTAACCTTTGCGCTCGCGACGCAGCGGCGCTCGGATGCCAACGTGCGCAAGCTGGTAAGCAAGCATGCGGCGGCGATTCAATCCGCCGCCGCGCGTTACGACGTAGACCCGCGACTGATGGCCGCCATTGTTTACGTGACGCATCGTGAGCAGCTTTCGCCGTTTCGGGATAACATCGAACGGCTGCTCACCAGCGCCTGGGCCAGCCGCGTGGACAGCAGCAATGTGCTCAATCATGCGCTGGATATTTCCCTCGGCGTAGCGCAAATCAAACCGCGCACGGCGCTGACGGCGAGCGTGCTGGCGACGGGGTACACGCCGGATACGCTGCCCGAACCTGCTTATGCCGATTACCGCCACGTCGAGCCGGTAGGCGCAGGCTGGCCGCCTCCGATCACGGCGCAGACCGTCCTGCCTTCGCCATTGCCGGTTCCAACCGATCAACGCACGGCGGCACAGATGCTGATCAATGCCGAAACGAACCTCGAAACCTGTGCGCTGATTCTGGCGCTCTATCAAAAGCAGTGGGAAGCCGCGAACGGCGAATGGAGCATTCGCGCGCGGCCCGACATTCTGGCGACGCTCTATCAAATCGGCTTCGCGCGTTCGAAGCCGCACGGCGCACCAAACAGCAACGCCTTCGGAACGCGTGTCCGCGAAGTTTACGAACAGCCGTGGCTCGGCGAGTTATTGGCGTCGCCCAAATAGCAACACAACATCAGGCAACGGCAGTCGCCATTTTCTCAAACGAAAGGAACTTGCGATGAAAACGAATCCGGCGCGGTTCGACGGGGTGAAGTATGCCTGCTGGCCGAGCGTGCTCTGGCGGCGGGCGTATCTGCTCTACTTCAATCCCTTTGACGTGCAGACTGAAGGCCTCTTTCAAGGTTTGGAGAAAACGACGATGGAACCGTTTTCCGTTCCTACGGCCAGCCGTTCGTCATCCGGCGACCAGTTCAGTTGGGTAATGGCGGAGTTAATGGCCATTCCGGCGCGTGGTTTTTTGTCTTTGTGCGGATGCCAGACGATGACGCGGCCATCCTGTCCCGCCGAAGCCAGCAACGGGCCGCGATGTTGAAATTCCAGTACGCTTAAAAATTCTTCGTGGCCTTTCAGCGTAATCGGCTTGGAACCTTCAGGACTGTTGAGGCAATCCCAGACGGTCACATCCACGCCGCCGCCGGTGGCTAGATAACGACCGGTGGCGTCCCACGCCAATTCGCGCACCTTGGTCGGATAGCCCCACATCTGCAAATCCTTGCCCGTTTTCTCGAACCAGAAATGCACGGTCGAGTCCTGATCGCCAGTGGCGACGTATTTTCCGTTTGGACTCCAGGCAATTTTCAGGATTGAGCCTTTCCATTCAAATTGCCGTTGCGCCTTTTCCTGCCCCGCCGTGTAAAGCGCCAGGCGGCTGTATGACGCTGTGGTCAAAAATTGCGACGCCGGTTTCCAGGCAATTGAGGCGATGGTGCTGGCGTGGTCTTCGTATTCGCGCGCCAGTTCGCCGTTCGCATTCCACAGGCGAAGCTTTCGTCCGGCGGCAGAAGCCAGCAAATATGGCACACCGCCTTTGCCGCCCAGCGGATTCCAGGCCAGATGCTCCACCCAGGCCGAACCGCCATTCATTGTGTGTTTGGCGGCGCGCGCGGCGATGTCCCACAAAATGACGTTGCCATCCTGTCCGGCGCTGGCGAAATGTTGACCGTCGCTGCTCCAGGCCATCGTCGTCGTGCCGAAGTCGTGACCGGGCAGCGTCAAACGAGCCGCGCCGTCCGCGTCAAAGATGGTAATCGGCCCTTCGACCGAAGCCGCCGCCAGTTTTTTGCCGCTCGGCGACCATTGCAACGCGATGACGTAGCCGTCCACTTCCGCGTTCCACAACGGTTGGAGCGCGGGCATCTTTGTTGGTGCGGTTGTCGTTAAGCCAGACATTTTTTGAACCCCTCGTTGAGTTCGGCGCGATTCAAATTGCGGCCAATGAAGATCAATGAATTGTGGCGTTGTTCCATTCCCCACGGGCGATCCGGGCGACCGTCAAACAGCATATGCACGCCCTGAAAGACGAAGCGGTTCGGATTCCCTTTGATCGAAAGCACCCCTTTCATGCGGAAGATGTCCGTGCCTTTGGTTTGCAGCAAATTGCCCAGCCAGGCATTGAGTTTTTTCTGATCAAGGTCGCCCGCGACGTTGATGCCGACGGAAGAAACCTCGTCGTCGTGTTCGTGGTCGGGTTTGTATTCGTGCTGGAAGATTGGTGACAGCGCGCCGCTTGCATCGCGCAATGCGGCCTGAAACTCCGCGGGTTTGTGTTCGGTGAACAACGCATACGCGCCGGGATGCGTGATTTTAACGGCGAATTTCACGGCGCGCCCGCCCAGTTTCAATTGCCAGAGCTGTTTGCCCGGCGAAAAGTATTCGCCGCAATCCAGATCGAATTCGTCATCAGAAAACGTCAGCACGGCTTCCATCTTGACGCCTTCCAGAGATTCGGACGACGCGTCTTCCAGCGGCAGCAGCACAATGTTCATCGTCTCATCCGGCCCGGCGTCTAGCTTGAATTCGTACTGGCCTTCGCCCAGCTCATAGACGCCCGCCCATTCAAACGGGTATTCCGGTTCCAGAAACTTCGGGTCTATGTCGAGCGCGCGGTCGAGGTTGAATCCGCCCTGGTTCAGCACGTTGTCCAGATCAACGACGGCGTCTTTGGTGCGATAGATTTTCGCTGCCGCGTTCATTGCCTTGATGCGGCCTTCCAGTTGATCCAGGTCGGCGGGCGCAACCAGATCGGTTTTGTTCAGCAAAATCACGTCGGCAAACGCCACCTGTTCTTTGGCTTCGTCGCTGGTGTCAATGTGTTGCCAGATGTGTTTGGCGTCCACCAGCGTGACCACGCCGTCCAGCGCGACTTTGGCCTGCATTTCGTCGTCCACGAAAAAGGTCTGCGCGACGGGGCCGGGATCAGCCAGGCCCGTGGTTTCCACCAGAATGTAATCGAACTTATCCTTGCGCTTCATCAGATTGCCCAGAATACGGATCAAATCGCCGCGCACCGTGCAGCAGATGCAGCCGTTGTTCATCTCGAAAACTTCTTCTTCGGCGTTGATGACCAGTTCCTGGTCCACGCCGATTTCGCCGAATTCGTTTTCAATCACGGCAATGCGCTTGCCGTGATTTTCCGTCAGGATGCGATTGAGCAAAGTCGTTTTGCCCGAACCGAGAAACCCCGTCAGCACTGTGACGGGAACGCGGCTGTCAATGGTTCCATTTGTTTCTGTCATGATTTCGTTTCCTCAATGTTCGTGATGATGAATACTTGGACCGCTTGCCACGGCAGCGATGTCTGCGGCGGTGACTTCGGCCATCGGTTTATAAACTTTGTATTGGCGCGGACTGCCGGGCTTATCCAGAATGGCGATGACGGTTTCAATCGGCGGGCAGGCTTCTTCGGTGCAGCGCAATTCCGTAACCATCACGGTCACGTCTTCGGCCAGCGCGAAGCTCGCCGCCACCCAGTCTTTGACGCGGGCAATCACTTGCGGATCGTTTTTGGTGCGTTGGCCGAGCGGCCCTCCAAAGTTGATGTTCACGCAAATTCCGTTTAATCGCCGAATGCGCTGACAGTGGCCGCCAGCGGTTGAAAGCGTTCAAATTCCGATTCGGCCAGCAATGCAGGCAGCGGCAGGAGTTTGTTTGCCGCCGCCGATTGCGTGGCCCATTCCAGCAAAGCGTCGAAATGTTTCTGTTCGGTCAACCCGCCCAGCCAGACGGTGCGTTGCGGCGCAATCAGACAAACGACGTTGACCAGATCGCATGGTCCCAGACAGCCGCTGATGGTCAGTTGAATGGTTTTGAGCAGCTTGCGCGCTTTCCATTCGCTTTTGAGCCAATCCACCGGCACGGGCGGTTTGCCGCGATCCGTGCGTCTGCAACAGCAGCCTACGCAGACCAGCACCTGGCCAATGGTTTTTCGTTTGGTTTCGAGCGAGAGAATAGAGTTCATCGGGTTGCCGCCTTTCGCACCGCGCTGTGAACGTTCGCGGCGTCGAACCATTCCAACAAGGCTTCGCTTGTGCGAGGCAATTCCAGGCCGTGCGGCAACCAGCCCATTGATTGCAGCCGCGCGCCGAGTTCCAGGATCAGCGGCACGCGCAAACCTGCGGCGTTCATCGTCTCTTTGTCACGCAAGACCGCTTCGGTTGCGCCTTGCCGAAGCAACCGACCCGCGTGCAGGACGGCGATGTCATCCGCCCAGCCGCAAGCCAGTTCAATGTCGTGGGTGGCCATCACCAGCGTCGTGCCGCGCTGCTGTAATGCGTCGAGCGCGCTCATCAAACTCTCCACGCCTTGCGGATCGAGTCCCGCCGACGGTTCGTCGAGAATCAAAACAGCGGGGCGCATTGCCATTGCGCCCGCAATTGCGGCGCGTTTTTTCTGGCCGAAGCTCAAACTATGCGTTGGGCGCTGGCGCAAGTGTTCAATGCCGAGCGCGCACAACGCTTCGTTTACTCGTTCGGCGACTTCGATTTCGTGCAAGCCCAGATTCATCGGGGCGAACGAAACGTCCTGCTCGATGGTCGGCGCGAACAGTTGATCGTCGGGATTTTGAAAGACCAGTGCGACCTGTTGCCGCCACGCCAGCAAACCGCTCCGGCTGTATTCGGCTTTCCGTCCGTTGATGCGAAGCTCGCCGCGTTCGGGTTTGAGCGTGCCGTTGAGGTGCAAAAACAGTGTGGATTTGCCCGCGCCGTTTGCCCCCAACACCGCCAGCCGTCGCCCTTGCCGCACTGTCAGATCAATGCCTTGCAGCGCGCAGACCTGCCCGTCGTAGTGGTAATGCAAATCGCTCGCTGCCAGCGCAATGCCGTCGTTCAACTCCGCCATCCTTTCCACGCCAACAGCGCGATGGCCACTTCCAGACCGATGATGGCGCAGACGGCGGCGAAGGAAATCGTTTGTCGCGGAGCAAGCAATTTCACTTCGCCGTCGTAACCGCGCGCCGCCAGACCGATTTCCATCCGACGCGCGCGGTCAAGCGAATGAATAAAAAGCGAAGCGGCCAGCAAACTGACTGAGCGCCAGGCTTGTTTGGGTGTTGCATATCCACAACGCGCCGTTTGCGACAGCCACATCGCCCGCGCCGTATCGGCAAAGATCGAAATAAATCGGTGCATCGCCAGCATCAGTTCCGCGACGACGACGGGCAGACCCGCACGGCGCAACAACGTCAGGATTTCTTCCATCGGTGTGGTCAACATCAAAAAGCTCAGGCAGCAAACCGCCGCCAATGCACGCGCCAGCAAGCCGCCCGCCTGCGCCCAGGCTTGCGGCAGGATTTCAAATTGCCAATTCGTGGAAACGCTGAACAACACCGTTGAGGCGCTGACAACCGCAAAGCCCGTGGGCAAAACCAGCACGCGCGAAAACGTCCGCCACGGAATGCGCGCGACAACCAAACTGACGACGGTCATCGTCGCCGCGATCAGCAGCGAGGCCGGAAACGGTGGCAAGGCCACGGCCAGCAGCAGCATTCCCCCGGCCAGCAACAGCTTTTCGCATGCGTGCCGGTTGCGCCAACGATTGGCGTAAACGCAGCGGTCAATGTCAGTGTGTCTCAGATGCATGCGGGTTTCCGGCGCGATTTCGTTGCCGCAATTTGAACAGGCAATATCCCAGCACGGTCAGTCCGCTCACGGCTTGCAGGTTAAACAGCAGGCGTTCGCTGGTTTCATCAGGTTCAAAAGGGGAACGGAACCAGGGTTGATACTCCGGGCGAACCTCACGAATCGTCGCTTCCGCCTGATCGTCCGTTCCCGCAAACTCGCTTGCCCTGCTGCCGTGTAGCACAAACGGCACAGCCAACAGCATTAATGCAGCCAGCAATAACAAAGTGTTTTTCATTTTCATCGGTTCAGCACCGCCAATTCCTGCAACTCCGCGCGGCTGTAACTGGCCAGCAAATTCAAAATCATGGCCGTGACCAAACCTTCGATGACAGCCAGCGGAATCTGCGTGACGGCATACACGCCGGTGAATTTGAGAAAGCTGCCGGTAAACCCGCTTTGCGCGTCGGGAAAGGCCAGCGCCAGTTGCAGCGCCGTTGTCAGGTAAGTCGAAAAATCACCAAACCCCGCCGCCAAACCGCCGCTCAATCCCAAACCTGCGCCCATTCGCCGGGCGAGCTTGAACACGCCGAACGCCGTCCACGGCCCGACAATCGCCATCGAAAAGGCGTTTGCTCCCAGCGTCGTCAAGCCGCCGTGCGCCAGCAGCAAGGCTTGAAAGAACAGCACAATCGTTCCCAGCACGGCCATTACCGGCGGCCCGAACAACACCGCGCCCAATCCGGTTCCGGTCGGATGCGAACTACTCCCCGCCAGCGAGGGCAGTTTCAGCGCGGACAAAATGAACGCGAAGCCGCCCGCCGCGCCCAGCAACAGTTTGGTTTGCGGATGTTCGCGCATTTGCCGATTGAGCCGGTGTCCGCCGTGCGCGACGAACGGCGCGGAGGCGACAGTCCAGGCAACGGCGTGTGTGATGGGCAAAAAGCCCTCCATAATGTGCATAAGGCGTTCAGCGCTTTCGCCAGAATCAGTCACTGGCGGAACAAAGGAATGCGAATTCAGTTGCGCAACTTAGCGAGAAGGCTGAATTCGGCCTATCGAAAAATAACGAGTGGCTGAAAAAACACAGGCTATGGCGATGAGAAAAGGGCGAGTGGTTGGCGAAGTTTCAGCATTCAAACTGAATCACGGCATGGCCGATGCCGAAATGCTTCCGCAAGTCTTCGGCGACGGCGGCGCGCACTTGTTGCGTGTCGCTGAGTTTCATATCGTCCAACACGATGTGCGCCGACAGACAAAAGTAATGCGAAGTGATTTCCCACACGTGCAGATCGTGAATGTCGCGGATTTCAGGAAAGGCGCGGAGCAGATGCGTTTCCAGTTCCGTCAGGTTGATGTGGTCGGGTTTGCGTTCGAGCAGGATCATCAAGGCTTCGCGCAGCAGGTTCCATGACCATTTTCCGACGACCAGCGCGACCAGAATGCTGAGCAGCGGATCAATCGCTCGCCAGCCGGTGAAGACGATGACCACCGCGCCCAGCACCACCACGACGGAGGAGGCTCCGTCAGCCAGCATGTGCAACCACGCGCTTTTGGTGTTCAGATCTTCCATTCCGGCGCGAAACAAAATCACCGCCGTCACGACATTGACGATCAAGCCCAACGTTGCCACCACCACCAATTCGTGGCCGGAAATGTGAACGGGATTAAACAAGCGTTCAATGCCTTCGTAGACGATCCACATGCTGAACGCCGCCAGCCCCAGTCCGTTCAACAGCGCCGCCAGCACTTCCAGCCGGTACAGTCCATAAGGCAGGTGATCGCCGCATTGGCGGTTGGCCAGTTTGATGGCCATCAAACTGATGCCCAGCGCCGCCACATGCGAAAGCATGTGAATGGCGTCGCTGGCCAGCATCAAACTGCCGCTCATCCATCCGGCGATGAATTCGATGACCATCATTGCCAACGTCAGCGCCAGACAAACCCACAACGCGCGCTGTTGCTGCGGACGGTGAATTTGCGCGTGGTGATGGTGTTCGTGTTTGTGCTCGTGATGACTGTGACAGGTTTGGGGCACGATGGGCGCGTGCGATTGCGGATGCGGACAATTTTGTTTTTCGCGCTTCAGTGCGACGGCGATTTGAGACATTGAGCCTGCCCCTTTGAACTTCAATTGTTATGTCTTGAAACTCGCTTCAATTTTCAGTTGGCGTCGTTTGGCAAACGTTACAGGTTCGACAAAGACGGTGGTTAATCCAGTACGCGCTCAGGAGCGCGCTTGCTCCAAGAACAGCCAGCGGCGTTCCGATCCGCAATTCGTCTTCAAACCACAGCCTTGCCACCAGCACCAAGGCAACCCCCAGTGCAAAAATCGCAATTGGCCTCAGCCGCCGGTGATGACGCAGATAATCTGGAATCAGGTTGAGCGACCCCAGCCCAAGCGAGACCCCGATGAGCAACCATTCGACGGGTTCATCAGCCAATACATTTAGTCCTGCAAGCGGCAGCAAGACCAGAAACGGCGTCACGGCGCAATGCAATGCGCAAGCTGCTGTTGCAGCGACGCCGAATCTTTCAAGCCAGGCTTTGCTCACGATTTCACCTCCCAATCAACCAGCCGGATAGACAGAATTGATGGATCATTTGCCTTTCTTCGAAGCCTTGATCGGATTCAGTGCGCGCGGCGCGCGGTCTTTTGCCTGCTGGTCGAGGATTGCCTTGCAATCGCAATTCTGCATTTTTTCTTCCAGCCATTGCCGCGCGTCAACCGTGTGATGCAGCGAAGCGAAAACGAAATAAGAAACCGCTCCCGCACAATTGCGGCAGATGACCTTGTATTTTTTGACGGATGCCATGTGTTTGGTTTTCCTTTAGCTCAATTTCGGGTTTGGAACTGCGGATTTGAGATTAGCCTTAAGCGGTGGCGTGTTGCGCCAGTTCCGCGTCTTCTTCCGTCTCGTCCCAGTATTCAAACGGGTCTTTGAATTTCGCCCAGCCCGCCACGCCAAGGGACATTTCGTTGTCAGTCAGCAAGGCGCTGTTCAGCATCGTTTCAATCCGCGCGCGATCCGGTTTGACGCCGATATCGAGCGCCACGCGGCCAAATTCGGCGCGAATCAATTTGGCGTCGGGATTCAGGCTGCGCAAAATGGCTTCCAGTTTGCGCAAACTCTTTTTGGCGACCAGATCGGTTTTGCTGATGACGATGACATTCGCGAATTCGACCTGATCCACCAGCAGGTCAACGATGGTGCGGTCGTCTTCATCGCTGAGGCCGATGCCTTTTTCGCGCAGTTCAGCGACATCTTCGTAATCTTTCAGAAAGTTGAGCGCGTCCACCACCGTCACCATCGTATCGAGCCGGGCGATATCCGAAAGACTCCTGCCGGTTTCGTCGGCGAAGGTGAATGTTTCGGCGACGGGCAGCGGTTCCGAAATGCCTGTGGATTCGATCAACAGATAATCAAACCGGCCTTCGCGCGCGAGCTTGCCGACTTCGATCAGCAGGTCTTCGCGCAGCGTGCAGCAGATGCAGCCGTTCGACATTTCAACCAGCTTTTCCTCGACGCGGTTTAGCTCCGCTCCGCCCAATTCAGGATGCCTGACCAGTTGCGCGTCAATATTGACCTCGCTCATATCGTTGACGATGACGGCGACGCGCTTGCCTTCGCGGTTGCCGAGTACGTGATTGAGCAGCGTCGTTTTGCCCGCGCCCAGAAAGCCTGACAGTACCGTGACGGGAAGCTGTTTCGTTTTCGTATTTGCTTTGGAAGAGGACATCCTGGTTATTCGTTCTCCTTCAGTAATATTTCGCATTCGCGTTGCAACGCCTGCCAGCGAGTGACCACTTGATCCGCTGGTATGACTGCGGCGTTCCATTCCCTGAGACAGCGGCGGCGATATGCCGGATAAACTGCGGTAGCAGGAAACGGCGACGCGGTGAATCATCGGTGGTTAAAAGTTCAGTGGTCTGTCGCATTCGTTGGTTGCCGCCTGGAAGACAATGGAATTGCGCAAGAATGCGGCAAGATAGGAGAGAGGGCGGAAGTGCGCGACAGATTTGTCACGAATAGTCGCTGGCAGCGGCTGACTGGTCAAAATAATCCGGCGGATGAGATGACGTTGTTCAAAGAAACAGCGGGTGCGGCAAGTTTGTCGTTTGCCGCCACCCGCTGCTTAATCCGATGGCCAATGTTTCAGAAGAACCGCAGCGTGTAGACCACACGCACGCCGCGCCCGATTTCCGGCGCGAACTCTTTGATGAACGACAGGTGATTGCGATACAGCTTGTCATTCAGGTTGAAAGCGTTCACCGAAAAGATGTGCGCGTAATGTTTTTGCGTGTAGGTGTACGAAGCGTTCAGGTTGACCGTCGCGTAACCGGCGGTGCGCTCTTCGGTGGTGAAGATGCGATTCTGGTCCTGGGCCATGACCACTTCCGGGTTGATGCGGAAGCCTTTGGCCAAGGCTTCAAAACCCACGCGCGCGCGCAACGGCGGAATGCGCGGCAGCGGCGTGTCGGTTGCGGTCAGCTTGGAGTTGACGTAATCCAGGCTCGACAGCAGCCAGATGTTTTTCGTCACTCCGACATCAAAACGCCCTTCAACGCCCGTGAACCGGCTGTCGCCTTGCGAGTAATCGGCTTCGATCAGGCCGTCTTCGATATTGCCGGTGGGCGCCAGGTAAACAAAATCCTGAATCTTGTAGTAGAAGAAATTGGCTTCGGCACGCAGGCGGCGGCTGTTATGCCGCAGCGAAAAATCAATGCCGTCACCACGTTCGCGGGTTAAATTTGGGTCGCCGATTTCAAACGTCAGATTCCCGGCGTGCGGGCCGTTGTTGTACAGCTCTTCCAGCGCCGGAGCGCGATAGCTGTGCGTGTAGTTGGCCACGAACACATTGCTCGCGCCCAAACCGACGCGAATCCCCGCTGAGCCGGAAAAGCCCGTGAATGATCGGTCGCGGAATCCATTCAGACCGGAGGCAGGCGAATAGGCGTTCCGTTCGACGCGCCCGCCGAATTGAAAGGCGAACCGGTCAAAATCAATCGTCTGAAGCCCAAAGGCGGAGAAATTGTTTTGCGTTGTGGGCGGCGCCAGAGCTTCTTCGCCGATGGCGGTAAAATCGCGGTACAGACCTGAAAAGCCGAAGCTGCCGGAATAGCGCCCGCTGCGGCGTTGATCAAAAACCGCGCGATACAGAAAGGTCTTGTTCTTGAATTGCGTGCCGATTGCTTCGTCGGGAAGTTCGATTTCGTCGTGGCGGTAGTTGTTGTATTGCAGCGTGAAATTGCCGCCACTGATTGGAGCCGACAAGTCGCGGAAACCGGCACGGAATTGCACGCTGTCGCGGCGCGGATTCAACCGCACCATTTCGTGGCCGTGTCCTTCTTCTTCTTCCTCTTCACCTTCGTGTTCCGGTTCGGTCGGAATGCCGTAATTGCGGCGGTCGGCGGTATACCCGAAGCTCAAAAAGCCCTTATCTCCGAAATACCCGAATCCGCCCGATGCGTTGCCGTAGCGGGAAAAGGAATTCTGAATGGTGCCAATCGGAGTGTTGTAATCGCCGGCGCGCTGGCCGCCGCCGTTCGCCCAGAACAACCAGCGTTCGGTGCCGAATTCGATGCCGCCGCTGCCGCCGAACTGGTCGTTGGTCGAACCGCCAATCCCCGTGACATATCCGCGCACGCCTTTGTGCGCTTCGTCGTGGCCGCTGATGGCGTTGACGACACCGCCGATGGCATTGCTGCCATAAAGCAACGTCGCCGGCCCTTTGACCACTTCGACGCGGTCTTGCGACAACAGATCAATCGGTTCGGCGTGGTCGCCGGATTGAAAACCCAGCCCGCCAATGCCTACGCCTTCCTGCAAGACCAGCACGCGGTCGCCGTCAAAACCGCGCACGACCGGGCGCGCGTTGCCTGGGCCGAAGCTGCGTTTGGCGACGCCCAGTTCGTGATCGAGCGCTTCGCCCAAACTGAGCGGATTTTTCTTGGCCAGATCGAGCGAACCGATGATCGTCACCGATTGGATGGAATTGAACGTGGTTTCTTCACTGCCGGTGGCGGTGACGGTGACCTGTTCGCGGATGGCTTCCAGGCGGATTTCAAAATCGGCGGTGACCGTTTGCCCGCCGCTGATTTCAGCTTTGGTCAAAATATCCGGCGTGCGTTCCAGGTGCGCCGAGATGTCGTATTTGCCGGACGGCACGTTTTGAAATTCGTAACTGCCGTCTTCCTTGGTTTCGGTCGAACGTTTCAATTGAATGATGGTGACCTTGACGTTGTGAACCGGGTCGCCGTTGGTCAGCGCGACCTTGCCGCGCAAGGTGCCGCCACTTTGCGCCAGTCCTGTCAGCGATAGCCCGCACAACACACAAAACGCCAGGGCAAAAAGGCGTTTACTGATCTTCATGGAAACTCCTTCGGGCGCGCACATCTTTTGGCGCGCGATATGAACTACAAGATTGAATTGGTTGATTAAATTCAAAAACTCGATGGATGGTAACCAATCACCGTTTCACCGCATTCAAAATTAAATGAGCGTCGCCGGGCAGCAGGTGAATGGTATGCAAGAGGCAATGAATGGAATGTCCGGCGGCGGCAACTCCTACAGCTTCAGCAAATGTTCCCGCAGAATGCGGCCTTGCAGGCGGCTGATATTGAGTTGCTGTCCATTGCTCAAGGTGGCGACATAGGTTCCGCCCGGCATCGGGCTGACCCGGCGCAGCATTTCCAGATTGGCCAGTGCGCCGCGTCCCAGGCGGACAAATTGGGACACTGGCAGCCGAAGCTCCAGGTCTTTCAACCGGTAGGCAATGGTGTAGGTTTCGTTGTTTGTCGTCGTCAGCCGCAGGATTTCGCCTTCGGCAACGATGGAAATGATTTCCTTGACGGGGACGATTACGATTTCGTCTTTCTGGCGGACGGGAATGCGTTCCAGCAACGCCGGTTTGATGGCTTCTTCATACGCAGCGGCTGCCGCATCCATACTGGCAGCCGCCTCGATTCGGACTTCGGGCCGAAGTTCGGCTCGTTCCAGCCGCTCCTGCGCACGATTCAGCGCTTCGCGCAGCCGGGCCTTGTCCACCGGCTTGAGCAAATAATCCACTGCATTCAATTCAAAGGCGCGCACGGCGTATTCGTCATAAGCCGTGACGAAGGCGACCAGCGGCATCCGGCTTTTCTTGAGCAGCCGCACGACGCTCAGTCCGTCAATTTCCGGCATCTGCAGGTCAAGCAGCGCCAGGTCAGGCTTTTCGCGTTCGATCAATTCAATGGCCTCCGCGCCGTTTTCCGCTTCGCCAACCAGCCTGACGTCTTCAAAACCGCGCAGGATGGCGGCTAAAAACGACCGCGCCGGGCGTTCATCGTCGGCAATCACCACGCGCAGCAAATTACTATTCATCGGTTTGCTCCCAGTTCCGGCTTTCGCTTGCGTTCAAAGCTCAATGTAGCCGCGCATAGGCAAACCGGGCGACAGGAAATGCATAAACTGTCTGAACATCGAGTTGAGTGGTTGATTTCCGGCGGCCAATGGCCGCAGCCGAAAGCGGAATGCTCAGCACTGTTTCCAAAAACTCCGAATGCTGCTCACCGAACCGAACCGTCCACTGGCAGGGAAAATGCGACAACTCGTAAAAAAGAGATCGCCCTTGTTTGGAAGCAATCAATAGGATGGCGCTTCTTCCATTCGCACCAACAAGTGCTGAAAAACCGCATAACAACAAGCTTTCGGAGGATTGCCAATGCTTGAAGCGATCAATCTGACCAAACATTACAACGGCGCTGCCGCGCTGGATGCGCTGAATCTGAAAATCGAGCCGGGCGAAGTCTTTTGCCTGCTCGGCGCCAACGGTGCGGGTAAAACCACAACCATCAATCTGTTCCTGAACTTTATTGAACCGACAAGTGGTTCGGCCAAAATCAAAGGGCTGGACGTTACCGCGCAGCCGCTCGAAACCAAACGCCATATCGCCTACATCCCGGAACAGGTAATGCTCTACAAAAACCTGACCGGGTTGGAGAACCTGGAATACTTCTCTGCCCTGGCCGGTCACGAAGAATATTCGCGCGATCAGTTGCTGGGCTTTTTTGCGGAAGTCGGCTTGCAACCCGAAGCCGCCGACAAACGCGTCGGCACGTATTCCAAAGGCATGCGTCAAAAAGTTGGCATCGCCATTGCGCTGGCGAAAAAGGCCGAGGCCTTGCTGCTGGACGAACCGACTTCGGGACTTGATCCGAAGGCATCGAACGAGTTTTCGGCGTTGCTCAAGAAGCTGAGCGACCAGGGCGTGGCCGTGCTGATGGCGACGCACGATCTGTTTCGCGCTAAAGAATCCGGCACGCGCGTCGGCATCATGAAACAAGGCAAGATGGTCAATCAGCTTCGCACCGAAGAGATCGGTCACGCCGACCTGGAACGCATTTATCTGGAACACATGCACGACTGAGGAGGAGGGAGCCGATGATCGTCAAAATCGCTCGCAAAGAATTCACCGAGATGTTGCGTGACGGACGCTTTCGCTGGGCGGCGGCGATTGTTTTTGCTTTGCTGCTGGCGGCTGTCGTGATGGGCGGCAAGCATTACCGCGACGTGAAGCGCCAGCACGATCTGGCGCAGGCCGAAACGCGCGATCAGTGGTTGCGCCAACCGGCCAAAAATCCGCATTCGGCGGCGCATTACGGCATTTACGCTTTCAAGCCGAAGATGCTGCCCGCCATGCTGGATCGTGGCGTGGACCCGTTTGTCGGCCAATCCGTCTGGCTGGAAGCCCACAAGCAAAACGAATTCAAGTTTCGCCCGGCGCAGGATTCGACCGCCGTGCAGCGTTTCGGCGAACTGACGGCGGCAACCGTGCTGCAATTGCTGTTGCCGCTGTTGATCGTCTTGCTGTCGTTTTCGGCCTTTGCCGGAGAGCGTGAACAGGGAACCTTGCGCCAGTTGCTGAGCCTGGGCGTTCGCAAAACCGATCTGGTCTGGGGCAAGGCGCTGGGCGTTTCCGGCGCGCTGGCCCTGTTGATCGTCCCGGCAACGATTGTCGGCTTCGTGGCGCTGGCGATGGTTTCCGAAAACGGATTGCTGGCCGCAAGCGCGGCACGCATGGCGTGGCTGTTTGTCAGTTACCTGCTGTATTTCGGCGTGTTCATCGGCATTTCGCTGGCCGTGTCGGCGCGGGCGAAATCTTCGCAAATGGCGCTGGTCGTGTTGCTGGCGTTTTGGATTGTCAACGGATTGATCGCCCCGCGCGCCGTCGCCGATGCCGCCAAGCGCGCGTATCCGACGCCTTCGGCATTCGCCTTTCAACAAACGATGGATCGTGAAATGCAAAGCGGCCCGGACGGCCACGACACCGCCGACAAACGCGCCGACGCCCTGAAACAAAAGGTGCTGAAGCAATACGGCGTGGACAAACTGGAAGCCTTGCCGGTCAATTTCGCGGGCATTTCGTTGCAGGAAAGCGAAGAGCACGGCAACGTCGTCTTTGACAAACACTACAGTGAATTGTGGAACCGGTTTGAGCGGCAGAACCGCCTGAAACAGCTTGCCGGAGCCGTTGCGCCGATGCTGGCGATTCAATCTGTTTCCATGAGCCTGGCCGGCACAGACTTCGCGCATCACCGCGATTTTGCCGCAGCGGCGGAAAGGTATCGCCGCTTGCTGGTCAAAACGATGAATGACGAGATGACCTTCAATGCCGGGAAAGAGGATTTCGGTTATCTGGCGCAACCTGCGGTGTGGCAATCGGTCGAGGATTTTCGTTATGACGCGCCGCCGGCTTCATGGGCGCTGAGCAAACAAGCCTCCGGTTTGGCCATTTTGGCCTTATGGTGCGTCGCGGCGCTGGCCATTGCCGCATTGACGACCGCCAAAATGCGCGTGGATTAATTGCTTTGCTGGGAAAAATAATGCTGACAAGAATCATGAAACACGAATGGCGGTCGCTTGTTGCCGACCGCACGTTATGGATCATCGCGCCGTTGTTCGCCTTGCTGATCGGGTACGGCGTGTACAACGGCTCGTCCTGGGTGAGCTTTCAACGCTCGACGCTTGACGCGGCGCAACAGGAAGAACGCGACCGCTTTGCCAAAGCCAAAACCGAAGTCGCCGCCATTGAACAAGGCGGCCAACCCGCTTCGGCTTTTGCCAATCCGCGTCTGCCTTCGGTGGCCGCCGGTCGCACCGCGCCGCGTTATGCGACGCTCCCGCCCGCGCCGCTGGCCGCACTGAGCGTTGGGCAAAGCGATTTGTACCCGTACTACTTCAAGGTTTCTTCGCAAAGCAAACAGACCTTCACGACCAACGACGAGATTGAAAACCCGACCAATTTGCTGGCGGGACGTTTTGATCTGGCATTTGTCATCATTTACCTGTATCCGCTGCTGATTCTGGCGCTCAGTTACAACCTGCTTTCCATCGAACGCGAACAAGGCACGTTGCAAATGATGATGTCGCAACCGGTCAGTTTGCGCACCGTTGTCACAGGCAAAATCGGTTTGCGCGCATTGGTCGTGCTCGCGCTGGCCGCAGGCTTTTCGCTGGCGGGCTTTCTGCTGGGCGGCGTCAGCTTCAGCGCGGAAGGCGCGTGGTTGCGGTTGTTGTTATGGATTGGAATCGTCGCCGGATACGGCGCGTTCTGGTTTGCGCTGGCGGTGGCGGTCAACGCCTTCGGCAAATCGTCGGCGACGAACGCGATGGCGCTGGCCGGGTTGTGGCTGGTATTTGTGCTGCTGATTCCGTCGTTGCTGAATGTGGCGGTGACGACGATTTATCCCGTGCCTTCGCGCGTGGAAATGGTGCAGGCGACGCGGCGCGCTTCCGCCGAAGCAACGGCCAAAGGCAGCCAGTTGCTGTCGAAATACCTGGAAGACCATCCCGAATTGACCGCAGGCAACCAGGCCGATCCGAACGATTTCGTCACGCGCTCGCTGGCGATTCAGAGCGAAACCGAGCGCTTGATTCAGCCCGTGATTGACCATTTCGACCGGCAGGTGCTGGGCCAGCAATCGCTGGTGGATCGTTTCCGCTTCCTGTCGCCCGCCATTGTCACGCAAGCCGCGCTCAACGACATTGCCGGAACCAGCGTCGCGCGGTATCGCCACTTCCTTGCGCTGGTGGACGAATTTCATCAGCAATGGCGCGCGCACTTCACGCCGCGCATCGTGCAAAAAATGTTGCTGAGCGCAGGCGATTACGACCGCTTTCCGTCGTTTTCTTTCGGGGAAGAACCGACCGGCGTGGTTGCCAAACGCGTGCTGGCCGGATTGTTCGGTTTGCTGATTCCCGCGCTGGGCATCGGTTGGCTGAGCCTGCGCGCGCTGCGGCGGTATCAACTGGCTGGTTGAGATCACGCTGACATTCTCTATTCAGTAAAAGGGACGGACTGCAATCCGTCCCTTTCGTATTTGGCGCAAGCTAAATCAGACCACAAAAGATTGGTACACGTGGGACGGACTTTAGTCTGTTTCCACGCCGGGACAGACTAAAGTCCGTCCCACGTTTGGTTGTTCCGATTTAGTAAAGCAGTTTCATTGAGAACTGAATCGAGCGCGGCCCGCCGATTTGATAGAGCGAATTGAACCCCGAACTGGGCGAGGTTTGCGTTGCGCCGGTGTTTCCGCTCAGGCCGCGTCCCAGCATGTTTTGCGCGTAGCCAAACGTTGCGCCGCCGAAGGTTCCCACCGGGTCGCCGAAATTCGGCGTGTTGGTGACATTGAAAAACTCCGCGCGAAATTGCAGCCGCAGTTTTTCAGTCAGGCTGAACTGGCGGCGCAGCGAAAGGTCAAGCTGGCGCACGTCAAACCCGCGCAGGGAATTACGCTGCAAGGTTCCCTGCCGTCCCGCCGCAGGCACGGCAAACGCATCCGGGTTGAGCCGTTTGCCGCCCGGCGCTGCCCGGTCGTCGAGATACAACGGCACGCCCGGTTTCACGTCCAGCCGCCGCGTCGCGCTGATGTTCAACGGGTCGAAGGCTTGCGAAATGGCGTTGAATGGCGCGGCGGAACGAGACCGGCCAATTGCATCCACGGACCAGTTGCCGAACGCGGCTTGCACAAATGCATTGCCGCGCAGCTTTGCGCCGAGCGGAATGTCATAGGTGACGGCGGCGACGACCGTATGCCGAATGTCGAAATCCGACGGGCCGCGTTCCAGCCGCAGGTCAATGCGGTCCAGCGGAATGCCGCTGATGGTTTCGTCTGAAACATCATCCAGCGACTTGGCCCAGGTGTAGGAAACCTGCGTTTGCAATCCGCGCGACAACCGCCGCCGAAACTGCATTTGCAACGAATGGTAATCCGAAGCCGAAGCGTTGCGAGTGACCGAAACCGTCGAACCGCCAACCGGCGCGGTGGCCGCCAGATTCGGCCCGAAAATCGCCGGATTGATAACGATCAGCGGCTGGGCCGGCAGTCCGAAGCGTTGCTGGACATACGCGGCATTGAAATTCTGCAACTGCTCCGCGCGCAGCAAACGGCGTCCGGCGGCGGCGACATATCCCAACGTGACGATGTTGTTTCGCCCCAGCCCTTTTTCCAGCATGACGTTCCACTGCCGCGTGTACGGCAGTTTCAGCTTTCGATCAAAGACGAAAAAGCTGGAGTTGTACGGCGGCGGCAACGTGTCGGCGAACGGCGGCGGTTGAATGTCGGCTTCGTTCGCCGGAAAGCGCAACAACGCGGGCGCGGTGATGTTCAGCGAAGTGTTGTACGGAAAGCTGCTGTAACCGCGCAGCGCCGTTCCCAACCCTGTGTCATAAAACAGACCGAATCCGCCGCGCGCCACCAAGTTGTGTTTTTCCGAAAGCGTCCAGGCCAGCCCGATGCGCGGCGCGAAATTGTTCCAGGTGGTTTCCCATTGCCGCGTGCCCGGTTTGGCCAGCGTCGCGGTCAGCGGGTTTTCAAGCCCGTCAATCTGGTACGGCAGCCGGTCGCCACTGAGGGGCGGATTGATTTCATAACGCAAGCCGTAGGTCAGCGTGGCGCGCCGCGTCACGCGCCAGGCGTCCTGGGCATAGAGCGACAAGTTCTGCACAAAGAAATCCGTCACCGGCGCGAAGGCCTGCACGGAAATCGCCGTCGGCACGCCCGTGCGCCGCGCGGCTTCCGTCCCAAAGTTGTAACTGATGCTGAGCGAGCGCGTGTCTTGCAACGGACGCAGCCGCCGATAATCCGCGCCGAATTTCAATTCGTGGCCGCCGCTGACCAGCGTCAGGTTTTCGACCAGGTTGAATTGCCGCTGTTGCTGCCCCAGGGTTTTGCCCTGCGTCAGATTGCCCGCCGTCACGCCGGACGGGCCAAAGCCATAAAGCTGCAAGCTGACGGCGGTGCTGGCGCGCGGCGCAAACGATGGGAAAAGCAGACTGTCGGGCGGCAAAACCGCGCCATCCACCGGCACGCCGACGAAATCGAAATCGCCGCGATCCGTGCTGTAATTCAACCGCAAATCGCTGACCACGCGCGGCGAAAGCGTCCAGGTCATGCCGCCGGTGAACGTCTGTGTGTCTTTGCGAAACTGGTTTTCCTGGCTGGGAAACGAGCGGAAGAACTGTTCGGAAGGCGCAACATTGAAACGGCCAAACACCGTCAACCCATCGCTGAATTTGTGATCGAACCGCACGCCGACCGAAGTCATGCGCGAAGGATACGAAAGCCCGGCAACATAACGTTCACTGTCCGCCGGGTCGCCATCCGCCGCCACGCGCGGAGCGTTCGGCAATGGATACGCACTCAGGATGGCGCGCATCGCTCCGGTGGCGGCTTCACGCGCGGCCAGCGACGGTACGCGGGCGCGAAAGACGCCTGCCTGCGGTTGCACCAAACGCAACTGTTCCACCGACGCGAAAAAGAACGTCCGGTCGCGCCCGTCGTAACCGAGCGGGCCAAACACTTTTTTCGGCAGCCGAACGGGACCGCCCAGCGTTCCGCCAAAATCGTTTTGCCGCAGTTTGCGTTTGGGAATGCCGCTGAGATTGTCGAAGAAATCCGCCGCGTCCAGGGCTTCGTTGCGGAAGTAATTGAACGCCGAGCCGGTGAACTGATTCCCGCCGGAGCGCGTGGTGATCGAAACCTGCGCGCCGGGCGAACGGCCATACTGCGCATCGTAGCCGGACGTTTGCACGCGGAATTCCTGCAAGGCATCCACCGAAACCAGATTGTTGAAACCGCCCAGCGCGGACAATGCCGGTTGGGTTCCCGCGCCCTGCTGGTAACTTTGTGCCGTCAGGCTGGCGCCGAAATTCGCGCCGACGCCGTCCACCATAAAGTAATTGGCGTTGGTTCGCTGTCCGTTGACGGAAAACTGGCCCGTGCTTTGAATGCTGGATTTGGCCAGCGTTACGCCGGGTGTCAGTTCCAGCAGTACCTGAAAGCTGCGCCCATTGAGCGGCAGATTTTCGACAAATTGCCGATCCACCACGGTCGCCACCGTCGCCGATTCGCGATTGACCAGCGACGAATTCCCTTCGACCGTCACGGCGTCGCTGACTGCGCCGACACTGAGCGTGAAATCTTCCGTAAAACTTCCCGCAACGTTCAGCACCACCTGTCGCCGGGTGAGACGTTGAAAGCCGTCTTTGCCGACTTCGATGTGGTAAACGCCCGGCGGCAATTCCGGGACAAGGTACAAACCGTTGGCGTCGGTCACCACCTTGCGCGCCAGATTGGTCGCCGTGTTGGTGACGGTGACTTCAGCGCCAACGATGGAAGCGCCGCTGGTGTCAATGACGCGGCCTCGTAACGTTGCGGACGATGCCGCCAGCGCCAGGACGGTAAGTGCCAGCAGAAACAACGCCGCCGGCGCGGATCGAACGAATGAAAACATCTTTTTTCTCCTTGCTTGATTTTCCCAGGTTTCGTTGTGAGATTGCGCAAAAGGAGGCAGCTTAACCGGCAGGCTGATCCTGGCGACAAGTTTTCAAGGAACAGCCGCTGCGGCAAGATGAATGGCTGGTAACGAGGAATGAGTTGAATCGCCGCCTGCCATTCGTTTGCCGAATCCGACCGGAAACTTCAGCGGGATGACCGTTCAAAAAAAAGCACTCGCCGTAAACGAAACGCGAGGCTATATTCCGCGCGAATCCAAAACTCGATTTTGAGGCGATCTGTTCATGAAACAACTTCTTGGGCTTTTTCTCCTGCTGTTTTTACTGAATTTCAACGCGCTGGCCGAAGGCGTGCCGCGCGCGCAGTGTTTTCCGACTGACAAGCTGCCGCCCGCATTGCGCGCCAAGTCGGAAGAATTGTTGCTGAAGGCGCTGGATTCGGAAGCGCTCTACACGCTGATTGGCGGAATGAAGCCGATGAGCAGCGGCATTGCGTCCTTCAAATTTGCGGTCAAGCAACCGGACTTGCGGGAAATTGAAGAAGCGCGGCAGGCATTCGCCGCCTGGCGTTGCGGCGATGAATTGTTCGCCGACGTGCGCCATTTCGCGCAGACCTACGAAGACTCAAAAACCAAGGAAACGATGCGCGCCGCCGAAGCCGTGTTGCTGAACCTGCCCGCGCTTTCCTCCGCGGTGTCAAAGCACGCGGATTACTTTGCGCCGTTTGGACTGACACCGCACGCGCATCCGATGGAAGTGCTGATGGCGATTGAATACAGCCAGCCAGGTTCACGCTGGCGCGGATATGGCTATTTGTTCGGCTTTCCGCTGTATGCCGTGGATTTTTTCGTCCAGGCAGGCGAATCGGAAAAGCAAACGGGCAAATTTGTCGAACGCGATTTTCTTTCCATTCCCACGTTCGGCGGCGAAACACATCAGTTCGTTTGGGCTGTCCCCAAAGGGTACGCCGAACAGGATGAAGACCGCGCGATTCGTGCGCGCGCTGCGGAGGTTCTGGCCGCCTATCGCGAACGCCGCGCCCGTTTCATCGGCGCGGGCAAACCCGGCGTCAGCGAATTGCTGCGCGATTGGTTCGACGACGGCAAAGGGGCTTGTCAGCCCTCGAATGCCATGAAACCGAAGGCAAAAGCCGCCGGAGCGAAGGGGGAAAAGTAGGCGATGAAAAGACGCGCTGTAGCCTTGCTGCTTGGACTGATTTTTTGCCTGGCAGTTCTGCCTGCGGCGGCATACGCTCAGACGCCGGGGAGCGTTTGCCGAAGAGAAGCGAAATACGATCCGGCGGCGAATCTGACAACAGTCGAGTGCGCGTTGCTGGAAACGTTTGCGCCGCCAATCAGGTTGATGTTGACGGCCAACGCTGCGTATCAAGGAAAACAACCAAACGAAACGGCAAAATTTTATTTCAACCTCTCGGCGTTCCGAGGCGATTCCAACCGCCGCACGCCGCCATTGTTCAAGGAAGCCGCAACCTTGTCGCTCAGTCTGGAAACAAACCGCCTGGAAATTCCCGTCACGGAGTTTCACATGGATTTTTTTGAAATGAGCCGCCTGTTTGCCGAAAAAGCCCAGGCCAGCCTGGATCGCGAAACTCTGCGGAAACTACTTGAAGCCAAAACCCTTGCCGGCAAGTGGGGAAAGACCGAATTCAAACTTTCCGATGCTTCCCTGCTGGCACTCAAAAGATTCATCTCCGACCAGATTTTCTCCGAGGGAGAACGATAGCGCTAAAGCCATCGTCACACCCGCCAATCCATTCACCTCGCCAAGCGCCAGCTCAATCCCTCCCCAGCCGTATTGCCGCGCGGATCGCCCGGTTGGCACGAACTCCGGCGATTGGTTTGCAAGGCGGCTTTGGATTCTGGCGTGTATTTCAAAACGTTGACAATCTCACAAGGCGATGAGAAAACAATTGTGCGGCGCGTGCCCCAGCTCATTCGCGATCAATCATTTGAATCATTTACCCACGAAACCAAGGTTCAATATCATACATGGCTCTATCCCTCAATAAACCCAAGCTCGACAACCTCGCGTCTGACATTTGGAAATCAGCCGAGCGGTTGCGCGGCAAGTTCAAGTCTTACGAATATCAAAGCGTCATTCTGCCGATCATCGTCATTCGCCGCCTGGAATGCGTGTTGATTGACTGGCGGGAAAAGAAAGCCGCCACGGTGCTGAAAAATCGGCCCAATCTGACTGAACAGGAACTGGCCAAGCTGGTCAAGGATTTGGAGTTGAATCCGAAGCAGTGCCCGTTTTCCAACTCAACCAACTGGACGCTTCGTTCGGTTTACGAAGAAGATCACGCGCTGTTGGAAGAAAACTTTCGCGCTTATATCAATGGCTTCTCGTCAAACGTTGACGACATCATCGAGCATTTCAACTACCGCGCCACCATCGGCCTGATGCTGAAAAACAACCGGCTGGCTCCGATCCTGAATCAGTACAAGGAACTCGCGCTCGGTCCCGATCAGCTTTCGGGGTTGGAGATGGGTTACATCTATGAAGAGTTGTTGAGGCGTTTTTCAGAACAGAGCGGCGATGAGGCCGGAGAGCATTTCACGCCGCGTGAAGTCATTCGCCTGATGGTTGAATTGCTCGATATTCCCATCCCTGACAAACATCTTTCCATTTACGATCCGGCCAGCGGCACAGGCGGCATGTTGTCGGTCGCGAAAGAACATTTGCTGGAACGCGCCGCCACGCCGGAGGAAAAGGAGCGCGTGGAGCGATTCATCACGGTTCACGGGCAGGAGCTTTCTCCCACCAATTACGCCGTCTGTCAGGCCGACCTGCTCATCAAAAACGACAAGCAAGCCACTGTGCATTTGGGCAATTCATTGATCCCGCACGAACCGCACAGCAAAGAGCCGGGGGACCAGTGGCCTGAAAGCAAATATAAGTTTCATCGGATGTTGAGCAATCCGCCGTTCGGCGTGACCTGGGGCGGCAAGGATGGCTATGAAAAGGAAGCGCGCAAGCTGGAAAAGACGCGTTACCGCGCCGGAATGCCGCGCGTGAATGACGGCGCGCTGCTCTTTTTACAAACCATGCTGGCGAAGATGGCACAGCCGGAAGAAGGCGGCAGCCGCGTTGCCATCATCTTCAACGGTTCGCCGCTTTCCAACGGCGATTGCGGTTCGGGCGAAAGCGAGATTCGCCGCTGGATTCTGGAAAACGATTGGCTCGACGCCATCATCATGCTGCCCGATCAGCTTTTTTATAACACCGGCATTTTCACTTACATCTGGTTGTTACGGAACGACAAACCCGCCGGCCATCGCGGGCGCGTCATGCTGATTGACGCCCGCCGGCAATTTGAGAAAGAGCCCAAATCGTTCGGCAATAAACGCAACCGTATCACTGAAACGCATCGCGCCTGGATCGAGCAGCGTTATACCAAAGGCTGGGCGAAAGGTTATGCCGACGAACACGTCAAAATCTTCGCGCGCGAAGATTTTGCCTACCACAAGGTCAGCGTCGTTTTCTGGCAAACCGACGAACACGATCAACCAGCCATCATCACCGAACCGTATGAAAAGGCTTTCACCGCCGCCAATGTGAAAAAGGAGCAGGACTTTCATCAAAGCGATTTGCATTTCAGCGTGCAGGTGCGCGTGCAGGAGTCGGAGCAAACCATCGCCTTCACCGTCTGCGCGCAGGACAATGCCGTCAAAAAGTTCAAAGACGCGCTGGCCGATGCCGACGAGATTCTCGCCGTCGAATGGACGCATCGCCATTATGTGCAGGACGATGAATACATCCCTTATGGCGAAGACATCGCGGAATTCCTGAACCGCGAAATCGCCAAGCCAATCATTCGCTGGAAGGAAACCGAAAAAGACGGCCAGCCGATTCTGGGTTATGAAATCCTGCCGAATAAATACTTTTACCGCTACCAGCCGCCCACGCCCGCGAAAGATTTGCTGGCGGAGTTTTGGCGGTTGGAGAAGGAAGCAGAAAAGATGTTGGAGGGATTGGCGCAATGACAAAATCAGTGATTGCTGTTTTGCCCCAAAGGGGCTGTATCCTTCAGCCCAGGGTTGCGGCGCTGTCGCAACCCTGGGTCAATGGCGTCATATATTCCGCCAACCCCAACGGGGTTGCGTATTCGATCATGGACACAACCCCGTTGGGGTTGGCGCGTTTGTTCTGCGCATTTCCCAGGGTAGCGGCCAAGCCGCAACCCTGGGCTGCCATATTCAAAGCCATCAACCCCAGCGGGGTTGCATCAATTGGAGGAACCGATGCCACAGTCATTGTCTTGCGTTTATTTGCATTTGGTCTTTTCAACCAAGCATCGTCAGCCGTTTTTGCGCGATCCAATTCTGCGGCAGGAAATGCACGCGTATTTGGGCGGCATTTCGAAGACGCTGGAATGCCCTCCGTTAATCGTGGGCGGCGTCGAAGATCACGTTCATCTGCTCTGTCGAATGTCCCGTACCATCACGCAAGCAGACCTGGTGAAGGAACTCAAACGCGTTTCCAACATCTGGATCAAGCAACGCGATTCCGATTCTTCCGAATTCACGTGGCAAAGCGGATACGGCGCGTTTTCGGTCAGCCCGTCAGCGTTAGACCGCACCACAGATTACATCGCCAATCAGGAACAGCATCATCAAAAGCGAACGTTTCAAGACGAATACCGGGCGTTTCTCCGCAAACACGGTTTGGAATGGGACGAACAATACGTTTGGGATTAATGCCACGTCCGGCGTATTCGTCGGGTTCGCATCAGGCGCAGGACACAACCCCGTTGGGGTTGCGGCGATTGACCGTACATTGTCCCGGCGTAGCGGCCAAGCCGCAACACCGGGTTGAAGGATGGAATCCCGGTGGGATTCCCAACCCGATTCGCGGCGGATTTCCCGGCGTAGCGGCCAAGCCGCAACACCAGGCTGAAGACCGGAATCCCGGTGGGATTCCCAACCGCCAGCGATTCGCCCTGCCCCAACGGGGCAATGTCCTCCAGCCCAGGGTTGCGGCGCAGCCGTTACCCTGGGATAGGCGCAACGCCATCCCCCGCCGTTCCACCAACCCCAACGGGGTTGTGTCCCGGATTGCCAGCGAATCAATCATCAAGGCCAAACAACTCGCCAATATTGTGCGGGCGGAGATGGAGGGCGGGAAATGACCCCTTCAGTGAACGGAAGCATGTTGGAAAGTACTCGGATGAAGCCCACCAATTCAGGCTGGATATCGGACATTCCTACTGAGTGGAGGTTACCCATGCTTAAACGTGTAGCTTCAATTCAAACAGGATTAACGCTCGGTAAAAACTATGAAGGAACACTGCTCGAACGTCCTTATTTGCGGGTGGCCAACGTTCAAGATGGTAGCTTCGATTTGCGGCACGTGACTACGATCGAAGTCCCCCCGGAGATTGCTGCCAGAGTTTCCCTTCGCGCTGGTGACGTTCTGATGACCGAAGGTGGGGATTTGGACAAACTGGGGCGAGGGACTGTTTGGGATGGTGTGATCAAAGATTGCCTGCATCAGAATCACATTTTTGCAGTCCGCTGTTTCCAGCACCGGTTATGTCCAAGCTTCCTCGCGTATCTCACAAGCTCCAAGCTGGCGCGGGACTACTTTGAAGCGACCGGGAAAAGAACAACGAATCTGGCTTCTACCAATTCAACCAAAGTAGGCGAACTGCCGGTGCCGCTCCCGCCGCTGCCGGAGCAACAGCGCATCGCGGCGTATCTGGATGCGAGTTGCGCGGCGATTGACGCAGCGGTGTCCGCCAAACGCCGCCAACTCGAAACCCTGGTTGCACTGCGGGGTGCGATTATTCGGGAAGCCGTAATGGGGGGAGTTGACCCAAAAGCGCCGCGTCACGATCCAGAGATTCCGGGCTATGTAAAAACTCCTATGCATTGGCGTCGTGGACAGTTGCGCTATGAAATTGAGATTGGCAGTGGTGACTTCGCCTCAGACAAGATTGTTGATGGTGGAGAATTCGCCATTTACGGAGGCAACGGTGTGATGGACCGCACCAACCGGTTCAATGTAGACGGGGAAACGGTGGTGATCGGACGAGTAGGTGCCTATTGCGGAAATGCCCATTATATTCACGGTAAGGCCTGGGTGAGTGACAACGCCCTCATCGTCAAGTCCAAGCACTCAGCACACTTTCTTTGCTATTTATTCAATGCGCTGAACTTTAACGCACAAGCTAACAACACTGCGCAACCTGTGATCACAGGGACAAAGATAAAAGGTACTGTGGTAGCCATTCCTTCTCTCACCGAGCAGAATGTTATCTGCGTTCACCTCGACCAAAAGCTTGCCGAGTTGAAGCAACTTGTCACCGCTATCGAGAAGCAAATCGCCACGCTCACCGCCTACCGCAAGTCGCTGATTCACGAATGCGTGACGGGGCAGCGGCGCATTACGGAGGCGGACGTAAAGCGTGTGTCGCACGCGCAAGAGGAATAAACCGTTCGACGATGAAGCATCTGAGTTCCAGGATGTGACGCGATAGCAACGCGTTTTTCGTCGCGTTAGCGACGGAATGAATTTAGCCGTGGGTTTCAACCCACGGAAACTGGCCCAAGTTCCCCCGCGTCGCGTAGCGACGCTTGAAAACGCGGCAAGAAATCTGAATCACCCCGGCATAGGCACGCTTACCGTGGGTTGAAACTCCACGGCTAAATTCAAACGTCGCGATGCGACGAAAAACCACAGGGCAACACACATGGCGAAAAAGAAAAACGCCCCGGAACTGACCTTTCAGCAACACCTCGCGGCGTACCTCATCCGCGAGCACAAATATGCCGTGCTGGAACAAGCCGACATCACCGACACCGAACATTGCCTTGCCGAAGACAACCTTTGGGCTTTTCTGAAAGCCACGCAATCGGACACGCTGAAAAAGCTGGCGGATGATTACGGCACGGACGCGCGCGAGGAAGTTTTCAAAGCGTTGCGCAAAGAACTGGCGCACACGCCGCTGTGGATGATCTTGCGGCACGGCCTGAAAGTGCGCGGGCTGGACTTCCGGCTCTTTTATCCCAAGCCGCGTTCCGCCGCGAGCGCCGCCGCAGCCAAATACGCCGAAAACCGCATCGCCTTTCGCCCGCACTTTTATTTTGGCGAGACGAATCAGGAAATTGATTTCGTCTTTTACCTGAACGGCCTGCCCATCGTGGCGCTGGAACTGAAACACGAAGCCAACCAGAACGTACACGACGCCGTGGCGCAATTTACCAGGCGCGACCACACGCGCAAGATTTTCCAGCATCCGTTCCTGTACCTGGCCGCCGATACCAGCGATGTGATGGCGGCCACCGATCCGCGTCTGGCCGAAAACTTCCGCTGGCACAATATGGGGCTGACCAATACGCCCGCGAACGCCGACGAATACCCGGTCGAGTTCCTTTACCGCGAAGTGCTGTCGCAGGATCAATTGCTGGAAGCTCTGTCGTTTTTTCTGGTGCGCGTGCCCGAACGCGAAGCCGAGGGCGACAAACCGGCGCGCCCGGCGGCGACGATTTTTCCGCGCTATCACCAAAGCCGTCTGGTGCGGCGCGTGGCCGAAGACATCACCGCGCATTTCGCCGCGCACGGCGACATCGGCAAAAAATATCTGGCCGAACATTCCGCCGGCAGCGGCAAGACGCTTTCCATTTGCTGGCTGGCCGACCGCTTGCACAGTCTGTTCAAACCCGGCACGAACGAAAAGCTGGTGGACATCACGTTCATCCTGACCGACCGCAAAACGCTGGACACAAACATCCGCGATGACATCGAAAAGTTCACGCACCTGAAAGACGTCATCGGCATCGCCAAAAAGGCCGACGATTTGCCGCGCTTTTTGAAAGAGCGAAAGTCCATCATCGTCACCACGCAACAGAAATTCGCCTGGGTGCTGGCGGAGATTCAGCAGAACCCGGAACTGAAAAAGCTGCGCGTGGCCTTTCTGATTGATGAAGCCCACCGCTCGCAGGAAGGCCAACTGGGCGCAGCCATCCGCCTGCCTTTTCGCCGGACGGCAGACGAACCGGACACCGAAATTGCTGAAACCGACCCGGAAGAACAGCTTGCCCAGGTGATTCGTGAACACGATTTGAATCAATTGTTCGTGGCCTTCACGGCGACGCCTTCGCCGGCGACGGTCGCGCTGTTCGGCAAGGCCTTTGACACTTACACCGAAGCCGAAGCCATTGCCGAAGGGTACATCGTGGACGTGGCGGCCAGCATCATCTCTTACCAAACGCTTTATCATTTGCACTGCCAGGTCGTGCCTTCGCCCGATGAAGAGCGGCTCTATCCCAAAGGCGTCATCGCCAAGGCTTTGCGAAACGTGGCGTTTCAAGACGACGGGCTGATTCAATACAAGGCCGAAGTGATGCTGCGCATTTTTGAGAAAGACATCAAACCGCTGATCGGCGGACGCGCCAAAGCGATGATCGTCACTTCGTCGCGCGTGGCAGGCTGGCGCTATTTCAACATCATCAAGGAAAAACTGAAGGAGCGCGGCGCTGATTACCGCGCGCTTTACGCCTTCTCGGATTTCGTTCACCCGGAAACCAACGAATCCATCAGCGAATACGCCGTGAACGAACTGCAACCAAGCGAGCTGATCGAAGACCGCTTTGAAGGCGACGACTATCGCCTGATGGTGGTGGCAAACAAGTTTCAAACAGGCTTTGATCAACCTTTGCTGGCGGGCATGTTCCTGGACAAGCCCGTGCTTGATCGCAACGCAGTCCAAACCGTCTCGCGGTTAAACCGCGCGCATTACGGCAAGCAGGACGTGGTCGTTGTGGATTTCACCAACAACGCGACGCAAATCCTGAAAGCCTTTGCGAAATATCGGAAGGGGACGCCCTTTGAACCGGAGGAACCCGACGAGGCAACGGTGACGAAATTGCTGGCGGAGATTTTGGCGGCGGGCGTTTTCACGTCAAAAGATGCCGGCGATTTGATCAAGCTGCTGGCGAACGGGACGGATGCGCAGGTGCAATATCAAATCAATTCGCTGCGCACACGCTTTCAAACCAGACTCAGCCACGCCGAAGACCGCAAGGCTTATGTTTATTTGCTGGCGCGCTTCGTCAAAAGCTTTCATTTCCTGACCTGCTTTTTCACTTATCCGGCAGAGGTGCAAACCTTCGCGGCTTTTGCCGAATCCGTCGGCCCTCAACTGATCAAGGTCGGTACGGTGTCGGAACTGATGCAACAAATGCGCGCCACCGAAGTCATCAAGGCAGCGGTGCAATATCAAGGCGTGATGTCCAGCGGCAGCCCGGTCAAGTTGCGACCAGGCGCAGGGAAAAAAGGCGCAGCCCCACCGCCGGTGAAAGCGTCCGTGCAAGATGTCATCGCGCAGATTCGCGCAAAATTCGACATCAGCGACGAAGAGGCGCTTTACATCAAAGAAGTGACGGAAGAGAAAATTGCCGACCCGGTTATTCGCACAACGGTGCAAGTGCATCGGCACAATCGGCTCTATTTGGAAAACGCTTATCGCGGTCAGGTCAATGGAATCATCCAAACGACCTATGACGAACGCGGGCGTTATGACGAACTCGCCGACCCTAAATACACAGACCTCGGCGGTATTTTTGACATTATGGCCGTGACGGTCATTCAAACTCATCTTTCTTTAACCGCTTGAATCCATGAGCAAAACGATACACGACATTCCCGAAGCCGACCGTCCACGCGAGAAACTGTTGCGCAAAGGCGCGCGGGCGCTGAGCGATCAGGAACTGCTGGCGGTGTTGCTCGGCAAAGGGACGCCCGGCATGGACGTGATGACGCTGGCTGCCAAACTGGCGCGGCTGATTGACGAAAAAGGGCTGGAAGTAAAAGCCGATGACCTGACGCAATTCGACGGCGTTGGCGATGCCAAAGCGACGTTGATTTTGGCCGCCATCGAATTTGCCCGCCGCCGCATTAAACCGGATGGAGCGAAGATCGAAACTCCTGCCGACCTGCTGCCCCACGTGCGCCATTACGCCGACCGCAAGCAAGAGCATTTTCTTTGCGCCAGCATCAACGGGGCGAACGAGATTCTGAACATTCGAGTGGTGTCCATTGGATTGATTGATCGCAGCCCGGTGCATCCGCGTGAAGTTTTCGCCGACGCGCTGACCGACCGCGCTTCGGCTGTCATCGTGGCGCACAATCACCCCAGCGGCGGCCTCGATCCCTCACCCAATGACATCGAAATCACCGCGCAGCTCAAAGCGGCAGGCGAAATCATCGGCATTGATTTGCTTGATCACATCATCTTCAACCGCACGAGCTACTTCAGCTTTTTGGAAGAAGGAAGGTTTTAGCGGAAGTTACAACATTTGAAATACAGCTTGCCCTGGAATGGCGTGAAAGCCGGGCCATTCGTGATGGAAAGCCGCACGCGCCTTGCCGTTTACTAACCATGCGCTGCGGTCGCTGGGAAAACGACCGGGCTTTGCCTTGGTGGTCGTGCTGACGCTGGCGCTGGGCATTGGCGCGAACGCGGCGATTTTCAGTTTGATTTACGGCATTCTGCTGCGCCCGTTTCCGTACCGCGACGCCGAACGCATCGTGCGCGTCGAATCCGTGGACGCCAAAACAACCGGCAATATTCAGGGCAGGCAGCACACCACAAAAGCCAGCTTCACCAGTGACCCACCGTAACTAAGTCGGTTGTTACCCGCCACGAAGTGCTTTGTGTAAATCAAGAGAGAGCGATTTTCAGCTCGCTCAAATACTCCCCCCTTTTTTGGCAAGATGACCAGCTCGTTCAGCCCCCAAGTCCAAAAGAGATGAGCCTGCGAGGGTGCGCGAGAAAATCCGGCAGCGATTGTTGCCTTGTATGGTGCGAACCGCTAGACATAAGGCGATTCAGCAGTAGACTTGGCAAGGTGAAACCATTCCGTTTGTTTGGTTGTATGCGGACTCCATCTTTATGGTGGCGACTGGGGTGAAAGAGAGAGATCATGGTCGAAACTATCCAGAATCTTCGTGCCGGGAAATTGCGTTTGACCTGCTTTTCGGCGCTTGTCTTTGTCTTGATCACGCAGCCGGTTTTCCTTACTGATGTCGCCGCACAAAATCCTCGTTTCGTACTTTCCCCCCTGCCTCGTTTGAGTATTCGTGCCTGGCAAGTGCGCGACGGCTTGCCGCAAAACCAGATTCGCGCCATCAGGCAAACCCGCGATGGATATTTATGGCTGGCGACGTTTGACGGACTGGCGCGATTCGACGGCGTTCGCTTTGTGGTTTTCAATCGCGCGAATACGCCCGCCTTGCGCAGCAATATTTTTACAGCTTTGTTTGAAGACCGCGCGGGCAATCTGTGGATTGGTTCAGATGGCGGTTTGGTGCGTTACCAGAATGGGCAGTTCACGGCGTTCACCACTGCCGAAGGGTTGGTGGCGGATATGGTCACAAGCATTGCCGAGACGCCTGATGGAACGCTGCTGGTCGCAACGCGCAATCACTTGCAGGCATTGCGGGCGGGTTCGGTCGCGCGTGAACCGCTCAAGGTGCTGCCCGTGCGCCGCAACATTCGTCAGCTTTGGGTGAATCGTGCAGGCGATGTTTTCGCGCTGACCAATGACGGCTTGCTGCAATGGCGGCAAGAAGGCGAATGGCAGGAGCACCTGACCGGACAAAACCTGGTGAGCGTGACCGAAGATCGCAACGGCGAGCTCTGGCTCGGGACCGTCGGGCAAGGCGTATTGCGGTGGCAAGCGGGGCAGTCAGAAAGCTTTCAAATCAAACCGGGCGCGCTGGACAACATTGTCTACGCGGTGACGATTGATGCGACGGGGCAATTGTGGGCGGGCACCCACGGCGGATTGTACCAGTTCAGCGCCGGGCAATTCGTGCGGCATGAAGACGCGGGCTTGCCCAACAATTTCGTGATTGCGCTGCATGCTGACCGCGAAGGCAATTTGTGGATTGGCACGGATGGCGGCGGCCTGGCTTGCGCGCGCGAGGCGGGCGTGCAAACCCTGACGGCACGCGATGGATTGGCCGGCAATCTGGTTTACTCGATTACCGAAGACGCTCAAAGCGTCTGGTTCGGTTCATGGTTTACCGATGGTTTGACCCGTTGGCAAAACGGCAAGTTGCAAATCGTGGGCAAGGGCGAACCGCTGCTGAGAGGGGGAGTGCGTTCTTTGTTGGCAGATCGTCACGGCACGCTGTGGATGGCGGTGGCAAGCAACCGGCTCGTGAATCTGCGCGCGGGGCGAATCACCGATCAGACGCCCAACGAAACGCCACTGGCCCCGATTTTCGCGCTGGCTGAAGACGCGCAGGGCCAGCTTTGGGTAGGGCGACAGGACGGGCTGTTTCGGTTTGACGCTGGCAAGCTGGTGAACCTCGCCGACGAATTGAAAGCCTCGATTGCGCCTGTGCGGGTGATCCTCGTCAGCCGTGCGGGTGGCCTCTGGATTGGCACGGATTACGGGTTGCTGCATTACCAAGCAGGTGTGTTGCGCCGCTTCACCGAACGCGACGGCTTGCCTTATCCCTTCATCAGCGGCCTGTACGAAGACGCCGACAACACGCTGTGGGTTGGCACGCGCGGCGGCGGCTTGTGCCGTTTGAAAGACGGCGTGCTGAAAACTGTGACGATGAAGGAAGGGCTGCCAACCGACACGATTTATCAAATGCTCGAGGACGCGCAGGGCAATCTGTGGTGTGGCAGCAGCCGGGACATTTTTCGCGTCAATCGGCAGGAATTGAACGCATTGATTGCGGGACAGGTCAACACGCTCAGCACGGTTTCTTATGGCCACACGCAGGACATGCAAAGCTCCGTGCATTTCGGCACGCATCCATCGGCCTATCGCACCCGCGACGGCAATTTGTGGTTTCCGACGCTGAACGGCGTCGTGCGCATCGAGCCCGAAAAATTTTCTTCCAACACGTATCTGCCGCCCGTCAAAGTCGAGCAAGTGCTGGTAGACAAACAGGCCTTTTCCGCGAATGCCGAAATCATTGTGCCGCCCGGGCGGGGCGAACTGGAGGTGCAATACACGGGGTTGAGTTTTATCGCGCCCGAGCGCTTGAAGTTTCGCTATCAATTGAGCAGCGATCAGCGCGGATGGCTGGACTGGTCGCCGCAAGTGGCCTGGGTTGACGCAGGCACGCGGCGCACGGCGTATTTCACGAACCTGCCGCCAGGGTCTTATACCTTTCGCGTGCTCGCCAGCAACAGCGATGGCGTGTGGAATGAAACCGGCGCAACGATTCGGTTGCGGCTGCAACCGCATTTCTATCAGACGTGGTGGTTTTATCTGAGTTGTGCGGCGGTGATTGCCGGACTTGTCTGGCTGGCGCATCGGCAGCGCTTGCGGCAAATGCAGGTGCGGCACGCGGTGGTGATGGGCGAACGCAACCGCATCGCGCGCGACATTCATGACACACTGGCCCAGGAAGTTGCCGGATTGCTGGCCCAGTTGCACGTCGTCAAAACGCTGTTGCCGATTTCGGCCGAAACCGCCGGACGCCATCTCGACCGCGCCGTGGAACTGGCTCGCACAGGATTGGCCGACGCGCGCCGCCTCGTGCTTGATTTGCGTCATCAGGCGTTGGAACACGATGATCTGGCCACGGCGCTCGAAAATTTCATCGCGCAGGTGACGACCGAAGGTTCGCCGCAAATCACCTATCAGGTCAAAGGCACGCCGCGCCGGCTGGCCGAGGAACAGGAAAACAATCTGTTGCGCATCGGTCAGGAATCCGTGACCAATGCGCTGCGCCACGCGCAGGCTTCGCTGATCGAAGTCCAGTTGAGTTTCGATTCCCGCTTGATCGAGTTGCGCGTGCGTGACAACGGCTGCGGTTTCGACACGGCCACCAAGGCGCAGGGCTTCGGCGGTCATTACGGTTTGTTGGGCATTCGCGAACGCGCCGCGCAAATCGGCGGCGAACTCGCGTTGCTCAGTGCGCCGGGCGCAGGCACAGAAATCAAAATTCGGATCAGTACCATCATCACCGCATGAATCAAGATCAACCCATTCGCATCCTGCTCGTAGACGATCATCCCGTCGTGCGCGAAGGACTCTCTGCCATGCTCGGCACACAAGCGGATATGCGCGTGCTGGCGGCGGCTTCGGACGGTACACAGGCGATGCAGCTTTTTCGCCAGTATCAGCCCGATGTGACGTTGATGGATTTGCGCCTGCCGGGGATGAGCGGCGTCGAAGTCATCAGAACGCTGCGGCAGGAGTTTCCGCAAGCGCGCTTCATCGTGGTGACTTCGTTTCATGGCGATCAGGATGTCTATCAGGCGTTGCAGGCAGGCGCGGCTTCATACGTGCTCAAGGAAATGTTCGGCGAAGAACTTTTCAAAGCCATCCGCACGGTTCGCGCGGGCGGACAATACCTGCCGCCCGGCGTGCTTGAAGGAAGTGAACATAACCTCTTGCCACATGGCCTCACGCCCCGCGAACTCGATGTTTTGCGGCTGATGGTGGACGGTCACAGCAACAAGCAAATCGGCGACCTCCTCAACGTGACCGAAGGTTCCGTAAAGTTTTACGTCAACAAAATCCTCAGCAAACTCGCGGTGACCGACCGCACGCAAGCGGTCACAACGGCGCTGCGCCGCGGCATTGTCCATCTCGATGAATAGCCCCACCTGACGAAAGTTAGTATTCAGCGCTGACTTTGGTTAGTAGCCGCCACCTGCCATTTCTAACTAAACTCCGTCTTCATTTCCCTTGCCCCCATGATTGATGAATATTGTTTCGCTTATGTCTCACTCCAAGCCGATTCGCGTTTTGATCGTGGATGACCATCCGGCGGTGCGCGAAGGATTAACTGAAATGATCGCCACACAACCGGATATGCGGGTGGCGGGCGTGGCCAGTGACGGCGCTGAAGCGATTGCTTTGTTTGGTGCTTTACAGCCAGATGTCACTTTGCTGGATATGCGTTTGCCGAACCTCAGCGGGCTGGAAGTTGCGCGTAAGTTGCGGCACTTCGCCCCGCACAGCCACGTCATAGCCATGTCGAACGAAGACAAGCGCGAGGCTGCTTTACGCGCCGGCGCGAGCGCGTTTTTGCTGAAGGAACGGTTTGGCGAAGACCTGCTCAACTTGATTCGCACCATTCATGACAGCGCCTTACTCGCAAGTTCCGAAGCCGCCAGACCTAACCAAAGTTAGTACTCGGGGCTAACTCTGGTTAGTAGACGCCTAATATCTCAATTTTTATGATGGGTTTCATTGCTTACTAGGCTCATTGCTGGGAACTATAAATCTATCCAGAACATTAAAGACAGAACCCAAAGCAGGTTCTGACGAATTGTCCATCATTTGGGAAGGAGTCAAAATGTTGCTTAATCGAAGCGTTCGCCTGTTCCTCTGCTGTTTGTTTGCCTGCGTCAGCATCGGCGCGCTGGCGCAATCCAATTCCGGTTCGTTGCGTGGACAGATCCGTGATGCGAGCGGTGCCGCCATTCCTGGCGCGACCGTCAAAATTACCGACCTGGGCACCAATGCCATCGTCACCGTCACCAGCAACGAAGTTGGGCAATATTCCGCGCCCAGTTTGCGGCCTGTGAGTTATTCAATACGCGTCGAAGCTCCCGGTTTCAAAGCCGCTTCCGTCGCGACCGTCAAAGTAGACACGGCCAAAGAAACCACGCTGGACATCTCGCTTGAACCCGGCAACGTGACCGACACCATCACGGTCACGAGCGAAGCGCCGTTGCTGCAAACCGACACGAGCAGCGTCACGCGCACGGTAGATCAACGCACCATCGTCGAGATTCCGCTCAATGGACGCAACACGTTAGAACTGGCGTTGACCTTGCCCGCAACAGCAGGTTCGGCAGGTTCAGAACTCGCGGGCTTCGGCGTGAATGACGTGACGCCGGGGCGCGAATTAAGCATCAACGGCGGACGCGCGGGCACAACGCAGTTTTATGCCGACGGCGCGAATGTCACGAGCATTGCGCTTGCTCGCACCAGCGTTTCGTTCACGCCGGACACGATTCAGGAATTTTCCGTTCAGCAATCCAACTATTCCGCGCAGTATTCCCAGGCAGGCGGCGCGATTATTCAGCAAACGACCAAAAGCGGCACCAATGAATTTCGCGGCACGCTGTATTGGTTCCATCGGCAAAAGGCGCTGTCGGCCAGCCCGTTCAATTCAACGCGCGTCGCCGCCACCAACTTCGACCCTCGTCCGCCGCTGCGTCGTCAGCAATTGGGTTTTGTGATTGGCGGGCCGGTTTGGTTGCCTGAAAAATACTTTGGCCCGACGGCATACGACGGACGCAATAAGACCTTCTTTTTCTTTTCATACGAACCAACGCGGCAAGTGCTTTCCAATCCCGGCGGGCCCACGTTTGAGCGCGTGCCGACCGATCTGGAATTGAACGGCGATTTCTCTCAATCCAGAGTGTATCTGCCCAACGGCACGACGATTCCTTACGCGCCGTTATTCAACCAATTCGTCCGGCTGCCAAGCGGAGCGCTCGCCTATCGCACGCGCTCCGGTTTCACGGGAGCGCCCAGCGCCTCCAATCCGCAATATCAATTCAACAACTTCCCGCTCTTTGACGGCAACGGCGCGCGCTTGTCGGTGAATGGCGTGAGCTACGTCAATCCGATTGCGCAACGCATCGCGCGCGAATTGTTCCCGCGTCCGAACATGCCGTTTATTCAAGAGGCAAACAATCCGAACAATGGCGCTAATTTCGTTTACTTTCGCGGCACCAACAATCAAGACGACCGTTACACCTTGCGTTTGGATCATCGTCTGACCGACAAACATCTGGTCTATGGCCGCTACACTGAACAGCCGTTTTTCGGCGACCGTTTTTTCCGCGACCCTTTGTCGAGCGGCCTCAACAGCGAGAACAACAATGCACGGCAGATCCTGCTGAACTGGTCAGGGACCTTCAAGCCGACGTTGGTCAATGAACTGCGCGTGGGCTACGTCTTCGGTGATTTCTCGCGCACTTACCCCAACGAATTGCAAAACCGCGATCTGACTTCGGAATACCTGGACATCGGCGGCGCGGGCAAAGGCCTGGTGAATACGCTGGGCTATGGCGGAGCGCGTTTTTTCCCGGGCGCAACGCCAACCGGATTCAACGGCACGTTCAATCCCGCCACAGGAACTTTTACCGGCGCCAATCAAACCGTCGGACGCGGTTACGGCATTGCCGGATTCAACTCGCCGCAAGACATCGGCAAAATCACCGAACACACTTACACGATCAGTGACGACCTGACCTGGTCGCGCGGCAATCATTCGATCAAAACGGGCTTTCAAGGCGCTTTGTTGATGCTGAATCAAGCCAGTGCCGGCATCGGCAATCAGGCGGGCGGACGTTTCGCTTACAACGCGGCGATGACCTCAAACCAATACTGTTCCGCCGCCCCTTTCAGTGGCAACATTGTGGGTTGTCAGGGCGCAGCGATTGGCGGCGACCAGTTCGCCAGCTTCCTGCTGGGTGTGCCGGAGTTCCTGCAAATGCAAACCGAGAACGCCTCGAATCCCTTTTACTATCGCTGGTTCAATTACGGGTTGTACGTGCAGGACGATTGGAAAGTGCGTCCGAACCTGACACTGAACATCGGCTTGCGCTATCAATACCAATCGCCACGCTGGGAAAAATACAACCTGCAGGGCCAGTTGAATCTCTCGCGCCTCGAAGCCAACCCCTTTGCCGTGCTTAACACAGCGGGTTCGGTGCGCAATACCAACGCGCTGGCGCCTGTCTTTGAATATGCGGGAGTGGATGGCCGTTCGCGTTACCTGATCGAACCGCAAAACACCGATTTCGAGCCGCGTTTCGGATTTGCCTGGACGCCGGATTTTGGTTGGAACAAAGACCGTCGTTTCGTTGTGCGGGGCGGCTACGGTCTGGCCCACGCGATATTGATGGGCAATGACCGGGTGCCGGTGCCTAACGTGGGCTCTGTCGCTTCGTTCACCTATCGGCAATACAGCGTGGCGGCGGGCGCGACGGATTTTAACGCGCCGATCAATACGCCAACCTGTGGCTTGGCCATTTGCAATGGCAATATTCCGATGCAATTTGGCTATAACAACTATGTGATCACGCCTGACCCATCGCTGTTTCGCGTCCCGGCCAGCGGCATCATTCGTCCGGGCGATGCCGTGCCGGGCACGTTCCCGAACCTGACCAGCCAGCGCACCGACGTGCGGTACAACAATCTCGGCTTCATCGGAGATCCGGATTTCCAAACGCCGGTGGTGCAAAATTACAGCCTGCAACTGCAATACGAACTCCTGCGCAACACCGTCGTTACGGTGGGCTATCAAGGCAGCCGTGGCACTTCGTTGTTCTCGCCGCTGGCCGACCTCAATCGCATTGATCCCATCACCGGCACGCAAGCGTTTCCCGGTTACAACGGACGCGGCAACGGACAAATTGCCGTGCTCTATCGCACGGGGTCGGCTTCAACCTATCACGCCGCCACGTTTGAATTGGAGCGCCGTTATTCCAAAGGCATAGATTTGCGGTTCAATTACACGTTCAGCAAATCCATGGACGATAGCTCGGGCGGCATCAATTTCGACACGCAAAATCAGTCGTTCAACAACTCCGGCAACGACGTGGATGTGAACCGCACGCAAGACCCGCTCAACAGCCGCAACGAACGCGCCGTATCGAGCTTTGATACACCGCACGTTTTCAATCTGACGGGCTTGTTTGAACTGCCATTCGGCAAAGGGAAGTGGCTGGTCAATCGTGACGGCTTCACTAACCATCTGATCGGCGATTGGCAATTGAGCGCGATTGGGCGCGCGCGTTCAGGCGCTCCGGCTTTTGTCACCTTGGGCGCAGGCAACAGCATCTTCACCGGTTCGCGCGGCGAAACGCTGCGGCCCAACTTGCTGACTGGCGTGCCGCTCAAGAATCCCGATTGGACACCGGCCAATGCCGCGACGACTTCGTACCTGAACCCAAAAGCCTTTGGCTGGCCTGATCCTGGCAAATACGGCAACGCCCCGCGCAACCTGAGCCAGTTGCGGCTACCGTGGGTGCAGACGTTTGATCTGAGCCTGATGAAACGCATTCGCCCGTTTGGTGAAGGCCGCGCGCATTTCGAGTTTCGCGCGGAGGTTTTTAACGTCTTCAATCATCGCGTCTTCACGGGCGGCGGTGCTTCGACAAACATTTTCAACAGCGGCGTGCAAAACATCTTGATCAATAACGCGACCGGCGCACAGGTCAACAATGTGCAAAACGCTTATGCGAACTTGTCTGCGCCGGGCGTGTGGGATGCGATTCTGGCGAACCGTTTGAATAACGTGCCGCTCGCTCAGGCCATCGCCAGCCTGCCCGGAACAAATGGGCAGAACGGCGTATGTGCCGCGACGGAACTCACGCCCGCAGGCGGCGCGATTCGCACCGCAACACTAAGCCCCGCTTGCGCCGTGACCGACCTCGCCCCACGCTTCAACAATAATTTATACCGGCTGCAACAAAACGGGGTTTCTTCCCGCGTTTGGCAATTGGGTTTGAAATTTTATTTCTAAACGCGAAGCGGCTGCGCTGACGGTCAGCGCAGCCGCTTTTGCCGACTGGAAATGTTCGGGCCCGCAGGCGCGCAAAAAATGAAATACACGCGGGAACAACTGGCCGCCTGGATGCAAGGCGCGGGGTTTTCCTGGAAAGAAAAACACGACTTTCTGGACAACAATCTTTTCGTCATTTTGCGCAATGGCTAACGCTATCGCCACACCTTCGATTCAGGCTTGCCTTCGACCGATCCGAACTTTTTGAGCCAACCCGTCAATCGTTTTTCCGGCGAACCATTCTCAGCGACGCCTGCAACGCACGCAGCGGCAGCGCGTCGTGCAATGGGATTGTCTGCTTTCATCCGGACTGGCAATGCAAATGCTTACCGAAATGTTCGCAGGCACGAACGCCGGGCGTTTGGTGCAATTTGAGCAGGAAATTGACGCGGCGCAAGAAGGCTGGCGCGACTTTTTCGGCCCCAAGATCATGAGTCTGCCGAAACTATAGACTCAGTAGTTCCAAATTTGATGAGTTTGTTGCCATAAGACTTGACAACAAAAAGGCTTGTCCGTTTTGCTAGGAGTCTCCCCCCAAGAAAGGACAAGCCATGAAAAAAAGAATGTAAGTAATGATAAGCCGAAATTGACGGATGCGGAAGTCTTGCGTCAGGCGCAGGACACATTGGAGCAACATTTCAACTTGCACG
>JAJNQA010000100.1 GCA_021155085.1 Heliomicrobium sp. | reverse complement strand
TACCTGGCGGCTTCATCGTCAGAACCAACTCGTGATTTGTTTCAATCCGCTATGAGTCGCGTCTACCTTCCTACAACTGGCTATGGCGGGATTGACCAAACACAACTTCAGTTTCAATCCGCTATGAGTCGCGTCTACCTTCCTACTTGCGCAGTGAAGGTACCAGCCCAAGGGCAAACAAGTTTCAATCCGCTATGAGTCGCGTCTACCTTCCTACAAACATTAACGCTCCGTTTTCACAACGCATATATGAGTTTCAATCCGCTATGAGTCGCGTCTACCTTCCTACGTTCACATTCAACTGGTTCTATCTCAAAAACTAAATGTGTTTCAATCCGCTATGAGTCGCGTCTACCTTCCTACTTAGTGCGCTGCCGCGCACCTGTTTGCCATCAACAAGGGTTTGATTGTTTCAATCCGCTATGAGTCGCGTCTACCTTCCTACGAAACCTTACCGGACCTTCAAAAAGGCACCGGGAAGGAGGTTTCAATCCGCTATGAGTCGCGTCTACCTTCCTACTAATCGGCTCCGTGCTTTCGGTTGTAATGGCTGCATTGTTTCAATCCGCTATGAGTCGCGTCTACCTTCCTACAAAGGAAAACTGGGCCAAGCAAATGCTTCGTGCCGCGTTTCAATCCGCTATGAGTCGCGTCTACCTTCCTACGAAAAAGAGTTCGCCAAAACAAAGGCTGAGATTTGTTTCAATCCGCTATGAGTCGCGTCTACCTTCCTACGAACCTCGCGCCGGCGGTGGCGGGATGGATCGGTACAAGTTTCAATCCGCTATGAGTCGCGTCTACCTTCCTACGGCCGTCACCCCCAACTACAAGTGGGTGGAGACGGCAAAAAAGTTTCAATCCGCTATGAGTCGCGTCTACCTTCCTACTGGACGTCCCGACTTTCATCCGCGAACCAGCGGATAGAAAGGTTTCAATCCGCTATGAGTCGCGTCTACCTTCCTACCCTAGCAAAGAATAGCTAGGGGCCAGGAGCGGGCCACGTTTCAATCCGCTATGAGTCGCGTCTACCTTCCTACTCCTGCCTTTATAACCTATATTGACACAATAGTTTATAGGTATCTTTTGGCACATCTCCCCGAAGCCGTCCCGAAAAAGTCGTTCTCATCTCGCTAATCCTCCGTAAACCATTGAAAACGCTGGATGTAAATCCTGCCAGGATTTGCGGGCGCTGAATCCTGATAAAGTTTTTGCATATCAATGACTTAGCCGGAAGTGACCGAAAACCAGTCAGAGACTTGCAAGGAAGAAATTGTCCGGATGGAAGGGGCATGGATTTTCTAACTGATAGTTTCCACACGAGTTATGCCAAACCCGGCGGAAAGAGTAAAGCCCGGTAAATCTTGGCGAATATCGGCGGCAAAACCGCCCTTGCTGCCCGCAGGTGGAAGCTTGTGTGCGGAAATTCACTGCTTTGCCTGATTTTTGCTGCTTGGCAGGCGGTTGATGGGGGCCGGTCAGGGCCATTGCACCGGGCAATACAGGTCGCTGGAATCCGCGCCGGTTCCCCGCAAATCCCTGCGAAATTCCATCAGGTCGAAGTTCGGAACGGCGTGCAGCAGATTGGCCGCCAGCAAGGGTACGACGCCAAAGGGCAAATCCAGAAACAGGCGGACGCGGCGCACTCCGTGTTCCCGTTTCAGCCGCGACAGCAGCGCCACCACATCCGCCACATACCGCATGGCCTGGGGCGAATCGGCGAACTGCTCGCTTTCAACCCAGACGGGGCGCGGCAATGGCGGTTGCGCCCGCAACCCATCGAGCGCATCCGCCAGATAGGTTTCCTTGACCAGCAGCAGGGCGGCTTCGGGAACCTGTTCGCCCGGCGCAATCGGCGCAATCAAGGCATGCGGTTTTTCGCAATGCGCATTGCCCGCGGTCAATGGCTGGGTCAGCGATTGGCCTTCGTTGCTGAAGATTTCGCCGTCCTTGCTGTTGTCACAAAACAAATAGGCGTTGTTGGAGCGGTTGAAGTGCTGGCCCACGCAAAACGGCAGCGCCAGTTGGGCTTGGCCGGACAGGTAGATTTTCCTTGCCGCGCCGCGTGAATTGCCGAACGCCTGCCCCAGGGCCCATTCCATCGCCCGCAACGTTTCTGTCAGGTCGTCGCCGTGCAGCGTTTCCCTGTCACTGCGCGGTTGCAGGTTCGTCCGGAAGATGAGCGCGGGCGCATCCAGGGATTGTTGATGGCCGGGAATCGGGAAGTCGTCGCTGCGTTTGTTGCCATGGCCGCGCTGATCCAGACAGAGGACGGCTTCGCGGCGCTGGCGGAATTGCAGCCGGTCATACAGCCGCAACGCGATCTTTTCGGCAATGCGCACGGCTTCCGCGGCGGCAGGCAGCGCGGGATTCACCTGTTCGTAATTGATCCTGACGCCTTTGCCGTCGGGACGCAGCCAACGGCGTTTCAGTTCGTCATGCATTCGCACCAATCGCACCGGCTCATCCAGAAACACCGGCAACAGGTCCTGATCCGGCTGTTGCAGCGCGGCAGCCAGTTCGTCATTGACCCAGGAAGATTTCAGCGCCGCTTCCGAGAAAAAGATCGTCACCGAAGCCTGCCGCCGCACCGCCTGGCCCAGCGCGGCGGATAAATCCGCGCCCATCGCCGCCGCCAGATCGTTCTGATCCAGCCACACCACCACGCCGCGCCGCCACAACGCCTGCGCGACCAATTCGACAAAGGCTTTGTCCTGATGACTGTGCGAAAGAAACGTAGATGCGAACGAAAGTCTGTTCATAAATCCTCTCAGGTTTTGGTCGCGTCACGACTTGGAAAGTTGCAGGAAGAGCAAACCTTTTTCATCGCAAAGGGACAAAGGATCAAAGGGACAAAGGCAAACCGGATCCTGATTTCGGGACTTTGAACCTTGGTTCCTTTGAACCTTTGTGTTGATTTGGTCCTCTTCCATCGAGACTTTCCAAGTCGTGTCGCTACGCGACGAAGAAGTCCAATTTCAGCCAGCCCAGTGGCCATCGCGGCACGCCCTTGTAACCGAGTTACCAGCGTTGAAACACCGGCCCAAGGTCAACGCGCCGCTACGCGACGAAGAAATCCAACTTCAGCCAGCCCAGCGGACTGCAAGCGGAACGCTCTCCGTCCATCACCAGTTTGCGCGATTTCGGAAAGACAAAGTGCGTATGCCGGGGAGCAAGGTTTGTTTTTTGGCGCAAGTTGGCAAACTGTGCGACTGGCAAACGCTTTTCCACCAGCAGTCCAATCGTCAGTTTGTGCCAGCCGGAGCCATGACCCAGCGGCAGGTAACATGTTCCCGCAGGCGCTTCGGCAAGGTCATCGCGCATGTCCAGGTAAAAATTGATCACGGATTCCGTGTCGTAACTTTTTTCGTTCGGTTGAAGGCTGTCGAAGTACTCAATCTCGAATTCGCACAGGTCGGCGGCGAAGCGGTTCGCCGCCTGGCAAAGATTGGGGACTGACAAACTCCGCTGCGTATCGCTCCAACCCATCACCCGGCACGCCGCTGAATCGTTCAACAAGCCTTCGTCAATGGCCAAATGGCCACCAAAGAATTGTTTTTCATCAATCGCTTCGCAGAAGACCCAATAAGGTTTGTAGTTGGCGGATGCGTTCCCGGCGGGCGCAGCCGAATCGGTCGCATTGATGTTGGCGCTCAGCACCCGCTCGGCGATCAGAATCATTACGTCGTCGGCTTTACGCGGTTGTGTGTCGCCTATTTGCAGGACGCGGAAAATGTCATAGGCCGCATCTCTGGCCTGCGCCGGAGCCTGAAACACGGAAGACATCAAAATTTGTTCGGTATTCTTTTCGGGCTTTGACACGTTTTCCCGCAACTTGGCCAAAACGCTTTCCAGCAGGCGCGGCGTCTTCAGACACTGATCGTAAGCCCATGCGGTTTTGAACGCGCCTTTCAGCGAAGTGCCCGGAATGTAGGCGCGAAAATCGGGCGATTTTGTGGCCAGCCGGATTTTTCCCTGATCGCGGCTCAACTCTCGTTTCAGTTTGGCCAGCGAATCAAAGCGTGCGCTGCTGTTGCGAATGGCGGGCATCGAATACCGCCAGACCTGTGGGTCTTCCAAAATTTTGCGGTCGAGCAAACTGCTCAAGCTTGTGTGCGCCAAATCACCGGACGAAACCTTGGCCAGATTCTGGCTGAATCGGTCTACCGCTTCCGGATATTTGCTGAAGATTTTGTCCAGATCGGGAACGATCAAAACGTTGCCGATGTGATATTCCAGCGGCGACATGTCTTCGCCGGTGCCTATGTGCAGCGGCGAGACGGTTGTCGCCATGTAGCGCCAGCGTTGCAAACGTATTTGGTTCATCGTTCTTCGCCTCCTTTCATCCCAACGGTGTAACCCAGCCCGTTAATCCGCACGTCAAAACCTAGGCCTTCGCGCCGGTGACTTTCGGCGAACAGCTTGCCGTAAATCTTCCGTTCGCCGTCACGCGGGAAGGTCGAACCTTCGGCAAGCATAAACAGCGTCGGTTTCCAGATTTGTTTGACCGGTTCTGCGAAAGAGTTATCCAGGAATCCTTTGCGGCGTTCCATCCGGGCGAAGGTTTCCGTTCGACGACGATCCAGATGCTGCAAGTCCGCCGCGCCGGGATGCATCAGCGACAACGTCATCAGCCGCGCGCCATCGGCATCGCCAGCGATGTCGTCCGTGTCATCAAACCCGACTTCGCAATGCCCGCGACCGACGCTGAAATCGCCGCCCAAGCCTTTGTCCGCCAGAAAGCGCATCGCCGTTTTGATCATTTCCCCTGTTGCCGGTTTGCCGGTACGAACGAGAAAGTAAAACCCGCTGTGGACATTCAGCCCCGGAAGCGCGCGCGCCGAAGCGACCGGCTGATAAAAAAGCTGGCCTCCGGCTCCGCTGGTGGCGACCGAAACGCGGTTGATCGAATTGCGCGGCAGTTCCACGGCGGAAACCAGCGACGGCAAGACTTTCACCCGCGTCTGCTCCGCTTGGGTCATCAGCGCGCCGCCGTGCAGCCGAAAATTGCCTTGCTCGCCTTTGACCAACTCGGTATAAATCCCGGCTTCGCTGAGTTTGCCGCCAGCCAATGCCTCAAACACCGAACGCGACACGAACCGTGCTTTTCGGAATGGCTTGTAGCTTTGATGCGCCCCGATTCCTTGCAGCGAATCGCCAACGTGGGTTTCACCGAGCGGACGCGGCAGAAAGAGCACTTTGCCGCTGGCGTCTTCAAAAAAGGGAAACATGGAACTGATGACAAACGGAGCGGCGGTTTCTGTCGCCGCCGAATCGTCGAACGCCGCCAGCAATTCGGCCAATTCCTGCTCGCTGTACAACCAGCGAATCGCCCAGCAGATTGCGCCGAACAGCGTGTCCGAACGCGGCACGCTTTGGGCAAAGGCCGCCTGCGATGTCAGATAGACAATCATGGGATTTGCTCCTCGATCCGCGCTTTCAGTTGGCTGACCTTTTCCGGGCTGTAATCGGCCAGCGGCGTGAACTCTTTGGGCTCGGCTTTGCTGCCGGGCGTTTTTTCGCGCTTCACGCCGGATTTATAATCGGCGACGGTGCGCACCAGCGGCACGCCCAGATGAAACCGCACCTGACCGGAACCGCGCGACGTGCTGCCGCCGAGCGCCGAATCTTCCACCAGCCGCAGCGCGAAAAAGACCTTGTCCAGCAAATCGGTATCTTTGACGTTCAGCCCTTCCACGTCATAAATCGCGTACACCAACTCGAAATCGAAGCACGATCCAACGGGCACGCGCTCCATGCTGCGCGGGCCAAATGGCGGTTTGGAGGTGATGCGGTTCAGGGTGACTTCGGTTTTGACTTCGACTTTAGGCAGACCTTGGGTGGCTTCCAGGTTTTCCATCATCGCGCGCGTTTTGGGGTCGGGCAGCGCGTCGCGCACGATCAGGCGCGTTGGCCCGGATTTGCGGTCGGCTTCCGCCGGAGCGCCGAAGATGCGGCTGATCGGGTCATCGTTCTCGCTGCTGACATAAATGCTGCCGTCCGCCGGGACTTTGCCTTCGGCCCATTCCATCATCGAGCGCATCTTGCCTTTCAGCGACGAGCCGGGAATGTAAGGAAAACCATCGTGCGGGTTGCGGATCACGGGATTGTCCATTCCGCCGATTTCATAGCCGGTGCCAGAACCGCCGATATGCAATCCGGTGACGCATTCGATCTTGCCGTGAATGGTGATGGTGGCTTTGAACTGGTTCATACTCAGTCACGCTCCTTTTTGGAATTGGTGTGGAAGTAGAAATAGGCGTACAGCGATTCAAAGAACGTGGCGAAATCATTCATCGAATCTTTCTGTTTGTCGCCCGCCATAATGATTTTGTTGATCGAAGTATCGAACAACTCCTTGAAATCCGGGCTGATGATTTCGCGCGCGGTGGCGTAGGTGACTTGCGCTTGCAGCAGCCGCAGCTTCACTTTGACCTGTTCGGGCTTGCTCGCTTCCGAATTTGCGCTGGTTTTTGCCACTTTCACCAGATTGAAAAACTTGCGCACCTGAGTGCGGGAATTTTCCTTGTTGGCCTTGCCGCCGGAAGCAAGGTGTCTGCCCAACTCGCGGCTGAGTTCGAGCACCTGGTCGTCGGTGAAGCCTTTCTTCTCCGTCTCGACCAGTTTTTTGAAGTCGTGAAGAGCACTCATATCAACTCCTTCCTGAAATCGGTTGGTGTAGCCGCGCTGTCGGGCGCGGGCGATTGGGTTTGACGTGAACGGGTTTTCAACAGGACGTATCCGGCCAGCACCGAAAGGTAATCCTGATGATTTGGAATGGAGGTTTGCAGACTGACGCAAAGCGTTTTGTCGCTGACGTTGCGCACCAGCGAATAGAGAAACTTCGGCAGCCAGACCAGATCGGCGGAGCGTTTTTCGTGCAACGGATCGCGGCGCGGATCAATGTGCTGGTCGAAAAGCCTCAGCAGGTGGTAGATGAATTTGCGCGAAACGCGCTTGTCTTCTACCGCTTTGATCAAATCGTTACCCAGCTTCAACAACTCCGGCCATTTTCCCCACGGAACTTTGCGTTCCAGAAATGCCAGCGCGGCTTTGTCCGGGTAGAGGGCACTGACACTGGCTGTCTTGGCGATTTCGTTGAGTTTGACGGCGGCGTCTTCCGCCGCGCGTCCCAGCGGGTATTTGCCTCGGCAAAGCGCGATGCCAGCAGAGATATGCAAATCGGGATTGTCGCCGCAGAACGTTTTGAACTTGCTTTGAATCGTGTCGGCCAGTTTCAACGTTTCATCCCACGCGCCGACGACGAACAGGTCATCGCCGCCCGCGTAGGTCGTGTAAAGCGGTTTACCCGCCACCAGCGTGTTCAGGTAACCGGCGAAAAACCAATCCAGCATTCGTGACAGGTTGGCGATTTTGGCGATGGAGCGCTCTTCGGCGGGCAAACCGCGCGCGAACATGTAGCCCAGATCGTCCACGTCCATTCGCAGCGCGCCCAGATACTTTGCGCCGTCTGCCAGTTCGGCCAGCTTGTCGAAGGCTTTGATTTTCTGACGGCCTCTTTTGTCGGTTTCAATCGCGACGGCGGTCGCCATCATTTCAAACCCGTAGGCAATGGATAAGGCCGGATTGGCGGGCAGGAATTCCAGTTCGACGTTGTGGTGATCGGCAATGAACAGACAGCTTTCCGCGCCTGCGACCGCCCATTCCTTGTCGCTCAGCAGCCAGCTTCGGTTCAGCCCCTCGAATTCGATCAGGACTTCTTTCAGCGCGCCGGTCAGCCGTTCGGCTTCGTCCGTGTTGTGTGGTAATCGCGCAAATGGCCGGTCGGTCAGCCAACTGTTTGCCCGCCGCAGTTGAATGGTTCGCGCGTTGATCAATGCGCGCCCGATGGCGTCGAACAGCAGGCTCTGCGGGCTGCGCGGCGCGGGCGTCTCGCTTTCGTCTTCATCCACGTATTGCCCGACCGCGGATATTTCAAGTTCAGTTGGCGACAGATCGCGCCCGGTGTCGCGGCAAACGCCTTGCTGCATTTTCAACACCCACGCATCCGCCCAGGCTTCGTCTGGCGCATCGCCCGCAAAGTTGAGCGGCAAGTCGGCCAGTTGCAATTTCTGCCGCGCCGAAACCTGTTCCAGCCGCTGGCGCAGCCCGCCGAAGTTCTTCAACTCGTCGCGCGCCGCCGCCAGATCGGAAATCACCACGCCCAGCGCGCCGCGATATTCCCGCCACAACCATTGCTGAATTCGTTTGCGGGCTGCCGCCAGTGTTTCACGCGTCGCTGCCGTGTTCGGCGCAATGATCAACAACTGTCCGCCCGTCGCCCACAACGTGTTTGCGCTGCAAAGTCCCAACTCCATCGTCAGGGAATCGGCCAGCGTTTTAACCAGCAGATTCAGGTAAAACGACCGCCCGCGCAGCCGCCGCGCCATTCCGTCCTGCAATTCCTGGCCGTTGAAAGTCGGGCTGTAGATGAATTGCTGAATGCCGGAAATGCCCGCTTCGATCAGCAGAAATTCGGCGTCGCTGGATTGGTTTTCCTGCCGCGCGGCGAGCAAACAGATGGCAATGGCCGCCGCCGTCCGCGTGTGATCGTAAAGCGACACTGCCGCCCGCGCGCCGTCCGTCGTGCTGCGGATGCACCACGCATATTTCTGCATCAGGTGCAGCAGCGTATCGAACCGCGCTTGAAAGCCGCCGCTCGGCACGCGCGCCAAATCGGTTTTGAACCCTCGCCACAACTTGGTAAGTGCTTCGGCGACTGGCGCTTCCGCGTCGTGGCAAAAGATTTCTTCCGACAGCGCCAACGGCTTCAGCGGGTAATGATGCCGCGCCGCCCGCTCGGCTTGGTTCGCTTCGCTGACGGCGATGCGTTCGGTGACGAATTCCAGCCGCTCGACGGGCGCTCCGCTCGCCGCATCTGCCCCGTTTGCTGGCAACGCCAACTCCCAAGCCTCTTCGATCAACTGCACTACCGCTTCGTCGCGCACGGGTGGAAACGCTTCGCCCAGCGAATCGTCCATCGCCGCGCGCTGCCGAAACTCTTCCACGCCGCGTGCCAACGCCGCCATTGCCAATGCTTCTCTCAATTCATTTCTTTCGGTCATTCATTACCTCGCAAATGGTTCTTGCTCTTACTTTGACAGTACTCAATCCGCTATGACTCGCGTCTACCTTCCCAACTCATCAGCAACCTGTGGGCGTTCCCGTCCGGCAGATTGTTGTTTCAATCCGCTATAACTCGCGTCTCCTCCTTTCCTCCTGAACCTCCTGTTTCAAGCTGAAATTTTCCCAGTCCAAAGCTCGTTCCTTTGCCGATGCGCAAAATCTCTCCGGCGGCCAGCAGCGGCAGGAATTCGCCGAGCGCCGCGCCCGCGTAACTGGCTGAGCCGACGAAGCCGCCCATTTTCAATTTGGTGTGCTGGCGGGCGGAATAGCGCTGCAAATCCCACCAGCGCAGTTCCGACGCCGCCGTTTGAACTTCAGCGGCGCGGGCGATCAATTGACGGTAATCCAGCGCCAGTTTCGCTTCGCCGTGGACCGCCGTCAGCATCGAAACGCGCCGCAGCAGGTTGCGCACCAGCAGCGCGAAATCGGCGCGCGGTTGCAGGTCGCCGTCCACTTTGATCCGCGCCGGCGTCAGGAACCGCAGGCGCAATTGGCCGCTCGCTTCGATTTCGGTCAGGCGGTGTTCAATCAACTGGCGCAGGCTGGGCGGCGGCGCGGCGGGCGATTCCAATCGCTCGGAGGTTTCGGTGTAAATCGTCCGGCGCTGCCCATCGGCGGCGAGCGAAACGACTTCGGCCAGTGCGAACCGTGGACGCGGCGGCATTTGGCGGCGCGGCGCGGCTTCCGGTTCGGGTTTCGTTTCGGCGGCGGAGGGAGTGTCGGAGAGTGACGGGCGCTCGAATTGGGGCGCGCCGATTCCGCGCTGGGTCATTTCGTGAATGGCCAGGACGATGAACGGCAGATGTTCGATGGTGCGGCCCAGCAGCGTCAGGCCGAATTCGATCTCTTCGCCCGCGGCGAGTTGCCGGTGCCGTTCCCATTTGGGCGGGCGGCGCTGATTTGTTTGATTCGGTACGGCATGCGGTACCGAATCGGCGGACTCGGCGGCGATGATCATGGAGCCAGACCCGGTCGCTACCGTTTCCGGTACTGACTCGATACGTTTCCGATGCACCGGCGGATCGAGCAGGTAGGGCGAAGGGGCGTTGCGTTCGTTCTGCCATTCGGTCAGGTGCGGGGGGAATTCCGGTTCAAAAACGTTCGGATAAATGCAGCGGCTGGCGACCAGGCAGCGTTCGCAATCGCGATGCTGCATCACGCAGACCGACGATTTCAGCGCGTGACCGAATGCGCCGCGCAGGGCCGATCCGGCAAAGGCCGGAAACTGGGCCGGTTCCAGGGCGCGCAACCGTATCTGGTAACGCGCGACTTTCAACGCATCGAAACTTTCCGTGGGAAGCAGATTCATAGTGACCGGTCCGGAGTTATCAACAAGTTCTGGTAGTTTTGGCCAAAGGCAGTTCAGGTACTGCTGAGAAAACTGCCTGCGAGAAACTGACGGGGCGAACTGAAGTAAAGCTTGAGCGTGACAAAGACGGCGCGGATTCTAGCACCGGTTTGCCGGAGGGCAAGCGGAAAGTGGTGGTCAATTTCGCAAAGCCGCGGCCGCTTCCGTTTCTCTTCCGGGCGGATTGTCTGTTGGGATGGGGTGGGCTAGATTGAGCGGTCTTCACACTTCATTCGGAGGTCTCAACGGTGTCAAAAAAGAAAGTCCTGTTTTCAGCGGCGCGGCTGATGGCGCTGGTCATGCTGGGTTCACTTCTGTCCACGGCTTTCGCCCAATCGAAACTCGATCAAGCCAAACCGCAGATCGAAAAGCTGATTGCGGCGAGCGGCGCCGAAGTCGTCGGCGTCGCCGTTTATGACACGCGGACGAAACAGACGTTGCTGATCAACGAACGCGTCCGCGTGCATGCCGCCAGCACCATGAAGCTGCCGGTGATGATGGAAATCTTCCGGCTGGTGCAGGAAAAGCGGCTCCGGCTGGACGAACCCATCGAAGTCAAAAACAGGTTTTACAGCATCATTGACGGCAGCGAATACCGGTTGAGCAAGGACGATGACAGCGACGAGGAAGTGTACCGCCGCATCGGGCAGCGGATGACGGTGCTGGAACTGATGGATCATATGATCACCTGGAGCAGCAATCTGGCGACCAATCTGTTGATCGAACGCGTCACGCCGGAAAAGGTCATGAAGCTGATGGCGGAACTGGGCGCGAATGACATTCAGGTGCTGCGCGGGGTGGAAGATTCAAAGGCGTTTCAGGCCGGGAAGAACAATACGGCGACGGCTTATGATCTGATGCTGCTGCTGAAGGCCATTGCCGAAAACAGGTTTCAGAGCAAAAAGGCCTGCGAAAAGATGGTCGGGATTCTTGCCGCGCAGCATTTCAATGATGGGATTCCGGCGGGGTTGCCCGCCGGCACGCGCGTCGCGCACAAAACCGGCAGCATTACCAAACACAATCACGATGCGGGGATTGTTTATTCACCGGGCGGCAAACCCTACGTCATCGTGGTGCTGACCAAGGGCATCGCCAATGACAAACAGAGCAGCAAGCTGATTGCGGAGATTTCGCGCACGGTGTATCAGGCATTGAGGAATTAGAAAGATTTGCCGGGTTCTCTTTTGCCTTTTGCGGATTGATTCTCTACATTACGCGCAGCTTTCCGGTTCCAAACCAGTTACAAATTACAGACTGTGGCGCAACCGACGGCGTCCAATGTGCATCCCCGAGCGCTGACCGAAATCAAGATTGAAACACTGAGATTGAAGGCATGATTGGCAGAATCATCGGCAATTACCGGATTACCAGCGAACTCGCGCATGGCGGGATGGGAACGGTTTATCGCGGACAGCATGTTCATCTGCCGCGCGAAATCGTCGTCAAATCCATTTTACTCAGCGCGTTCACGCCGTCGGCGCAGTCCCACCTGAAAGCCCGCTTCCGCCGCGAGGCATACATACAGTCACAGCTTGATCATCCGAACATTGTCCGCGTCTATGAATTCTTCGCTGGCGAAGACAACTATTATCTGGTGATGGAATACGTCGCGGGGATGACCTTGCGCGATCTGCTGTTGCGGCAGGGAGTGCCGACCCCCGCGCAGGCCGTTTACCTTTGCAAACAGGCGCTTTCGGCGCTGGATTACGCGCACAATTTCACCTATGTGGATGAATCGGACATTCGCCACACGGGCATCATTCATCGCGACATCAAACCCGCGAACATGCTGTTGGACAACAAAGGCAGGCTGAAGATCACGGACTTCGGCATTGTCAAAGTGATGGGCGAACAGAGCACCGGGGCGGGGATGACGCAAACTGGCTTTCATCCCGGCACGGTTGAGTATATGTCGCCGGAACAGTTGCTGGGCCTGGATATTGACGCGCGGTCGGATTTGTACAGTCTGGGCGTGACGTTTTACGAAATGCTGAGCGGGCGATTGCCCTTTGAACGTTCGTCCACCGGTTCGGACTGGGAAGTGCGTAAAGGCCATATCGAAAAAGACCCGCCGCCGATTCTGGAATTGCGGCCCGATCTGCCGCCGACGCTGGCGGCGATTATCATGCGCGCCCTGCAGAAAAGTCCGAACGAACGGTTTCAAACGGCGACGGAATTTCAGGAGGCACTGAACATTTATGACCGGACGGTGGAAACGGATCCGCTGGCGCGGACGGCGTCCAACCGGCCGACAAAACCGCTGATCGCGACACCGACCGGCGTGGATGAAGCGGCAACGTTATTTGCCAGGCCAGGGCACTCAAAACCCTTTCCGGCCTCTTCGCCGGGGTCATCAGGTTCAGGGGCAGCGTCGTTGGAAGACGCCGTGACCATGCCGATTTCACAAAGTCGCGCCGCGAATTCCAAAAGCCTGAGTGGGGCGGCGAAACAGTCGGCCCCGCTGGTTTTGCCGTTGGCCGACGAGGAAACGAAACTGGCCGTTCGCCCGCATTCATCGAAACGCACGCTGGTGCTGGCGGCGGCTGGCGGCGGCTTATTGCTGGCGGGAATCGCCGCGGGCGGCTACTTATTTTCCGGCCGGCAAACGCGCGACAATTTGCAATCGGCCGCCGTCAGGATGGAAGCCAGCCCGACACCTGCTTCGACTTCGATGGCGTCACTGAATGCCGCCACACCGAAACCTTCGGTCAAACCGAGGCCGTCACCGTCAATTACGCCTGCGGCGACCGCGGCGGAAGTCCCCGCCGCCAGGGTCACGGTTCAGCCCGCCGCGCCTGCTGCGCCGGCTCCGCCAACGGCGACCGTTCCGGCCATGGATTCCAATTTGCTGGCGGAAGCCAAAGCCCTGGAAGACCGGGAGCGATACGAAGAGGCCATCGCCAAATACCGCGTTTATCAACAGCGCAATCCCGAATCGCCCGAAGCCGGATTGGTCACCAGCCGGATTGCGATTCTTGGCGGCGTGCTGCGGCTGCTGGCCGAAGCGCAGATGGACATGGACGCCAAACGCTACGTTCCCGCCAGAGAACGTTACAAAGCCGTGCTGAGAATGAAACCTTCTTCCAAAGCTGCCCAGGCAGGTTTTGAAGAAGCCAGAGCGAAACTGGCCGCTAATCCGGCGAATGGAAATTCCGATGAACGATTCCCGCCCGGCGATTCCAGAGGGGGCAGAGGACCCGGCCAGGGACGGCGCATTCCTCCAACTCTGAAGCGAGTTCCGCAGCCGGAAAAACCTCCCGTGGAACCGGAACGTCAGCCTTAACCCGTAACTCGCTTGTTGTGACTCAAAAATCGCCATCTCAAATACACCTGGTCCTACCCACCGGCACGCAAATCGTTTCGCGCGTCGAAATGAAATCGTCCACGGGGGAACTGCTCTGCCCGCGCGGCGCGGTTGGCGAAATCGTCAAAGCGCCGGATGACGGCACGCATTCCTATCGCGTGCGCTTCATCAACGGCGTGGAAGCCGCCCTGCAACGCCACGAAATGACGATTCGCAAACAGTTTCAGCGCGATGCCACACAGCCGGACACGGATATGCTGCGGGAGTTCGACCTTTACGAGTGCGTCATTTATCGCTGCATTGTCGGTTCGCAAGCGTTCGGTCTGGAGACGGCGGAATCGGACGTTGACCGCCGGGGAATTTACTTGCCGCCCGCCGATTTACATTGGTCGCTGTACGGCGTTCCGGAACAACTGGAAAACGACGCCAGACAGGAATGTTACTGGGAACTGCAAAAGTTTCTGATCCTGGCGCTGAAAGCCAACCCGAACATTCTGGAATGCCTGTGGACGCCACTGGTCGAAACCAAAACGCCGATTGCGGAAGGTTTGCTGGCAATGCGCGAAAGCTTTTTATCGAAGCTGGTCTATCAAACCTACAACGGTTATGTGATGTCGCAGTTCAAGAAGCTCGAACAGGATTTGCGTTCGACCGGCACGGTGCGCTGGAAACACGCCATGCATCTGATCCGGTTGTTGATGTCGGGCGTGACGGTTTTGAAAGAGGGGTTCGTGCCGGTCAATGTCGGCGAACGGCGCGATTTCCTGCTGGCCATCAAACGCGGCGAAATGGATTGGGCAGAAATCAATCAACTGCGGCTTGGCCTGCACAGGGATTTTGACGCCGCGCTGGCCGCAACAAGATTGCCCGACAGGCCGGATTACGAACGCGCCAACACCTTTTTGATCGAAGCCCGGCGCGCAATGGTTTGAAACTGAGGGAAGCCATGACGTTTGACCCGCGAATCGAAAACGAAATCAGCTCCCAGCCGTATCCGCTGTTGTTTGCGACCATCAGCGGCGCGCATCTGTACGGCTTTCCGTCGCCGGATTCGGATTACGATCTGCGCGGCGTTCACATTCTGCCGGTGCGGGAAGTGATCGGCCTGGAAGCCGGGCGGGAAACCATTGAAGTGTCCGAAATCCGCGATGGCCTGGAAATTGATCTGGTCACGCACGATGTGAAGAAGTTCTTCGGCCTGCTGCTGAAAAAGAACGGTTACGTGATGGAACAGCTTTTTTCACCGCTGGTGCTGCGGGCTTCGCCGGAGCAGGAAGAACTGAAAGCCATCGCCCAAACCTGCCTGACGCGCCATCACAGTCATCACTACTTCGGCTTTGCGGAAACCCAGTGGAAGCTTTTTGACAAGGAGCGCCCGCGCCGCGTCAAACCGCTGTTGTATGTGTATCGCGTTCTGCTGACCGGCATCCACCTGATGCGCAGCGGCGAAATCGAAGCCAATCTGGTTCTGCTCAACCAGGAATTCAAACTGCCTTACATCAGCGATCTGATTGCCCGCAAACTCTCCGGCCCCGAAAAATCCACGCTCGAAGACGCGGATGTCGAATTTCATCAGCGCGAATACGAACGCCTGCGAGCCGAATTGGAACGGGCTTTCCAAGCCAGTCAATTGCCGGAAACTCCGTCCGGCAAAGCTGCGCTGAATGATCTGTTGATTCGGCTGCGGATGCAGACAATTGAAAACTGAAGGCTGGACAGGAGACTTGACCGCAGTTACCTTACCCGCGGAGGAATGATTGCCATGATCAACGCCGCAGCAAACGATGAATACAGAGTGCTGGTTACACATCTGCCCGGCAGTGAGCCGAATGGACAGCAATGGCGCTGGCGGGCGACCGTGCTGGAGTTTCCCGGGATTGCGGAAGTCGGTGGTTCGCGCGAGCAGGTAATTCAGCAAATTCAGGACAGGATTTCTGAAATCCTGCGGCATTCAGAGATCGTCACGCTCTCTGTGCAGGCAACACCTACCCCAGCAGCGGCAACGCAGAACGAGGCGCTGCTGGCGCAAGGCTGGGATGATCACGGATTGTTCAAACACGACTCGGAAGCATTGAGGCTGTTTGACGAAATCGAAGCGGAACGCGACCGCACCCCGGTCATATGGGAATGAGCTTTCTCTGGGATTCCAATATTTTGCGTCATTATCTGGATGACCATCCGTTACTGCTGGAAAACCTGAAAAAGGTTGTGCGCAGTGACGTCCGGCTTCCGGTCATTGTTGTAGCGGAGCAGTTCAAAGGGCGAATGGATGCTTTGTTGAAAGCTCCGCCTCCGCAATTGTCTCGCGCCCAGCAGCTTTTCCAGCAGACCCAGGCAGTGCTGAGCAAATTCGAGTTGCTTTACTTTGATGACCAATCCCTGGCCGTGGCCGCGCAACTTACCGCACGCTTCAACACCAGGAAGCGTTATGCCGATGTCCTGATCGCCGCACAGGTCATCGCTGGCCGCCATATCCTTGTCACCAGAAACACTTCCGATTTTCGCGACCTCTTACCCCCACGGCAACTACAAAACTGGATTGACGAAAAGATCAGTTGACACTTGTCGAATGATTTGGACGACTGAACAAATTCTCGCTCTCGCCCCGGACGCTGCTTCCGCCAAAGCGGGGCAGGGCCTGTCTGCCGCGCACCACTGGCAGACGCTGGGTTGCGATGAAAAATCCATTTGGGGATTGTGCCAGGGCAGCGGCAAAAATCCGTATCAAACCCAGATTGATTTGGCGGAACCGGCGTTCAAATGTTCCTGCCCCAGCCGCAAATTCCCCTGTAAACACGGGCTTGGTTTGTTTCTGTTGTTCGCCAGTCAGCGGCAGGCGTTCACCGAAAAGACGCCGCCCGCCTGGGTTACGGAATGGCTGGAATCGCGCGCCAGACGCACCGAACAAAAAGCCGAAAAACTCCAGGTGGCGGGAAAACCAATTGATGAAGCGGCGCAAGCCAAACGCGCCGCCGCGCGCGAAGTAAAAGTCGCCGCCGCAGTGCAGGTGCTGCAGCTTTGGCTGCGCGATTTGGTTCGGAACGGACTGGCCGTCGCGCAAACGCAGCCGCCGCAATTCTGGGAACGGATGGCCGCGCGGTTGGTGGATAGGCAAGCTGCCGGTCTGGCAAGACTGGTGCGCGAAATGGCTGCTGTCGCCAATTCCGGGCAAGGCTGGCAAGCGAGATTGCTGGAACGGATAGGGAAACTTCATTTACTGATCGAAGGCTACAAACGCATTGATGAACTGCCGGAGGAGAATCAGGCTGACATCCGCGCCAGTATCGGCTGGACGATCAATCAGGAAGAGTTACTAACGAGAGTTGGCGTGAGAGATCACTGGCTGGTCGTAGGCTCACGGATTGAAGAGGAGGAGCGATTGCGCGTGCAGCGCGTCTGGCTGTGGGGCGAAAACACGAATCGCGCCGCGATGATTCGGCATTTCGCGCATGGTCAGCAACCGCTCGACGCCAGTTTGGTTACGGGCACGATATTCGATGGCGAAGTGGTTTTTTATCCCGGAGCGTATGTATTGCGCGCCTTGGTCAAAGAGAAATTTTCAGAAATTGAGCAGGTGGCGGTCTTGCCGGGATACGAAACCATTTCGGCGGCAGTTGCGGCTTATGCGACAGCGCTGGCGCGACATCCGTGGATGGAACTATTCCCGATGCTGCTGAAAGCCGTCACGCCTGTGTGCCGCAATGATGTCTGGGTGTTGCGGGACGACGACGGGAGAATACTGCCGATTCATCCGGGCGTTTCTCCCTGGGCGATTATGGCGATGAGCGGCGGGCATCCCCTGGCGCTGTTCGGAGAATGGGACGGTGAAGTTCTGCGGCTCCTGAGCGTCTGGCCGGCAGACGAATTAGTCACGTTTTTATTGACGAGGGGATCATGAGTTTGTGGCTGGAAATCATCACCACCGCGGTCATTGGCGTTGAGCGGCAGCCGCCATCATTCAGTGCATCCAGTGCATCGCCGGATGCCTTGAAACATCTTTTGGACCAGTTCAATCACCTGAGCCCCGAGAACGCTTTGCTGAGCGCGGCTGCGGCAGTGGCGCTTTATGAAAGTTGTGGGCGTTTGGCTGTGCTGGATTCAGCGCCTTTGCCTAAAGCCAGTGAGCCGGAAGAACTCCCCGTTTGCAGTTCACAGGCGGCGCAACGTCTGCTTTTGACGCTTTTTGGCGAACACAGAGCGCTTTTGCCGGAATGGCTGGCGGCGCTGGCGGCGGCGAACCAGTGCGTTCCGCCGGTTTATCTGCCTATGCTGCTGGAACAAGGCAAACGAAGCCTCACTTTGCGCGATGCGATTGTCGCCGTGATTGGCCGGCGCGGGCGTTGGCTCGCCGGTCAAAATAATGATTGGAAATACGCTTCAGTCATTCCCGAACAATTGGAAGAGGATTGGCATACCGGCAGTTTTGACGGGCGGCTAACGTTTTTGCGTCGCTTGCGCGCCAGCGATCCGGCGCAAGCGCGGGAACTGGCGCGTTCAACCTGGAAAGAAGATTCCCCGGATCATCGCGGCGGATTTCTGGCCGCTTTTGAAATCAACCTGAGTTTGGAAGATGAATCGTTTCTGGAACTGGCGCTGGCCGACCGCAGCAAAGGCGTCCGCCGCGAAGCCGCACGAATGCTGGCAACGCTGCCGGAATCGCGGTTTTGCCAAAAACTCATCGCGCGCACGCAGCCGCTGCTGAGCCTGAAAAAGAAGCGTGGCAAAAACCTGATCGAAGTCATTTTGCCCGAATCCACCGAGGAAGAAATGGCTGGTTTCGGCATCCATCCCAAACCCGCCAGCTATTCGCAAATGGGCGAAAAAGCCTGGTGGTTGAAACAGCTAGTCAGTCTGGCTCCGCCTTCAACGTGGACACAATCGCTGGGCGAAACCGCGGATGAATTGATCCAAGCCGTCCTGGCCACCGAAGAGTGGCGGACGCTGTTGCTGGAAGCTTTCGGGCTGGCTGCCAAACTGCATCAGGATCGAGACTGGATCGAAGCGCTTTTCGCCAATCAAAAAAGAAAAGGATTCAACCTCAATCTCAGCGCGTTGCTGCAATCCTTGCCCGCTGAAATGAGAGAAGCATTCGCGCTGAAAATGCTGCGTGGCGGGCAGGATGCCGACGCCGTGCTGAAATCCTGTTCGTATCCGTGGGGCGGGATTTTGAGCCTGACGGCGTTGGGCAGCCTGCTGCAAAGCATTCGCCAGAATCAGGTCGGCGATCAGTGGCACTGGGCTTCGTTGCTCAGCCACATGGCCATTCATTTCAATGCCGAACAGATTCCGGAAGCCGTCGCGCAGGTTTCCGCCGCCATTCAAAAACAAGCCCGGCCGCCAAAATGTCTGGATGACTTTGTCGCTACACTGCAATTTCGCCAGGAGATGCTGAAGGAGATCAACCGATGAAAAATCCCGAACAGAATGGCGCATCTGCTTTGATGCGCCAGCACGCCGAACAACAATTCGCCGAAGAGCTGGCCGAACTGGCCAGGCAGGATGACCGGCAGCGCCCGCCGAACTGGAAGATATCGCCATGGGCGGTGGCGACCTACTTGCTCGGCGGAGAGTTGGACAACGGTTTCACGGTTTCGCCCAAATACATCGGCCAGCGGCGCTTGATGGAAATCGCGATTGCCACGCTGGCCACGGACCGCGCGTTGCTGCTGCTGGGCGTGCCGGGCACTGCCAAAACCTGGGTGGGCGAACATCTGGCGGCGGCGATTTCCGGCGATTCCACTTTGCTGGTGCAGGGAACCGCCGGCACCGCCGAAGAAGCCATTCGTTACGGCTGGAATTACGCCAGCCTGCTCGCCAAAGGCCCTTCGCACGAAGCGCTGGTTGCCAGCCCCGTGATGCGCGCGATGCAGGACGGCAAACTCGCCCGCGTCGAAGAACTGACGCGCATCCCCGCCGATGTGCAGGACACGCTGATCACGATTCTTTCCGAAAAGACACTGCCGATCCCTGAACTGAATTCCGAAGTGCAGGCTGTGAAAGGCTTCAACCTGATTGCCACCGCCAACAACCGCGACCGCGGCGTCAACGAACTTTCCAGCGCGCTCAAGCGCCGCTTCAACACGGTGATTCTGCCCGTGCCGGAAACCGCCGACGAAGAAGTGGACATTGTCCGCCGCCGCGTCGAAGCCCTGGGCCGCGCCTTGGAACTGCCCGCCGAACCGCCCGCGCTGGCGGAAATTCGCCGTATCGTTACCGTCTTCCGCGAACTGCGCGACGGCAAAACCGAAGATGGCAAAACCAAGCTGAAATCTCCGAGCGGAAGCCTGAGCACCGCCGAAGCGATTTCCGTGGTCAACAGCGGATTGTCCCTGGCCGCGCATTTTGGCGACGGCAGCCTGCGCGCGAATGACGTGGCTTCGGGGCTGGTCGGCGCGGTCGTCAAAGACCCCATACAAGATCGCGTCGTTTGGTTGGAATACCTGGAAACCGTGGTGAAAGAGCGCGACGGCTGGAAAGATTTGTATCGCGCTTGCCGGGAAGTGGCGAACTGAAAATTGACAGCCTGTCGCGGCTAACATAGATTTTCGACCGTCCAAATAAACGAAGCTTACTTGCTCAACTTCCCATACTTCTCTCTGACCGGCTTACTTATTATGGTAACTGATGCTCGCCGTGATCTTATGTTGGAAAGTCTGGCCGATGGGTTCCCGGCGCTGACTGCCGCATTCGGAATGTGTCTGGCTGAAGCCGGAGCGATTTGTCTGGATTATCACGATCATCCGCAAGGCGTAGAATTGGAAGTGAGCGGTGATTTTTCCGAATCGTTCCATCTTTACTGGCCTCAAGTCACCGACCAGATGCGGCGTTGCTGGAACGATATTGAAGTTGTTAGGGAGCATGGCGCCTACGGCATCGCCTGTCTTTTGATACGCAAACTCACACCGTTTACCGTGATTGAGCGATCCAGAAAAGGAACAGGGTTTGATTATTGGCTTGGGTTTGAAGGCGATCTGCTTTTTCAAAACAAGGCTCGTTTGGAGGTCTCAGGCATAGGCAAAGGCAGCCCTGATCTCATTGCTTGGCGAGTCAACATCAAACTCAAGCAAACCGAACGCTCGGATGGTGCCCTTCCCGCTTACATCGTTGTGGTAGAATTCAGTACTCCGACATCGCGAGTTGTAGTAAAGGTAGGTCAATGAATATTCAGGAGCTTCACAGACAAGCAATGGAATTTGCCGATCAAGCTTTTTGCGCAAGCTTGGATGGCAATCAAGCCCAGGCGCGCGTTGCCTGGCGGCAAGCATTTGAACTGGAGCGAAAGGCAGCTTTGTTACTTGAAGATGACAAAGCCGCAGAGCCTACACGCTCTGTTTTACTCAGAAGCGCTGCTTCGCTGGCGCTCGATTGTGGCGAGACGCTTGAAGCTCGGCGTTTAATAGAAAAGGCTCTTTCAGGTAATCCCCCAGATGCGATTGTGTCAGAACTCCAAGCGTTGTTTCAGCAAGTAAATTCTCAGTTGGCTGCTATTGGTGCATCTGCCGAAATTCGGTAGTGCTGTATCCTCAACTTCTTGTTTATCTATCAAGATTAAGAACTATAACTCTCCTGGCCACTTACCGATGACTGTCTCTATCTTTGGCATCCGCCATCACGGCCCCGGTTCGGCGCGCAGCCTGCTGCAAGCGTTCGAAGCCCTGCGTCCGGACGCCATCCTGGTCGAAGGTCCGCCCGATGCCGCCGATGTTCTGCCGCTGCTGATTCATGAACAAATGCAACCGCCGGTGGCGCTGTTGGTTTACGCCCAGGACGATCCGAAGCGGGCCGTTTTTTATCCGTTCGCCATCTTTTCGCCGGAATGGCAGGCGCTTCGGTACGCGCTGACCAGCAACATTGCCGTGCGGTTTATGGATTTGCCGCAGGCGCATCAGATGGCGTTCGTTGAGCAGGAAGAATCCGCAATCCGCAATCCGCAATCCGCAATTCAAGCTGATCCAATCGGCCAGCTTGCCATTGCTGCCGGTTACGGCGATGGCGAGCGCTGGTGGGAGCAAATGGTGGAGCAGCGGCGCGATGGTGGCGAACTATTTGCAGCCATCAACGAAGCGATGGCCGCGCTGCGCGAAACCGAGCCGAAACCGGAAGGCAGCCGCCAGGCTACGCGGGAAGCTTTGCGCGAAGCGTTTATGCGGCAGACGATTCGCGCCGCCTTGCGCGAAGGTTTTGAACGCATCGCCGTGGTTTGCGGCGCGTGGCACGCGCCCGCGCTCGATGTCGAATCGAAACACGCACCTTCGGCCAAAGCCGACGCCGCGCTGCTGAAAGGTTTGCCGAAGGTCAAAGTGCAGGCGACGTGGACGCCGTGGACGAACGGGCGGCTGTCTTTTCAGAGCGGTTACGGCGCGGGCATCGAATCGCCTGGCTGGTATCACCATTTGTGGACAACGCCGGAAGAGCATCCAGGTGCGATGGAGATTCGCTGGATGACGCGCGTGGCGCGGTTGCTGCGCGAAGAGGATTTGGATGTTTCCTCCGCCCACGTCATCGAAGCCGTGCGGCTGGCCGAAACTCTGGCGGCGTTGCGCGGGCGCGCGATGGCGGGTTTGGGCGAAATGAACGAAGCCGTGCAGACGGTCTTCTGCTTTGGCAACGATCTGCCGCTGCGGCTGGTGCATGAAAAGTTGATTGTCGGCGAAATCCTGGGCGCGGTTCCCGACAATACGCCGCTTGCGCCCTTGCAGCGCGATTTGCAGCACGAACAGAAACGGTTGCGACTGCCCGCCGAAGCGCTGGAACGTACGCTCGATCTGGATTTGCGCAAGCCGAACGATCTTGACCGCAGCCGCTTGCTGCACCGGTTGAATCTGCTCGGCGTACATTGGGGCGAAACGCAAACCGCCGGCGGCCACAAAGGCACATTTCACGAATTGTGGCGGTTGCGCTGGCAGCCGGATTTCGCCGTTGCCTTGATTGAAGCCGGCGTCTGGGGCGGCACGATTTTGGACGCGGCGTCGGCGCGCGTGCGCGATGATGCCAATCGAGCAACGGACTTGCCCGCGCTGACCGGCTTGCTGGATCGGGCATTGCTGGCCGATTTGCCGGAAGCCGTTTCGCACCTGATGACGCGGCTGCAAACGGAAGCCGTGCTGGCAGCCGATGTTGGACTTTTGATGGATGCATTGCCGCCGCTGGCGAATGTGTCGCGTTACGGCAATGTGCGGCAGACCGATGCGCAAATGGTCGGCGGCGTGATCAATGGTTTGGTTGTGCGAATCTGCATCGGCCTGCCGGGAGCCTGCGCTTCACTCAATGACGACGCGGCCTCGGCAATGTTTGATCGAATCGTCAGCGTCAACAGCGCAGTCGGTTTGCTTCAGGAAGAATCATTGCTGCAAAGCTGGCAAACCTCGCTGGCGCAATTGGCCGGACAAACCGGCTTGCACGGAATTGTTGCCGGGCGCTGCTGCCGGTTGCTGCTGGATGGGAATGTGCTTTCCGCCGAAGAAACAGCGCGGCGCGTCAGCCACGCGCTTTCCACCGCCAGCGAACCGGCGCAGGCGGCGGCCTGGACCGAAGGTTTTCTGAAAGGCAGCGGCTTGCTGTTGCTGCACGATGAACGATTGTGGCAGGTGATTGACGATTGGATGACGGCGCTACCGGGCGAGAGCTTCACCGTGTTGCTGCCGCTGCTGCGCCGGACGTTTTCGACTTTCACCGCGCCGGAACGCCATCAGATGGGCGAACGCGCCAGACGCGGCGCGACAGCTGCAAACCGCCCAATTCAGCCGGATGCCGAAGAGTTTGATCATGAGCGGGCAGAAGCCGTGCTGCCTCTGGTGGCGCGATTGCTGGGATTGACTGTGCCGCAAGGGGAAACAACGGAGGCTTCCAGATGAGTGCAACCGAAGACAGATTGCGCCGCTGGCGGCTGATTCTGGGCGGCGAGCAGGCGGACGGCATCGGCCTCGACCTCGGCAACGCCGATCTGGCGATGGACAAGGCGCTGGCCGCGCTGTACGAATCCGACGGCAAAGGAAAAGGGAGTTTGGCGGCTTCAGCGCCGAACGTGGCGCGCTGGCTGGGAGACATTCGCAATTATTTTCCTTCGCCGGTGGTTCGTGTGATGCAGCAGGACGCGCTGGAACGGCTGAACCTGCGGCAGATGCTCTTGCAGCCCGAAATGCTGGAAGCCGTCGAACCCGACGTGCATCTGGTTGCCAATCTGCTGGCGCTGGGTGGCGTGATGCCGGCAAAGACCAAAGAAACCGCGCGGCTGGTCGTCCGCAAAGTCGTTGAAGAACTGGAATGCCGCCTGTCCAATCCGCTGCGTCAGGCCGTCATCGGCAGTCTGAACCGCGCCAGCCGCAATCGCCGCCCGCGCCACAACGAAATTGACTGGCCCCGCACCATTCGCGCCAACCTGAAACATTACCAGCCGGAATACCGGACGATCATTCCCGAAACGCGAATTGGCTACGGCCGCAAACGCTCGGCGCAGCGCGACATTATTTTGTGCGTTGACCAGAGCGGTTCGATGGCGACTTCGGTGGTGTATTCGGGAATCTTTGGCGCGGTGCTGGCTTCGCTGCCGGCGGTAAGAACGCAGATGGTGGTCTTCGATACGGCGGTGGTGGATTTGACGGCGGAGCTTTCCGACCCGGTCGAACTGCTCTTCGGCGCACAACTGGGCGGCGGAACGGACATCAACCGCGCGCTCGGGTATTGCCAGGGGCTGGTGCGGCAACCGCACGACACGATTCTGATTTTGATCAGCGACCTGTTTGAAGGCGGCAATCAGCAGGAAATGCTGAAACGCGCGGCAACGCTTGCGGCTTCCGGCGTGCAGATGATCGCGCTGCTGGCGCTCTGCGACGATGGCGCACCAGGCTACGATCACAACGTGGCTTCGCTGTTTGCCGGGCTGGGAATTCCGGCCTTTGCCTGCACGCCCGATCTGTTTCCCGAACTGATGGCGGCGGCGATCAATCGTTCAGACATTTCACAGTGGGCGGCGGCGCGGGAGATTGCCACGGCGCGAGGGTAAAGGTGCCAGGTGTTATCTGCTTACGCTCAGGAGGTGAATTCAATCAGCCGCCGGTAAATTCGCGGGCTTGATGTTGATCTTCACGGGCGTAGTTGATGAAGATTTGAATCTCGTGTTGGGTAAACAGAGGGTGTTTTCATCACGCGCTTCACAAGGAATATGACGTTCAGATAAAGGCCACCGGAGAAATGCCAAAAAACTCACCCAGCTTCTTCGCCTGCGCTTTGCTGATCGCGCGTTTGCCGTTAAAGACTTCCGAGGCGATGCCTCGCGAGCCGAAGATCGGCAGCAGGTCCGCCTGCTTCACGCCGCGATTTTCCATCAGAGTTTGCAGTACGCGATAACCTGGTGCCTCTGGAATCGGATAAGCTTGCTCCTCGAAGCGTTCGATCAACTGCACAAGCAGTTCCAGTAATGCCGTCTCTTCCGGTGCCAGCTTCTCTTCGCCCTTCGACATCAGTTGATTGACAACTTCGAGCGCGCGCTCATTCTCTGCTTCGGTTTGAATCGGACGGGGCAGTACCTCGAGCAGAAGTTCACCATAACGGCGCGAATTGAATTTCTGTCGTTTAATAGCAGCCATCTTTCCAACCTCCTCTGTCATATTCCGGATGTGTCAGTACAAACCGGATGTACACAATCTTCGAACGATAATTGATTTTGGTGATTAGGCGGTATTTGTTGCCGCCGATGTTGAACACTGTGCAAGAACCAACCGGGTCGGCATGTGGAAAGTCTTTTCTGGTTTCGGCCAGATTTTGCCAGTTCGTGTGAGTGGTGATCTTCCACCAATCCTCCAGCGGAGGTTGCGCGTCCGGGTGCCTGGCCCAAAATTCCCGTAATGGCTTCTTGCTGATGATGTGCAACCCGGTTCGCCCCCTGTCGGCCTGATGTTCTCGAAATGAGAGTAGGAAGTCAACCGCTCACGTCTACTCGCGGAGGGGCATTTGTCAGAGCGATTCGGAGTTTTTGTCTATGGCTTTTGGGCAGCAATCAACGGCAGGCTGAGATCAGCACGTACCAGTGATTGAGATGCGGCTCGCCGTTGACCTCAGCCAGATTCAGCGCCAGCTTTTGTTCTTCAGTCAACCCTGCCAATCGAGCGTGAATCTTCTGCACATTCTCTTCGCGCACATCTTTGGTCAGTGAAGTCAGCGGGCGGTGTTTGGTGTACAGCGTTGCGGATTCGACAACGAAACCGGCTTCCGCCAGCATCGTTCGCCATTCGCTGGGACGATATTGGCGGACGTGGGATTCGTCGTGATACCAGTCGAGTTCGTTCATGCAGGCGTCCACGAAATCGTCTTCCGGCACGCTGCGGTCGTCAATGACCAGGCGGCCATCGGGACGCAGCACGCGCTTGATTTCGCTGAGCGCCAGTTTGATGTTGGAGAAGTGATGCGGCGCCAGCCGGCTGGTGACCAGGTTGAAACCGGCGTCGGGGAAGGGAAGCGCGTGAACGTCGCCTTCGCGAAAGCTGACGTTGGTGATCCCGCGCGTCAGGCGCTGGTTTTCTGCCTGGGCAAGCATTTCCGGCGTCAGATCCAGCCCGATCACCGCGGCTACGTGCGGCGCAAGCGCGAACGCCGTGTTTCCGGTGCCGGTGGCGATGTCGAGCGCGGTCCAATCCGGTTGCGGTTGGGCGAGTTCAATGACTTTGCCGAGCGCTGCCGGATCAATGTGCGGAGCGCTGGCGGTGTAGGTTTCGGCGCGTTCGCCGAAAATCTTTTTGGCAGCTTCTTCGATGGTGTTGATGGTCATGGCTTGAACGTGTTGTTCGGTCAGTTTGACAGGTTCATCCGCCGCAGCAATTCATTGAAGCGGGGATGCGAACGCAAATTATCGAAGCGCGGGTCTACTTTCACATAGGCCAGCGCGTCTTGATGGCCTTCCTTCACGGCTTGTTCCAGCAGCGGTATGGCTTTTTCGATTTCGCCGGTGGCTGCCTGACCGTAAATCAGCCGCATGCGTCCGACGGAATCCCTGGCATCGGCTCTGCCGGTGCGAACCAGAATCTCCAGCCGCTTTTGCCAATAGCCGGTTTTTCCAGCTTGATTGAGCGCGTGTTTCAACTCGGCGATTTCCGCTGGCGTCGCCATGGGCTGCATTTCTCGAAGTGCGGCTTCGTAGTCGCCTTTGAAGTCGTAGGCGTTGCGAATCCAGGCGCGGGCGACGTTGACTCGTTTGTTTTCCGGGTCGGCTTCGATGGTGCGGCGGAGTTGGGTGATGGCTTCGTCGTAACGGCGCGCATGGATCAGGATTTCGCCGGTGTCTTTGTTGATGGGAAAAGAGCGCGGGTCAAGTTCGCGCGCGCGTTTGATTTCTTCGCGCGCGGCGTCCATACGGCCACGAATGCACAGCAGCAGCGCGTGCCAGTGATGCGCCGTCGCGTAATCCGGATTGAGCGTCAATGCGCGCGTAAAATCGCTTTCAGCTTCCGTCCAATTCCAGTCCCGGAAGGTTTTCAGGAAACCCAGCGTCGCGTACGGCTCCGCCAGATTGCTGTCGAGACTGAGGGCCTTGCGGGCGAAACTTTCCGCCTGCGCGCGGGCTTCATCGGTATCTGAAAGCAGCACGTAAGCGTCAGCCATCCCTGCGTACGCCAGCGCATAATTCGGATCAAGCGAGATGGCGCGCTGGAAAAACTCAATCGCCTTTTGCAACTGATCCTGCTCCCGCTGGTTCCAAAAGTAGCGGCCATTCAGGTACAGGTAATAAGCGTCGGTGTTTTTGGTGTAACGGCGGGTCAGCAGTTTCTGCTCTTCGCCGGTCAGATTGACTTGCAGCTTTTCGGAAATCTGCTGCGAAATCTCTTCCTGAACAGCCAGCAGGTCGGCGCGGCTGCGTTGATAACGATTGCTCCATAGTTGCGTGCCGTCCGCGGCGTCAACCAGTTCAACGTTGATGATCAAGGTTTCGCCCTCTTGCAAAACCCTGCCAACCAGGACCGCGCGAACATGGAGTTCCTGGCCAACCTGGCGTGGGTCAACGACTTTGCCTTTGTAGCTGGTGACCGAACTATTGGCCAAAACGCGCAGCTTGGGCCGCAGCGGGGCCAGGTTGGTGATGATGCTTTCGGTGATGCCGTCGCTCAGAAAATCCACGCTTTTGTCCTGGCTGATATTGGTCAGCGGCAACACCGCCAGCGAGTTCGGCGGCAGCGTGGTTTCGCGCTTCGATTTCCACCACAACAGGCCTATTGCGCTGATCGAGATGATCAGTGCCGCCGCCAGAATGCTGGGAACAACCCATGGCGGACGGACGCGCGAATCCGGCGGAATTTGCAACGAGACGGCTTCGCTGACAGGACGGTACGCGCCGGAGGACACTCGATATGAGCCGGAAGCGCTGGTCAGCAACGAGCGCAGATCAAACGCCAGATCGCGCGCGGATTGAAACCGTTCTTCGGGCGTCTTTTACCGTTCTTCGGGCGTCTTTTCCAGACAGCGAAGGAGGATTCGTTCCAATTCGGGCGGGATTTCCTGAGTGACGGCGGAAAGGGACGGCGGTTCATCGCGCAAGATCGCTGCCAGGGTTTCCGCCGCGCTCTGCCGGGCGAATGGGCGCTTGCCCGTCAGCGCTTCCATCAGCACGCAGCCCAATGAGAAGAAGTCGCTGGGAGCCTCCGCCGCTTCACCGCGCACCTGTTCGGGCGACATATACCCGATGGTTCCCATCAGGGTGCCGGGTTTGGTGTCGCCGATGCCTTTTGAAATCAGCGTATCGGCATTGCTGATGACGGCCTTTTTGACGCGGGCAATTCCAAAATCCAGGATTTTGACCAGGCCGTCGGCGGTCAGGAAAATGTTTTCCGGCTTGATGTCTCTGTGGATGATGCCTCTGGCGTGCGCGGCGGCCAGCCCTTCGGCCACTGAAGCGGTGATCTTGACCGCTTCGCGCCAGCTTAACAGGGAAGATTCCAGCCGCGCCCGCAGTGTTTCTCCTTCCAGCAATTCCATCACGGCATACGTCACGCCGCCTTCGTGGCCGAAATCGTGAATCGCCAGAATATTCGGATGAGAGAGCGCGGCGACGGCTTTGGCTTCGCGCTCGAACCTGGCCAGCGCTTCCGGATGGGCGGACAAATGCTGCGGCAAGACTTTGATGGCGACAAGGCGGTCCAGCCTTGGGTCGCGCGCTCGGTAAACCTCGCCCATTCCCCCCGCGCCAAGCAAGGCCAGGAGTTCGTAATGGCCGAGCCTTTTGCCGGCCATCGAGGGCGGAGGCGCCTGCAAGTATTGTTTTGAAAACGCCGCGACCATACCGCCAGCGGGATTCGTTTCGATGAAGCTGCCGGATCGTTCATGCGCGGCCAGCAGCGATTCCACTTCGCGCCGCAACTCTTCGTCATCCGCGCAGGCTTCCTTCAGAAAGGATGCTCGATGTTCCGCCGCAAGTTCCAGCGCCTGGTCAAGCAGTTCGTCAATTTTTTGCCATCGGTCAGGATTCATAGGGGGAGATCCAAGACAACTGTTCGGTAAAGCTCGCGTTACTGATTCTTGAGCTTGTAAAGCAGATTTATCGTTTGTTTTCTGGGTCCGCCAAAACCGAACCACGAGCGGTCAAGCAGATAACCTTCCAGGTTGAACGATTGCGAGTTGAGCACTGTAAATCCCATTGTTTGAAAATCGCCCGCGCGCAGTCCGAATTCTTTTGGCCCGACTCGTTCATCCCACAAAGCCATCGTGCCTGCAGGCATTTCGCCCAGCAGCTTCAAATCGCGTTCGCGGTCGTGCGTGAAGGCGGGATTTTCCCACGGATCGCGGTCGAACAGAATGGCCGCGTAGGGCTTGCTCCAAATTAGGCGGGTGATCTCCGGTTTTTCCGGCAGCGCCTGAAACCATGCATGCACGGCATTGATGGCTTTGGCGTCGCGCGACCATTCAGCGCCGTCGGCGTACACGAAATTGACCCAGACTGAAGTCGCCAGAAGAACTCCGGCGCAACCCATTCTGACCGGGCGCGAGATGTGTGCGAAGAACTTCGACATCTCATTCCAGCCAGACAATGTGATCAATGCAACCGCCGGTGAAATCGCCACCAGATAGCGCGGATACCCTGCCGACCCCAGCAGGCCATAAGCTCGAAGGATGGTGTGCAGCACGAAGACCAACAGAAACGAAGAGGTGAGCGTCAACAATTGTCTTTGCTTCAGCAGCCAGACCAGCCCGTAAACAAAAAACGGCAGCAGGAATAATCCAACCACTTCCGGCAAACGGCTTGGAAAGGCGATCAATCCTTGCGCGCCATAGACCGTGCCGGTCAGCGGCCAGTTGTTCGGCCAGTTGTGTTTGATGAAAAGCGGGTTGCCCGTAATCAGCCACGCCGCCAGCCACCATAAGCATGAGCCGGTCGCCAGCAAAAGAACTTTGATTGCGGATTGCGGATTGCGGATTGCGGATTGCACGAGTTGCGGAACTGTCCGAAGCCAATTGGGAAATGGACTGGGGGATGCAGGTTGAGCCGGATGAATCCGCAATCCGCAATCCGCAATCCGCAATCCCCAGAACGCCCACAGCACGCCAAGAAAAAAACCTTCCGGTCTGGCCAGAATCATCAATGAGGCGACAATCATTCCGGCTTTGATCCAGCCGCGATGATGCAGCCGCAGGGCAACGACATATACCAGCGCAAAGATCGGCTCTGTCATCGTGTCGGCGCAGAACAGGAAGAAGGACGGTTGCAGGAAGAGCAGCGCAATGCTGAGCGGCGCGCGGCGCAGTTTGAAGTCTTCCGCCAGTCGCCAGGTTTGCCACGCCGTCGCCAGGCACATCAAAACGGTCAACGCGCGCGCCGCTCGAAAGCCCGCGAGCGCCGGAAAGGCATAAACAAACGTGAAGAGCGGGCGCGACCACACGCCGACGAAAAGTTCGTGATGCACCCACGCCCAGCGCGCGAACAGGTAATGCTGCCCCCCATCCATCTGACAACTGTCATCGAATAGAAACAGCATGGCCATGCCTGCAATGCCGCAGAGCAGCAGCCACAAGGTAGCTTGAAGACGAGAAAGGGAGGAGTTCATTGCGGCGCGGATGTTAGTGGATGTTAGCCCGCTTGGCGAGTGTGTTAGTCGAAGCCTCGCTAATTCACCTTCTCTCGTTAATCTCATTGATAAGACATGACAAAATATTTTTTGAGCATTGATTGCCAGAAGGAAAATGAACTTTCAGAAAACCCTGCTTAAGCATTGATTACATCATATACACATTAACCTCAATGACCGCACAAGATACTGTGGTGTTGATTTGAGCGGATATAGCGCGATTTCCACAGTCAGAGCTTAAACACCGGCGAATTTTCCACAGAATGAAGTTGCGGATGAAGTTTCAGGCGTGAAACCTATGAGAAAAAAGCATTTACAGCATTTAGAGGCTATGTTATCTTCCGCGCACCTTAAACAAAGCATTAAATGACAGGTTCAAGTGTAGTAACCAAGTGGCTCGTTCGAGTTGCTTCGTAGACATCACAACTAATTTTGAAATGTAGTTTCCACGCGAGAGAACTATGGGAATTGGTTTCGCGTAGTTCGGGCTCGCTTGCAACCAGGCGTCGAGCTGTAGGCTCAGTGCCACTTTTAAGCCCAATCAAGGAAAGATTTGGAGGTGTAATTTGAAACGAGTCGCCAATTCGTACTCAGCGAAAAATCGTTCAGCTCAAGCCATCGCGGTGCGTGGTCGCGCACTGCCGGTTGGGACACGTACCGTGGATAAGGCCAAAGCAGGCACCTGGGTTCCACAGGTTCCCAACTACGTCTGGTTGGCAATGATCGTACTGACCTTCACTGCCTTGTCGGTTTCCACTTTTATGCGGGCGCAGGATGCCGAACGGGAAGCGGTTCAATCGCATGCCGTGGTTTCTTCGCGTGCCGAAAACGTCAAGGTTGCGAACAAACAGCTCAAGCAACAAACCGAGCAGATCAAAAACAATCCCCGTGTCGCCGAACAAGCCGCACAGAAACAACTGCGCGTGTTGCGATCGAATGAAGTCGTCGTCGCCAGACCGTAAAACATTGCTTTCGGGTTCGCGCCGCTGAACCAGGCTGCGCGAAACCCGATTGGATCAGCCGCTTAACTTCTCCTGCCGCGATCAATCTCAAACTCGCCATGTAATTGCCAGCGAATTCGTGCTGGCGTAATATCGCCGCGCCAAACGTTTTTCAATTCCATCAATCAAAAGACCATATAATCAAAAGACATGATTGGCTGACGGCAGGCGCTGGTTATTTATGCCGCGAGAAGGAACATTGTCATGGCTGAAAAAATTGAAGAAAAATTCCAGGATGTCATACAGAACATCGAGTTCGGGCTTATCGGCGCTTACCGCGAACACGAGAAGCTGACCGATTACGGCGCGGATTACGTCGTTGAAACCTTGATCAAGCAGTACACCGCGGAATTGCTGGCGCGCACGCCACCGCCACTTCCTAAATTCCCGCTCCATGAACAGGACGCTTATGACCGCGTCAAGGCGATGTGCGATTTGAGGCTGGGGCGAGGTCAACTGGAGGATAAATCCGGCCAGCCGCTGGAGTTGGGCGGCGATCTTGGGTTGGAAGACATGATTGCCTGCCTGAAGCGGATTCGGACTTCGATTCAGTTCTGGACAAAGAGACGCGGCCGCAGAGGCTATTACGACTTCGTAAAAAACTACGTCCAATGATATCCGGAGAAACACGCCAATTCTGCTTCTCAGCCGGTTAAATTCGGAAACAGTGGTGCGAGGCTCGACACACTTCAGTCTACTGGGTTCGATTTAGTCTTGTGACAACGAACTGAACCGCAGAGGGACGAAACGTTGATGGCATTGCATCCCGGTGCGTTTTACCAGAGATACCGGCCGGTTTCGATCATTACATCCGCGATGCGGCGGCGGGCAGCGACCGTGTTGATGGGACGCTGCAGGGACAAGCGCTCGAAGGCGTCGCGGAGCCGCCTGGGTTCATCGAGCGCCGCCGCCAGATTGCTGGCGCTGGTTGCGGCGCGGGCTGCGGCATCGCTGGCATACGTCCGCGCCATTTCAATGGCGATGTCACAGCTCGCTTTGCCTTTGCTGGCGATCAGTTTTTCAGTTCTGAGCAATGCGCTTTCGATGGCATAGCTTTCAGCAACGATGTCGGCGGTCAGTGCGACAGCTTCCTGTTCCTCGCTGAATTTGTCTCCGAAGGCTTGCGACAACGCGGAGAGCGCCAACTGCGCCATCTCTTTCACATTTGACAGCGCGCGGTAAACGTAGACCACGCCTTCGCTGTCGGATTCGGTGAAAGTTCGATCCAGAATGTCGCTGACGGTTTCTTCCACGGCCGGTAATCGTTCCTTTGCCGAGCCTTTCAACAACCGGGTCGGGATGATCATCCGGTTAATTTCGTTCGTGCCTTCGTAAATGCGCGTGATGCGGGCGTCTCGATAGGCCCGTTCCGCCGGATAATCTTTGGAATATCCATAGCCGCCGTAAACCTGCACGGTCTCATCCACCACAAAGGCGAGCGCTTCGCTCGACCAGACTTTGATGATCGAACATTCGACGGCGTATTGTTCGATGGCCTTCAGCGCCTGCATGGGATCATTCGCATCAATATTTTCCAGTGCGCGATCCACCTCACCCAACGTGCGCCAGACCAGCGCATCGCCGACGTAACAGCGAATGGCCATCTCGGCCAGCTTGCGTTTGATCATGCCGAAGCTGGCGATGGGACGGTTGAACTGATGGCGCTCCCTGGAATAGGCAATCGCGTTGTTGAGCGCGAATTTCATTCCCCCGACATTGCGGCTGCCGAGCTTCAGACGGCCGAGATTCAAAATGTTGAAGGCGACGACATGGCCTTTGCCAATTTCACCCAGGACGTTTTCCACCGGTACTTTTGCGTCTTCCAGCATTACGGCGGTGGTCGAACTGCCGTCCAGTCCGAGTTTTTTTTCTTCGTGGCCGGGCACAACGCCGGGGCCTTTATCCACAATGAAGGCGGTGAACTTTTCCCCATCAGATTGGGCCACTTTGGCAAAAACAATAAAGACGTCGGCGAAACCGCCGTTGGTGATCCACATCTTCTGGCCGCGCAAAATGTAATGCTTGCCGTCTTCGCCCAACGTGGCTTTGGTCTTGGCGGCCAGCGCGTCTGAACCGGAGCCCGGTTCCGTCAGACAGTAAGCCGCGATCCATTCGCCGGTGGCCAGCTTCGGCAGATACTTTTCGCGCTGTTCGGGCGTGCCGAAATACACAATCGGCAAGGTGCCGATTGTCGTATGCGCGCCCAGCGAAGCTCCGAATGAAGGCATGACCGCAATCTGTTCGCCGACGTACGCGGAACTGACTTTATCCAGTCCCATTCCGCCGTAACTTTCAGGAATATCAATTCGGAGCAGATCCAGCTCGCCGGCTTTCAGCAGCAATTCGCGCGTCACGGCCCAGTCCTTGGCGTAGATCTGTTCGGAGCGGGGCAATACTTCCTTGCGCATGAATTCTTCGGCGACGCCGGCAAACATTTGCTGCTCTTCGCTGATGTCTTCGCGGGTGAAAACTTCTTCCGGGGTGCGGCTTTCAAACAGGAAACTACCGCCTTTGATGACTGTCATAATTTTATCCTCTTATTTTGCCTGGGAAAGGAGCTTCAGCACGAGTGCTGAGAGACTTCAGGCTAATGATTTTCTACGGAGGCAGCCGTGATTTTCTCTTTTAGCCAGTGATGTAATTCCGCCTTCGTTTGAAAATAGAGTAATGACACTGCCAATTCATCCACTTGCTCGTCGGAAAGCTTACGAAGTCGTTTCTGCATCGTTGCACTCAACTGACCCAGCCGCTGCGTCAACAGCTTTAATGCCAATTCAATCTTGCCTTCAATCTTGCCTTCAATCTTGCCTCGGTTGAATCCCTGTCGTTCCAGGGGAGTCAGATATTCCATAGCTTGTTTCCTTTCTTGTGGTGTTAGCCGCTCGATTTCCTGGTTGAATTTTTCCTGCCGCTCCGGCGTATCCAATGGCAGGTAAGCATCCAGGAAACGTTTGATCGGGCGCAGTTTCCGCTCAGGCAGTTTCCGCCGGATCAGCAATTGGACGCAGGCGGCGCGTACAGTCGGATAATCCTTCGGTTCGACGCTCATTCGGGCCATCAATGCAATGGCCGCCGGATTGTCCGATTGCAGATACGCCCGCCAATCCAGCCGATTGAGTTGCACCACGTCGTAGTTGAATTCAAGCACGCGCCGATTGGGAAAATCAACGGCGTATTGGCCGGAATCGGCGCGCCGCGGACGATCCCACGAAAGCAGCGCAATCGGGTACAGCGGCAAATCATGTTTGTGCGATTGCGTGGCAAAGTAAATGAACATTCGCCGGCTCGACCAGCCTTTTTTACCAGCTTGCACTTCAACGTGAATCAGGAAGCAGGTCAACCGCCCTTTGAAACGTGCCTTGACCAGAATGTCAACGGCGCGTTTTTCGTGCTCAGTGATTTCGCCTGCACTTTCCTGTTCCAGAAACTCCAAGGACGAGGTGTCGAGATAGGCGTAGACCTCCGGCAGAAACTGCTTGATGAAATCGGCGAAGCAGGCGCGCAGCAACTCCTTGAATAATTGATCGTGATCCATTTCAGTTTCTTCCGATCATGATTTTCACGAAATCGCCGATGCGGGCAATGGCGTCGCGGCCTTCGCGCAGCATCGGATGATAGTAATGCCAGACGTGGATCATCGCTTCCCAGACTTCCAGTTCTGTTTCGACGCCCGCGGCTTTGGCCGCGGCTTCCAGGTGCAGGGAATCGTCGTAGAGGACTTCATCCGTTCCGACCTGAATCAGCAGTGGCGGCAGACTGCGCAGATCGGCGAAAACGGGCGAGGCCAGCGGATGTTTATCTTCCGCGCCGTTCAGATACAGCAAACCCAGCCGCCGCAGCCGCTCGCCGGTGAGCGAATCCAGGGAAGCTTTGGTGACGAAGCTTTCCGCAGTGATTGTCAGATCCGCCCAGGGGGAGAGGCAGACAGCAGCAGCGGGCATTGGCAAGCCCGCGTCGCGCGCGGCGACCAGCATGGCCACGGTCAGGCCGCCGCCCGCCGAATCTCCGGCAACCGCAATGCGATTGGGGGCAAAGCCTTGATCCAGCAGCCAGCGATAAGCCGCCAGGGCATCTTCCACCGCCGCCGGAAAAGGCGATTCCGGCGCCAGCCTGTAATCCAGCGCAAAGGTTGCCATTCCGGTGGCTTCGCCGAGTGCCGCAACCAGATGGCGATGCGTTTGGGGCGAACAGAATACGTAGGCTCCGCCGTGCAGATAGAGCAACGCTGTGTCTGGCCGTGTTCCCGCCGTCCGCACCCATTCGCCCCGAATTCCAGGCTGCGTGCCATCGCCGGTTTCGACCGGTTCGACCACTGTGCCATTGGGCAATTGCAAATGCGCCGTGGCTTCTTCATCCATCCGGCGTGTTTCGGCGATGGAAAAGTCTTCCCGGTTGGGGCGGCCGGCCCGAAACTCGTGGACGGTTTTAATGTCGTGGCTGCTTGCTTTGATGACGGTCATGATTCCTCCAAAGTAATTTCGACTCGGCGGTTACGCATTCCGCGCCAGTAAACGATAAGTCCACACAGCAGCATGAACGTGACCGAGCCAATGATCTTCATCTCGAATCCGGCAACGCCCGCGACAACCGGCGGGGGGATGAAGCACGCCGCGATGGCCAGTGTGGTTGTCAGCAGTCCAATCGCGCCGAGCGCTTTGATGCGGCGCGAAGCTCCTGCATCCAGCCTGATCCAGGAAATAAAAAGATAAAGATATGTCACCATCACCAGCACGATGGAACCGCCCAGCAACGCCAGATAAGCTTCCTGCAGAGTCGCGCCCGAGGTGTTGATGAAGATGAAAGCCGTGGCCACGGCAGCTTGCACAATCAAGGCGACGTAAGGCGTGCCGTAACGCGGATGGACGCGGGCAAAGGCTTTTGGAAGGTAATGGTCAATTCCAATTGCAAACGGAACTCTGGCCGGCGCTGAAAGCCAAGCCGCGCCGCTGCCCAGCAGGCCAAGCAGTTCCAGCAGCACAACTCCGGACGCGATGACGAGCACAACGGCGTTGCCCGATTTGGCAAGCACCGAATTGATTGCCAGCACATGGCCGTAAATGACATTGGTGTCATTGAAGCCTGTGACCAGCACAGCCAGATAAGTCAGCAGATAACAGGCCGCAATCGCCGTCCCGCCGATCAGCAGCGAACGCGGGATGTTGTGGCTTGGCGCGTCGGTTTCATCACTCATTGCCGAGCCCAGATCCAGCCCTACCAGCGCGTTCAGCGTGAAGGGCCACAACGCCAGCGCCGGCCAAAATGCCAGCGAATTTCCCGGCAACAGGGTTGCTGTGGGATTGGCAAACGAATCCCACACTTTTTCGGAAAGCATACTCCAGATAGCGACAACCATCAGACCGACTGCCATCCCCAGTCGCCCCAAAGCACCGATATTTTGAATCCATTTACCGCTGCCCAGACCGGCAATATGCAGCCCGGCGGAAGCCCACAGCACCAGACTGGCAACCATTGCAGCGGCGAATTGATTCGCGTTCAACCAGGCCAGCCGTTCGCCTCCCAGCAAGGCGAGGACCGCCGCGATGCCCAGAAACACGCTTGGCACGTACAAAAAGGTATTCACCCAGTAACACCATCCGCAGAGGAAGCCATGAAAATCTCCCAGCGCCATTCGCGTCCAGGCGTACACGCCGCCTTCGCGCGGATGACACCGCGAAAGCCCTGCAATCGCCGCCGCGTAAGGCAGCATAAAACCCGCGATGGCCAAGGCCCAGACCAGCAGTCCCAGTTTGCCGAGCGGCATGTTTTGCGCCAGCGTGCTGGGCGTGTAAACGGCGACGATATTGAGCAGGATCAAATCGCGCAACTTCAGCGCGCGCTTCAAGCCGGAGCGAGGTTCAGTCATCAATGCATTCTTGTCCTGTGAGTGAATTCGAGCCGGGCGATGATGCTGGCGGAGAAGCGTTTTGGCAACCCTGACGGCGCAAGCCGTTTGTGCTAAGCTGCGCGCCGTCTTACCCGAAATCGTCCGGCAAACTTCAGTTCGCCGATGTCTTCGCAAGCAATCCTTTAACGAATCCCCGGCAAATTGAAGTTTGCCGGACAATCCTTTTCAGGAGGTTTGAGTCGTGATCGTTCCGCTCAATGAATATGATTTTCTCAAACGCGCACTGGCCGTTTACGGCCAGCAGGAAGCCGTCGTTTCCGGCAATCTTCGCCTGACCTATCACCAGGTCGGCGAGCGTGTGAATCGCTGGGTCAACCTGATGCGCGGTCTGGGCGTCAAGCAAGGTGAACGCGTCGCCATCATTTCGCAAAACGATCACCGTCTGATGGATGGTTTTTTCGGCGCGCCGCTCGCGGGCGCGGTGTATATGCCGATCAACTTCCGGCTGATTGCTGACGATTTCAACTACATCCTGAACCACGCCGAAGCCAAAATCCTGATTGTCGAAGACTGGCTTATTCCCGCGATTGAATCCGTGCGGGCTGAACTGAAAACCGTTCAACACTTCATCGCCTTTTCGGACGGCGGCCCGCTTCCCGCAGGTTGGCAAAATTACGATGAGTTGCTGGAGGCCGCTTCGGATGAGGCGCCTGCGCCGGCCGAAGTGGACGAAAACGACATTGCCACGATTCTTTACACCTCCGGCACGACAGGCCGTCCCAAAGGCGTCATGTCCACGCATCGCAATCTGTACATCAACGCCATGAACTCGATCATCGAGTTCGGTTTGAAGCACGATGACGTTTACCTGCACACGCTGGCCCAGTTTCATTGCAATGGCTGGGGCCTGCCTTATGCCGTGACGGGCGTCGGCGGGAAGCACGTCATCGTCAAAAAGTATGAGCCGGGAAGCTTCTTTGATCTGGCCACGCGCGAAAAGATGACCTTCGCCTGCATGCCGCCGACGATGATCAACCTGGCGCTCAATCATCCGCTGAATGAAGCGCAGCGGGCGACGCTGCCACGCGAAGGAGTTCGTGTGGCAACCGCCGGTTCCGCACCGCCGATGGCGTTGATCAAGGGGATGCAGGAGCGATTGGGCTGGCAGGTGATTCAGATTTACGGTCTGACGGAAACTTCGCCGTTTCTGACTGTCAGCAAAGTCAAACCGCACATGCACAACTGGCCGGCGGAAGATAAGTATCGTGTTCAGACACGCACCGGTTACACGATGCTGGGCGTCGAAACCCGCGTCGTTGACGAAGAAGGCCACGATGTTGCGCCCGACGGCCAGCAGGTCGGCGAAGTCATCGCCCGCAGCAACGTCGTCATGAAGGGGTACTGGCTTCAGCCCGAAGCCACCGACGCCGTGATCGTGGATGGCTGGTTCCACACCGGCGATATGGCCACGATGGATGCCGAAGGCATGATCGAAATCGTGGATCGCAAAAAAGACCTGATCATCTCCGGCGGCGAAAACATCTCCTCCATCGAGGTCGAAGGAATGCTTTACAAACACCCCTCGGTGCTCGAAGCCGCCTGCATTGCCATCCCCGACGAAAAATGGGGCGAGGTCCCGGCGGCGCTGGTTGTTTTCAAGCCGGGCGCCACCGCCACCGAAGCCGAAATCATCGGGTTTTGCCGGGACAATCTGGCGCATTACAAATGCCCGAAATCCGTCAGCTTCATTGACGCCCTGCCGCGCACGGCGACGGGCAAGATTCAGAAGAATCTGCTCCGCGACAAGTACTGGCAGGGGCGCGGGAAACGGGTCAATTGAACCGGCCCGGCTGGAATCTCCTGCAAGGCCGGTTGCTGGTGCGTTACTGGCCTTTGAATTCAGCCGGGCGGCGTTCGCGGAAGGCGGTGATGGCTTCGACCAGATCCAGCGATTGCATGAACGCCGAATTCCAGACCGCGACGTATTGCAAACCATCGGAGATGGATTTATCCGCGCAATAGTTCATCACCTGTTTGATTCCCTGGACGACCAGCGGCGGGTTCGCGGCGATTTCGGCAGCCATCTTCCGTGCCGCGTCGAGCAATGCTTCGGGCGTTTCGTGGACATCGCTGACCAGGCCGATTTGCAATGCGCGGGCGGCGTCAATGTCTTTGCCGGTGAAGGCGAGTTCGCGAGTGTGACCCTGGCCGATGATGGCGGGCAGGCGCTGGAGGCTGCCGATGTCCGCGACGATGGCGATTTTGGCTTCGCGCAGGCTGAATTTGGCATTGGCGGAGGCAAGACGAATATCGCAGGCCGCGATCAAATCCAGGCCGCCGCCGATGCACCAGCCGTTAATGGCGGCGATGACGGGCTTGCGGCAGGTGGCGACACGGTCGCAGGCCTGCTGCATCTCGCCGACTTTATCCAGAAACTTCGTGCGTTCAGCGGCGAGTTGATTGGGCGCGCCGACGCCGATATTTCCAGCCATCGCCATCAAATCCAGACCATAGCTGAAATTTCCGCCTTCGCCGCGAATGATCACAGCGCGCGTTTCTTCGTCGCGGTCCAGTTCGGCGAACAGAATCGGCATTTCCCGCCAGAAATCCGGCCCCATCGCATTGCCTTTGCCAGGGCCGGTCAAAACGACTTCCGTGACGCCGGAGAGTTTTTCCAGGCGTAAAGATTTGTATTCCGTGGTCATTGATGGCTCCTCAATTCGGCGCGAAGCACATCTTCAGGCGGCGGGCTTTCTTTGAAGAATTTGGGCGAGAAATTGTCAGCCGCCTGAAAGCGGTACTCCAGGCTCTTTTATTGTTGTTGTTGCTGCTGTTGTTGTTGCTGATGATCTTCTTCGACGGGCGGCGGCGCGGGCGCAACCCAGGTTTTCATGGCCATCATCTCTTCTTCCGGCAAAGGGGCTTCGGTTGGGGAAACCTGCACGCCGACGCTCAGTTCGGTTTGTGCGCGGCCTTTGAAAACGCCGCGCGTGGGCGGCACGTCGGAGTAATCCTTGCCCACTGCCGTACGGATGTGGCGTTCGCCCGCCAACAGGTTGTTGGTCGGATCGAAACCGATCCAGCCGAGTTCCGGCAGGAAGGCTTCAATCCAGGCGTGCGTGGCGTCCGCTGCCGAGCGGTCATGGTCTTCGCGTCTGTGGAAGAGGTAACCGCTGACATAACGGCAGGGAATGCCGAGTTCACGGACCAGCGTGATCATAATGTGCGCGAAATCCTGGCAGACGCCTTTACGCTCTTCCAGCGCATGATCAATCGGCGAATCAACCGCGGTGGCTTTCGGCGAATAGTCGAACGTGTCATAAATCGCAGTGTTGATTTCGCGCAGCAATGACAGCGGGTCGTCGCGCCGGACGATCTTTAATTCGGCTGCCAGTTCGGCCAGCAAACTGGTTTTGAAGGCATAGGCACTTGGCACCAGATAATCCCAATGCTCGCCGGTCGCTTTGACGGTATCGAGCGCCGCCCAGGCATCAGCAGGCAGACTCTCCGGCAGCGGCGGAAACGGTGTGATTTCGACGGTCGCTTCCGCGGTAATCTTCAACTGGCTGTGGCGGGCCGGAATGTCGAAGTTATGCACGACATTGCCCAAATAATCGCGGTATCCCTGAATGTGCGTCCGGGGTTGTGTTGTCAGGTCGAATTTCACGCACCGCTGATTGCCTTCGCTGCGGGGTTGCATGCGAATTTCAGTGACGTTTTCCGTAACAGGCGAACTGTATGTGAATCGGGTGACGTGACGGATTGAATAGAACATATTTGGTGGTAGGTGGCAGATGGCAGGTGGCAGGCTGCTGCTTTCCGTCTGCCACCTCTCACCTGACACCTTCAGGATGCCATTGCCGCATCAACTGAATAGGCGATGTATTGTTGATGAATTGTCGTGTGAATTTGCGCGCATTGCCGCTGGATGCTTTCCAGAAATGCGTGGATGTCGTCGGCGATGATTTCGTCAACCTGCGCGTAATCGAGTTTCGCGCGCAACTTTCCGGCCAGTCTTTGCGCGCGTCCGGTTTTTCGCGCGCCACTCAGTTTGGCCAATGCTTCAAGCGAATTCTGCACGGTATCAACCGCAAAACGGACGGAACGCGGCATCTCCGGGTTGAGCAGCAGGAATTCGGCGATGCGCTCCGGGCGCAGATCTGCGGTGTACGTCTGACAGTACGCCTCGAACGCCGTGCAGGATTTGAGCAGCGCAACCCAGGAAATGAAATCCTGCCCGCGCGCGGTCTCTTCCGGCTGGTTGAGCAGGGACTGCAAATGAACATCCAGCAGCGTCGCCGTCGCGCTGGCGCGTTCAATGTACCGGCCAAGCTGGATGAATTGCCAGCCTTCGTTGCGCATCAGCGTTGAATCGGTGATGCCCTGGAACAGATGTGAACCTTCCTTGATCGGGCCGTAAAAACCGTGCGGCTGGGCATAAATCGAACTGATGCTGGCCCGGCGCACATCCAGATAGATCTGGTTTAATTGTTCCCACATTTCGGAACTGATCTGTTCGCGAATCTGCCGCGCATTTTCGCGCGCCGCACTGATGCAAAAGACCAGCGAATCCTTGTTTTTCGTATCGAAGGTCAGGAACTGCGTCAGCGGGTAGGCTTCGATCGTTTCCGGCGTTGGGGAACGCAGGCTGGCCAGGACAAGCTGCCAGCGCTGTCTGGCGACATCCGGCGACTGGTCCAGCGCCTGGTTCAACGTCAAATCCAGCAGCCGCGACATGTGCTCGGCGCGCTCCAGATAACGGCTCATCCAATAAAGGCTGTCAGCGACTCGTGAAAGCATAGCTTGATTGCGGATTGCGGATTGTCGGATGTGAATTGCGGATTTGTTTCGTTACCGCAATCCACATCCGACAATCCGCAATCAGAAGAGAACCCAGGTATCCTTGCTGCCTCCGCCCTGCGAGGAATTGACGACCAGCGAGCCACGGCGCAGTGCCACGCGCGTCAACCCGCCGGGGACGATGGTCGCCTGCTCGCCGAACAAAATGTAGGGGCGAAGATCAACGTGACGCGCTTCGACCTGGCCTTCGATGAAGCAGGGCGCGCGCGACAGCGCCAGCGTCGGTTGCGCGATGTAATTTCGCGGATCGGCCAGGATGCGCCGCCGGAACTCTTCGCGTTCGTCGGCGGTGCTGTGCGGCCCGATCAGCATGCCATAACCGCCCGATTCGCCGACGGCTTTGACAACCAGCTTGTCCAGATTGTCCAGCACATACTGGCGCTGTTTGTCATCGTCCAGCAGGTAGGTTTCGACGTTCGGAATGACCGGGTCTTCGTCCAGGTAATATTTGATGATTTTCGGCACGTAGGCGTACATCGCCTTGTCGTCGGCGACGCCCGTGCCAATGGCATTGGCCAGCGAGACATTGCCGGCGCGGTACGCATTAAACAATCCTGGCACGCCCAGAATCGAGTCTCCGCGAAAGGCCAGGGGATCCAGAAAATCGTCGTCAATCCGGCGGTAAATAACATCCACCCGGCGGATTCCCGCCGTCGTCCGCATATACACGACGTTGTCGTGAACGATCAGGTCGCGGCCTTCAACCAGTTCGATTCCCATTTGCCGCGCCAGAAATGTATGTTCGTAATAGGCTGAATTGAACACGCCCGGCGTGAGCAGCACGATGGTTGGATCAGGACGGTTCGGCGGAGACAGCGTGCGCAGCGTGGCCAGCAACGCCTGTCCATAATGATCAATCGGGCGGACGTTGTAACTGCCGAACAGCCCGGGGAAGACCTTTTTCATCACCTGCCGGTTGGCCAGCATATACGATACGCCGCTTGGCACACGCAGATTGTCTTCCAGCACGGCAAACTGGCCGTCATTCAGCCGCACCAGATCCGTCCCGACGACCGAAACATAAATATCCCGGCGGACGTGAAGTCCGCGCATTTCACGGCGGTAATGTTTGCAGCTATAAACCAATTCGCGCGGGACCACGCCGTCCTTCAGTATCTTTTCTTCGTGATAAAGGTCTTTCAGGAAGAGGTTGAGCGCGGTGATGCGCTGCGTCAGCCCGCGTTCCAGCGTCGCCCATTCATCCGAGGTGATGATGCGCGGCAGCAGGTCGTATGGAAAAATCCGCTCCGTGCCTTCATCGCTTCCATACACGGTGAAGGTAATGCCCTGATTGAGAAAGGCGACATCGGCGGTCTGCTGGCGCTGTTTCAACTCGCTCGGAGCGAGCTCCAGCAAACGGTGAAACAACGCCTGGTATTGCGCGCGCGGATCCTCCGCCGTCGCGAACATCTCGTCGTAAGCCACGTCGAGTTGATAATTCATAAACGCGGGCGAGAGCGCCTTGGGCGAATTTGCCTGATTTATTTGATGGGGAGGTTCGGGGTGCGCCATTGTGATTTAACCAGAAAGGCGCAAGAGCAGTTCAACTGCGCCTGCAGATCATTCATTCCGTACCGGCTGAAAAATCGGCAATCGAATTTCAGCCCTGGCAGTTTGTTTTGAAACGATCAGTGACATAAAGACCGCAGCAGATAGGCTGCGGTCAGGTAAATCTTGTCTTGCAGTGCTTGGTTGAAGGAATGTGACGGTAGAAAACTTTGGCGTCCCGTACGGGATTTGAACCCGTGTCGCCGCCGTGAAAGGGCGGTGTCCTGGACCGGGCTAGACGAACGGGACGCAAACTTGTGATTCAGAGTATCAATAAACTTTCCGTAACGTCTGTGGTGCCCTCTGAACGAAGCCGGGATAATACTTACCAGGTTCAGGTTCGTCAAGCGGTTGGCCAAATGTTTTTTCAGTCTTGCCAAAGCTTTACGGTCTGAACGAGCTGGCCTAAACTGCGAGCGGATCACACCAGAAAACCCGACCGGGAGTTCGTACATGAAAATCAGGTTCTTGCTTGGTTCCGCCGCCATTTTGACGGCATTGCTGTCTTTGATGTTCGTTGCCGGAGCGCCGCCAAAACGCCCGCATATCGTTTTTGTCAGCGGCGACCACGAATACAGTTCGGAAGAAACATTTCCGATTCTCGCCGCCGAACTGGAAAAGCATTACGGCATACAAACGACTGTCTTGAAATCTCATCCCGACGAAAACGCCGAAGAAAACATTCCGGGACTTGAAGCATTGGCCAAAGCAGATGTGGCGGTTTTCTTTCTTCGCTGGCGTCGCTTGCTCCCGGAGCAACTCGAACACATTCGCAAATATCTGGATGCGGGCAAACCCGTGGTTGCATTCCGCACGACGACTCACGCCTTTAACTATCCCAAAGGCGATCCGCTGGAAAAATGGAATTCATTCGCGGTTGATTATCTAGGCGGCCCGCCGGGTTGGGGAAAGGGCCACACGCATTACGGCCACAAATCCAGCACGGACGTTTCCGTGATCCCTGCGGCAGCAGCCGATCCAATTTTGGCGGGCGTGGATAAAAGCTTTCATGTGCGTTCGTGGCTTTATCACGTCTTGCCGAATTATCCGCCCGTGGACGCCAAACGATTGCTGATGGGGAAAGCCGTTGGCGCTGAACGCAAAGACGCAGTCGAAAACCCTGTCGCCTGGACCTGGAAAAATAAAGCTGGCGGCAAAGTCTTCGTGACGACGCTGGGCCACCCCGAAGATTTCCAGGTCGAAGCTTTTCAACGGCTGGTGATCAATGGCATTCACTGGGCTGCCGGCAAACCCGCGCCGAAGAAGTGGGCAGGGAAGATCAGTGTCAACGTCAGCTATCACGGCATCAGGAAGTAAACCGCACCGCTTTTGTCGGGATAAAACCACCAGTACTGGCCTTCAAAGAATTTGCGCAAAGGCCACGTCAATAAACTTTGGCTGGGATGATGTCGAATGGGGAATCATTCAGGGCAAGATGGCGACCCTTGCTTGGGTAATGGGTTCAGAGTGGGAAGGAGCATTCGATACATAAAAATACGCCGTTGGCGGGATGATTTTTAGCCGAAACAATTGACCAATCCTGTCAGATTGGCAATCTTGTGATCACGGAAGGTTTTATGAACGAATTTAAACTCGGAAACGTAATGTTGAAAGTCTTCGATGAAATGCATAAGGAAAAAGAGGAAACACAATGAACTTTCTACTATGGTTGTTCTTTACTGCGCTGGCAGTCGGGATCGCGCCGGGCTTCATCGCGCGACAGCTCACCAAAGGCAGAGGCCAGTACGTGGATATTCCCGGCAAAGCCGTAACCTGGGGCGTAGGCTCTTTTTTGTTGCTGTACCTCGCCGTCACTGTACCCTGGCTGGTAATAAGCTGGTCTGGCTTCATTGGCGCACCCTGGCTGATTACCGGTCTTATCCTGGGCACTCCGGCTTCAGCCTGGGCCAGCAAGAAATGGTACCGCGCTCTTAAAGACGGTAGCCTGTCTGGGGGAAGCAACAAATATCTTCCCTAACAACCACCTCCACCATATCTACATATACCCAAAGTTATCCACCATTTTGCCTTTGACACTTTCGGCCATCATCGAAGCATCATTCCTTTGTGGCTGCTATCAACGATCCATCCACATTCAAACATCACCGCGTGGTTTGAGCACTTGCAAACCCTTTGTCCGGGGTTTGGCTGAGCGAGTTATCTGGCGTAGCATTCGCACCTTCGGAACCGAAGGCTGCTTGCGCTGGCGAGATGGCTTTAACGATGTGCAAGAAAAGTTGGTCCGGTAAATGTTCGGTGCGGCTTTGCCGCATGATGTGCGGCGAGTCTCGGACTCGCCGGGAACAAGCGACAGTCTACGCGCTTGCCGGAAGTGCAGAGCACTTCCGCACATCGGGGCGGCAAAGCCGCTTGGATGGCACTGAAAAATTTTCAGAAGAAAAAAGCTTCCGCATTCTTTAGGGTGAAAAAAAGATGAAGGGATTAATCGTTTTCTGTCTCAACTTGGCGCTGCTGCTGGCGAACGGCATTGCGATTCAGGCTCAATCGAAAAAAAGGCCTGCCAAACCGGGCAGAACTCCGGACGCGGCGAGCAAGCCGTCCACGGGGCTATCCGCCAGTCCGTCCGTCAGCATTGACGCCGAACGGCTGGCGCGGATTCCGGAACGGATGAAGTCGTTTGTGGAGCGCGGGCATGCGGCGGGCATCGTCACGCTGCTCGCGCACCGAGGAAAGATCATTCAGCTTTCCGCCGTTGGCTTTCAGGAGTTGGAAACCAAAACGCCGATGAAGGAAGACACGATTTTTCAGATTGCTTCGATGACCAAGCCGATTACTTGTGTCGGCGTGATGATGCTGGCCGAAGAAGGACTGCTGGCGATTACTGATCCGGTTGAAAAGTTTCTGCCGGGCTTCGCCAAACTGCAAATTCGTGAAAAGAAGGAAGGCGAAGAACTGGAAGAAGTGCGCAAGCCGAAACGTTCAATCACGATTCGCGATTTAATGACGCATACTTCGGGAATGAGCGGCGGGTATCCCGAAGCCTTCAAGGATTTGTTCGACAAACGCGACCGCACATTGGCCGAGGCAGTCGAAGCTTTTCCGACGCGCTATCTGGATTTCGAGCCGGGCACGAAATGGGGCTACAGCAACATGGGAATTGCCACGCTGGGCCGGATCATCGAAATCGTTTCCGGCAAAAACTACGAGGGGTTTCTGGATGAGCGAATCTTCAAACCACTGGGGATGAATGACAGCCATTTTTTCGTTCCCGAAACTGCGCATGGCCGGGTGGCGACAATCTACCGGTTGCTGGAAGGCGAGAAGTTGACGAAAGCGCCGGTGGATCTTTATCGCATCGGCGCAAAGTATCCCGCGCCGGAAGCCGGGCTGTATTCGACCGCGCATGACCTGTTCCGGTTCTACCAGTTGATGCTGAATGGCGGGACGCTGGATGGAAAACGGATTTTATCGAAAGCTTCGGTGGAAGTGATGACGCAGGTTCACACGGGAGAATTGAAAGCAGGTTTTTCGCCCGGGATTGGCTTTGGGCTGGGCTGGGCAGTGGTGCGGAATGTCGAAGGGATGTTCCGGTTGAATTCCATCGGCACTTTTGGCCATGGCGGGCTGTATCACACTTACGGGTTCGTTGATCCGCGCAGGGAACTGATCGGGGTGATTCTGATGCAGCGGCTGAGCAGCGATGGCGATCTGGCAGATGAATTCAATGCGTTTATGAACATGGCAGCGGCAGCGATGAATTGAAAACAGACAGAGGGGCGGAGGGACGGACAACTGAAAGATAGGAAAGTTCCTTCTCCCTCAATCCCTCCGTCCCTCCGTCCTTCATCACTGTTTAGGCACGAAGATAATCTGCGGATCGTCTTTGTGATTGTCGTCGGCAATCACGCCACGCAGGAAGTTTTTCATCAACCCTCCGCCATCCAGTGCAAAGAAGGTTAATTGACCGGTAATGGCGTGGATGCGGATGGTTGCGCGGGGCAGCGTGCCTAGTCGAACGAAGGTCACGACTTCTTCGTTGCGCTCTGCATCGTGCGAGAAGGTCCAGGTGCCCGATTCGGACGCAGGCGGTGTTTGAAAGGCTCTGTAACCATTCATCTTCCAAGTGCCGTCGGCGCTGATTTGTAACTCCGTGACAAATCCCGTCCGATCCCATGGATCGTAGTTGGCATGGACAATCCCAAACTGGTTGATCGTATACATTACTTTCCACGTGCCGACCAGTTTTCCGGGCGCTGACATCTCGTCAAGGCGCGAATTTCCCTGGGGCGGCGGATCGTGCCAGCAAAGCTGCGGATTGGAGTCCAGATCACAATGCATTGGATTGTAAGGCCGCCCGTCATCACCGTAACCGCTGAAACGGTGGTCCGCGATCAGAGACGCCGATGGTGGACGTGTGCGGATTAATTCATTTCTGTCAATCCGCCCTTCTTCATCTTCGCCGAGCAAGGGAATTGTCGTGTCCCAGTAAGCCGCGAAGGTGACGTTCCAATACCAGCGATTCGTGCCGCTGTTAAATGTGCGCGCCACACCGGCAACCTTCCAATAAGGGGTTAGCAGCAGCGCATTGCTTGCTGGCGTCATACGCCAGGTATCGAAAGTTTCCTGCGCGGCAGCGCCTCCCAGGTTGACCAGACAATCTTCGTCAATTGGCGCTGTGCCGCTTAAATAGCCGTAATCGCGCGTTCGCTCAGCCACTCCGCGCCCCTGTTTGTCAAGCTTGCCGCTGTAATTCCAGGCCGCCATATCGCGCGATAGAAAGTCGCTGGCGTTGGTCAGCGCGATGCTTGGGCCAAGCGGGCTGCGGCCATTTTGGAGCCGGTATTGATTGATCAGATCCAGTAACTTTTGCTCTTCTGATTCCAGCGGGAGCGCTGCCTCGGAATTTGGCGACGTTGCCGGCGGGGTCGGAGTTGGAGTCGGTTTAGGAGTCGGTGTGGGTGTGGGAGTCGCTGTTGGAGTTGGTTTGGGAGTTGGTGTCGGGGTAGGTGTCGGTGTTGGAGTCGGAGAGGGTTTTGGTGTTGGTGTTGGCGTCGGGGCAGGCGTGGGAGTTGGTGTCGGAGTCGGCGTCGGGGCGGGCGTGGGCGTCGGAGTCGGCGATGGTGTTGATGATGAACCCGCAGGCAGTAAAACAAACGCGCCAAACTCTGGCGCCGGGGCGGCGGAAGACAGCGGAATACGAATCGGCTGCCCGCTGAACGTGCCTGTGGCGACTGGTGCGCCAAACAGATTTTTTACATTGCGGACTTCATAGCGTGTGCCTTGTGCGAGCACGTTGCTCACATTGACATCCACCGCCAGAGCCTTGTCCCAATTGAAAACGGTGATGTTTGCGCGATTCGCTTCGTATTGATTTGGACGCACGAAGACTTTGATGCCATTGGGCTGTCTGTCGGCTTCGACCAGAAACTGGCTGCTGGCATCGTAACCGGTTTCCTGTTTCCACCTGGTGAAATCCATGACATTGAACCCTGTGCCGATGCGGAAAATATAGGGTTGCGAACCGGTCGTCGGAGCCGCTAAAAGATATGTATTGTTATTCCAGGTATATGCTGAGTTGGGGACACCGGCTGGCAGTCCAACGGTTAATAGATTTTGTGCGCCGATGAATGTGTTGCCGGTGGCGACGACTGATTCCCATTCCTGCATCCAGGTCACCACACTGCCGCCAGCCATGTAATTGTCGCGCAGCACCACGTCTTTATTGCCTGTGGAGGTATGGAAAAAGCTGCAGTTGGTGGTGTATTCCAGATTGAGCGGATGGTAAAGGTAGTTGTTGACGACGGCGACCCGCTCCGCCGGTCTCAATCCTCCAATCAAAATGTTGTGATCATCTATGTTGAGAGGAGTTGACGGTGAGCCATTGCCGAAGACCGTATTCCCTTCGATGTGAAACCCTTTGATCGTGCTCCGTTCGGTGTAGGCGTGAATGCCATACCCATATTGGTTGAAGACGATGTTATCCACCACCCGTTTCATCCCCGTCTCGTTTTGCATGTAGATCCCATGCCCGTGACCACGATCGGGGGCGGCTCCTTGCCAGCCATTGTTGTAGATGATGCAGCCATACATTTCCGAATCAACCGCCGGAACCCAGAAACCGACGGCGCTGCCGGTGTCGTGGATCACCAGATTGATGAACTTCGAGTTTGGAGCGTAAATGTTAACGCCCGCCGGACGGCCCTTGGTTCTGTCAGGATCCGAACAGGTCACTTCCAATCCCTGAAAAATGGTCCAGGCGCCTTCAGGGATCAATACTGCCCAGGCGCTGATCGGCGCATCCAGAATGACACGTTCTCCGGGATAGGCGCGAATGGTAATTGGCGCGCCTTCCACACCGCGTACGGTTGCACGAAATTCATTGGCTCTGTAGGTCCCACCACGAATCCAAATGGTGTCACCGGGGCGCGCTGGACTGGTTTGCAAAGATATTGCCGTAGCAATGTCGAGCGGGCGCGTCGAAGTTCCATTGCCCGTCGGCAACCCATTCGTCGCTACGTAAATCCCCGGCAACGTCCCCGTAGGCAGGGGCGTGGGAGTTGCTGCCGGAGTCGGCGTTGGCGTCGGCACGGGAGTCGGCGTTGGAGTCGGCGTTGGCGTTGCGGTTGGACTCGGTTTTGGAGTTGGAGTCGGAGTTGGAGTTGGAGTCGGAGTCGGAGTTGGAGTTGGAGTTGACGCCGCTTCGAGCGTTTTGACGGAAATAATGTCCGAGACCAATGGTTGGGAGCCCAGGACCGATGCCGTTTTCAGTTGGTAATAGTAAGTGGTTCCAGGATTCAGCCCTGCATCGGTATGCGACGTGGCATTAGCCGCTGCATTTCGGATTACTGAAAAGTCGCCTGCCGGCAAAGCCGAGCGCAAAATCTGAATTGTGCTGACGTTGGTCACATTGACCAGTTGCCAGTTTAGCCGAACTGAATTTGTGGATAACGGAGTGGCTCTTAATTCGATACGCGGTGGCGCGGGAGCCGCCTGAAACTTGTGCAGCAGGGAAGGAGCACTGAACACTGCCACCACGGCCAGGCAGAGCGTTAATACTCGCAATGTAACTGATTGGCGCAAGCGCGCTGAATTGAAAACTACGGAATGAAATTTAGGATTCGGTTTGGAAACTTGCTCTGGTAATTGCTCGAATGAACTATGCATAAACAGTACTTCTTAAAACTTTATGGTGAATACGCCAGTATTTGGGGGGCCTGAGACGAATACTTCACAGTCAATCACAGCCACACTTGGGACTGCTGGAATTGTCGAATGGGGCAAGGAACCAGAAATTGAGAGTGGACAATTATGTGTCGCTTACTGGGTGAGATGATGGGCAAGATGGCCGCATGCTTTCCAGTAAAGGACAGGCCCACTCTGGTATAAGAAGTCAGTAGAAGGGCAATAGACGGGGCAATTTTAACTTGCCGGAGTTTTATCCGGCGATGCGGGAACAGCGCGAAAACTTGATCAGGCAATCACTGAGGCGTGCGAGCGGTAAGGGGCTCACGTTTCCCAAGCAACCTCAGTGTTGCGCGGAAGCGAGTGACAATCTTGTTCTTTCATTCTGTCACTTGCCAGCGCCGCGCGAATTTGATTAGCCCAAATAAGAAACCCAATCCGTAACTCAGATGAAGTGAGGAATATACAATTGGGAGCAAAATAAAATGCAGCCAGAAACGGTTGCATTTGTACGCTGTTCGGGCAGAAGCTACCAAATTCACTGTGAGATAGCAACCGGTAATTCCGGCCAGCAGCCACCCGCCGTAAGAAGAGAAGAGGATCAGCAGGAAGGAAAGGAGAAGGGAGGAAACAAACAAAGGCGGGACAAATTGGCGGAGGGACATCTGGCGCGGATGTTTTTGCAAGACCCGAACTTTCCAGAAGCCGTATTGAAAATATTGCTTGAAGAGTTTTTTGAGCGTGCCGCGACTGTAATAGCGCGAACGCACGTCGGAGGCGAGCAGCAGATTCGCGCCCATCTTGCGCAGGCGATAGTTGTATTCATCATCCTGGTTCCGAACCAGTTCCTCGTCATACTCGCCGCCCCGTTCGATGATTTCCCGCGTGTAGGTCGGGAAGGCGATTGTGTCGGTGAGCATGGTCCTGCCTTTGACTGTGCGGAACGCCGAACCGCCGACGCCGAACGAAGAACTCATGGCGGCGGCGATCACTTCCGCCATGGCCGTTTCACCAATGGTTTCAATCGGGCCGCCGACGCCGTCCACCCTGCCGTGAGGTCCGTCATTCTGCAAATGTTCAACCGAGCGGCGGACATAATCCGGCTCGATTTCGCAGTGTCCGTCCACACGAACGATGATGTCACCGCGAGCTTCGTTGATTGCGCGGTTCAGTCCCGTCGGCGCGATTTTTCCCGGATTGTCTATCAGCCGCACATTCGGAAACCGCGCCTGCAGCGAGCGGACGACTTCCCGGGTCGCATCGGTGGACATGCCGTCGGCAACGATGATTTCCATCAAATCCGCCGGATAATCCTGTTCCAGCACCGCGCCAAGGCTGTTGGCGATGTAATCGGCTTCGTTCCTGACAGGCATCACGACAGTAACAAAAGGCAGTACTTTCGAGTTTGGTTTGACGCTTGGGTTTTGTTGAGTGACTGACACGTTGACCTATTTGGGGTTGGCGTTTCGATTTTTGCCAAGCAGGGAAATTACTGCCTGGAACTTGCCGGACTTGGTGCGCGGGATTTCCGTGACCGGTTCGACGATCACATTGACCTCGGCGCTCAGGCGCTGCTGAACACGGGCCGCGATGTCGGCGATGTCCGCTTCGTTGAAGCCTTCGGTCGGAACGATTTTGACGCGGATGCGGTCAAGCGCTTCCTGAATAATCTGGCCTTCGCGAACGTGCGGCTGATTGATGAAAATTCCGTGAAAGCGCACCAACTGTCGTCCGTCCGGCCCGGTGACCACGTCTTCAATACGTCCGACGACTTCTTTGATAACGGGCATTCCGCGTCCGCATCGGCACGGTTCGCCGTCCCATGCGGCCAGATCGCCCAAGCGGTAGCGGATGAACGGCTGTGAATAATGCATCAGGCTGGTCGTCACGACTTCACCGACTTCGCCCGGATCGCAAGGCGTGCCATCCGGACGGAGAATCTCGACCGCGCCGATATCCGGGCTGACGTGAAGCTTTCCGCGCTCGCACTCGCTGGCAAACAACACGTTTTCGACGGTGCTGTATTCTTCGTAGACCCGGCATTTGTAAGCTGCTTCCATCACTTGCCGCATTTCCGGCGTGACTTTTTCGCTGGTCGTGATGATCGCCTTGAGCGGCGGGACGGAAAGTTTCTCTTCCAGAATGAATTTTGCCAGCAGGTAATAGGAAACCGCATAGCCGGTCAGCCATTGAATTCCATGTTTGCGCATGGCTTCCAGATAAAAGCGAGCTGTATCTGCGCGCAGGTGGAAGGCGGAAAAATAGGCTTGCTGTTCAACGTAATTGAAACGGTAAAACGGCCCTTTGCTCATCGGGTCGGGTTCGACCAGCCGCCCGGAAAATGTGGCGCGCGGCAATCGGAACGAAACGCCTGCCCAGCGCGCCGAACGCGCTTCGCGCACGGCCATCGAATCGCGCAACTCCGCCGCCGTCCACAAACTGGCGATCGGCGTTCCGGTCGAACCGCTGGTGTAAAAGACCAGCGGTTTTCGCAGATTCAGATCCTGGCGAAGAAAGTCTCTGGCGTTGGCGCGGATCGGGTCTTTTTCAAGCAGGGGCAAGTCTCGAAGTTGACCGGCCAGCGCGGCTTTCTTTTCCGACTCGCTCCAATGCTCGCGATAATAGGCGACGTGATCTGCCGCCGCGCCGAGCGATTCTTTCAGCGCTGCCATCTGCCAGGTTCCCCATTCTTCGGGCTTGAGCCGGTCGCGATGCAAATATCGGTCAAGAGATTTCTGATAACCCGCGCCGAAGCGTTGCCAGTACCAATACAAGCCAAACGCGCTGACCGCGCCGTGCTGCGCCCAGACGGGCATCCTGGCGTATAACGAGTCGAGTTTTCCCATTTCAGATTACGGTTTTGATGATGCCAGGCGCCGCAGCAGCGATTTCCATTGTGGCAGCACGGCGGACCAGTCGAAACTTTCCGCCTTGCGGCGCGCGTTGCGCGATAAACGCTCGGCGAGTTCCGGTTCCGTCAGCAGCCGGCGAACGGCGGCGGCCATTGCATCCGGATCATTCGGCGGCACCAGCAGCGCGTCCAGTCCATCTTCCAGCAGGTAGGGCAAACCGCCGACGTTCGTGCTGACGATGCAACGTCCGCAGGCCATCGCTTCGATCACGCTGACCGGCGCGTTGTCCACGTTGGTGGTATTCAAAAAGATGTCGCCGCGATGCAGCCACCGTGGCACTTCACTGTTGGCGACTCCGCCGGGCATCAGCAACCGATCCTGAACAGCGGACTTTTGTGCGGCCTCAGCAGTCCGCTGCCAACTGCCATCGCTCTTGTCCGGGCCGACCATGGTCAGACGCAAATCAGGAAATTCCATTTTCAGCCGATTCGCGACTTGAACCGCCATTTCCGGGTTGTAGATTTCGTGGAAAGCGCGCAGCCAGATGAGCCTGGGTTGTGGATTGGCGCGGGGACGGAATTCGTAGCGTTCAATTTCGATTGGGTTTGGAAGCAGCAGAATGTCATCACAGTACGGGCGCATTTTTTCCAGCAGGTAATGCGATGGAGCGGTAACCGCTGAAGCCCTGCGCAAAGTGTTTTTGACGCGCTCCGGGTTTTGGGCGGCGAACTCCGGCAGTGAGCCGCCATGCATCGAAATTACGAAAGGGCGGCCAAGCAATTTCAGCAGTGAGGCGACCGCTTCGCCCCACAAAAATGCCCGCCCGCTGTACAGCCCAACGATCGCCAGATCGTAATCGCGCCGTCTCCACAATGTGGTAGCGACCATGTGCAAGCTGCGCAGCAAACCCGAACGGTAGGGCGAAACCTGGATGATGCCGCCGGTTTGATCGCGCAATTTGTTCGACAGATCTTCGGCCACGGAATGGCTTCCGCTGGTGTGCGACAGGAAGCTGAAAACCATCAGCAGTCTGGGAAGTGGTGCGCGGACAGAATGT
>JAJNQA010000096.1 GCA_021155085.1 Heliomicrobium sp. | reverse complement strand
GGACAGAATGTCCGCGCTCCACTTGCTCCGCGATTGCTTCTTCGTGTCCCAATTTCACGGGGTTACTGCCTGCGCCAGTTGGGAATCGGAATAAATTCATTTTCTCGTGGGCCATTTGCGGCATGGTCCGCGACGATCAGCGTCGCCGCCGTTAAACCAAAGGCAAATGCCGCCATCACGATGCGCATTGCCAGCGAAGCCATGAACAAAAAGCTCCAGAAAGTGAGCGCGATCACGAGCGCTTTGGCCATTCGGGACTGAGCCTGACGCAGATGCCGCCAACTCATCACCAGCATCAGCAGCAATGCTGTCAGCCCGAACAAGCCATGTTCGGCCAGCAATCGTGAAAACTCTGTGTGTGCCACGGCCTGTTTGTGGTCGGTTCGATAGTTTCTGGCTTCGCCGGGGCCGACGCCAAAGACAGGATTATCGTAAAACACCTGTAAGTCGCCCTTCGCGATGTTGTCGCGACCGGTCAGACTGGTATTTCCGAATCTCTTGGAAAGTGCGCCGGAGGTGAAATTATCAAGCTGCGGAAGAATGACGAAGTTGCCAACCACGAACAACACCACAACACCGGCGATCAATTGCATCCGCGCGCGTTTGTCGTGAATCAGAAAGTAGCAGGCCAGCAAGGCTGAGCCAGCCGCCGCGTACAAGCCGCCGCGCGAAAAGGTGAGCGCGCTTTGCACCAGGAAAAGTGCCATCACACCCAGCAGCATGAATTTCTGCAGGCGCGATTGCCAGTTTTGAAAAAGCCACAAGAAAATGAGCAGCGCTCCAAAACCCAGCACGGAAGAAACCTGTGTCGGTCCGTAGCCGCCGCTGGTGGCGTAGTTGGAACTGTTATTGAAGTTGATTCTGGAAACGGCAACCGTGCCCATCAAGGCAATGGCTGCTGTCGAAAGCAGCGGGCAGATGACCGCCAAAAATATTCGTTGAAGCTGCGGGACGGTGAGCCGAATTTGCGAAAAGAACCAGGTGCAAATCGCCAGCGCCAGCGGCCCGGAGAGGTTGAAGCTGATTTGATTGCGCAATTCCGCCGTGCCGACGTTGATCATCGGCAGAACCGTGGAAGGCAGGAGCAAGGCGAAAAAGAGCAATGGCAGCGCTCGCATTCTCAACATTCCATGACGGAGCATCGCCACCAGCAAAATCGTAATGACCGAATATTTGCTCAGTTCCCAAAACAGCGGAGTTTTGGTCATGCGCCACAGGACTTCCGCTCCGGTGATGTACGCGCAGACGTAGATGGCGCGTTCGATACGCGGAGAAAAGCCGGCCTGATACAAGCCGTACAGAATCGTGGCCGCTGAATGGGCCCCCACCAGAAGCGGCGAAACCGTCAACAGCGGTCCCAGCAAAACGTGCAAAAGTAAAGCGCCGGCGATCAGCGAATGGGCCGGCAAAGAGTGCATCCACTTCGGCGCAGCCGGAATGGCGCGGCCAACTTGAGGCTGAGTAGTGAAAGTTTGGTCTAGCATCGTACCTCTCAAAACAACTTATCCCTCCAAACGGTCCCGGTAGAATTCGCAAACCTGCGTGATGACGGTGTCAGAGCTATAAGCTTCGCGCACACGGAGATGAAATTTCTCACCCAGTTCCCGGCGCAGCGCGGAAGATTTCAGCAGTGAAATCAGCGCCTTGGCGAGTTTTTCCGGACTACCGGAAGGGACCATCATGCCAGCTTTTCCCTGATCGAGCACATCCAGGCACTGGCCGACTTCGGTCGCGACGACTGGCAACCCGGCAAAGCCGTATTCGATCAATGCCATCGGCAGGCCTTCGGAAACGGAACTCAGCACGCCGATGTCGCATGCGCTGAGGACTCCGGCCACATCGTTTCGCTGCCCGAGCAGCGAAACATGATCTTCCAGGTGAAGCTTCTCCAGTTCGTTCTTCAGCATCCGCAGGTAACTGTTTTCGCGGGCTTCGCCGACCAGTAACAGATGGGCCCGCGGAACTTGCTCGACAACTTCGGCCATTGCCCGCAGCAGCGTCAAATGATCTTTGTCAGCATGAAGATTGGCAACGCAGACGATGCGGGCTCCCGCTGTGCCAGGCAAATCCGTCGCCGGGTTCATCTGAGTTTCGCTGACGAAATTGGGAATATAGCGAACGCGTTCGGAGGAAATTCCCAATCTTCGCTGCGTCCAGTCGGCCAGCGCCTGATTGACAGTGATCACGCCGCTGATGCGCAATGCCGCCAGCCGATAAATCCAGGCCGCGCGATCTTCCAGCGCAAACCGGCCCGTGTGGTGATGCCAGATGACTGCCGGAAACGGGGGAAAGAATGAAGCCGCCAGCGCAATGAACAGCGAAGTATTGTGTGCGTGCAGCAGCCGTATGTCGTGCTCGGCATTGAATTGCGCCAGTATCCGGATCGCTTTCAAATCAAATCGTCCTCGCCGTTCCAGCCGCAGACGTTCGACATCCTGCCTGACGGAATCAGACAAGATGCCGTCACGCCGCGTGGTGCAGAGAAACACCTGATACCGATTTCGCGGGAGATGATTGACCAGATTGACGGCCATCCGCTCCGCGCCACCGCCGTCCAGCGTGTCCGTCAGATGCATCAATCCTGGGGGGGCATCGCTTCCGGCATGCGGGCGCAGCGGATCGTTTTTTCTTGCCGATGCGTCTATTGCCACGTACGCGCGCCGGAAGCGATGCCCCCCCAGGCGCAGCAACCCTGGAAGCAACACGAACGACAATCCGATGATCGGCGTCAGGTAACGCAGGATGGACAGCGTCAGCACCGTCATTCCCCAAAAGTAGAGCAGCGTCAGACAAATCCCGAAAATCAATTCTCGAGACCTCCCTCCCGCGCGCCAGGCAAACCAGCCTCCCAGCAGCGTCAGCCCCAGATAAACAATCTGAAAGAGCAGAATCAGGCCTTCGCGGCGTCCGCTATCCGTCGCATACCAACTGCGCGCGAGTTTGATCAGCAGCAGCTTGACCAGCGCCATCGGCTGCGGGCGGGCTTCTTCGGCGACGACGGCGGCAATGCCGGGCAGGGAATTTAGTTCGCTGAAACGCGCATCAAGCCGTTGCATCATTGCCCGCACATCTTCCGGAACAGTGACGGTCTGGCGATAACTTTTCGCGCTCACGGCGAAGCGCAGCCCGTCGCGAATGCTCGGCACCAGATTCCCGGCGAGTAAGACCATGCGCCCGGTGCGCGCATACACCCAAATCTGCCACGGAAAGATCGCTGCGAAATTTCCAAGCAGCAACAAACCAGTCAGGGCCAGACGCAGCCGCAGGCTTTGCCCGCGGCTGGCGATCAACAAGCCCACAGCCATCATCACCATCGCGCCCAATCCGATGGGGCGAATCAGCGCGGCGATGCCGCCCAGCAAGCCCGCCAGAAAATAAAGCTGCCAGCCTGCTTTCCGCCAAAACGCCGACCACAGCACAAAGACGCTGGCGTAAAAAACGGCCATAAATGGAATTTCGCTGTTCGGCTGTTTCGTCAGCCACAGGATCGGCGGATAACTGATCCAGGCCAGCGACGCGATGGAAGCCGCCCAATTGCTCCACAGCTTTCGCGCCAGCAGGAAAATGAATACAGCCGCCAGCATGTGACAGAGCAGCGTCAATCCAAGGCTGGTCACTTCGGGCGATACCGAAAGCCACGCTGCCAGCTTGAACGTCGCGGCCAGCAGCAGCGGGTAACCCGGCGGGTAATGCATTGCGAAGTTTCCAGCGTTTGTTACCAGGCCTTTTCCCGCCGCCAGATTCTTGGCGACAGGTTCGTAAAAATAGAGGTAATCGGAACCTTCGTTAATTTGCGCGCCCGCAGGGATGACGCGCCAGAAAATCAGCACAACCACCAACGAACCAAGCGCAATTGCGCCAATCCACGGCCAGGGAAGGGAAGAATCGGTAGGACGAGTTTTCAGGGTTTCAGTGATTTTCACTTCATTTTGTCGGGGCGCGGGTCGAGTTCGGCCCGATTGAATTCTGGAAGCCGCCAATGTTTGCTCAGCAGTTCGCGAAGGGCTTTGCCCAAACCTTCGAGCGAAAAGCGCTGGCTCCATTCCGCCGCTTGCTGGCCCATTTTGAAATGCTCAGCCGGGTTGGTGGCAATGCGGCGCAGCGCCGAGCCCAGTGCGGTTGCGTCGTTGGGCGGAACAACCACTCCGCGCTCTTCACCCAGTAACCACGGAATCACGCCGCGATCCGAACCGATGCAAACCAGACCGAAGGCCATCGCTTCCGTAATCGCCTTGCCCCAGCCTTCCGAAGCGGAGACCAGCGCCAGCGCGTCCGCCTGTTCGTAAAATTCCAGCACCTGATCGAAACTGACGTTTCCGGAAAAGCGAACCTGTTCGCGCAAACCGTGTTCGTCCGTGAACTGTTCCAGCGCCGCGCGCTCCGGGCCATCGCCGACAATGTCACATTCGATGGTGACGGATGGTTTAAGCTGCGCCAGCGCCTCCAAAATGACCATGACGTTTTTGGACGCCGACAGCCGCCCGACGTACAGCAGCCGCAAATTCCGATTCGCCCAGCCGCCCGCCTTTCTGGCCGCCGCCGAAGCCTGCGCGCGCGCCATTTGCTGTTGATTGAGCACGGAGGTGAAAAAGGGAACGATCTGCGGCGGTTGATTCGGCCAGTCGCCGTAAACAGTCACCGGTCCGCGCCACCAGTTCGATTTCAGAATGGCCCGTTGCCAGCGCACGGTGCGGGCTTCGCCGGGAGCGCCGATCCATTGCCCGGCGAACTTGGCGACCAGCCGTTTCTGAAACAGCGGAACCAGCAGCGAAGCGATCAGCGCGATGTTGCCCGGTGCGCGCACGTGAAACGCGTCGCTCGTGAGCGCGGCTTTGATCACGGCATAAAGCATGCGCGGAATTTCGCCCGGTGAAGCAGGGTCTTGCAGCAAACCTCGTCCACGGTCGCGGCGAAAAGGAATGACTTTGATGGATGATGAATCACGGTAGGGAACCCAGGATTCCGGCGGCGGGCCTTGATCATGCGGCGCGACGATGATCAGTTGGTCGAACAGTTCCAGCCAGACGTTCATTTCCAGCACATAGGGTTCATAAGACCACCACTGGCCTTCGTGATAAATGTGCGGGCAGATTGTGGCGACGCCTAATCTCATTCTGGGAGCGATCCGGGAGCGCGGGCAGTCTGCCCGCAGTAAATAAAGCGCGAAGCTTCCTTATTGCTTGGCCGGTTGTATGTATTCCTGCGAGCCTTTGTGGCTGACGATTTCCGCTGGGACGCCAACGACGGTGCAGCCATCCGGCACGTCCGCCGTGACCAGTGAATTCGCGCCGATCACCACATCGTTGCCAACGCGAATCCTGCCAGCCACCGTGGCGTTTGCGCCGAAATATACGCGGTCGCCGATCACCGGCACGCCGCGCCGGTCGCCGCGTCCGGAAACCCCGATCGTTACACCTTGCGACAGATTGCAATCGCTTCCCATCACCACCCCGCTGTTCAGAATGATGTGGCCGAAATGGCCGATGTAGAGCCCCATGCCGATTTCCGCTGTGTAGGGCAAGCAAATGCCGGTCGTGATTTCAATCAGTTTTTGCCAAACGACCATCATCAGTAAAAAAGGACGTTTCAAAATCGAAGACAGCGCCGAACGGTAAATGCCGGAAGCCAGCCGGAACTGGAACAGCGCCCACAGTCCTTGTTGCGTCAGGATTTGCCGCAGCGCGCCACTTTCGCCATACGCCGTGTACCTCCGTACATCCGCGCGATACGCTGTCAGCCACTTCATGAATTTGAGTCCGTGCCGCGCGGCAAAATCGTCTGCTGGACCGCGGAAGCGCGGACGTTCCGTCCGCGATCCAGCGCCAGACAGTGCGCGTAAAACGCCTCGTTGCGCTCGGTCAGCGACTCAACCGAAAAAACATTGATTGCGCGCTGTCTGGCCTGTTTCGCCAACCGCTGCCGAAGTTCGGCGTCTTTCAGCAATTGGATGATCTTTTCCGCAATTGAACCCGGTTCATGCGGATTGCAAAGCAGGCCGGAAACGCCGTCTTCGATGGCTTCGGGGCCGGGGCCGGTCTGGCTTGCGACAATGGCTTTGCCCATTGCCAGCCCTTCCAGCCAGGCCAGCGGCATCGCTTCCATGTGCGACGGGTAAACGCAGATGGAAGCTTTGCCCATCAATGCGGGCAATTCTGCGTGTTCGATGCGGCCTTTGAAAATGATCTTCTCGGTCAGATCTGGTGAAATCATTCCGCGCAGTTTTTCAATGAAGGATTCGCCGGTTTGCGGATCATTCCAGTCTCGCCCGGCGATCCACAGTTTTGCGTGCGGCGCGGCGGCGGCGATTTGCGGCATCGCCTGGACAAGCTGGCGGACGCCTTTCTTTTCACAAACCGTGCCGACGAACAGAATCACGCCGTCTTCTTCCACTTCCGCCGGTTGCGGATGGAAGCGCAGGGTGTCCACCGGGTTCGGCAGAATTTCGATGGGCAGGTTGCCGAGTTGCAGCAATTGGCGGGTTGTTTCCGCAACGAAATTGCTGACGGCGCAAAGGTGGTTGGCATGCGCGAATGAACGCCGTTCCAGCCAACTTCGCCAACGGCGAGGCTGCGCGCCGAGTGTGGCGGCGAAAAACTGATGCCCGCCGTTCATGCGGATCACCCTGGCGGCGGGGAAATCTTTGGGAATGACGGCCAGACTGATTTCCGGGCCTTCAATGATGTCAATTGGCGATTGCTGATGCACCTGACGCAACGCATCGCGCAGTCGTGCGCCGTTGACGATGAGGCCGGTGCCGGGGATTTCCGCGTGCGGCAGCCGCAACACGCGGACGCCCTGGTCGTTTTCTTCTCCCGAACGCTCGCGAGGATAAACGCCTGTGACGGTGACTTGATGGCCGCGCCCAACCAACGCGCGCGCCAGCGTTTGCGTGAAGCTGCCGACGCCGCCGTGCGGACCGGGCGGGTATTCATTGCAGAGAAAACAAACGTGCATGATTGAATTGCTAGGAATCTTTTTTGCCGATCTGCCGCAGCGTTTCGATGATTCGTTGACTGGAACCCCCAATCGGTAGCGAGACTTCCAATTGCACCAGTTTCTGGCGCGCTTCGCGGTCGAGCGCAGGATTCTCCAGATAGGCGTTGACGTGTGTGGCCAGTTCTTCGCGGGAGCGGGCAAACCGCGCCGCGCCAATTTTGACGACGGCCTGGTAATGCTCGAAGCGATAGTAGTAATCCCAAAGCGGTATGCCGTGCGGCGGCGGGTCGGCGACATCGAAAGCGATGTTGACCACCGGGCGGTCGTGAATGGCGAAATCCAGCGTCATGGTCGAAGCCAGATTGACGTTGATGTCGGCGTGGCGCGTCAGATTGGCCAGGAATTGAACGTCATCCGCCGAGGGGATCACGCTGGCCCATTCGCCCGGTTCGGTGTGAATCCAGGCTGGCGCGGAATACAGAATTTCAGGGTAATCGCGCCGAACGTCGTCGTAGCGCACGCCGTCATCCACTGGCGCGGGGCGCAGCAAAACCTGCGGATTGCCTTTGATCCGCCCCGCGCGAATCAATTCCATCAGTGCGCGGATGTGCAGATGATCTTCGGGCGCGGTTCCAGTGTCCCCGCCGGAGTAGCAAAGCAGCGGTCGCGACAAGTCCGCGCCGACGCGGGCGAAAAACTCTTCGCGCGACCAGTGCAGTTCCGGCGTGGCGTAAGGATCGAATTGCGGCGTTCCCACCACATGAACACGATCCGGCGTCACGTCCGGGTAAAAGCGCAGCAACTCGCTGCGCATCAACTCGCTCCAGACCAGGAAGTGATCGAAGGGCGCGGCAATGCGGCCTTTGCTGGTCAGATTATCCCAACTGAAGATGAAGGTGGCCGTTGGAATGCCCAGGCTTCGCGCCGCCAGCGTCGCCGGCAGCACGATGGGCGGACGTTGATGAGAGCAGAAAATCACTGTCGGTTTGAGTTTTTGAAAAAGTTGGCGGTAGCGTTCAACCTCCGGCAAGCGCTCAACCAGGTTGCAATGCCAGCGATCCAGCGCTTGAATTCCTCCGGGCGATGCGGCCACACGCCCAGTGAGTTTGGCCGCGTACTGCACGCCGCGCCTTCGCCATGAACCATTGATCGGGCGGTTGCGCACGTAGCGCATCGCCTGTGTGTCGCCCCAGTTCATGTGGGCAAAGGCAATCGCATATCGCAGCACGGACGACAGCGGCGTTTCCGTGTAGGGAAGAAGAGGATGCCAGCCGACGTTCTTGTTTCCATTGCGATAGCTGGGCAGCAAGCCGTCCGGAATGACGTGCAGGACATGACATTCGTCCATCTCGCTGGCCAGATGCATAAACGGACCGATCAGAAAATTGCGCACTCCAACGCCGTCGGGAATGAGCAGGACTGCTTTCAAAATTGACCTCCGCCTGATGGGTGATGTGATGGGTGATGTGATAGGTGATTGCCGGCCAAATACATTTGTTGCCGGTAATACAATTCAAGTAGTGCCAGCACCTGCTCCTGACTGTAATTTTCCGTGACGAATTGCTGGGCCACCCGTCCCATCTCCGTTCGTTTTGAAACGTCAGATAACAACGATGTCACGGGTTTCACAAAAGCATCGGCCAGATTGGCGTCTCGAACCAGCGAAATGCTTTCCGCCGGATACGTCTCCGCGATGGATGCCTGATGTGACGCCACTGACGCCAGACCGCAGGCCATCGCTTCCAGCAGCGCCAGGCTGAAGCCTTCCGACACCAGCGAGGTGAACGCAAACAAGTCGCTGGCCTGGCAGCAGGTATGCGTTTCTTCCGGATTGACCGCGCCTTGCAGCCGCACCGAATCGGAAATTCCCGCTGCGGCGATCAGTGATCTCAAGTACTGTTCGTAAACGGTGTCTCCGCTGCCAACAATCCACAGAAACGCGTTCGGACATTTACGCAAAATCCGGGGCCAGGATTGCAGCAGCGCATGCGCGCCTTTTTTCGGAACCAGGCGGCTCAGCCACAGCACGATCGGTTTGTCCTGCGGCAGCGACCAGCGCGCGCGCAATTCACGGCGTTCGGCGTCCGGCGCGGGTTTGAAACGATTGATGTCCACCCAATTCGGCATAATTCGCACCACGGGTTCGTAGGCGGGCATGCGCTCCCGGTCAAAATGGTACGCGGCGCGCGACAACACACAGACTTCGTCAAAGGATTTCAAACTGTACAACTTTGCCGCTCTGGCCGTCGGCAGGTGATAAGACAATCCGTGTTGCCACAGGATCAGCCGGCAAGGCCAGTGGATGTGCTGCCTGAGCAGCGCGCCGAATTTGTAATTGTCCTGGCAAATCACGATTTTCGGACGCAGCCGCGGCAGCATTTCCAATACTCCCCACAAGTAAATCAAACTTTGCCGCCCGGTCACGCCGTTGAAGCGATTGCCCCGCCACCGTTCCGGCGCCAGCAGCCAGGCCCGCTGTTGCAGGGACAGATTGTTGTCACCGATCAAAATCACTTTTTCGTCGGGCTGCACTTTGTCAGGCAATGGCTGATTCCAGTAAGAAATCGCCGCCTGACGCAACCCAGGTATTTTTTCGAGTTGCGTGCCGACCATTCGATTAAAGGAACCGGTGGTAAAAGGGGGCTTGAAAGTCAGGTGTACGATCTCGACGCGATCCATGGGGGGAGGAGTTATGCCTGATTCTGCGCGCTTTTTTCCGCCGATTTATCCAGATGTCGGCGAGTGAGCATTTGAAACAACTGTTTGATGACGGTTCTGGTGGAATACCGCAATCCGAACGCCAATAACCTGGCGGAAAGAGCGAATTGACCGCGGTTCCGAGCGCGCAACGCTCGCCGCAGAAAAGCTTCCGCCTTCAATTCATCAGATACCCAGTCAAGACGCGGCAGGTTACGAAAAAGCGCCGCCGCTTCCGCATGGTGAATCCGGTCGCGCCGGCTGGAAGTCAGCGATTGCGGGTGCAGGCGGTATCGGTACAAATCCTGATGCAACGCCGCCAACTGGAACCTGGCGGAAACGCGCAGCCAGTAATCGTAATCTTCGGCCAGGAACAGATCGCGCGCGTATTCTCCGACCTCTTCCATCACTTTGCGGCGATACATGAAGCTGGGACCGACGGTATTGGTTGCGTATAACTGATCGCTATCGGCGACGCGGCGCTGCTGCGTTTCTTCCCCGGATTCATTGATCAAACTGTAATCGGTATACACCAGCCCGATCCGCGGGTTGGTTTCCAGAAAGGCCACCATATCTGCCAGGGCCTGCGGACGGAAAAGGTTGTCGTCAGAAGTCCAGGTCAGGTATGTCCCCCGGACCTGGGCGAATCCAGTGTTCAAGGCGGCGGGAAGCTTCTGATTGGTTGCGTGGCGGATCACTTGAATTCGTGAATCGCCGCGACTCAGTTCAGCCAGCTTTTCCGCCGTGCCGTCGGTGGAAGCGTCGTCCACAATGATCAGCTCCCAGTTCCGGCAGGTTTGATTCAGACAACTGCGAATGGACTGCTCCAGATATTTTGCCCCGTTGTAAGTCGGCAGCACGATGGAAACGAGCGGCGTTTGATTCATGAGTTTTGGAATGACCCGGCTGCTTCCCAGGGCGGCAGGCTTTCCCAGGATTGCGGAACCAGAAACGGGCCGTGGAATTTGACGACGGCGGCCTTGCCCGAGCCGAAAAAATCGCCTTCGATGACGGATACTTCAAAAGCGTCTTTGACCACGTCGCACAGGTCGTTGTTGATGTACATCACGGCCTGTGTTTGATACAGCCCCGGCGAGAGCGGAAATGAGGGCACGCGGCAATACACCGTTCCAGTCTTTTCCAGCGCGTCGAAATTGCTGCCGGTCAGGTGTGTGGAAAGGGCGAACAGCAGGTTGCCGAACAGGTCCGTGAACTTCAGTTCAAACAATACGTTGTTCGCCTGGGTGTTTCGCTGGGTGGAATAGTTCAGGGCGAAGGTCACTTCGCTGCCCGATTGCACGACGGATTGCTGCACTCCGCGATTGTCGTGGATGGCAAGTCCGGTCAGTCTGCCCGCTCCGCTTCCCGTGCGATCTTTCCGGTCTTCCAAACTGACGCCGGCAAAGTTCGCGCCTTCCGACAGGTATTGTTCGATGGCGGTTTGAGGATCGCCGAAATATCCCAACTCGCCCTGTTTCAGCATCACGACGTGGGTGCAGAGACTGGAAATGGCGGCCATATTGTGGCTGACCAGCAACACGGTTCGCCCGGCCTGGGCGACGTCATTCATTTTGCCCAGACACTTTTTCTGAAAGGCGGCGTCGCCGACGGCCAGGACTTCGTCCACCAGCAGGATCTCCGGCTCCAGATGCGCCGCCACTGCAAAGGCCAGTCGCAGATACATGCCGCTCGAATAATGCTTGACGGGCGTGTCCACGAACTTCTCGACTTCGGCAAAAGCGACGATTTCATCGAACTTTTTGCTGACCTCGCTTCGCCGCATTCCCAGAATCGCGCCATTCAGAAAGATGTTTTCGCGTCCGCTCAATTCCGGGTGGAAGCCGGTTCCCACTTCCAGCAAGGTGCCGATGCGCCCGGTGATTTCGGCAAATCCGTGCGTCGGTTCGGTGATGCGGGAAAGGATTTTCAGCAAGGTGCTTTTGCCTGCGCCGTTGCGTCCAATCACGCCCAGCACTTCGCCGCGCTTCACTTCAAATGAGACGCCGTTGAGCGCCCAAAACGAACCGGTTTCCGATTCGTCGCCATTTTTCTCCCGGAACAGGGAACCAAGGGCGCGCGCCGGCAGACTGAACGCGTTGGTCAACGATTCGCGAAAGGTTTTATAGCCCCGTGGTTTTCCGCCCAGCCGGTATTGTTTGGAGAGCCCATCCACCAGGATTGCTGCATCAGACATTCTTGAATTCGTCCTTATCGTACGGTAGAGCGGTACGCGAGCGTGAGCGAGCGGCTCCTGCACTCTCGATGATGCTTGTTCACGCTCGCGTACTGCATTTCGTTATTTGTGTGACCCTGCTCGAAGGCGGCTGAACAAGCCGACCGTTATCCACTGCCAGATGAAGAAACTGTTGTCGTTCGCGCCCTGCTGAAAACGCCGCCAGGCTTCGCGCACACCGGCCTCGTCCAGCCATTCTTTGCCAAAACCGGTAAAGGCTTCTTCCAGGCATTCTTCCACCCAATGGTGCAGCGGGCCGCGCAGCCATTCTCTCTGCGGCGTTTGCAACGGGCGTTTGGGGGCTTCGACCAGCGGAGTCGGCAGCATTTCCCGCGCGATTTTCCGCAACATCCATTTGTGCCGGCCTTCGTTGATTTTCCGTTCCGGCGGCTGGCGCAGGGCAAGTTCCAGCAGTCTGTGATCAAGGAAAGGTTCGCGCAATTCAGTGGAAGAGCGCATCGAGATGCGGTCGTTGAACCGCAGCGCGCGCGGAATCTTCGTGAATCGCGTATCCCGGTACTGCAGATTCCGCAGGCGGTCGGTGAACGGTTGCGAAGCCTCGAAGCTCAGCGCCAGAGTGCGGAAATCCGGATTCAAACATTCCGGCCGGACGGGACTTTCCTTGATGCCCTGAATGACGAAGGCGCTGGCGCCGTTGGCAGAGGGACGGTAGTAATCGTACCCGGCCCATTGCTCGTCCATTCCCTGTCCGTCCAGCAGTACGAAGACGCCTTGTTTTCGCGCTTCCTCAAACACACGCGCATACGCCAGCGTTGGCAAACCGCCGAACGGCTCGTCTTGCGCGGCTTGAACCGATTCGGCCAGGGCGGGCACATCTTCGGGGTTGAGTCTGCAAATGGTCAGCGGATGATTGGTCCGGGTCAGCATCTGTTCGACCCACGGCAATTCATCGTAGTTTGGATCGCCGCAGACAAACGTGAAGGCGCGCACGCTGCTATCCGCCCCCTCCGCCGCATGCACCACGCCCAGTAAAGTCGAGGAATCCAGCCCGCCGCTCAGGTTGATTCCGACGGGCACGTCTGAGCGGAAGCGCAGCCGGACGCTGTCAATCATCAGGCTCAAATATTCTTCTTCCGCTTCCAGCAGCGAACGCGTGTCTTCATTTGTTGCGGCGCGCACGGCCAGATCGTACCAGCGCTCCACACGCAGTTTGCCGCCGTGCCAGGTCATACGATGTCCCGGCGGCAGACTGACCACGCCTTCCCAGAAGGTCCGCTCCGTGTGGTCATACAAACCGTAGGTCAAATAAGTCGCCCAGGTTGCCTTGTCCGGATGCGCCGGAACGCCCGCCGCATGCAGCGCCTTGATTTCGCTGGCCGCGTAAAGTGTTCCGTCTTTCCGATGGTGATAGTAAAGGGGTTTGACGCCGAAACGGTCGCGGGCCGCAAACATCGTTTGGCGGCGTTCGTCCCAGATCAAAAACGCGAACATGCCAAACAGTCGCTCGACACAGGCTTCTCCCCATTTTTCGTAGGCGGCAAGGATGACTTCCGTGTCCGAATGGCTGCGGTACGGATAACCATCCAGTTCCGCCCGCAGTTCCAGGTAGTTATAGATTTCGCCGTTGAAGGTGATCCGGATTGTGCCATCGTGATTGCTCATCGGTTGATGTCCGGCGGGGGACAAATCAATGATGCTGAGCCGGTTGTGGCCAAGTTGCGCAAGTCCGGACGAAGCGAGATAAAACCCATCCGCGTCCGGTCCACGGTGGCGCTGGCTGGCAATCATCGCCGTCAGATCGGAGTGCGCCAGGTTATGACCAAAAATTCCAGAGATTCCACACATCAGTTTTTTACAAGTCGGGCAAACGTTGAAAGTTTAACTGGTAAAGCGGTTGTCCAAAGTTTGTTGGGTGGAAGATTGGAACAACGATTCGGCCCTTGCCCAGTCGTTGAAATTATCAATGTTGACGCTGCGTTGCCGTTCAATTTCAAAGCCGATGACCCGCGCGCCATACAGGCTGTTGCCGAACATCACCACGTCGCGGCGCGACACATAAACAGAGCCTTCGCGGGTGTAGGCCGGCGGTAAATCCTGCCGTCTAGGAATCGGCGCCGCTTCGCCGGTGCTCAGCCGCAGACTGCCGTCATTGTTACGGAAATAAACCCAATGCGGATTGTGTTCGGCGGGGACCGCCAGCACCGTAAACACTGTGTCCGCCTGCTCGGTTTCCAATAGTTCAATGCAACTGTCAATGTCCGCCGCCCGGCGAAACGGGTTTGTCGGTTGCAGCAGGCAGACGGCGTCGAAGTGGTTTCCTTGCTCTTCCAGAAACCGCAGCGCGTGCTGTACGACCGGCAACGTGGGCGTGGTGTCTTGTGCTAATTCCGTGGGTCGCAGAAACGGGACTTCGATTCCACAGGCGCGTCCGACTTCGGCAATCTCTTCGTCTTCCGTGCTCAGGATGACTCGCGTCAGACGTTTGGAGGACAGTGCGGCCTCGGCAGTGTAATTCAACAGCGGCTTTCCTGCCAGCAGCTTGATGTTTTTGCGCGGCACGCCTTTCGACCCGCCACGCGCAGGAATCAATCCAAGTATATTCATCATTCAATTGAGCTGGGGCACTTTCAAAACACTGAATTCGCCCGCGCGAAACAGCGGGGTGAATTTCGTGTCATAACTTCCGCGCGCGACGATGTAATCACATCGCCATTCACGAGCCAGATCAAAAAGGTATGCCGGATCGGTTGTCTTGCCCGTGTAGCCTTTGGCAGTTCGTTCGACGGCTTGTTTGTTGCCGAGATAAGTTTGCGGCGCGGCCCAGATCACGCGTGGCAACGCTTCACTGGCAGTGGAGCGCAGCGCCAGCACGCGGAAACCGATTTGATCCGGCGGCGTAATGAAACGCTCGCTTGGCCGAGTGTTGGTCTGAACCCACAGTCTGACTGCGCGCCAGTCGGCATCCAGCCACCTCCTGGCGTAATTGTGTCGGTAAAATGAAGCGGCAGTCAGGCAATATAGAATCAGTAACGCGGCAGCAGGCTTTTGCCAGGGCTTCAATCGCGGCAGAAACAGGATCGCCAGACAAAGAATTCCCGGCAGCAGCAACACCGGCGACCGCAGCGAATCCACAGGCTGTCGCGCTCCCAATGCCCAGGCCGCGAAGATTCCGAAAACGCCAGTCGCCAACGCGGATTTCGCGGCGATGGCGATTACCGAACCTGTTGGCGCGCCGTATTTGTTCGCCAGCCGCTCCGCGACGAAGTAGCTCAATCCCAGAAAAGCAAATAACGGCGCCAGGATGGAATTCAAGACCGTCAGTACCAGAACCGCTGCGAGCATCGCGCCGGCCGGGTAAAATGATTTCCCTTGCCGAAATGCCTCGACGGTGGCCGCCGCCAGCAGCAAAAAACAGATCAGCGTGACCCAGAAAAAGACGCGCATCGGTTGGAAAAGCATCAGCTTCATCACTTTGCTCGTCACCGCGACGAAGGACAACAGCAAGCCCAGCGCCGCGCCGCAGAGTGCTGCTCGTCTGAGTAACTGAAACCCGGCATCGCCTTTCAGAAAACGCTCGCTGGAAAATAACGCCAGCCCGAAGAAGGACACGAACCCGAACCAATCCAGCCAGCCGTGATTGAACAACGAGATATGCGCTGTGTGGCCATTCGCCGCAACGAACATCTGCCATTCATCCGGAGACAACGCTGGCGGCGTCATTGTCAGCAGGTAGATCAGACAGCAGCCCGCAAAAATCGCCGCGCCAGCAATAAAGCCTTTGCCGAATTTTCTCCGCCACAGAAGGACCGGACCGAAGCACAGCAGAAACTGCAACCCGATCAGGACATGCGCCAGCACGGCCACACCTGTCAGCAGCCAGAACAGAAACATTTGCTCGCGCAACAAGCAGGCAATCGCCAAGATTCCCAGCACCAGCGCCATTTCGTTGTGGGTGATGATCGGCATAAAGAGCGTGACGCTTCCCAGCAGCGAGGGTTTCTGGTGGCAGCACCAGGCCGCGAAGACGGCAAAGAACCAAAAGCTTTTTCGCAGCGACCAGGTCAGGGCAAAGACCGCGGCAATCAGTAACAGCTTCGAGGCGATAAAGAGTGAATGCATCAACTCTTCAATCTGCTGTGGCTCAAGCTTCAGGAATCGCATCGCTGCCGCCAGCGCCAGATAAAAACCGCTTTTCAATCTTCCCATTGCCGCAACCACCGGGTCGGCAGGGAAGAGCCGCGGATCAACCAATTGCAGCGTCGGCGGCAGTTGATCGCCGCTGTTCAAATAATCGAGCAGGAAGGGGCTGCCCCAAATGGCGAACGCCGCCAGCAGGAACGCGCAGGAAATACGGAGCGCAGCCAATCGAAGCCCGGGGTTTTCCGCCGAAGTTGGATCGGCGAAGGCGAGGGCCTGGCGAATTGTGCGCTTGGTAGCTGTGGTCATGGAAGGCTTATCGTTTCTGATCGAATTCCGCAAAGCTGCCGATTTCAGGCTCGCGCCGGGCCTGCCAGGGAATACTGACCAGGCTGGTATTCCAGGCGATGTTTTCCACCACATAACGCACGGCGACCAGCGGAGCGGCCAGCAGCGTTCTGACCAGCAGCCACAAATACTTTCCGAAACCGAGCGGCGCGCGTTTGGTGATGCGGTAAAGCGCAAGATGCTGCCGGGTTTCGCGTTGCAAGCGCTCTTGGCGTCCGTACTTGCGGGTGTACATCCAGAGAGCTTCGGCGCAGCAGCGAATCTTGTAGCCCTTGCTGAGCACGTGCGATGCCCAAAGCTTGTCTTCGTTCGATTCCAGACGCTCGTCGTACTTCACTTCCTCCCAGACCGCGCGGCGAATGACGCAGCAGCCGCCAGTCGGATATTCGCCCACCCAGGCGGTGCCGGCTTCGGCTTGCCGCTGCTCTTCGGCGGATTGGTATTGGATGTCTTTCGGTTGATGCCATTTTTCAAGCTGGCGCGTGCTGGTAACGAGCAGGCAGCGCGCGGCGGCGATTTGGCGGTCAACGAAAGGCGCCACCGCGCCAGTCAAAAAGTGGGAGCCAATCGGCAGGGCATGCGCGCTGAGCAGCATGACCAATTCGCCGCGCGCCTGACTGACGCCAAGGTTGATCGCTCTGCCGTAGGTGAATTCCCGGCGGGCGATGGGAACAATGCGGGCGCCGAACTCTTCGGCAAGACGCCGCGTTTCGTCCTCGGATTCGTTATCCACCAGCACGACTTCCCAATCGAAATCGCATCGCTGCGCCCGGAGCGCCGCGAAAACATTGCGCAATCCATTGGCCTCGTTGCGGCAACGAATGACGATGGAAAGTTTGGTTGTTGAAAGATCGCTCATAATTGCTGAGCCGCGCTGGCCGCTGCCCGCGGCGCTGCGTCATAAATGTAATGCAGCCGTTTTTGCACGTAAGGCTCAAGTTCGCCGAGCGCCTGTGCGATGCGCTCCGAAACGTACCCGTCGCCGTACAGCTTGCTCGGAGCATAGCGCCCGTGCGTAAGCTGCGCGCTGGCTGCGGCAAAGACTTCATCCGGCGATGGGGCGATGCGTGTGACATGCGTGTCGGTTTCGCGGCCTTCCTGCCGATTGCCGACCAGCACAACCGGCGTGCCGAAATAACCCGCATCGCGCACGAAACTGCTGGAATTGCCGATGGCGCAGGCCGTGTTCGCAAGTACTTTTAGATAGTTTTCCGGTGACAGGTTCGTCAGGTTGCGCAGCCAGTTCGGTTGATGATTGACGCGGAAACTGCGAATCGCCTTGCTGATGTGGTCGGAACCCGCATCAATATTCGGCCAGAGCAGCACGGTTGGCATCGCCAGCCGGCGCAATGCTTCCAGAACGGCTTCCATCTGCGCGCGCTCGCCGCCGTATTCAGTCGTCGTCGGATGGAAGAGCGTCAACAGGAATGGTTTTGTGACATCAATGGGAGTGCCGCCGCCGCCGGTGTTGACAATTTCCGAAGTCAGTGCGCGGTCGAAGGTGCGCGCGATGTCCGAGGACGGACATCCTATTGCCAGAATCGCGTCGGGCCGTTCGCCCATTCGCACCAGGTATTCCGCCGAACGCTGCGTGCTGGGGAAATGAAAGTGCGCGAATTTGCTGATGGCGTGGCGCGCGCTTTCATCAATCGAACCGGAGACTTCGCCGCCCTGAATGTGCGCGATGCAGATGTTCATATAGGCCGCCGCAATTGCCGCTGCCAGCATTTCGTAGCGGTCGCCGATCAGCAGCACGACATCCGGCTTGTGACGTTGGAATTCGCTGGAAAATTCGACGACGCCGAAGCCGACCGACTTTGCCATCGTCGCCGGCGTCGAACCTTCCAGTTCCAGATAAACCTCGCCGTTGACCTCGAATCCGTCCTGGCGCACGACATTGACCGGCTGGTCAAAACGTTCCAGCACCATGGTGCCGGCGGCGATGACCTGCAATTCCAGATCAGGATGTTCGGCGATGGCCTTCATCACGGGTTTAATGCGTCCGTAGTTGGCGCGATCCACCAGGACGACGCAGATTTTTCGTTTATTCAAAATCTTCCTCCGAAAGAAGTGTATCAGCGGTGACTGCACGGCGAAGCGTGCGGTTGAGGACTTCGCGGTAGCGCGCGGCGGGAATGCCCGTGCCGGGTTTTTTGAAGGCGAGGTCGGCGGCGGCGAGGCGGTGACCGGCGGCCAAATCCTGCGCAGCGACGACGCTTTTGCCGAAGACGCGTTTCATTTCACTCAGGGATTCGGCCATCGCTTCCTTGTCCACGGGATGAAGCAGCGCTTGTTCAACGAAACGGACGCCCGCCACCAACTGTTTCAGGCCTTTGGTGGTAATGGACGCAGGCACGTCCGGTCCGAAACACTCGCGGGAAAAAGTGATGTGGACTTCCAGGAGGTTGGCGCCGAGCGTGGCTGCGGCAATTCCGGCGTAAATCGTGCCCGAATGATCGGACAGACCGACCGGGCACTGATAACGTTCGCGCAATTCGGCGATGACATTCAGACCCAGCTTTTCCGGCGGGCACGGATACGCCGTGGTGCATTGCAGCACGGCGACCGGCGCGCCGTTTTCGCGAACGCAACTGACTGCCGCATCCAACTCCGCCCAGCCGGACATTCCGGACGACAGAATCACCGGCTTGCCCGTGCGCGCCATTTTTTCCACCAGCGGCAGGTTGGAAGTTTCGCCCGCGCCGACTTTCCAGGCGGGCACGCCGACTCGTTCGAGTAATTCGACGGCCTCAAACGAAAACGCCGAGGACAGAAAGATCAACCCGCGTTCGCGCGCATGCCCGGCCAGCCCATGCCATTGCGATTCGGTGAATTCCATACGCTTCCAGTAATCGAAGCGGGTCGCATCCTGCCGGCTGAACTTCACTCGCCAGGGCTCGCCCGGCGTGCTTTCAGCGGAGGCGATATGCGTTTGGAACTTGATGGCGTCGGCCCCGGCATTGGCGATGGCGTCAATATAGGCGTGCGCGGTGCCCAGACTGCCGTCGTGTGTCTGGGCAATTTCGCCAATGATCAGGCATCCGGCCTGACCCGCTTCAGCTTGTTTGAACCAATTGGGCAATGCTTTCCTCCGAATTTGAAAGCTGACCGGCCATTGCGGGCCGGTCAATCAAGGGCGTCCGCTGCAACATATAAGAAATCGTCAGCATCAACCGCTTCTTCGTCGCGGTGGAACGTTTGTGGTAACAGGTCAAATCCTCGAAAAAGCCTTCGCCGCTGGTTCCATAAATGATTCTGATTTGATTTGAAAAGCGGCGATAGGCTTTTTCATCGCTCAGAAACCGGGTCAGCAATTGGCGGAGGGTTTTCTTGCGGTGGGTCCCCTCAATGACGATGTGCGGGCCGCCCTGTTCATCCACATCCGTCAGATAGATGAACAGCACCAGAGCGCGATAGTCGCCAATGTCGTAATGGAATCGGGGTTTGTGAGTGGGCTTCTTTTTCCGATCCTCTTCGCTGCCGGGCGGGAAGGACCAGTACAAACTCGTCTGATACAGAATTGGTTCCGCGCCCAGATACTGGCTGGCCACTTCAAGCACCTTGGGATCCAGAATAATCCGATTGAGCGTTTCACAACTCAGATGCGGGTTGTTGTGACTGTTGTCCGGGTGCAACTCGCAGAAGCGCAGAATTTCTTTGACCTGCTGTTGCGGAACCTGCAAACCACGCGCAACCCCTTTGTGATTGAGGTCGGCAACCGCCCTGGCGACATCTAAAGTGTCAAACAGTGACTGCGCCTGGCGTGGCAGCGGCGGATTGGCGCTGAATTTCTGATGATACCGGATCAACAGTTTCTGCCATGGACCGAGCACGCAAATTGCGCGTAAGGCGCGAACAACGCCAATCAATCCAGGGTGCTGCTGAAGTCGTTTCCGCAGGCGCATGCGGAAACTGCCATAGCTGGAGGGATACGTTCGAGAACTCATAGTGGTTATTGGGGGAAAAGAACGGTGGGTTCGATCACCATAGTTCGGAGTTGGACAAGTTGGAGAGCCTGATAGTTCGACCGGTTGAAACGTGCTGGGGGAGATGATTATTTTTCCGTGAGCAGGTTCAAACAACATCCGCAAAGGTCTTTTCCATTCGCCGGAAGTAAAAGGCTCCGCCAATCAGAATCAGCACCGCGGCCACCGAAGACGCAATCAGCAGCGGACCGACTGAAATTTTCGCGCCGAGCAAGGCCCAGCGAAACCCTTCGACGACGCCGGCCATCGGATTCAATCCGTAAACCGTTCGCCACGGCTCATTGAGCAGGCTGCTGGGATAGGCGATCGGCGTCGCCAGCATCCAGAACTGCGCGATGAATGGCACGACGTAACGAACATCGCGATACTGGACATTCAATGCCGAAAGCCACAATCCAACGCCGAGCGACGTGACCAGAGCCAGTGACAAAAAGACCGGGAACCAGAGAATTTTGAGCGAGAGCGGAACGCTGTAATAAATCATCATCACCAGCAGAATCCCGAAGGCCAGCAGGAAATCAATAATGCCGGAAAGCACCGTGGCCAGTGGAATGGTCAGGCGGGGAAAATAGACTTTGGTGATGAGATTCGAACTGCCAACCAGGCTGTTTGAGGACTGCGTCAAGCCATTGGCAAAGAAAGTCCAGGGAACCAGTGCTGTATAACAGAAGATCGGGTAGGGAATCCCATCCGAAGGAACCTTGGCCAATCGCCCGAAAAACAAGCTGAAAACCAGCATGGTGAACAGCGGCTGGATAATGGCCCAGGCCGCTCCCAGCGCTGTTTGTTTATAGCGAACCTTGATGTCGCGCCAGGTCAGGAAGTAGAGGAGTTCGCGATACTCCCAGACCTCGCGAAGTCTGAGCGAAACCCAGCCGCGCGAAGGTTGAATTCGCACTACCGGAGGATTGTCTGCTGAATCATTTTCCATGGGTTGAATGTTCAATCGGCTCAAAGCACTGGTATGGGAAGCTGGCATATTCGTCGTAGTCGCCGTGTCCAGACGCACCAGCGCCGGCACAGAAACCTTAAAGGAAACCTCGTGTCGAGGCAGCGTTTGAATTATCGAGAGAGCAAGAAGGCGGCGCTTTTCGCAGCCAATGTGTCACAAATGGAAATCTCCGATCAAGGCTGCGCTCCGCAGGCGTAAACTGGCAGACGATTTGATCTTGGAAAATGGCGAATTGTACATCAATACAACTGAACGTCAGGTGGGGGTGGAGCAGGTTCGATCCTCGGTGGCCGGTGAAAATCAGGTTTGATCGGGGCATCGTGGTAAGTGATGGAACCGACTTGCCACGAGTCGGCATTATACATACCGACCTTTTTCTGTAAACAACTTTTTAATCTTTGCTTGTCATAAAAGAATCAGGCCGTGGATGCGCCCGATCTGACGCTTCCACGGCCTGAACGTTCGAATGTCGGATTTTTAGTTCGACACGTAATTACTGCGCGACAACCTGGCCGAGCCGCCGCCGGGATTGGTGACCACGCAATCGCGGTTTCCGAGCGGCGTTTTCTGCGTTGTTTTCACGTTGGCGATGATTTTGTCTTCTTCGATGCTGACGATTGTGACGGTCGTTTGTGAACCGCCCGAACAGAAGCTGCTGCAATCGAAACGAACTTGCGTCCCTGAATTGAAGCCGGTTCCGGTGATCGTCAACGTCGTCGTGTTGAAGGTCGGAATCTTGGCCGGGCTGGCGCTGAGAATGGTCAGCGGCCGCGGCAAGACTTCAATGGTTTGCGGCGCGGATGTGTTGGTGCCGCCCTTGCCATCGGAAACCGTCAGCGTGATCGAATGGACGCCGACCGCCAGTGTGACGTTGACGATGGCCCCTTCCGCGATGACCGCGTCTCCGTCCTTCCAGACGTACGTCAGCGGATCGAGATCCGCATCGCTCGATTGAGAGCCGTCGAGCGCAACTGTCGCGCCTTGCTTGGCCGTTGCCTGAACGGTGGCCGCCAAAGGTGCCACCTTGGCGATCGGAGCATTGTTGGTGCTGCCGCCGCCGCCGCCGCCATCGCCGCCATCGCCGCCATCGCCGCCGCCAGGACCTGTACCGCTGCCGGTTTCGTCGTTTTCAACGTCACTGATCTGGATGCGGAACGGCAGCGTTTGATAAGTGCCGCCTTTATTGTCAGTCAGGACAATGCGAACGTTGGTGGCTACGGATTGGTCGCCTTCCTGTGGCGTAATCACCAGTTTGGCTTTGCGCGCCACCGGGTCAATCTCGTCAAGCCGGGCGTAGGAGGGAGCGCCCAGCAGCGAGAACATCACCGGGTCGTTGTTACCGTCGCCCGCCTCCAGCGAAATCGCGCGCGCCTTCCCGACAACGACGTATTGATCGTTCAGGCTGCTCATCGCCGGGATCTTATTGCCGGCGACTCCTCCTGTTTGCGGGAAGGTGCCGGTGCCTTTCTTGATCTCAACCTCCATCGTCGCCTTGGCTTCATTACCGGCATTATCGCGGGCCGTGAAGGTCACCACGGTCTTGCCGATGGGGAACAGATAGCTCGGCGATCTCGACGACGTTACCGTCACAACGCCATCCACGGCGTCGAAGGCATACGGCAGCGGATACGTCACCGTCGAGCCAACGTTCGATCCCGTCGTCTTGGTGATCTTGGACGGGACACCGCTGATCACCGGCGCGATTGTGTCGGCGACTTCGACGATTCTTTGAAGCGGCTCGCTCGAAAGCGCGCTCCCATCGGTGACGATCAACTTAATGACATGGGAGCCGATTGCCAGGCGGAAGTCCGAAACCGGCGCGGTCGAGATTTGTTTGTCGTTATCGAACCATTGATAGGTCAGCGGATCATCCGGATTGGGGTCGGTTGAACTGCGCCCGTCCAGGCGGACAATGGTGCCATTGGCCGCGCGTGCCTCCGTATCAATGGGAATGGTTTCGTAGTTCGCGGTCGGCGCCTGATTGTTCGGATTGGTCGAAACCACTTTCAACGGAAAACTGTTGGTGCTGGCCAGGATGTGTAACGTTCCTCCGCCATTCATTCCTCCAGTCCAATCGGCGCTGCCTGGTTGTGTTGCAAAAGCCGCATTGGCCAAATTCGTGATCCAGGGGAAGACCGGTGAGCCGGGCGAAATCTTCATCCAGCCGCGGCGGCCTTTCAAAATCGTGTTTGTGATCGGTGGCGCATTGACGGAGCTTTTCACCGTTCCGACACGCACTTCGGTGCCTCCAATCGTCGCCGAAGCCGTGGCGAGCAATTCGTCGAAGACCGTTGCCAGCATCGAGCCGCGTATGTTGACCGGGTCGAGGATGCTGACCGGCGGGCGCGCGTAACCCAGCATTGTTGTGTTGTCCACCTGGCTGGGCAGTCCCGCGAGGGCCAGTGTCGAAGGCAGCCGGTCGTAGTTCTCGTCATCGAACTTGAGGTCTGAAGTCAGCACATCTTCGTTGCGCGGAACGGAACCGGCGGCATTCTTGGCCACCGCCAGCGCGTTGTAGCCAAACGATGCGCCGTTCTGCTCCTTGACGCGCGCGCTGCCAATCAGGAAATTGAATTTGACCGGCAGGGCGCGCGAGTCAATCGCCACGGCCAGCACCCAGCCCTTTTGGTTTGCCGCGAACTCTCCCGGATTGAGCGTTGTTGTCTGGTTTGGGAAGAGACTGATGATTGTTTCGGTCATCAGTGTCGAATCGGCCAGCCCGGTGAAAAACAGCCTTACGCGGGCTTTCTGTGTCGGGTGTGTGTTGGTAATGGCAAGTTGTGAATTGCCGTAAATGCCACTGGTGAAGCGCGAGAAGGCGAGCACGCTGCCGGCTTTCAGTTCGCTTGCACCAAGCGAACCCCCCGTCGCATCCGGCAGGTTCGATGTGGATGCCTCGTTGGCCGAAACCGGCGGCACGGCGATTGGCAGGTTCATGTTGAAGGAGTCCAGACGGCTGAGCGTTTGCATCTGCCGGGCGCTGCGCTGCGCCTCGCCGATGCCATCGGTGAAACTTACTCCGATTACCGGCACTGCCGCGCCTTCGATTTGTGCGGCGAAACTGCCCCAGCCGGGTCGCGTCGGCGTGATGAAACTGTTGAGCGCAGGCACCGTCCAGATATTGCCGACCGGCGCGTTCAAGCTGCAGGTTGAATCAAGGATTTGCGGGTAGGGACGGCCGCTTTGATCGTAGGCAATTGCAACGAACTTCAGCGCCTGGGTTCCCCCGTTGAGATCGGCCAGCGGGCTGAACACGGCCACATCCGTGCGGACAGCGTCAGCGGCAGCCGCATCCTGATTTTGAATTTGATCCAGCGCAATCACCTGCGGCAACCGGTCATAGTCCGTGTCGTTGAATTTCAACTCGGCGTTGGTTGCCCCTTCGGCCACGGTGACGGCTCCGCCGGTGCGTTTGGCCGCGGCGACCGCTTTGTAAGTAGCTTCGTGGCCATTCGCCTCCGCAATGCTCGCCGTTCCGATCAGCCAGTTGAACTGGGTTGGGAGTCCTTGCGCATTGACGGCGACTGCAACCACGTAGCCGGTCTTGCCAGGGTCTTCAACGCTTGCCAGCAACGTGCGCGTCTGGTTTGCGGCGAGCGTCAGAAAGCTGGTTTGAACCTGACAATTGCGGACGAAGAACACGCGGACGGTTGCGCCGTCACGCGGGTTCGCGTTGGTCAGTGAGATGAGCGTATTGGTTGCACTCGGATTGTTGTTATCACTCGTGTATTTCGGCAGGAACAGCACGCTTCCGGCCTTGGTGTTGCTCACCGCGCTTTTCGGCGCATTTGAGCCGACTTGCGGAACACCTGGCCCGACCTGCGGCTGGTCATTTTGAACCGTGGCCGGGACTAAAGCGGAAGATTTCAAAGCGGCGTTTTTCACCGCCACTGCAGCGGCGGAATGTGCGAAGAAAAAGGCTGCTGAACCAACAGCCATCGCAAATAAGACCGCAAACATCGCGGTTTTCTGAGTGCGCGACGATTGAAAGCGAATATATTTCATTTCTCGTGGTTTGAAGATGTGAGGGTTGAACTGCATAACAAGATTCTCCTCATTGGCAATCGGCGGAAGCGAGGCTGTAATAAACAAATACTGGTGCAGACTGTGACTTCCGCAAGACGAAATTAGATGATCGGTAACGTAGGGTCGAGAAAATCAAACTATGAAATGGCTAATCGTGCTGGCGATGCTGTGCCGACTCAAGAAACATTCACCGAACGATCAGGCACCCTGCCATTGTTTAGGTATCAAGGACGGCGAGCGTCCAGACTCATCTGCGCCTCGGCGAAATCAGGTATAGACAATTCCAAAGGGCTCAACGAGGTACTCTGATAATGAATGTAGATGAAGTTATATACCTGTGCGCAAACGCTTGAAGTCAATTTTGATTGAGATGAAGCTCGATGCTGGGCAGGCGGTCAAGCTCAAATTATTGTCCGCAGGATCGGGGTACGGACTGGTTGGACTAAAGATCGCTGATTGCGTTGTGGCGTATGCCGTGAGGTCGCATTCAGCGGGGCGCAGAGTAACACACGCTGCTAACCCCCGCAAGACATTTCACCATCAGTGTTTTCCAGGCAATTTACCGCGCAAATTCTCCTCATCGGAACTGGTTGCGGCCTGCACTCAATATGCTAATCTCCTATCGGTCTGCATCGCTCACTTATGATGGCAAGATTCAGGAGGGAGAGCCACTTTTTTTGGCGCTCATGCTTCATCCTTCATCTCCGATCGTCCAATGCATCAAGTCATAGAGTTTTACGAACAAAATCTGCAAATTGCGCGCGAGATGGGTGATCGGCGTGGCGAGATGACTGCGCTTGGTAGTCTGGCTCGCGCGTACGATGCTTTGAATGAGCGAGAGAAGGCCATCGGATATTTTGATCTGGCTCTGAATATCGCGCGCGAGATGAACGACAGCCGCAATGAGCGCGATATGCTCAACCACCTGAATGCGGCACGAAATGCCAGCGAAGAAAAAAAGGAAGATCAGGGGCAGGTGAGGCGAAAGCCGCGCAAAAAAAAAGCTGCCGCAGCCGCCCAATCAGCCGGTAAGCCATCCTCCAAACGGAAGAAATCGGAAACGCCAGCCAAGAAAATATGATGGACAGGTCGGCCAAATTTTTTGATCGCTTTGCGGGCAACGCAGTTGGCCGATCATACAGTGGTCGTTCGTTTCAGGCCGAATGCGTTTACTTTTAAGACGAGCAGGCCATTCGATGGCAATAAACGGCCCTGGATATTATGTGATATGACTTCAGCGTGTTGGGGGTTTTAAGTTTTTTGAATTAACGGCGAAGCCGTCGGGAAATGCCTGCCGGCTAATAGGCTCAAGTGATTGCCAGCCTGCCCTTTGTCTAAATAAGCCGTGATGTCATCTTCCGTCAGTCGCCATGGGTAATTTTGTCGTGAAATGTGAATTCCCAGATAGTAATTGTGCTGATGGCGCGCTACTTGCAGTCTGAACAGGCGAGAAGGAGGAATACTATGAAACGACAAATGACGATGATGTTTGCAAGTTTGATATTGATGAGCGTGCTGGCCACGATAACTCCAGCGCAACAGTCTTCCACGGGGGGGACAGCTTCAGGTGGAAGCTGCAAAATTTGGCAAGATGGAAGAGGGATCTGTCCCGACACACTGCCCCCCATACGGCCGGCTGGAACAGCGACAATGGCAGTTCCCAGTTCTGCCGGAGTGACGAGTTGGTGGCAACAGGTGTTGAGTTGGTTCGCTGGCTTGTAGGTTCGTAGGAGTCAGATCATCAGATTTTTCAGTGAGTCCAGAAAGAAAGGGCGTGACATTTTCACCAATGTCACGCCCTTTCTTTCTGGATTCATCTCGCCAATTTCAACTCCAATCTTTCACCATTTCTTTCAATGCCCACATGGTTCGTAGTAGAGGCGTGGGGTGCTGCTGGGAAGTTTTCACGGCTTGCCAGGCCCTCCGTATGATCTTCTCATCCTGTTTGACTCGTCACTTTCCGCCGTTATAATCGCCAGCGTCACATGAACCATCTCCCTCAACATAAAGGCGTCAACTGCAAACTTGTCAGAGGCAATTCAGTCCGGTTCTTTACAGGAGTTTAGTGATGCGATCACCAGTCATCATCAGCGCCACACGCACCGCCATTGGCAGGTTCCAGGGCGCACTCAAACCATTTACTGCTCCGCAACTGGGCGCGTTGGCCTTGCGCATGGCCATTGAACGCGCCGGCCTGGAAGCAGATCAAATTGATGAAGTCATTATGGGCTGTGTTCTGCAAGCAGGGCTTGGCCAAAACCCTGCGCGGCAAGCCGCATTGAAGGCAGGCATCCCCGACAAGGTCGCCGCGATGACCATCAACAAGGTCTGTGGTTCGGGGTTGAAATCCGTCATGCTCGCCAGCCAGTCTATTGCGCTTGAAGATAATGACATCATCGTCGCGGGCGGCATGGAATCCATGTCGAATGCGCCCTACCTGCTGATGAAAGGCCGCGATGGGTACCGGATGGGCAATGGCGAAATCATTGATGCCATGGTTCACGATGGTTTGTGGTGCGCGTTCGACAACTGGCATATGGGCGAAACCGGCGAAGTCGTCGCTCAGAAGTATCAGATCACACGCGGACAGCAGGACGAATATGCTGTTAACTCTCAACTCAAAGCCGTCGCCGCGATCAGCGCCGGGAGGTTCAAAGACGAGATTTGTCCGGTGGCCATTCCGCAGCGTAAAGGCGATCCGCTGATTTTCGATACCGATGAAGGCCCGCGCGCGGATTCCACGCTCGAATCGCTAACGAAACTGAAACCGGCATTTCGCAAGGACGGAACCGTGACTGCGGGGAATGCTTCGACGATCAATGACGGCGCCGCGGCGCTGGTGGTGACTTCAGAGGAACTCGCCTCCAGGCTTGGCCGCGCGCCGATTGCCCGCATCGTTGCTCAGGCAACCTCAGGCGTCGAACCGAAAATGGTCATGATGGCGCCAGTTGAAGCCGTCCGGATGGTGGCCAGGAAGGCCGGATGGAATCTGGCCGATGTTGATCTATTCGAGCTGAATGAGGCTTTTTCGTCGCAATCGGTCGCGCTGCTTCAGCAACTCGAACTTGATCCGGGCAAAGTGAACGTCAATGGCGGAGCGGTTGCGCTCGGCCATCCCATAGGAGCCTCGGGCGCGCGCGTGCTGGTCACGCTGCTGCACGAAATGATGAAACGCAACGCCAGGCGTGGTATTGCCAGTTTATGTTTAGGCGGCGGGAACGCCGTTGCTTTAGCTGTGGAAAGGTAGCAATTTCCCATTGGTTCTTCTCCAATTGTATTTGTCATTTCTCGACCGCCGGTATTTGATGTTCAATGACAAATCACAAATGGAAAATGGAAAATGACAATTCTCCTATGATCTTCTGCCAACGTTGCAAAAAAGCGAACCCCGGTGATGTGGACTACTGCCTGGAGTGCGGAGCGTTTCTGATGGTGATTTCGCGGCCCCACAGCGCGGCTGGGTTTGAAGCCAATGATTCGATTGAAGAGCACCTGCTTGAACGCATCAGCGCGCTCGAATCCGCGCTGACACGTGCGAACGACCGTTTCGAGCAGTTGCTGGATTTGGCGCAGCAACAGGCAACAGGAAGTTTTTACGATCATATGATGCTCGAAGCCTTGACCGAAGTGCTGACAGAAATGCGCACGGTCAATCCGGATGAGCTGGAGCAGCGCTGGCGCAACCGCGTTGCCAGGCATTACGAAGAGACGGCCGAACGCGAGCGGCTGGACGAACGCTGCGATCAGATCATTGCCGCTTATCGCGGCGTTGACCGGGAGGAATTTATTGATCTGGTCGAGGAAGGCACGCTGCTGATCACCGAAGGGCGCACCCGGCGAGGCTTGCGAATGCTTGAGCAGGCTTTGGCGCTCGACGAACGCAACGCCGAACTCAGTTTCACCGTCGGTGAATATTACTTTCACCTGGGGAAACAACTCGAAGCGGCGATTCATCTGCGCCGCGCGCTTGATGAACAGGCGAATCACTTCGGCGCGCGGCTGCTGCTCGGATTGCTCAGTGGCGATGAAGGCGAGGCGGAATCGGCCAAGATCCACCTGCAGCTCGCGCTAACACTCGATGAACACTCCTTTGCTGCCCATTATGGTTTGGGCCGGTTGCTGGCGCGGGAAGGGAATTTAAGCGAAGCCCTGTCCCACCTGAAGCGCGCGCTCTCGCTGAACCCGACGCCGGAAATGTATTACCTGGTGGGCCGCGCCCATTGGGAACAGGGAAGCACGGACAAGGCGCTCAAACATTTGCAAAAGGCCATCCGCCTCGATCCGCGATTCGACGCCGCCCAGTACAGCCTCGGGTTCATTTATTGGCAATCCAATCGCACCAGCGAAGCGCTCGAACACTTTCGCGCCGCATACGAAATCAACCCGCAGGATTCCGATTACCGTGTTGCCATCGAAGCGCACGCCGGGGATGAACTGCCACGTCCGCCCGCCCTGGGCTGGTCAAGTATTTTTCCGCGCCGCAAATCAAAAGTCGCCGAAACACGCTTCGTCGAACTGCTCTGGCGCGACCTCAACGCCTTTTCGATCTCTCCCGCGCCCATCCGCAAAGCGCCAAGAAAGTAGTCTTCCTGAAATCAACATCAACGCCACAGGCGATCATCAGGAATTCCAGTGATCGCCCGTCGCATTTTCAAGCGCGGCAATTTGCGGTATTGACTGTGTGTGGCATTTAGTAGACCTTTTCTCCACCCTTTTCCAATAAGCAATTCCATCTGGAACAAGCATGAAGAAATTGCTGGTCTATTCGCACGACACTTACGGACTTGGCAACATTCGCCGAATGCTGGCGATTTGCCAGCATCTGCTGGAAGTGATTCCAGATCTTTCGATTTTACTGGTCACGGGGTCGCCCGTGATTCACAGCCTGCGGCTCCCCGCCCTGCTGGATTACATCAAACTGCCTTGCCTGACACGCACCGGACGCGGCGAATACCGGACCAAATACCTGAGCGCCAGTCTCGAAGACGCCATCCAGCTAAGATCGGATTTAATTCTGACCACTGTGGCCAATTTCAAACCGGACTTGCTGCTGGTGGATAAAAAGCCGTTTGGCGTGAAAGGCGAATTGGCGGCAGCGCTCAGCTATCTGGAATCGAATCAGTCTGAAACCAAACAGGTGCTGATTCTGCGGGATATTCTCGACAGCCCCGAGACCATCCGCAGCAACTGGCAGCGAAATGGCCATTACGAAGCGGTGGAGCGTTTTTATGACTCGGTGCTGGTGCTGGGCGAGCGGAAGATTTTCGACCCTGTCCGGGAGTATGCCTTCCCACCGCCGGTCGCCGGCAAAACGGAATTTTGCGGCTACATCAGAAAAGAACCGGAGCGGCAGATGCGCGCCGAGACGCGCGCGCGGTTAGAGGTCCGTGATGATCAAAAGCTGGTGCTGGTAACTTCAGGTGGCGGGGAAGACGGTTATCATCTGCTCGAAACTTATCTGGCAGCTTGTCAGGCCTCGCCGGTCGAGCAAATTAAAAGTCTGCTGGTGTGCGGCCCGGAGATGCCCGAAGCCCAGCGAAAACAATTGCAGCAACAGGCCGCCGCCGATTCTCGCGTTCTCTTTTGCGAATTCGCGGGCGATATGCTGAGCCTGATGGCAGCCTCGGATGTGATCGTCTCGATGGGCGGTTACAACACGGTCTGCGAAATCCTTTCGTTGAAGAAACCGGCGATTGTTGTCCCGCGCGCACAACCCACTGAAGAGCAGTGGATTCGCGCCGACCGCATGTCGCGGCTTGGCTATTTCAATATGCTTCATCCCGACGACTTGACTCCGCAGCGATTGCGGAGCGAATTGCTGGAAGTTCTCACCCGTCATCAACGAACGTTTCCTGACATTAACCTCAACGCACTGCCGGTGGTAACTGCACGCGTCGAATTGCTATTGAACCACCGCTAAACCCAGATGCAGACGCACGACACCGAAATCGGTTACATACTGAAAGGCTACCCGCGCACGTCCGAGACCTTCATCACCAACGAGATTTTCTTGTTGGAACAGGCTGGATTGAAACTTTCCATCTTCTCGCTGAAAACGCTGGAAGGCCAAAAACTTCATGGCGTCGTCGGCAGGATCGAAGCGCCAGTGACCTATTTGCCCGAAACCACTCCGCAGGAAGAAAGCGGTCTGTTCCGCTGGCTCCGGCTGAATGTGCCAAGCTTCGCCGCCAGCCACTGGAAGCTGTTCCAGCGGCGTCCGGCGGCTTACCTGAGCACGCTGGCCGAAGCGCTGGGGATGAGCCTGAAATATTGTGTTCGGTCCTTCATCAAGGAATTTCTGCAAGCCGGATTTATCGCGCTGAAGGTTTTGGAGTCCGGGCGTATTCGGCATTTGCACGCGCACTTCTGCCATACGTCAACGACAGTGGCCATGCTGGCCAGCCGTCTGGCGGGCGTGAGTTTCAGTTTCACGGCGCACGCCAAGGACATTTACCGCGAAGACATGAATCCAGGTGACCTGCTCAACATAAAGTTGCGCCGCGCTCAGTTCGCCGTTACCTGCACCGGAGCGAATCAAATTTATCTGGATCGCCTGCGCCCGCCGCAAACCCCGCTGCACAAGATTTATCACGGTCTGGATTTGTCGCTTTTTGTTCCTTCGGGCAAGGCCAGCAATGACGTCAGGCCGTTGATTCTTTCGGTTGGCCGGATGGTTGAAAAGAAAGGTTTCCCCTCTCTGGTCGAAGCCTGCCGTTTGCTACGGGATGAAGGCTACGATTTCACCTGCCGCATTGTCGGCGGGGCGGATCAAGCCACTGAAACAATCAAACAATCCATCGAGCGATTCAACCTGCAAGATTGCGTCAGTCTGCATTCGGCCGTGACGCAGGAAGAACTCCGGCAAATTTATGAACAGGCGACTGTGTTCGCCTTGCCCTGCCAGATAATTGAAAACGGCGACCGCGATGGCATTCCAAACGTGCTGGTCGAAGCGATGGCGATGGAATTGCCTGTGGTTTCGACGGACATTTCCGGTATTCCGGAACTGATTAAACATCGAGTCAATGGATTGCTGGTTCCGCAAAAAGACGCGCAGTTGCTTGCCGCCGCGATCAAGGAGTTGCTGGATGATAAGGATTTGCGGACAAGATTGAGCCGCGCCGCGCGCGAAACGGTTTGCCGCGATTTTGACGCCAGGCAAAATATCCTGGCGCTGAAATCACTGTTTGATTCGTGTCTGAATCTGGACTGTGCCGCGCCGGAACAAATGAATGAATTCGACCTGGATTCAAAAAAACGTGTTTGACGAAACACTGCTGCAAATTCGCGATCTGCTGGACGCGCCCGGAATGCGATTGGTTTTTGAACAAGCGCTGGGCTGCCCGGTCGAAGCGTGTCAGATCGTTCACGCCAAACTCCGGCCGGGAAGAAATTGCCTGGTTGGTTACAGGCTCAAAGCGATTGCGCCGGCCACTGGCGAAACGCGCGAACAATTATTGACGCTGGCGGCCTTCGGCAAAGGTGAAAGCCGGGAGCGGTTCAATCTGGCGCAGCGGCAGCCGCTGGTTTCCACGTTCATCGGTAAGGCCGTTTTTCACCTGCCTGAACTCGAAGCCGTTGTGTGGGGATTTCCGAACGACCGCAAATTGCCGGGGCTGCCGGCAATTACTGACAACGCAAGGCTGAAAGAACTTTTGCCGGAAATCATCGCGAACCACTTCGGCCGGGAATGGGAAATCACAGCGCTTGCCAGCGATGTTGTCAGTTACGCCGCCGAGCGCGCCTGCACGGTGCGCGTCAAACTTGAATTATCCAACTCGCGCACGGGCGCAAGTTTCCCGCAAACGCTTTTTGGCAAAACTTATCGTTCGGGTGAAGGTGAGCCAGTTTGGCAGATGATGCAATGGCTTTTCGGCCGCGAGCGATTGTTGATGCCCGAGCCGCTGGAGTTTCATCCGGAAATCAACACGCTCTGGCAGCAAGGACTGACGGGACGGACGCTGGAAGCGTTTGACGCGGAAAGCGAGGAACTGCGTAGCTGGGTGGAAAAAGCGGGCTTGGCGGTCGCTGAACTTCATCGGTTGAGGATTCCTGACTTGCCGCTGCGCGATGCGGTTAGTCCGCTTGAAGCGTTGGCGGCGGCGGAAAACCTGCTGGCTTGCGCCGTGCCCAACTGCCAACCGAAGCTGCATTTGCTGGTCAACCGTTTGACAGAAACTTTTGGAAACATGGAAACGCGGCCAGCGGTGATTTTGCATGGAGATTTGCATCAGAAGAATTTTCTGGCGACCGGCGAAAAAATCGCGCTGATTGATTGGGACAATGTTTGCCGGGGTGATCCAATGCAGGAACTCGGCAGCTTTATCGCGTCACTCAATTATCGCGGGCTGCTGGAAGGACGATCTGTCGAAATTACGGAAGGACTGATTGATTCCTTTGTTGATGCTTATCGCGCCGCGTCGGAAGGGGAATTCTCAGCTTTAGCGCTGAACTGGCACGCGGCGGCGGCGCTGATTTACGAACGCGCGCAACGCCACGTTGTTCGTTTGAATGCGGACGCTCCGGGCGTTGTCGCGGAATTGATTGAACTTGCCATTCGGCTCACGGAAAAGTTATGACCGCAAAGAAAAGATTGATGTTTTACTGCCAGCACGTGCTCGGAATGGGGCATTTCATTCGCAGCACGGAAATCGTGCGCGGGCTGAGCGATTTTAACGTCACCTTTTTGAACGGCGGCGAGATCGTGCCCGGGTTTGATTTGCCTGCTTCGGTCGAAGTTATCAATCTGCCACCGATCAAGTCCGACGCGGAGTTTCGCGCGCTGCAGCCGGCCGGCGGTGAGCAGTCGTTGGAAGAGATCAAGGCGATCCGTGCTCAGAAACTGCTGGCCGAATACGAACGCGTTCAGCCAGACGTTTTCGTGATCGAATTGTTTCCCTTTGGACGATTGAAGTTCGCCTTTGAATTGATTCCGCTGCTGGAACGGTGCCAAGCGAGTGGGCGCACAAAAGTTGTTTGCAGTCTGCGCGATATTCTGGTGGCGAAGCGCAAACAGCAGCAGTTTGAAGAGCAGGCTTGCCGGATCGTGAATGAGTTCTTCGATCTGGTGCTGGTGCATTCCGACCCGCGTTTTCAGCGTTTGGAAGAAACCTTTTCCAGCGCGGCGCGGCTTGAACGGCCGGTTGTTTATACAGGCTTTGTCGCGCAAACGGCGGACGAAACTGCTTCGGTGGATGAATTCCTGACTGGCAATGACGAACGAAAGATTCTGGTGAGCATCGGCGGCGGCAGAGTCGGCAGCGAATTGATTGATTGCGCGATTGACGCCAGTCCGCTGCTGGCAGAAGTGCTGCCGCATCAGATGCTGATTTTCGGCGGACCGTATCTGCCCGAAGCGGAGTTTCAGCGGCTGCAAAACAAGATTCAGTTCGTCGTACCGCCTTCAGGCGGTGGAAGTGGCGTGAATGCCTTTCCGGCTGAAGCCGGGACTACGAACATCAAACTCGCACGTTACACGACCAACTTTCTTTCGCATCTGAAGCACGCTGACCTTTCCCTCAGCATGGCCGGTTACAACACTTGCATGAACATTCTGGCTGCTGGCGCGCGCGCCATCGTCCATCCATTCACCGGCGGAGACAATCAGGAGCAGACGCTTCGCGCTGGTAAGTTGCACGAGCTGGGATTGGTTGAAGTTGTTTCCGGACAGGAACTGAATCCGGCCGGGTTGGCGGAAAAAATGGCGCAAGCTTTCGGCAAACCGAAACCCATTGCCGCCGCGCTTGATCTCAACGGCGTGGAAAAAACCGCCGCCGTTTTGAATGAACTCCTGAACGTGGGGCAGGCTTCAGCCTGTCCGGACGGGGCCAGACTGAAATCTGTCCTACGCTCGGCGCTGAGTGAACTTCAGGAAAAAGGGCAAACCGTCAATGTCTTCTTTCGGGATGATGATGTTGACGAAGACGAACCAACTTTGCACAGGCTGCTTGACCTCTTTGCTGATTTTCAGGTTCCGATCAATTTGGAAATCATTCCCGGAAGGCTTACCGGTCCGGCGATTTCCCTGCTGCGCGGTTATTGCAATTCCCATCCCGACTTGTTCGAGCTGAACCAGCACGGCTGGATGCACGTCAATCACGAACCGGAAGGCCGCAAATGCGAATTCGGCGCAAGCCGCACATTTGACCGGCAGCTTGCGGACATCCGGCAGGGCAGGGAAGTTTTGGTTGACGCTTTTAGCGAAGCCTTTTCGCCTGTCTTCACGCCGCCGTGGAATCGCTGCACGGTGGCAACCTATCAAGCGCTGGATCAACTGGGATTTCGCGCGCTCTCCAAACTGCGAAGCAAGAAACCAGTCGTTGGTTATGGCTTTCGTGAGCTTTCGGTTACGCTGGATTTGTTTCGCTGGAAAGGCGGCGCGGAGATGAAGATTCCGGAGGAGTTCATTGGTGAACTGATGATGCAACTCAGTGAACTCGACACCGTGGGAATTATGCTGCATCACAAGGTGATGGATGAGGCGGCGTTCGGGTTGTTGGAGTTGCTGCTGGACGAATTGCGCCGCTCGGAGGTGATCCGGTTTCACACCTTTCAAAGCCTGCTCAAGGCGGCGTAACTGGGAGTCAGTGGAAAAAGAGCAAAACATCACATTGCGCGAAATCGTCCGCGAGCATCTGCTGACGGCGAAATGGAGTTTGGTGGTATCGGGGCTTTCCCTGCTCGGGTTCACGCTGACGGAACTGATTTCGCCTTGGCCGTTGAAGATCATTTTTGACCACATCCTGCTGGACAAAAGCCTGCCGGAATGGCTGGGCTGGCTGGGCGGAGTGCTCTCCTACGGCAAGCCCACCGCCGTTGTTGTGCTTTCGCTGGCGATTGTCGTTATTGCCGGCTTTCGCGGGGCGTTTGCGTACTTGCACACTTTCATCACTTCGCGCGTTGGGTACGAGATGGTGTACAGGTTGCGGACGGAGCTTTTCGCGCATCTGCAACAACTTTCGCTTTCGTTTCATGCCCGGACGCGAACGGGCGAATTGCTGACCAAAGTCGTCAGCGATTCTTCGGCGTTGAAGGACGTGTTCGCCGAATCGGCGCTTAATTTCATCTCGTTGCTGCTGACGGTGACCGGAATGTTCATCGTCATGTTCGCGCTCAACTGGCGGCTGGGATTGGTGGCGCTGGCTTCGTTTCCGGCGGTTTGTTATGCGCTGTTTGCCGTTTACCGCCGGATCAAAGCCTCCGCCCGCAGCCAGCGCGAGCAGGAAGGAAAAGTCGCCTCGCGCATTCACGAAGTGTTGTCGTCGCTGCATCTGGTGCGCGCCTTCGCGCGGGAAAAACATGAACAGGAACGGTTTGAGCTGGAAAGCAGCCGCACGCTGGAAGAAGGCGTCCGCATGGCGCGAATGGAAGCTGCGGCGACGCGCTCGGTTGAAATCATCAGCGCCGCCGGTTTGTGCGCCGTCGTGCTGTTCGGCGCGTTGCAGGTGATCTGGGGGCGAATGCTGCCCGGCGATGTGCTGATCTTCACGGCGTACCTGACCAGCATGCACAAACCGCTGCGGACGCTGGCGCGCATCTCCAGCCAGTTTTCCAAAGCCATGGCCAGCGCCGAACGCATCGCCGAAATTTTCAGGATCGAACCGGAACGGCTTGATGACCATCACGGTCTGCGCGTGACCGGTTTGCGCGGCGAAATTGTCTTCAATCAGGTTTCTTTCGATTACGGCGACGGCAAGGGCGTGCTGCACAATGTTTCTTTTGCCATCCAGCCTGGACAGCGTGTGGCCTTTGTCGGCGCTTCGGGCGCGGGCAAATCCACGATTGCGAGTCTGCTGCTGCGTTTTTATGAACCGCAGGCGGGTGAAATCCTGATTGACGGCGTCGAAATCCGAAAGTACGAGCGCGAATCGCTGCGCCGCCAGATTGGCGTGGTTTTGCAGGATTCGATTCTGTTCGGCGCTTCGATTCGCGAAAACATCGCTTACGGCAAACCGCAGGCGACCGGCGAAGAGATTGAAGCCGCCGCGCGCGATGCGCACGCCCACGAATTCATCGCCAAACTGCCAGAAGGCTACGACACGATCATCGGCGAGCGCGGCTCGACCCTTTCCGGCGGGCAGCGGCAGCGGCTTTGTCTGGCGCGCGCGCTGCTCAAACGGCCTTCGGTGCTGCTGCTGGATGAACCAACGTCGGCGATTGACGCCGAATCCTCCGCGCTGATTCAACAGACCATCAACCGGCTGCTGGACGGCAAAACGATGCTGGTCATTTCCCATCAATTTGCCGGAATCGAAAGTTTTGATCAGATTCTGGCCCTGAAAAATGGCGAGATCGTCGAGCGGGGAACCCATGCGCAGTTAGTGGAGCAGCGGGGTTATTACTACGATCTGCTCAGTTTGCAGGGCCCAGGCCCTTCGACGGAATTTCTTTCCCAAACTTTTGATCTTGTTAATTCAGGGTCTTGACATTTTTCGGTTCAGCGGAGAATATTCGGCCTCATTTCATATCCGAAAATTCACAAGCTTCGGATGAGTCAAGCAAGTCTAGGTCGCAAATAAATAACTAAAGTTTTAGCTTAGGTGGAGGTCCTTGTTATGCCACAGCTCTTCCACCGCAGCACGAATACGCTTGCGCGGTTAAGCATTGTCCTGGGACTCTTAATCGCAGGAGGCGGGTTGATGTTCATTCTGGAATTCAACCGCACGCCTTATGTCACGCAAGCCTTCGTGGCGCGGGAGCAACCGGTGCAGTTTTCCCATAAGCATCACGTTGGTGATGATGGGATTGATTGCCGCTATTGCCACACGACGGTAGAGACGACTGCCAGTGCCGGGATGCCGGCGACCAAGACATGCATGAACTGCCATTCGCAGTTGTTCGCCAATAGTCCTTACCTGGAAATTGTGCGGGCAAGCTGGCGGGATGGGCAGCCGATCAAATGGACGAAAGTGCATGACCTTCCCGATTTCGCTTATTTCAACCACAGCATTCACGTCAACAAAGGCGTCGGCTGCTCAACCTGTCACGGTCGCGTAGACCTGATGCCGTTGATGTGGAATGTCAATTCGCTGCATATGGAATGGTGTTTGGAATGTCACCGCAGTCCTGAAAAGGTTCTGCGCGAACAGAAAGACATCACCAATATGGAGTGGGTCCCGCCCACCGATCAGGATGTGAAAGGCAAAGAGCTTGCCAAGAAATACAACATCCAGACGACCCAAGTGCTGACGAGTTGTTCAACCTGTCACAGATAAGTTTTCAGTTTTCAGTTCTGATGTTTTCAGTTTTCGCGACTGCGTCCTGGCGATGCTAATCCGAAGATTGAGAGCCCGAAGCTGAAAACTGGAAACTAAGAACTGAAAACTGAAATGTCTCATCGAGATCATCATCACGACCTTGAGCCGATTCGCGAAACGATCCGCCGCAAGACGGGCCGCGAATTCTGGCGCAGCCTGGAAGAACTGGCGGGGACGGACAAGTTCCGCGACTTTCTGCACCGCGAGTTTCCATCGCTGAATGCGCCGGATACCGATCCATCATTGCTCGATTCAAGCGGTCGCCGGAACTTCATGAAGTTGATGGGCGCCTCGCTGGCGCTGGGCGGGCTGACGGCCTGCACCCGGCAACCAAAAGAATTCGTCGTTCCGTATGTGAAGACGCCGGAAGGGCTGATTCCGGGCAAGACGCAGTTTTATGCGACGGCGATGCCTCTTGGCGGTGTGGCCAGTGGCCTGTTGGTCGAAAGCCACGAAGGCCGGCCAACCAAAATCGAAGGAAATCTCGGGCATCCGGCCAGCCTGGGCGCGACCGACATCTTCGCGCAGGCTTCGGTGTTGCAGCTTTATGACCCGGACCGTTCGCAATCGGCCCTGAAGCTGGGCGACACACGCACCTGGGGAGACTTCCTGAACGAGCTTCGCACCTGGCTGGATGGACAGCGCAACAAGCAGGGCGAAGGTTTGCGCATCCTGACGGAGACGCTGACTTCGCCGACTCTCGCCGCGCAAATGAAGGCCTTCCTGACAGAGTTTCCCAAAACCAAATGGGTCAGCTACGAACCGAACACCCGGGATGGCGCGCGAATGGGCGCGCAACTGGTGACCGGCGGATTTGTCAATACGGTCTACAAGTTTGAAAACGCGGACTTGGTGCTCTCGCTGGATGCGGACTTCCTGACCAATGGCCCCGGTGCAGTTCGTCACGCGCGCGAGTTCATTAATAAGCGGCGCCTGACCGATGGCAAACAGGAAATGAATCGCCTGTACGTCATCGAAAGCACACTGACGACAACCGGCGCAAAGGCTGATCACCGACTTCCGGTTAAAGCCGGTCAGGTGGATTCTTTCGCCCGCCAGGTGGCCAACGCCCTGGGAGTTTCCGTTCCGGGCGGCGGCGGTCTGGACGCGGAAGCCGTCAAGTTTGCCGCGGCGGTTGCCAAAGATTTGCAAGCACATCGCGGCAAATCCCTGGTGATTGCTGGTGAGCATCAACCGGCGGCGGTTCACGCCATTGCCCACGCCATCAATAGTGCGCTGGGCAACATCGGCGCCACGGTGGTTTTCACCGATCCCATCGAAATCAATCCGGTTGATCAGACGGCTGCGATCACGGAACTGATGGGGGAAATGAATGCGGGGAAGGTGGAAGTGCTGCTGATGATTGGCGGCAATCCGGTATACAACGCACCAAACCTGCCGGGACAGAAAAACAGCTTCCTGGAGGCGATGAAGAAGGTTCCAAATCGCGCTCATATGGGGCTGTACAACGACGAAACCGCCGCGAACTGCCCGTGGCACATCGCGGAATCGCATTACCTGGAATCCTGGGGCGATGCCCGCGCGTACGATGGCACTGTTTCCATCATCCAGCCTCTGATCGAGCCGATGTATCAGACCCGCACGGCGCATGAACTGCTCGCCGCAATGACCAATCAAGCGGGAAAGAGCACGCTCGACATCGTCCGCGATTATTGGAAAACGCAGCCGCAGATGAGCGCGAATTTCGATCAGGCCTGGAAACAGGCTTTGAATGACGGTTTTGTCGCAGGCACCGCGCTTCCGGCCAGGACGGTTTCCGTCAATGCCGGTGCGCTGGCTTCGCTCACTCCGGCCAAAACCGGCCAATACGAAATCGTCTTTCGCCTCGATCCGCATGTTCATGATGGGCGCTACACCAACAATGGCTGGTTGCAGGAATGTCCCAAACCGATCAGCAAGGTCACCTGGGACAATTATGCGATTATCAGCGCCAGAACAGCGGCCAAGTTGAATCTGGCGCCGAACGACGAGCCGTATCACGCCACCGCGAAAATGCTGGTGCTTTCGCACGATGGCAAGGATCTGGCGATTCCCGCGTGGATTCAGTCCGGTCAGCCCGACGACACCGTAACGGTTTTCCTGGGCTATGGCCGCGAGCGTGCCGGCAGTGTCGGCAATGGCGTGGGCTTCAATGCTTATTTGCTGCGCACCTCCACTGCTCCATGGATTGTGGCCGACGCCAAACTGGCGGCGGGCGAAGGCGAGTACCAGCTTGCTTCGACTCAGGAACACTTCAATATTGATGCTTCGGGCATTGAGACAAAGGCGTTTATCCCCGAAGACAACGACCTGACCGAGCGCCACATCGTCCGCGCAGGCACGCTGGAAGAGTACAAGAAAGACCCGCACTCGATTCATCACGGCGCGCACAAGCCAGGCAAGGAGATGACGATCTATCCGAACTGGAAGTACGAAGGCTACGCCTGGGGCATGGCGATTGATATGAATGCCTGCATCGGCTGCAACGCCTGCGTCGTCGCCTGCCAGTCGGAGAACAATATCGCGGTTGTCGGCAAGGAGCTGGTGACGCGGGGCCGGTATATGCACTGGCTGCGCATTGACACCTATTTCCGCGGTGATGGCAGCAATCCGGAAGTTTATTTCCAGCCGATGCTGTGTCAGCACTGTGAAAATGCGCCCTGCGAAGTCGTTTGTCCGGTCAATGCGACGGTTCACGACGCCGAAGGGTTGAACGTGCAGGTTTACAATCGCTGCGTCGGAACCCGTTACTGCGCCAACAACTGCCCGTACAAAGTCCGCCGGTTCAATTACCTGCTTTACGGAGACTGGGAAACGGGGAGTTTGAAGAATGTCCGCAACCCGGAAGTCACCATCCGCTCGCGCGGCGTGATGGAAAAATGCACTTTCTGCGTGCAGCGCATCATGAACGGGAAGATTGAGGCGGAGAAACAGAACCGCCCGGTTGCCGACGGCGAGATTCAGACCGCCTGTCAGACATCCTGTCCGACTGACGCCATTGTTTTCGGCGATGTCGGCGTCATCAGCAATCCGACGGACAAACCGGCGCAAACGCGCGTGGCCCAGTTGAAAAACGAACCGCGCAATTATGAAGTGCTGGCCGATTTGAACACGCGTCCGCGCACCAGCTATCTGGCGGCCATTAAGAATCCAAACGCCGAACTGGCCGGCGCGACCCAGAAGTCAGGAGAGGCAAAGCATGGCTGAAGTGAAAAGCAATTACGTTGACCCGCGTCCACCGGTGGTCGGCGGAAAATACGACCTCAAGACGGTGACCACGAAGCTGATGGATGTCGTGTTCATGCGCGGCTTCCAGAAAGGCTGGATTCTGGGTTTCGCGGTCGTCTTCCTCGGCGCGTTGATGTTGTTCAACACGATTGGCTACCTGGTGCTGAAAGGCGTAGGCATCTGGGGCAACAGCTCGCCTGTGTTCTGGGCGTTCGACATCATCAACTTTGTCTGGTGGATCGGCATCGGCCACGCCGGAACGCTGATTTCAGCGATCCTCCTGCTGCTGCGGCAGCAATGGCGCAATTCGATCAACCGGTTCGCTGAAGCGATGACGCTGTTTGCGGTGGCTTGCGCGGCATTGTTTCCGGCCCTGCACACTGGACGCCCCTGGGTGGATTACTGGCTTTTTCCGTACCCGAACACGATGGGAATGTGGCCGAATTTCCGCAGCCCGCTGATGTGGGACGTGTTCGCGGTGAACACGTATGCGACGGTTTCGGCCCTGTTCTGGTTTATGGGCCTGATCCCGGACTTCGCCTCTTTGCGCGATTCGGCCAAGGTGAAATGGCAGAAATTCATCTTTGGGATGCTGTCAATGGGCTGGCGCGGTGACGCACGGCACTGGAGCCGGTACGAAACGGCTTACCTGCTCCTGGCCGGGCTTTCGACGCCGCTGGTGTTGTCCGTGCATACCATTGTGTCCTTCGACTTCTCGACCGGTATCGTTCCGGGCTGGCACGCGACGATCTTCCCGCCCTATTTCGTGGCGGGCGCAGTCTACGCGGGATTTGCGATGGTGCTGACCATCGGCATTCCGGTGCGCAAGTTCTATCACCTGGAAGACTTCATCACCGCGCGGCACATTCGCAATATGTGCAAGGTCATGCTGGCGACAGGCTTGATCGTCAGCTATGGCTACGCGATGGAAGCCTTCTTCGGATGGTACAGCGGCAGCATCTGGGAATTGTTCATGATGAAGAACCGTATGTTCGGACCCTATGGTCTGTTCTACTGGGCGCTCATTCTATGCAATACGCTGGTTCCGCAACTGCTCTGGATCAAGAAATATCGCGACAATGAATGGGTGATTCTGCTGGTCTGTATGTTCATCAACGTGGGCATGTGGCTGGAGCGATTCGTGATCATCGTCATGAGTCTGAACCGCGATTTTCTGCCCAGCGGCTGGCGCATGTATTACCCGACGGTCTTCGATTTCTCGATGTTTATCGGAACGATCGGCTTCTTCCTGACGCTGATGTTTCTGTTCATCCGCTTCGTGCCGATGATCCCGATTTTCGAGATCAAGGTGATGCTGCCGGCGGCCAAGGTGGACGAGCACAAAGTCGCCCAGATCGAAGAAGAGAAGGGCAACGGCAAAGAGCCGCTCGGTGGCGTTCAGCCGGTGCCGCAGTTTGGAGACTAACGGTTTGTAGTTCCGCTTTCAGGCGGAAGATTCCGGCCCGGTGCCGGCACTACTTACGAAGAGTTGAGCTATGACAAAACAGGAAGAAAACGGCATTTATGGGCTGATGGCCGAATTCGATGATCCCAGCGCGGCTGTGGCGGCTGCGAAGCTGACCTACGGTGCGGGCTATCGCCGGATCAATGCGTACTCGCCGTATCCCGTCGAAGAATTGATGGATGCCATCGGCTTTCATCGGAACTATGTCTCGCTGGTGGTGTTTGCTGGCGGAATTCTGGGGGCGCTGGGCGGATTGGCGTTACAGATCTGGACTTCGGCGCTTGACTATCCGCTCAACGTAGGTGGCCGTCCGTTGATCAGTCTTCCGGCCTTTATCCCGATCACATTTGAATGCACCATCCTGCTGGCGGCCTTCGGAGCGTTTTTTGGCAACATCATCATGAATCGTCTGCCGCAGCCGTACCATCCGGTGTTCAATGTGCCGAGCTTTTCGCGGGCTTCGATTGACCGGTTTTTCCTTTGCGTCAAGGCCGATGATCCGAAGTTCAATTACGGCGAGACGCGCGCCTTCCTCGAAGGTCTGGGGGCGAAAGAGGTGACTGATGTTGAAAGCTAAATCAAAAACAATAGGCCTGGTGACCTGCCTGATGATGGGAGTCTTCGGACTTTCGGCCTGCCGCCAGGACATGCACGATAATCCGAAATATAAGGCGTATCGGGATGGCGGCATGCGCCAGATTCCCGAGGGCGTCGTCGCTCGCGGCTCGCTGGACTTGAATCCGGCTGCGCCGAAAGTGACGGTTCCCGCGCCGCTGGCTTCTCCATCGCCCGGAGCGAGTCCCGCGGCAGCCCCGATTCCGACCGGCGAAGATGGTTTTCCCTTCAAGCTAAGTGAGAACCCGGAAGAGAGGAAAACGCAACTCGCGGCGATTCTGGATCGCGGGGAAAACCGCTACAACATTTCATGTTTGCCCTGTCACGGGAAACTCGGTGACGGTAATGGAATGATTGTGCAGCGTGGTTTCAAGCGCCCGCCCTCCTATCACGAAGAGCGGCTGCGCAAGGCTCCATCGTCTTATTATTATGACGTGGTCACGAACGGTTTCGGTGCGATGTCCAGCTACACCGATCAATTGACGCCGGAAGACCGCTGGAAGGTGATCGCCTATATCCGCGTTCTGCAATTGAGCCAGCGCGCGACCTTGAACGAACTGGCCGAAAACGTCAAACAGGAAGTTGAAAAGAAGGCCGAAGAAGCCGCGAGCAAAAAAGGCAATCAAGCGGGGGGCGCGCACGGCGGCACGGCTCCGACGTCAGCCCCGGCATCTGGAGGACATAGCAACTAATGAAGACGAATTACGCTGCTCCGGCTGATTTGGGAAAAATTGGAGGCGTGGCCATCGGTATTGGCCTGCTGGGCATTGTTGGATGGGTGATTGGCGCGGTTGTTTCGGGGAACGCCAAACAGACTTTCTTCCATACCTATCTGGTTGCGTATGTTTTCTGGATCGGCATTTCCCTGGGCTGTCTGGGATTTCTGATGATCCAGTATCTGACCGGCGCGGGCTGGGGATTGGTCATTCGCCGCCAACTGGAATCCGCTTCGCACACATTGTGGCTGATGGCTGTGCTGTTCCTGCCAATCAGTTTCGGGCTGCACAGCATTTACGAATGGTCGCACGGAACCGCCAATCTTGAGGAAGGGACGCTCAAAAAGCTGCTTGAGCACAAAAGTGTCTGGCTCAACCCGAGCAGCTTCAACATTCGCGCGGTCATTTATTTTGCGATCTGGATCGGGTTGATGTTTTTTCTGCGCAAATGGTCTTTGCGACAGGACGACACTCCCAATCCGTATGAAGCGCAAGGCTGGATGCAGAAGGCCCAGAACCTGAGCGGCCCGGGATTTTTGATCTACGGGATGGCCGTTACCTTTGCCGGAATTGACTGGATTATGTCGCTGGACGCCGAATGGTTTTCGACAATCTTCGGCTTGCTGACCATCGCCGGCCAGGGAGTGCTTTCCATCGCATTCCTGATTGCCGTCTGCGTCATTCTTTCAAAGCGCGAACCGATGTCCCATGTGCTGATGACCAAGCATTTTCACGATCTCGGAAAATTGCAGTTGGCGACGGTCATGGTGTGGGCATACTTTTCGTTTTCCCAGTTGTTGATCATCTGGTCAGGCAATTTGCCGGAAGAAATTCCCTGGTATCTGCGCAGATTCGAGGGCAATTGGCGTTACGTCGGAATCGGGCTGATCCTGCTGCATTTTGCGATGCCTTTCCTGCTGCTGATTCAGCGCAATGTGACGAAGCATTCCAAACGATTGATCTGGGTTGCAGGGTTGCTGATTGTGATGCGGTTGGTGGATTTGATCTGGGTGATTGTGCCGGAGCTTGAGCGTTCAGCAGCCGGACATGGCGCCGCGGCGCATCATGTCAACCCGATGACTTATGCAGTTTATGTCGCGGCGGCAATCGGGCTGGGCGGCATCTGGCTGGGCTGGTTTTTCTGGCAATTGCGCCAGCGCCCCCTGCTTCCTCTCAACGATCCGCAATTGGCTGAAGCGACAGCGGCGGGCGGACATCACTGAGATGTGATTTGGCGGGTTCCAGTTTTCCTTTTCTAGCCGTTTACGCGGGAAATCGAAACTGGGAGCCGGGAATTGGAAATCTTATGAGCAATCACGGTCACGACAATAATCACGGAAACAATCACGATCAGGTTGAGGGCAGTGGGATCAAGGCCAAACCGATTCTGGTCTTCATGGCCGCGTTGGCGGCGGCGACGGCACTGGTCTTCGTCATCATCCAGGGGCTGGAGATCGGCTTCCGAAAGATAGACGAAATGGATCGCGCCCAGCCCGCGACGCAGCTCAACACCGGCACCAAGCTCCCACCCGAACCGCGCCTGCAGGGCGCGCCCGAGCCGAACCCGGAAAAACCCGGGGAAACCCGTATGTCGCAGCTTCCGCTTGATGAGATGGCGTCTTATCGCAAGCAGATTGACAAAAAGGCTGGCGAATACGAATGGGTGGATAAACAGGGCGGCGTGGCGCGAATCCCAATTGAACGCGCCAAGCAGTTGATTGCAGAAAAAGGATTGCCGCAATTGACCGGAACCGCCGTTGCTGACAATCAGGCGGCTGAAACCGTCCGCAGGGAAGTTCTCAATTCCGATTCAAATGCGGGACGCGGGATCAGGAGTTTGAAGCCAACCGGCACGCCCCAACCTGGCGCAACGCCGCAGCCGGCGACGCCCGGTTCAGGCAGTCCGCAAGGCGGATCAAGTCCGGAAAGCGGCATGAAACCGGCGGGTGAGCCGCAAAAGCCCGCAGCGCAGGCCGCTGGCGCAAAGCATTAAAAGGCAAGTAAGAAGTACACCATGTTAGATATTAAAACTGACAAGTCAGGAACATCGGCAGGCAAGTTTGTAAATGCAATTGCCGTAATCTGTCTTGTGGTCTGTGGTCTTTGCATCCCCGCGAATTCGCAGCCTGCGGCCATGAAGCCGCCGGTGCTGAAAGATGTCGGCATTGACCAGCTCTTGAGCAATCAAGTCCCGCTCGATCTGGAGTTCAAGGATGAAACCGGAACGACGGTGAAGCTGGCCGATTATTTCAAAGATAAGCCGGTCGTGTTGTCCCTGGTTTATTACGATTGCCCGCAGCTTTGCAATTTGACGCTCAACGGGCTGTTGAATGTGCTCAAGACGCTGCCGATGAAGCCGGGCAAGGAATTTGTTTCGCTGGTTGTCAGCTTCGATCCAAAAGAGCAGCCGCAACTCGCCAGTGAAAAGCGAGACACCTATTTGCAAAAGCTGGCTGATCCGGATGCGAAAAATGGCTGGCATTTTTTGACCGGCGACGAAGCGGCGATTCAGGCGCTGACCAAATCCGTCGGTTTCCGTTATGTCTGGGATCCGGTCAGCAAGCAATATGCGCACACCAGCGCCCTCATCGTCCTGACGCCGGACGGGAAAGTCTCGCGTTATTTTTACGGCTTTGAGTATCCGCCGCGCGATGTCCGGTTCGGTCTGCTGGACGCTTCCGGCGGCAAGATCGGTTCGCTGGCTGATCAGGTGATCTTGTACTGTTATCAGTATGACCCCGTGCGGGGAACTTACGGGCTGGTTTTGATGCGGTTGACGCGTATTTTCGCAGTCATCACGATTATCACTTTGGTCGCTCTCATTCTTTTTTTGAGGCACAAAACAAAGCAGAAGGAAGCAGCCTGGGCTGCGCAAGGAATTAAAGTTTGAGTCCGCATTTAATTGGACATTCGCCTATGAGCCTCTTTTTCTTGTTTCAATTTGAGTTGATCCCGGAGCAGGCATCGAAATTCGCGATGGAAGTAGACCTGTTCTATATTGCGCTCTGGTTGATGACGATTGTTTTTTCAGTCGGCATCGCGGTGGCGGCGGGCATCTTCATGTTCAAGTACCGCCGCAAGAGCGCGGGGGAAATCCCGGACCAGATCGAAGGCGCAATGACGCTGGAATTGACCTGGACGATTATTCCGCTGCTGATTTCGCTGGGCATTTTTGCCTGGGGCGCGAAAATCTATTACCAGATGTACACGCCGCCGAGTGAAGCATTGGAAATTTTCGTCACCGGCAAACAGTGGATGTGGCGCGCGCAGCATCCGGACGGCCAGCGCGAAATCAACACGCTGCATATTCCGGTGGGGCGACGCGTCAAATTGACGATGACCAGCGAAGATGTGCTGCACGCGTACTTCATTCCAGCCTTCCGCACGAAAGCGGACGTGGTTCCCGGGCGTTACACCACGACCTGGTTCGAAGCCACCAAGCCAGGCACCTATCACATCTTTTGCGCCGAATACTGCGGTACGCAGCATTCGGGGATGATCGGGACCGTGACCGTGCAGGACCCTGCGGATTATCAGGCCTGGCTGAGCGGCACGTCCAAGGAATCGCCGGTCGCCGCCGGACAGAAGCTGTTCGCCAGTCTGGCCTGCAACACGTGCCACTTGGAAAGTGGGACAGGGCGCGGCCCGAAGCTGCATGAGCTTTACAACCAGACGGCCAAGCTCAACAACGGCACGACGGTGACGGTGGACGACGCATACATCCGCGAATCCATCCTCAATCCGATGGCGAAAGTGGTCGAAAAATATGACCCGGTGATGCCTGTTTTCCAGGGGCAGGTGAGCGAAGAACAGATTCAACAATTGATCGCTTATATCAAATCCATCGGGCCGAAGGATGCCGGTGCAACACAGGCGCAGGCGAAGCCCGCGGCCTCGCCCACGGCGGCGAATCCCGCGGCGGCGAAGCCTGTCGCCCCGGCCAAGACGCAATAAGTTCGTAGTCCCGCCTTCAAGGCGGAAGTTTCCGGCGACAGCCGGCACGACATAAATTCATAAGGTACGACTATGGCAAGCGAAGTATTGGTTCAAACAGAAGAACCCCGCGTCAATTACCTGACCAACGGGCACACAGTGAAATCCTGGTTGTTGACGCTGGATCACAAGCGGATCGGATTGCTCTATCTGTTTTCGATCTCGATCTTTTTCGCGATTGGCGGCATTTATGCCTCCCTGATCCGTCTGGAATTGATCACGCCAGGGGGAGATCTGATGACGGCGGAGACCTACAACCGCGTCTTCACGATGCATGGCGTGATGATGATCTTTTTCTTTCTGATTCCGTCCATCCCGGCGACATTGGGAAATTTTCTGCTGCCGCTGATGCTGGGCGCGAAAGACGTGGCGTTTCCGAAATTGAACCTGTTGAGCTGGTACGTGTTCATGGTGGGCGCCATCCTGATGCTGATCACGATGATGACGGGGGGCGTTGATACCGGCTGGACCTTTTATCCACCCTACAGTTCGATCTATTCGAATACGCAGGTGACCCTTGCCGGGGTGAGCATCTTCATTACCGGATTCAGTTCGATCCTCACCGGGTTGAACTTTATGGTGACGATCCACACGATGCGCGCGCCCGGATTGACCTGGTTCCGATTGCCGCTGTTTGTCTGGGCGCATTACGCGACCAGCCTGATTCAGGTGCTGGGGACTCCTGTCGTCGCCATTACCGTCCTGGCGCTGGCCTTTGAGCGGACACTGCAAATCGGCATCTTCGATCCGAAGCTGGGCGGAGACCCCGTGCTTTTCCAGCATATGTTCTGGTTTTACTCGCACCCGGCGGTCTACATCATGATCATCCCTTCGATGGGCGTGGTCAGCGAACTGATTGCCGCCATGACGCGCAAACGGGTTTTCGGCTATCACTTCGTCGCGTTTTCCAGCCTGGCCATCGCGGTCTTCGGCTTTCTGGTCTGGGGACATCATATGTTCACCACCAGCCAGTCCATGTACGCCGGAATGGTCTTTTCGCTGATCACTTACGCCGTGGCGATTCCGTCGGCGATCAAAATCTTCAATTGGACGGCGACCATCTACAAAGGCTCTGTTTCGTATGACACGCCGATGATTTATGCGCTGGCCTTCATCGGTTTGTTTACGGTCGGCGGAATGACCGGTTTGTTTCTGGCGGCATTGGGGCTGGACGTTCACCTGCACGATACATACTTCGTCGTGGCGCACTTCCATTACGTCATGGTCGGCGGCGCGATCATCGGTTATCTGGGCGGATTGCATTTCTGGTGGCCGAAGATGACCGGCCGCATGTACCCTGAAATCTGGGGCCGCATTTCAGCGGTCATCATCTTCCTGGGTTTCAACCTGACCTTCTTCCCGCAGTTCATCGTCGGGTATCTGGGAATGCCGCGGCGCTATCACGCGTACGTGCCTGAATTCCAGGTTTGGCATATTTTGTCGAGCGCGGGCGCTTCGATCCTGGCCCTGGGCTTCATCATGCCCGTCGTTTATCTGGCGTGGTCACTGAAATACGGTGAAAAGGCCGGCGACAATCCGTGGATGGCGGCAGGTCTGGAGTGGGAAACTTCCTCGCCCCCGCCGACGGAGAATTTCACTTATCAGCCGATCATTGACCATGACGCGTACGAATTCGAACACGTCAAAGAGATCAAGGAAGCGGCGGCAAAAGAAGCAGCTTTGCAAACGGCATAAGGTTGTAGGTGCTAGGTGGTGGGTGATCGTTAATCGCGAGACACCTGCCACCTGCCACCTATTCCCTACCACCTAGAGGAGAACTACCTTGGCAGAACACGCAGCACACGTTCCCGGACTGGCGCATCATTTCGTCAGTATGGAACAGCAGAAAGAGGCCGGTACCATCGGCATGTGGCTCTTTTTGCTGACGGAAATCATGTTTTTCGGTGGATTGTTTCTGGCCTACACCATCTATCGCGCCAAGTATCCGTCCGGATTCACGCAGGGAAGCCATTTGCTGAGCGTGCCGCTCGGCGGATTGAACACGGTGGTGCTGATTGTCAGCAGTTTGACGATGGCCATGGCGGTGTACTACTCCCAATTGGGAGATCGTAAGAAACTGATCGGCTTTATGGGCATCACGACCTTGCTCGGATGCGTATTTCTGGTGGTCAAATACTTCGAATACAAGGAAAAGTTTGACTATCATCTGTTTCCGGGCGCTGGGTTGTATAACCCTGCCACATCAGGCGCGCATTCGCTGGCCGAGCAGTATCATCAGCCGGTACAGGTCTTTCTGTGGATCTACTTTTTGATGACAGCCATTCACGCGCTGCACATGATCATCGGAATCGCGCTTCTGCTGATCTTGATCTATATGGCGAAGAAAGGAAAATTCACGAAGACCTACAATTCGCCAATCGAAATTTTCGGCCTGTACTGGCACTTTGTTGATATTGTCTGGATTTTCCTTTTCCCGCTTTTGTATTTGACCGGCTATCACGTCGGCGGCGGTCACTAGATCAATTGAGAGAGGTTTCAAGGAGCTTATGGCGGAACATACTTCCGAGCATCACATCGTCCCGCTGAAATATTATTTCGGCGTTTTCACCCTGTTGATGGTGTTTACCGCGTTGACGGTTTTCGTTGCCAAATTCGATCTGGAAAGAGTTTGGGGACCGCTCAACATCATCGTCGCGCTGACCATCGCGATCATCAAAGCGACCGCAGTCGTGCTGATTTTCATGCACGTCAAATGGAGTTCCAAGCTGACCCAGGTGATTATCATCGCCGGTTTGTTCTGGTTGGCGATCCTGTTGATTATGACCATGACTGACTATCTGGTGCGGAGCGGCTGGGGATTCCCGGCGGTGAAATAACTCAGGTTCTCTGCAAGTAATTGCGCCGTTTGGCTGACGAATTGGATCAGCCGGGCGGCGCATTCTTATTTTAGCGGACATTCGTTATGACTTTGCTGCAAGGCTCGTTGCTTTTCGGTTCAGCCTTCGCCGCCGGGATGATCAACTCTGTCGCCGGGGGCGGGACGCTGCTCACATTTCCATCGTTGGTCTGGGCAGGGTTTTCGCCGGTCATCGCCAACGCGACCAGCACCTTGTCGCTGGTGCCCGGCGCATGGAGCAGCTTGTGGGGCTACCGCCGCGAAGTCGCTCACACGCCCAAGAGATTCCTCTTCCTGCTGATTCCCAGCTTCATCGGCGGAGTAATCGGCGCGGTGTTGTTGAAACGCACGCCGGATAAAACCTTCGCGGCGCTCGTGCCTTTCCTGATCCTGTTCGCGACGATCCTGTTTATTATCCAAGGGCCGGTGCAGCGCCGCCTGAAAACCGGGCAAACGGCGGATCAGCCGGCGACCAGGAGCTGGCTGATTGGCGCATCCTGTTATCAATTGTTGGTTGCGGTTTACGGAGGGTATTTTGGCGCGGGCATCGGCATTCTGATGCTGGCGGTATTGGGGATGATGGGCTTGAACGACATTCACCAGATGAACGGCCTGAAGAACCTGCTCGGCTCGGTGGTCAATGCTGTCGCCGCCGTCTATTTCGTCTATGCCGGATTGATTGACTGGCAGGCGGCGGCATTGATGGCGGCTGGCGCGATCCTGGGTGGTTACGGCGCAGCGGGCTTGGCGCGCAGATTGGGCCAGAAGGTCGTTCGCCGTGCCGTGATTGTGATTGGGCTGGCGATGGCATTTTCACTCTTTTTCAAACACTGACAATTTCCGATTTGACGATAGATTCCTTGACTTGCCTGGGCGCAAAAACTACATTCCGCCCGCAGCCATCAATCTAATGTGGCCGCGCCAAGCGATCAGACACAACCGGCATAGTGGATGAGCAAGTTTCTTCCCCATGTTGAAATTTTCCTCGGTCCACAACGGCTAGCAAATGCACTGTACCGGAGGTTCTCGTGATTCTTTGCCATAAACCAAGGTCGTCCTCTCGCCAACTGTACTCGTTCATTGTCGCCCTGCAACAAAACTGCCTTGCGTCCATTACAAAATCATCCTGCGCAAAAGTGAAGCCTTGCCTCATGCTGCTGGCAGTGATGCTGATATGGATGTGCGGGTTGACTCTGGCGCAGCCCCCTGAGCAGGATCGTGCGTTGCAGGAAGCGCGCCGACTCAGCGGGGAAGCCGACCGACTTTCAACAGCAACCAAATACGAGGAAGCACTGCCGCTGGCTGAGCGCGTTTTGATATTGCGCCAGCAGGCGCTTGGCCTGGAGCATGCGGATGTTGCGATGGCGCTCGATCAACTTGCTACGATTCATCGCCGCAAGGGCGATCTGGCGAAGGCTGAACCGTTGGCATTGAAAGCATTGGCGATGGCAGAGAAAACGTTCGGGCCGAATGATTCGAATCTGGGTTTACTGGTGAATGACCTGGGCGTGATTTACTACAACAAGCCGGATCTGATTCGGGCGGAGCCATTGTTTGAACGTGCACTCGCCATTTGGGAGCGAACGCTGGGGCCGAATCATCCCAGCGTGGGCCGCGTGTTGACCAATCTCGCTGCCCTTCGTAACGCCAAGGGGGAGCGGGACACGGTGGAGCCGCTGTTGCTGCGCGCGCTGCCGATTCAAGAGCAGGAATTGGGAAAGGAGGACCCGCGAGTCGCCAACACCATTTCCAGCCTGGGTAGCTTCTATTTCGAGCGGGGCGATTATGTGAAGGCCGAACCGCTTTATGATCGCGCCCTAAAGATATACGAGAAGCGGCTGGGAGCGGATCATCCACAGGTTGCCATCGGGCTGACCAATCTTGCCACCGCACGTCATTATCAGAGCAAACTCGCCGACGCCGAAACAGATTACCGCCGCGCCCAGGCCATTTTCGAGGCCAGAAAGGTGGAGCATCCAGACGCCATCCGCGTGGTGCTCAACCTGGCTGAACTCCACGCGGATCGAGGCGATTACGCGCAAGCCAAGTTGCTACACGAGCGCGCGTTGATGTTGCGGGAAAAATCTCTGGGCCCGGATCATCCAGGTGTCGCGGCGGAACTCGCCAATCTGGGGCGTGTTCAGGCGGCCAGCGGCGAACTTGCGCAAGCGGTCGCGTCGCAATCGCGCGGCGTGGCGATCAGCGAGCGCAACATCGCCCACAATCTGGCCGATGGTTCCGAGGGGCAGAAACTTGCCTTCCTTTCGACGCTGCTGGATGAAACGAACGTGACGATTTCGCTGCACGCGCGTTCGGCTCCGGACAATGCGGCGGCGCGCGATTTGGCGTTGACGACGATATTGCAGCGGAAGGGCCGCGCGTTGGATGCGATGACCGACAGCATCGCCGCACTGCGCCGCCGTGCGACGCCTGAGGACCAGAAACTGCTTGATCAGTTAAAAGAGGCACGCGCGCGATTGGCTCGCCTGGTGCTTGACGGACCACAGCGCACGACGCTCGCCGAACACCAGAGTCGAATCAAGGTGCTTGAGCAGCAGCGCGAGACACTCGAAGGGGAAATCAGCCGCCGTAGCGCCGGGTTCAGGGCACAATCGCAGCCCGTCACGATTTCCGCCGTGCAAGCGGCAATTCCGGCGCAGGCCGTGCTCATCGAATTCGCCGTTTATCGCCCTTACAATCCACGTTACACAAAGGTAGCGGAGCGCTTCGGGCCGTCCCGCTACGTGGCTTACGTGCTTTTCCCCAACGCTGCACAGGCGGAAGGCCGCTGGGTGGATTTAGGTGAACAGCAGCCGATTGACAGCGCGATTGACCAATTGCGGCGCGCGCTGCGCGACCGCAACCGCCAGGATGTCAAACAACTGGCGCGTGAAATTGACCGGCTGGTGATGCAACCGGTTCGCCCGCTACTGGGCAAAACGCGCCGCGTTTTCATCTCGCCGGACGGCGCGCTGAATCTGGTGCCATTTGCCGCATTCGTGGACGAACGACGGCACTACCTGATCAAACACTATACTTTCAGTTACCTGACGAGCGGGCGTGACTTGCTGCGACTGAATACGCGCCAGGCACGCCCCGCCGGAAAACAACGCGCGATGGTGGTTGCCAATCCGAACTTTGGCGACGCCGAGGACGCTGGAACCGCGACCGAACGCATCCTCAAGTACCGTTCCGGTTCCGCAACTGTCTCCGGCAGTGGTTCGATTCTAGCCGAAGCCTACTTCCCGCCGATGCCCGGCACCGCGGACGAAGCCAAGGCAATCAAAACCCTGCTGTCGGAAGCCATACTTTACGAGCAGGCGCAAGCGACCGAAACCGTGGTCAAACAGGCAAACAGCCCCCGCATTCTCCACATCGCCACTCATGGCTTCTTTCTGGAAGATAGAACCATTCCGGTTACGGACGCGCGATTGCTGGTCAGGACTTCCGCCGAAGCCCAAGCCGGTGCGCGTCCTGTCAATCCGTTGCTTCGCTCCGGTCTGGCGCTGGCCGGAGCCAACCGGCGGCAAATTGGCGCGGGCGAAGACGATGGCATTCTGACTGCCCTGGAAGCGGCAGCCTTGGATTTGTTCGAGACGCAGCTCGTAGTGCTTTCGGCTTGTGACACCGGCATCGGCGAGGTCAAAAACGGCGACGGCGTTTACGGGTTGCGGCGGGCGCTGTTTCTGGCTGGAGCCGAAACGCAGGTGATGAGTTTATGGCCGGCTTCGGATTTTGCCACGCGCGATCTGATGATCGAATACCACCGGGCGCTGCAACGCGGAGAAGGCCGCGCCACGGCGCTCAGGCAGGTGCAGTTGCGAATGCTCGACGGTAAATTGCGCAACGCCGACAACGGCAAAAGCCGCATTCTCGTCACCAAAACTCAAACAGACAAATCCGCCGCACAACCACACGCCAAAAACTACAGCCATCCTTATTACTGGGCGAACTTCATTCAGTCCGGTGAATGGGCAAGTTTGGACGGCCAACGATAAGCAGTCTTTTGAACTAGCTCTGGGAGCGCACGCGGCCTCGCGTGCGGCTTGCTCCGCACGGAGCGCACGCAGGGCCGCGTGCGCTCCCAGAGCTGATTTTTTTGAAAACCACCTTTGACAACTCAAAAGATAAAGATGAACAACACTCCCTCACGAAACACTCTCGCCAATTTGTTGCGGCAACGCCGACTATTTTTTGTCCGTTTCCAACGCCCTTTCTTCATGTGGCTGCTGACCTTGGGAATCTTCTTGCCGCTTGTGGTGCAAGCGCGCTTGAGCAAATCGCCGGCAACCTCATCTCTTTCCGCTCAGAGCCAACGTCTTGTTCAACCGTCTCAGGGAACGCGCATTCTCAGTTCCGGGCAGGTGAAAACCCGGAAAGGCGTCAAAAAAGCGCGCACCGCACAAGGTCCCGCTACCAGCAAGCCGGAGCAACTAACGCCGGAGCAACTGGAAGAAATCGAGGAGCAAATGGAAAAGCTGGAAGGGGCCACTCCGGCGAATATCTTTCCGCGCTCAACCGCTCCGGCCTTGCCTGCCGCCCCTTCCACTGATCCGCCGACGGCAGCGCCGCGAAACGCCAATTCCATCAATGCGCCGACCGCGCCCAACGATCTGGTCATTCGGGACAGTCACGATCTGACCACGGCGGAAACCGGAACCGTACGCGACAACACGCACGAACCGAGCGTAGCCAATCTGGGCAACACGATTTTTTACACGGCCAATCGTTACGCCGCTCGTTCGACAGATGGCGGCCAGACCTTCAGCTACGTCAGCCCATTCACGAATTTTCCCAGTGCCAACAATGGCTTTTGCTGTGATCAGGTGGTCAATGCCGTTCCGGCGCAAAACATGATCGTCTGGGCGTTGCAGTATGTTCCCGACGCCAACACAGGAACCTTGCGCATTGCCCGCGCCGTCGGCAACGAAGTGGCCGACAATTTCTGGAAGTATTACGACTTCACGCCGCAGGATTTCGGTCTGCCGGCCGGCAACCGGATGGACTTCCCGACTCTGACCGTGGGGACAACGTTTCTGTACATCACCGCGAATATGCATCAGATTGCCACGAACAATCCTTTCACGGCTTCTGTAGTTTTGCGTATTCCGCTGGCGCAATTGGCGGCGGGCGGCAACATCAGCTCTGATTACAAAACCTACAACGATGTTTTTTCGCCGCGTTGCGCCGAAGGTTCAACCACCACGATGTATTGGGCAGGCTTAACCAGCAACAACAGTATACGAATCTATCGTTGGGACGACGCGAGCAGCATGCCTGCGTTCGACAACGTTTCGCTCAATGCGTTCACGCCGCTGGCGCGCGACGGCGTGGCCTTCAGCCCGGACGGAACCAACTGGGCGGCCAATGCGCAAACAAAAATTCTGGCAGCCTGGCGCGGCAACGGCGTGCTTGGATTTATGTGGCCGGCCAAACAGTGCCTGACCTGTAATCCGGCGCGGCCGTATCCGTACACCATCGTCGCACAGTTCAATGAATCGAACCGCGCCTTCATCAGCCAGAACGATATTTTCAGCACGAACTTCGCGTGGCTGTACCCCAGCGTCGCCGTCAACGCGGTGGGCAATGTCGGTGGCGTGATTGGGTACGGCGGCAACGGCATTTATCCAAACACAGCGCTGTTCCTACTGGATGATGTCACGCCGACCTTTGTCACGCCGAGCGTCAACGCCGTCGTCAGCACCGCCGGCCCGTTTGATAACGCCTGGGGCGATTATTTGACGGTGCGGCAGCACAAAGACAATCCGAACACCTTTGTCGCAGGCGTCTTCAGGCTCAATGGCCCGACCGTTGTTCCCACGCATTTGCGCTTCGGACGCGAACGCGATTTTCCCGCTTGTAGTTTTTCGCTCGCGCCCACCAGCGCCACGCCCGGCGTCGGCGGCGGCGCGGCCGGCGTCAATGTTATGGCGGCCAGTAGCTGTAATTGGATGGCGCAAAGCAACACTTCGTGGATCACCATCACCGGCGGCGCACCCGGCAGCGGAAACGGCACGGTCAATTACACCGTCGCTGCCAATACGGGCGGCGCGCGCACTGGCTCAATGACCATCGCCGGACAAACGTTCAGCGTCATGCAAACCGGTTGCAGCTATAACCTGACGCCGACAAATCAATCTTTCACGCCCAACGGCGGTGCGGCGAGCATCGCCCTGACAACAGTTTCCGGCTGCGTCTGGACGGCGCAAAGCAACGCCAACTGGATCACCGTCACCTCCGGCAACAGCGGCACAGGCAACGGCACAATCGGTTATTCCGTCGCCGTCAATAACAGCGGTAGCCCGCGCACCGGAAGCATCACCATCGGAGGCAGCGATTTCACCGTTACGCAATCCGCGCCGAATCTGGCGACGTTTGCGCTTGCGCCCACCAGCAGTTTCTTTACCAACACGGGCGGCACTGGAACCGCGAACGTGGCCACGGGCAGCGGCAACGCCTGGACGGCGCAAAGCAACGCTGCCTGGATCACCATCAATTCGGGCAGCAGCGGCTCAGGCCCCGGCGCGGTCAATTACACCGTCGCAGCCAACTCGACCGGCAGCCCGCGCACAGGCATTGTGACCATCGCCACCATTCCTTTTGTTGTTACGCAAGGTGCCGCCGGAACCTTGCTCAATGCGGATTTCAACACCGGAATTCCGCCCGGCTGGACGATTGTGGACGGCGGCAACGGCGGTGCGGCGGCATCCACCTGGACGGCGGGCAATCCCGGCGAACGAACGATCAATGCGCCGTTTGCCTCGAATTTCGCCATCATGGACTCCGATTTCGCCGACCAAAACAACACGCAGGATGAACAACTCATTACTCCGGTCTTCAACGCCGGCGGTCTGGCCCAGGTGATTCTGGAATTCGACAGCCAGTTCCTGCGCCTGGATAACGAAATCGCGGATGTGGACGTGACGACCAACGGTGGCGTGAATTGGACGAACGTGCTGCGATTGCAAAACGTGGACGACGGTTTCCCCATGCCGAGCCGAAAAACAGTCAACATCACCGGCGCGATTGCCTTGAACCCGGCAAACGTGCAAATCCGGTTTCGTTATTACAACGCCAGTTGGGCGTGGTGGTGGGCGATTGATAACGTCAAGGTCCGTTGCGGTTACACCGTCAGCCCGACTACACAGACCTTTTTGGAAAGCAGCAGCGCGGGCAACAGCATTGCCGTCACCACCGATGCTGGCTGCCCCTGGACGGCGCAAAGCAACGATCCGTCCTGGCTGACGATCACCGCGGGCAGCAGCGGCACAGGCACCGGCGCGGTCACGTATTCCGTCACGGACAATCCTGGCCCGAACACGCGCACCGGCTCGCTGACCGTGGCGGGCGAAACCGTCTTCATTCGGCAAGCCGCGCCCGGCGTGCCGTTTGAAACGGATTTCAACGCCGGTTTGCCGCCCGATTGGAGAGTGGTTAAAAACGGAAACGGCAGCGGCCCTACCTCCACCTGGACGCCCGGCAATCCTTGCGAACGTCCGTTGAACGGAAACTTTTCGCAATCGTTTTCCATTATGGACACCGGCGGCAATTGCCCGCGCAACATCGCCGCCTCGACGCCGAACGAGAATCTGATGACGCCGGGTTTCAATGCCAGCGACGCCGGACAGGTGATTCTGGAATTCAGCAATCAATTCCGGCTGCAAAATCCGGGCATGATCGGCGATGTGGAAGTCAGCACCAACGGCGGCCAGACCTGGACGAATGTCCTGCGCTTGCAAGGCAGCGACGACGGTTATCCCAGCACCAACATCAAGACGCTGGATATTACTTCCGCGATTGCGAACAACCCCGCGAACGCGCAAATTCGTTTCCGCTATTACGGCAACGGCGGCAATCAGTTTGCGGCTTCTCCTGAACTTGAACCCAAACCCCAGTCCAAATCCAAAGCCCACGGCCCGAACAGCCCGACGATCGGCGCGGAAGTGTGGTGGGCGGTGGACGATCTGAAAGTTTGCAAATACAAGATTCTGCCGACCAGCCAAAGCTATTCGCTGGCGGGCGGATCGGGCAGCTTCAGCATCATCACCGGCCCAGCCTGCAAATGGACTGCAACCAGCGCCGCTTCCTGGATTACGCTGACCAGCCCGGCCAACGGCATCGGCATCGGTTCCATCAGCTACACCGTGGCGGCCAACACCACCGGCGCATCGCGCACCGGTTCCATCACCATCGCCGGCAAAACCAGCACCGGAGAAACCATCGGCGGCCAGACCTTTACCGTCACGCAAGCGGGTTGCCCAACCATCACCGTCAATCCAACGACATTGCCCAACAGCGCAATCAACGTCGGCTACAACCAGAACATCACGGCTAGCGGCGGTGCAGCGCCGTACAACTTCACGTTGGTGTCGGGCGCATTGCCGACTGGATTAAGTTTGTCGCCCGGCGGTGTGTTGAGCGGCACTCCCAATGCAGCGGGCACGTACAACTTCACCATCAAAGCGACGGATGCTGTCGGCTGTACCGGCACGCGGGCTTATTCAATTGCCGTCAGCACGCCGCCGACGATTAGCGCGGTAGCAGCGTCGCGGTTGCAAGGAAGCTCAGCATCCAGTTCAACCATCGCCAACGTCAGCGACGCCGATCAAGCGGCGAACACGCTGACCGTCACCGTCAATGGCGGCGCGAGCGCCACGGTCAATGGCGTAACCGTTTCAGGGGGCAGCATCAACGCCGCAGGCCTCGTCACCGCCAGCGTCGCCACGACCTGTATAGCGACCACGGCTGGTTTCGCGCTTAGTGTCACGGATAGTGCAGGACTTTCGACTGGTTCGACACTCGTTGTTACCGTTACACCGAACACCGCGCCAACACTGAGTTATAACAATCAATCGGCCGCGCCCGCCGGTTCACTGACGATCAATCCAGCTACCGGGCCGAGCGATAACGGCAGCATTACGTCCATCGTCGTCCAAAACCAGGGCACTTACGGCGGCACGATCGGCGTCAACAATTCAACCGGCGTGATTTCCGTCAGCAATGCGCAACCCAGCGGCAATCACAGCATCACCATTCGCGCGACGGACAATTGCGGCGCAACCACCGACGCCACGTTCACCTTGAGCGTGACTTCGACTCTTCCGGCGCTCGGCACTTACTCAAGCACGATCGTCACCGCCGGTGGCAACACCACCATCACGCCCGCCGGAGCGCCTACGAACACAGTCAGCCTGACGGCGACGACTTCGACCAATTTCAAAGGCACGCTCACCGCCAACCCAACCACCGGCGTCATCCGCGTGACGGATGCGCATGTCGCTGGAACTTACCCAGTGTTGCTGACGGCCTACAACAGCACTGGCGCGTCCACCACAAAGACCTTTACGCTGACCGTCAACAATCCGACCAACTGTTCGCCGGCCAGTCCTACTTTCAGTCAACCTACCGGTTCGCCCTATTCCACCTCGTCGCCGCGCGCCCTTGCCGTAGGCGATTTCAACAACGACGGCAGGCAAGACTTGGTTGTGGACGGCCCCGCGAGCGGCCAACCCACGCTTCTGTTGGGCATTGTAACCGGCGGATTTATCTCCACTTCCATTAGCCTGCCGTACAGCGCGGACGGCATTGCCGTGGGCGATTTCAATGGCGACGGCAAACAGGACATCGCCTTGGCCGCAACCGGACAAATAGTCATTGGCTTGGGCGATAGCAACGGTGGATTTATGCAAAACGCGACGATCACCGTTGGCACAACGCCCCGCTCCATTGTTGCGAGCGATTTCAACAACGACGGTAAAACCGACCTTGCCGTGGCCAATTCCGGCTCCAATAATGTCAGCATTCTGCTCGGCGACGGCAGCGGCGGATTCAGTCAAGCTGTCGGCTCGCCCGTCAGCGCAGGCAGCGGCCCTCAATCCGTTGCAGTTGGCGATTTCAACAGCGACGGCAAAAACGATCTCGCCGTGGCTAATTCCGGCGGCAATGTCACCATCCTGCTGGGCAGCGGCAATGGCGGATTCAGTCAAGCCGCCGGTTCGCCCGTCAGCGCGGGCAACACTCCGAATTTCGTAGCGGTGGGAGATTTCAACAATGACGGCAAACAAGACCTGGCCGTAGTCAATTACGACTTCAACTTCGGCGGCGTCACCATCCTGCTCGGCACCGGCAGCGGCGGCTTTATTTCCGGCCAGCCAATCGGCCTTGGCGCAGGAAGCCTCCCTTCGACAATGGCGATTGGCGATTTCAATGGCGACGGCCAGCAGGACCTCGCCATACCGATTTCCGGCGGCAGCAGCACGGCCATTTTGCTGGGCAACGGCAGCGGCGGATTCACCGATGCAGATGGCTCCCCGGTCAACAGCGGAAGCGGGCCGTATGGCGTTGCGGTGGGCGATTTTAACGGCGACGGCAAACAAGATTTTGCGGTAACGAATATCAGCGCCGTGACGGTCTTGCTCAACAACTGCGCGCCGACCATCACTCCCGTAGCGGTGTCTCGGCAGCAAGGCAGCACCGGCACTGTTTCCACCATTGCCACGGTCGGCGACGTGGAAACAGGGGCAGGATTACTGACGGTTGCGGTTACAGGGACCGTTCCAACCGGCATTACGATCACCAGCATCAGCAATACCAATGGCACGATCACCGCCAACGTAGCCGCCTCTTGCACTGCAACGGTGGGCGCAAACACCGTCGAGCTGACCGTGACGGATGGCAATGGCGCAATGACAACTGCCAACCTGACTGTCAACGTGACGGCCAACACCGGACCAACATTGACATACACCAATCAATTCGTTGCTCCCGGCGGCTCGCTATCAATCAGCCCGGCTACTGGACCGGCTGATAATGGCAGCATCTCCACCATCGTTGTGCAAAGCCTGGGGACGTACACCGGAACGATCGGCGTCAATAACTTGACCGGCGTCATTTCGCTCAGCAACGCCTCGCCCAACGGCACACACACCATTACAATTCGTGCGACAGACAATTGCGGCGCAACCACCAATGCTATTTTCACATTGACGGTCAATCTGATTACGCCGACATTGGGCAATTACCCAAACACCACGATCATCAGTGGAGGCAACACGACGGTCACGCCCGCTGCCGCGCCGGTCAATGCGACAAGCGTCACAGCAGCCCTTTCGACCAATTTTAAAGGCACGTTGACGATCAATCCTACAACCGGCGTGGTGAGCATAACGAATGCAAATGTTGCGGGACTGTATTCAGTGACGGTGGCGGCCGTTAATGGTAGTGGCGGAACAGCCACAAAGACCTTCGTGCTGACTGTGGCTAATCCCGCTAACTGCTCACCGGCAGGTTTTGGATTTAGCCAGCCCTCCGGTTCCCCAATCGGTGTGGGAACCGACCCGGAATCCATCGCGGTTGGGGATTTTAACAATGACGGAATACAGGATCTCGTTTTAGCCAATGATGGATCCAATAATGTCACTGTTCTGCTCGGAGTAGGCGGTGGCAGTTTTACTCAGGCGAATAGCTCGCCAATTAGCATTGGGACGGACGCCAACTCCGTGGCTGTGGGTGACTTCAACAGTGATGGTCAGCAAGATATCGCCGTGGCCAATAGCGTTTCCAGTAATGTAGCGATTCTGTTAGGTAACGGCAGTGGCAGCTTCAGTCCAGCCATGGGATCACCTGTGAATGCCGGGAGCGGTTCCATTTTCGTAGCAGTGGGCGATTTCGATGCTAATGGCCGGCAAGACCTTGCTTTGGGAACCATTGGCAATAACGCAGTAACAATCTTGTTGGGCAATGGCAGCGGCGGATTTACATCAGCCCCTGGCTCTCCCGTGACTATTGGAAGCAATCCTCTTTCACTAGCAATTGGTGACTTCAATGCTGATGGTCGGCAAGACCTCGCTGTAGCAAGCAATGTTGGCGACAATCTGACAATCCTGCTGGGCGATGGAAACGGCGGGTTCAGCGCTGCTCCTGGGTCTCCTATCAGCACAGGAGATGGTCCTCGCTTCGTCTCAGTAGGGGATTTCAACGCTGATGGTCGGCAAGACCTCGCCGTGGCCAATTCCGGCAGCAATAATCTGACGATCTTGCTGGCCAATGTTGGCGGTGGCTTCAGTTCCGCCAGTGGTTCGCCCATTATTGTGGGAACTCAGCCTCAATCCGTGATTGTGGGCGATATTGATGGGGATGGATTGCAAGACCTCGTGGTTGCCAACATCGGCAATAGCGTGACGATTTTGCTGGGGGCAGGAACCGGGAGTTTCAGCCAGGCGGCAGGCTCGCCCATCACACTCTTTGGTGGTCCGTCCGCTGTGACCATGGGCGACTTCAATGGTGACGGCAAACAGGACATGGCTGTGGCAAAGGCCGTTGACGATGTGACCATCCTGCTCAATAACTGCGCTCCGGTCATAACCCCCAGTTCCCCGCTCACTCGGCAGCAAGGCAGCAACGGTTCGACATCAGTCATTGCTACCGTCAGTGATGCAGAAACAGCGTCGGGCAGTTTGACCGTGACGGCAACAAATGTCCCGGCCAATCTTCTAGTCACCAGCATTGTGAATAACAATGGCACGATCAGCGCCGATGTCATTCCGACTTGTAATACGGCGGTCGGGGCAAGAATCGTGGAATTGACCGTGACGGATGGCAATGGGTTGACATCGAAGACCAATCTGACCGTCAACATTGTTGCCAACAGTCCGCCGACACTGACTTATGCCAATCAATCGGTCACGGTCGGCAACGCCTTGACGATTAATCCGGCAACCGGGCCGAATGATAACGGCAGCGTCTCCACCATCGCCGTGCAGAGCGTCACGCCTTCCGCCTCGCCCGGCACGATTACAGTCAACAATTCGACCGGTATCGTCTCCGTCAGCAACAACCTGCCTGTGGGCGTTTACACCGTGACGATTCGCGCGACGGACAATTGCGGGGCGACGACGAATGTGCCATTCACGTTGACGGTCAACGCGATCATCATTCCGACACTGGGCACTTACGCGAATGCGACGGTCAACCTGGGCGATAGTGTGACCGTTACGCCCAGCGGCACGCCAACAAATACTGCCGGTGCGACAGCGACGACTTCGACCAGTTTCAAGGGCGTGTTTTCGGTCAATCCGACAACCGGCGCGGTGACCGTCACTAATGCGCACGTGGGGGGAACTTATACGGTGACGGTCAGGGCCGTCAGCAGCAATGGCGGCACGGCAACCAGAACATTCACCTTGACGGTCAGCAATACCGCCAATTGTTTGTCGTCGAACTCGGGCTTCAGCCCGGCGATTGGTTCGCCGGTTCCGGTGGGACTTGCGCCTTATCGTCTGGCGGCGGGAGATTTCAACGGCGACGGGCGGCAAGACCTGGTGGCCATGAACTTCAACTCGAACAATGTGTCCGTGATGCTAGGCAATGGCAGCGGTGGATTCAGCGAAGCCACCGGTTCTCCCATTTTGACGGGAACCAGTCCGACGGCTGCCGCGGTGGGCGATTTCAACGGCGATGGACGGCAAGACCTGGCCGTGGCGAATAACGGTTCCAACAACGTGACGATCCTGTTGGGCAATGGCAGCGGTGGATTCACGCTGGCCCCAGGTTCGCCAGTCGGCGGCGTGACACAGCCGCGCGCCATTGCAATGAGCGATTTCAACAGCGATGGGTATCAGGATTTGGTCGTCGCCAATTTGTCTCCGAATGTCAGCATCCTGCTGGGCAACGGCAGCGGCGGATTCAGCGCGGCTGCTGGTTCGCCGGTTGCGGTTGGCAATCTGCCTTCCGCCGTCACCACGGGCGATTTCGATGGCGACGGCAAGCCCGACCTGGCCGTCACCAATGCCGCCAGCAACACTGTGACGATTTTGCTGGGCAGCGGCACTGGCGGATTTACTCAACCCGTCGGTTCGCCCATCACTGTGGGCAATTACCCGGATGCCGTTACGGCAGGAGATTTCAACGGCGACGGGCAACAAGACCTGGCCGTAGGGAATTTCAACTCGAACAGCGTGACGATCCTGCTAGGCATTGGCGGCGGCGGTTTCAGTGTTGCTGCCGGTTCGCCCATTACCGTGGCAACCGGGCCTATTTTCATCACGGCGGGGAACTTCAACGGCGACGGAGCAGCGGATTTGATCGTCGTCAGCCTGGATGCTGAAAATATGACGATCCTGTTGGGCACTGGCGGCGGAGGATTCAGTCAAGCGGCGGGTTCGCCGATTGGGTTAGGCTTCCGCGCTTCCGCTGTGACCCTTGGGGATTTCAATGACGACGGCAAACAAGACCTGGCCGTGGGCAGTTTCAGCTTTAACAACGTGACGGTTTTGCTCGCCAATTGTTTACCATCAATCGCCGCTTCCGCGCCGCTCATGCGCCGGCAAGGCAGTGTCAGTACAGCCGCAACCATTGCCACTGTCAGTGATGCGGAAACTCCAGCGGGCAGTTTGACGGTGGTCGCGACGAACGTACCGGCGAACATCACGGTCAACGGCCTGACCAACACTGACGGGAGCATTACGGCCAACATCGCGGCGTTATGCAATGCCACCGCCGGCGCAAACACCGTTTCGCTGACTGTCACCGATGGGAACGGCCTGACTTCGACCGTCAATCTGACGGTCGAAGTTGCGGTCAATGTTGGGCCAACACTGACGTATGCCAATCAAACCGTTGCGCCCAATGGCACGCTGACGATCAATCCGGCCACGGTCCCCGGCGACAACGGCAGCATTGCTTCCATCGTTGTGCAAAGCCAGGGAACATTTACCGGCACGGTCAGCGTCAACAGCAGCGGTGTGATTTCCATTGGCTCGGCGGCCCCCGTCGGCACGCACACCCTCAGCATTCGCGCGATGGACAACTGTGGCGCAATCACTGACGCCGGCTTCACGCTGACGGTTGGTTGTCCAACCATTTCGGTAATGAATCCCGCGACCACGACTGGAACAGTCAATGCCGCCTTCAGTCAAACCTTCTCGCAAACCGGCGGTGGCGGCGCAACGACGTTCAGTTTGAATAGCGGCACATTGCCGACAGGCTTGACGCTTGCGACAAATGGCACGCTCTCCGGCATTCCCGCACAAACCGGAACGTTTCCGATTACGGTGAAAGCAACTGACGGCAGCAACTGCGTCGGCATTGGCGCAACATATACTCTTGTGATCGGCTGTCAGACGATTATCGTCACCAATCCCGCGACCACGACAGGAACGGTCAATGCCGCCTTCAGTCAGACCTTCACGCAAACCGGCGGCGTCGGCGCAACAGCGTTCAGCTTGAATAGCGGCACATTGCCGACAGGCTTGACGCTCTCGGCAAATGGCACGCTTTCCGGCATTCCCGCGCAAACCGGAACGTTTCCGATTACGGTGAAAGCAACTGACGGCAACAACTGCGTAGGCATCGGCGCAACATATACTCTCGTGATCGGCTGTCAGACGATTATCGTCACCAATCCCGCGATCACGACAGGAACGGTCAACGCCGCCTTCAGTCAGACTTTCACGCAAACGGGCAGTTTGGGGGCGACGACGTTTAGCTTGAACAGCGGTACATTGCCGACAGGCTTGATGCTTTCAACCGGTGGCGTGTTGAGCGGTACACCGACGCAAGCGGGCAGCTTCCTAATCACTGTTAAGGTGACTGACGCCAACGGCTGCACCGGCACATCGGCGACCTATGCGCTGGTGATTGCTTGTCAGACGATCACGGTGACGAATCCGGCGACAAGCACAGGCGCGGTCAACACGGCTTTTAGTCAAACCTTCACACAGTCGGACGGCATCGGCACGACGAGCTTCAGCACGGTGAGCACACTGCCGACAGGAGTGACGCTTTCCAGCGGCGGTGTCTTGTCGGGCACTCCGACGCAGACGGGGTCGTTTCCGATCACGGTCAACGCGACCGACTCGAATGGATGTATGGGGACGGGAACCCTTTACACGCTGGCGATAAGTTGCCAGACCATTACAGTGACGAATCCGGCAACGGCGACAGGAACGGTCAATGCCGCCTTCAGTCAGACCTTCACACAAACCGGCGGTGTTGGCACAGCGGTGTTCAGTTTGAATAGCGGCACTTTGCCGACCGGCCTGACGCTTTCAACCGGTGGCGTGCTGAGCGGCACACCGATCCAAAACGGAACCTTCAACATTGCCGTCAACGCGACTGATGCAAACGGCTGTATGGGCACGTCAGCAACCTATTCATTGACGATTGCCTGTCAGACGATCAGCGTCAGTCCGACGAATGCGACCTTGCCGGCGGCGACGATGGGAGCGCCTTACGGTCAAAGTTTCACGCAAACGGGCGGCATCGGGACAATCGCGTGGAGCGTTTCCGGCGGTGCATTGCCTGCCGGAGTGACGCTCAATCCCAGTTCGGGTGTTTTGTCTGGCACGCCAACCACTGCCGCGACTTCCACCTTCACCATTCGAGCCACGGATGCTAACACTTGCCTGGGCGAACGACAGTACTCGCTGACCATTAATCCGTCAGGCAACGGGTTGCAGTTTTATCCGTTGGCGGCCCCTGTGCGCTTGCTGGATACGCGCAGCGGCGTGACGGGCTGCGTTACCAATGTTGGCGTGCTGGCCGCCAATTCCACGCGGACGCAGGCGGCGCGCACGGGCTGTTCGACCATCCCGGCGAACGCCACGGCGATCATCGGCAGCATCACCGTCGTGCCTTCAGAGCCAGGATTCCTGACGCTGTTTCCCAGCGATGCGACGCAGCCGACCGTCGCCAATTCCAACTTCACGGCAGGCGAAGTGACGAATAACTTTTTCACCGTCGGGCTGGGCGCGACGGGACCGGATGCCGGAGCCTTCAAAATCTTCACCAGCGCCGCCACGCAGGTGATCATAGACTTGACAGGGTATTACGCGCCGCCGGGAGCAGGCGGGCTGTATTACCATCCGCTGCCTGCACCTGTTCGGCTGCTGCAAACCTTCCCTGGCGGTACGGGCTGCTTCCTGAATGGCTCCCAACAACTGCAAGGGACGAATGATCCGAATGCGAATCCGGCGCTCGATCTGGCGGTGGATGGACGCGGCGCGGGATTGCCTTCGCCCTGCAACTCGATTCCTGGCGATGCGGTCGTGCTGGTTGGCAACGCGACGACGGTCTTTCCGCAAGCGCCGTTTGGATTCGGATACCTGACGATTTATCCAAGCGACGCGACGCGGCCCACGGTCGCCAGTTCCAATTATGGAAACAACGACATTATCAACGGGCCGTTTGCCGTCAAACTGGGTGCGGACGGGAAGTTCAAGGTTTACACGTTCAGCACCACCCACCTGGTAATAGACATTTCAGGCTATTACAGCACCAGCGCCAATGACGCGAATGGCGTGGGCTTGCTGTTCAACCCACTGCCGAAGCCGATGCGGTTGCTGGAAACGCGAAACATCCCGGGTTTCCCGCTCACCGGTTGTTACCAGCCGCAAGCGCCGATTCCGGGCGGGGCTGGCGGAATTCGCACACAGCAGGTGTGGGGAACGTGTTCGGATCAGCCGATTACGATTCCGAATACTTCACGCGCGATTGTGGGGAATGTGACGGCGATCAATCCGGTGGGAGCAGGCTTCGGAACTTTCTTTCCCGGCAATGTGGGGACGGCTCCGACGGTGGCGACGACGAACTATCCGTTCCCGGTGGTGTTCGGCTACAACCGGCATTACTACGTCGGCCTCAGCCCAAGCGACGGGACGTTCAAGATTCTGACGCAATTCACCAGCGATTACATCGTGGATGTGTCAGGTTACTTCGCGCCGTAAAAATCAGCGCCGGCAGGGAATGATGCCGCAAATTTCGATGGCGGCTCATGGAAAAACAAATCGCGCAAGGTTGGTAAAGACCTTGCGCGATTCGTTTTTACAGGCCAAAGGTGAATTGCCTTTTAATCTTCGTTTTCTTCCCGGTACGCCTTCAGCTTGTTGTGCAGCGTCTTCAGGCTGATGTTCAGCAAATCTGCCGCGCGGGTTTTGTTGTTGTTGGTTTTGATCAGGGTTTTGAGGATCAGTTGGCGTTCGGCTTCGTCCAGAGAGATGGGGACGGGCAGCGTGATCGAGTCTTCATTTTTCAGCGAGCGGCCATCGAACATCTGTGGCGAGAGATGCTGTTTTTCGATGCGCTGGCTGTCACAGACGATGACGGCGTGTTCGACGACGTTGCGCAGTTCGCGAACGTTGCCGGGCCACGGGTAGCGCGAAAAGATTTCCAGCACTTCGGACGACACCAGTTTGGTTGGGCGGTCGTGACGCTGGCTCAGGTCTTTGACGATGAATTCGGTCAGCAGCGGAATGTCTTCGCGGCGTTCGCGCAGCGGCGGCAGTTTGACGTGGATGACGTTCAGGCGGTAGAGCAGGTCTTCGCGGAATTCACCCGCGCGGACAGCGTCGTGCGGGTCTTTGTTGGTGGCGGCCAGAACGCGCACATCAATCGGGACTTCTTTGGCGCTGCCCAGGCGGCGCACTTTTCGTTCCTCCAGCACGCGCAGCAGCTTGGCTTGCAACATCACGGGCATTTCGGCGATTTCGTCCAGAAACAGGGTTCCGGTGCTGGCCAATTCAAAACAACCTTCGCGTTTGGCGATGGCTCCGGTGAACGCGCCGCGTTCGTGGCCGAAGAGTTCGGATTCCATCAGCGATTCGGGAATGGCCGAACAGTTGATGGCGACGAATGGTCGCGAAGCGCGCGGGCTGAGCTGGTGAATGGTTTGGGCGACGACTTCCTTGCCGGTGCCGGATTCGCCTGTGATCAGGACGGAGACGGCGGAACTGGCGACCTGTTCGATGGTCGTGTAAATCTGCCGCATGACCTGCGAATTGCCGACCATCTTGCCAAAGACGCCGTATTCGCCAAGCTGGCGGCGCAAACGCGTGTTTTCAAGCTGCGTCGAAGCCTGCTCGACGGCGCGCTGCAACACGACGTTCAACTGGCTGATATTGATCGGTTTTTCAAAGTAATAAAATGCGCCGTCTTCTTTTACGGCGCGGACGGCGTCTTCGATGCTGCCCTGGCCGGTCAGCAGAATAACGGCGGTTTCGGGCGATTCTTCGCGCAGGCGGGAAAGCAGGCCGAAACCGTCCAGGCGCGGCATCAGCACATCCGTGACCACGGCCGTCGGATGGAATTCGCTGGCGATTTCCATCGCTTCCAAACCATCGCCAGCCGTTTGTGTGTCATAACCCCAAGCCGTCATGATTTCGCTCAGACCGACGCGCGCGGCTTGTTCGTCATCTACAATCAAAACTCTTGCTCTGTCCATCATATGTCGCGAGTGTAGCAAGCGGTGCGCCCGCTTGCCAATAATTGTGGGGATTTCCTCAGAGAAGTTTTTTATGACCGGTAATCTTGTGAATTCCGTTTGGCTTCAAGCATACTGAGCGCCGCGACGGTGCGGTACGGGGAGCGGTAGCGACCTGGTGGCTTCGTCAGAATATGCATCACGAGTCTACCAGGTCGCTACCGCTCCCTGTACTGTATCGAATCTCGCACAGTCTTCAATCAAACCAAGGAGAAATGAATGGCTACAGTTACTTTCAAAGGCAATCCTGTCACGCTAGAAGGCAATGAGGTGACCGTCGGGCAAGCAGCCCCAGATTTCAAAGTGCAGAAATCTTCCGATATGGGCGATTACACATTGGCGAGTTCTGCGGGCAAGACGCGGATTCTGGTGGCGGTTCCGTCGCTGGATACGCCGGTGTGCGACACCGAGGCAAAGCGGTTCAACGAAGAAGCCGCGAAATTGCCGGAAGTCGAGATTGTCACCATCAGCATGGATCTGCCCTTCGCGCAGAAGCGTTGGTGCGCCGGAGCGGGCGTGGACAAGCTGATCACCGCCAGCGATCACCGCGATGCTTCCTTCGGGAAGAATTATGGCGTATTGATCAGCGGCGGGCCGCTGGACCGGATTCATGCGCGGTCTGTTTTCGTCGTCGGGCCGGACAATACGTTGAAATACGTTGAATACGTCAAAGACATCGCCGAGCAGCCCAATTACGAGGCTGTGCTGGAAGCGGCAAAGTAAAACTTTAAGACAGGATGAACAGGATTTTTCAGGATTAACTGGTGAGGCAAAACATCTACGTTTTTTTCATTTTCCATTGACCAGTTCCCATTTGGCATTTGGCATTGACTACAGACGCGCTCGGTCGGCAGGGCGATGACAAATTCCAAATGGAAAATGAAGAATATTGGCGCGTCCCAAATCCAATCCCGAATCATCCTGTTCATCCTGTCGAAAAAGAATCATGAGCGATCAAACTCTCTCTCTGTTTCATCAGGCCGCACCGCCAAAAAACGGGCTGAGCGGAAAACCACCTCTGCTATTGCTGCTTCATGGATACGGCGCAAATGAAGACGACCTGTTTTCTCTGGCGCCTTATCTGGATGAACGCTTTCTGGTTGTCAGCGCGCGCGCGCCGGTGAATTTGCGCGGGATGGGATATGCCTGGTTCAATCTGGGATTCACGCCACAGGGGATTGCAGTTGACCCTGAAGAGATTGAACAGGCGCGCCATACCCTGCGGAAATTCATCGCAGAAGTCGTCGAAGCCTACGATTGTGATCCGAACGCGGTGTACCTGATGGGATTCAGCCAGGGGGCGATGATGAGTCTGGCGGTCGCTCTCACGTTTCCAGGCATTGCTGCCGCCGTTGTGGCGATGAGCGGGCGGTTGCTGCCGCAAACTCTCCAGCTAATCACGGACAAGGATGCGCTGATTGGCTTGCCGATTTTTGTCGTTCACGGAACGCGGGACACCGTTGTGCCCATCGGCCACGGACGCGACACCAGAGCGAAATTGGCGGAACTGCCGGTTGATCTGACCTACCGCGAATATGAAATGGCGCACGAAGTTTCGGTGGAAAGTCTGGAAGACGTCACCGAATGGCTGAAAGAACGATTGGATCTGGCATCGTCTGGAATACTTATCAATTGATGCGGGGAAAGGCGAGGAAACGCGATGAACAAACTTTGGGGTGATTTTATCGGTGGACGTGGAGCTTTCGGGTTGCTGATTGTCCGTCTGTTTTTTGGCGTGGGGATCATGCAGCATGGCTGGGGCAAGATTCAGAATCCGTTCGGGTGGATGGGGCCGGAGGCGGGAGTTCCAGGAATTTTCCAGGCATTGGCGGCGGTCAGTGAATTCGGCGGAGGCCTGGCATTGATCTTCGGACTGCTGACGCCGCTGGCCATGTTCGGTCTGGCCTGCACGATGCTGGTCGCCATTACCACGGTTCATCTCAAAGCGGGTGATCCGTTTGTCGCGCGTGGCGGAGGACGTTCCTGGGAACTGGCCGGTTTGTACCTGGCCGTGGCGCTGCTGGCGCTTTTCACCGGACCGGGGAAGTATTCGCTTGACGCGGTGTTATTCGGCAAACGCCGCTGAATCGAAAACCTGAGTGACTTGAAAAAGAGAATCAGGACTCAGCCAGATTGGTGCAAATGTTCCTGCACCGCTTGCGGGCAGGCACAGCCGAAACGGTGCTGGACTGCGGCGTGAAGCTGTTCCAGGCTCCGCGCGCCTGGCAGGCGATGAATCGGCCAGTTCGATCTTCTAAACCAGCACGATGTCCTGTCCCAATGCACAAAAAAATAGTTGGGGCCGTAATGGTCTTCATCGGCGCGGTCGTTGGCGAAATGCAGCGAAGGCTGATGGGAGTAGTCCGTGATGGCGCGCGCGCTGTCGAATTTGTGAATTGACCAGAACGGTTCGCGATTGACGATGAAATCAGATTGGCTGAGCAGGTGCAGGAATTCATCTCGATCACGCACCGTCAATTCCAGATAACTTCGGCGAATTCCCTTGAGTTCGCGGATTTGCTTCCAGATGGCGGGATTGGATGGATGATTTGCATGCGCGAGGAAGTTTTGGGCGGTCAGAACATGATCGCTGACGGCTTGACGGTTGATTTCGCCGTCCGGCAGGTATTCGGTGACGAAATGGTTGAACTGCCCGCCCGCCGTCTCGATCAGTTGATCCGTGGTTGGAAGGTCCTCGCGCAGCCCGACCAGTTTCGGGGTCAGGATCAGCCGCTCGTCTTCGCTGAGCAAACTCCAGGGGGAAGCGATCATCGTTTGCGTGGTTTCGGGTAAAGGAACCGGATGGCCGCGCCAACGCGCCTGGCCCAGGCTCGTTCATTGTGCTGTCCGCCACGGACTTCCTTGAACCTCAAATCGGCGTTGAGCCGCCAGCCCTGTGAAATCAGAATGTCCCGCAGTTGGCGGACATGCCCCGGCGTAAATCTGCCCTCCTTGCTGCCGATGTCCAGCCAGATGCGGGTTGACGGTTTGGCTTTCAGTGATTTCACATAGCGAAGAATAATGCCGTAGTCCCACCACACCGACGGGGACATCACCATCAGCTTGCTGAAAATGTAGGGATATTCCAGTCCCAGATAAAGTGTGACCAGCCCGCCCAGGGACGAACCGCCCAGACCTGTGAACTCCGGGCCGGCCAACGTCCGGTAGCGGCGATCAATAAATGGTTTCAATTCTTCGACGATGAACCGTCCATACTGATTGGCTTTGCCGCCGCGTTTCTGGCGCGGGTCAAAGGTGGGCGTGTATTCGTCAATGCGATGTTCGCCGGTATTGTAGATCCCGACGATGATCATCGGCGCGAGCGAGCCTTTCCGAATCAGCCGTTCGACAGTTTCATCCACACCCCATTCCACACCGCCGAAAGCCGTGGCGCTGTCAAAGACGTTCTGCCCATCGTGCAGATACAAGACCGGATAGCGGCTCCAGTCTTCGTGGCCATAATCCGGCGGCAGGTAGACGATCACATCGCGGGTGTGTTCCAGAAAGTTGGAATGAAATGCGGGATGGAGCCGAAATTCGCCTGTTAAAGTATGCTGTGACAATGAAGTAATAATTTACTGCTAAAAAATCTTGCCGTGGGCGCCCGCAAATGAATGCCCAGCGCTTCACGGCGTGACGCGAAACGGGAATAATACACCGCGAACACGGTTTGCAAATCAGGAAAATTCAAATCAGACCAAACCAGGGAGATTCACCTTTTGGAGAACACTGCTTCCCCCGCTGCCTCACGACGGAATTATAAATATTACGATCTGATCATGGCGGCGTTTGTCACTGTACTGCTTTGTTCAGGCGTCATCGGCGTGCAAAAAGTTTCCAAGATCGGCTCCTTTGAATTCGGAACGGCGATTTTGTTCTTTCCGCTCAGTTACCTGTTCGGCGACATTTTGACCGAGGTTTATGGCTACAAACGGTCGCGACGGGTAATCTGGGCCGGCTTCGGCGCGTTGATTTTCGCGGCCTTTATGAGCTGGGCTGTGGTTAATATGCCCGCCGCGCCAGGTTGGAAGGGACAACAGGCGTACGAAATGATCTTTGGCAGTACGCCGCGCATTGTCTTCGCTTCGTTGATTGCGTTTTGGGCAGGCGAATTCGCGAATTCTTTCGTAATGGCCAAAATGAAAGTGAAGACCGAAGGACGCAATTTATGGATGCGCACCATCGGTTCAACGATTGTCGGCGAAGGCGTGGATTCGCTGATCTTTTATCCGCTGGCGTTTTACAACTCTTCCATCATGCCGAATGACATTGTTTTTGTGGTGATGGCGACCAACTACACGATGAAAGTCTGTTGGGAAGCGATTGTCACGCCCTTTACCTACATCATCGTCAACTTTCTGAAGCGCGTCGAGCACGAAGATTATTACGACCGCGATACGGACTTTAACCCGTTCACGCTTGAAACCTGATCGGGCATACCGGCGTTTTAGCCGGTGTCGCGCAAGCGGACTGTTTGCGCATATCATCATCAAGCATTGATCAACCACCGTGGCAAACTGACCAGTTTGCCCAAAACCTTCAGAGGAAATTATGAGCGCAACTGCCGAAATGCAGAGCAAGATAAGCGCCGCGAAAGAGCGGCTGGACGCGCACGTGCGCGAAATGGTCGAGTGGCATTTCAACCCGGAAACCGGATCGCCTTACTGGCTGGAAAAAGCACAGGCTTTCAATTTCGATCCGCGCAAGGACGTCAAGGTGTACGAGGACCTGGACAAGTTTCCTTTCTTTCAGGACGACGATTTGCGGGGCGGGCCGGTTCGCCGCTGGGTTCCGAAAGGGCTGGCCGGAAAACCGATCTACGTGTTTGAAACCGGCGGCAGCACCGGCGTGCCGAAAAGCCGCGTCGTTTGCGACGATTTCCGGATTGATTACGAATTATTCAGCGACACCCTGCCGGACGAATTTTTCCCGAAAGGCGCGGACTGGTTGATGCTGGGTCCAAGCGGGCCTCGCCGGTTGCGCCTGGCGGTGGAACATCTGGCGCAGCATCGCGGCGGCATCAGTTTTTGTGTCGACCTGGATCCGCGCTGGGTCATCAAGCTGATCAAGATGGGCGAAATGCAGATGATGGAGCGGTACAAAACCCACGTCATTGATCAGGCCGTCACCATTCTGAAAGCGCATCCGAACATCAAATGCATGTTCGCCACGCCAAAGCTGCTGGAAGCCTTGTGCGAAAAAGTCTCGCTGAAAAAGATGGGCATCACCGGCGTTTTCTGCGGCGGGACGGAAATGACGCCGCAGTTCCATCGCTTCGCCGTCGAAGAGCTGATGGAAGGCGCCTATTTCGCGCCGACTTACGGCAACACGCTGATGGGCCTGGCGACGCACAAACTGCCCTTCGATCCGGCGGACAATTGGGCAATTATCTATTACCCGCCCAGCCCGCGCGCGATGATCGAAGTGGTTGACCCGGATGAACCCCGCCGTGTGGTCGGTTACGGCGAAACCGGCCGCGTCCGGCTGACGACGCTGACCCGGGAACTGTTCATTCCGCGCTTTTTGGAACGCGACGAATGCGAACGCGAACGCCCCTGCGAAGCATATCCCTGGGACGGTGTTCGCAACGTGCGGCCGTTTTCGCGCTTTGCGACATCCGTGGTCGAAGGCGTGTACTAAACCTCGTACTTTCCGCCGCCGCGCGCCACGGTCATTCTGTAAGCTTATGAAATTCTTCAATACAGCGGGGCCGTGCAAGCCTGATATTCATTACATGCTGCCGGTTGCGGAGCGTTTGCCGGAGGTGCTGCGGTTGGTTGACCAGCAGGCGTATTTCGTCCTTCACGCGCCGCGCCAGATCGGCAAAACGACGACGATGATGCAGCTGGCGCACGAGTTGAGGGAGGAAGGGCGTTACAACGCAATCCTGGTTTCCGTCGAGATGGGCGCGGCTTTCAACGACGATCCCGGCGCGGCGGAACTGGCGATTCTGGATGGCTGGCGCGCGGATGCGGTTCTGCTACCCGCTGAATTGCAGCCGCCGCCCTGGCCGCAGGTGGAACCGGGCGCGCGCGTCCGCCATGCACTGCAAGCCTGGACCCAAGCTTCGCCGCGCCCGCTGGCAGTGTTCATTGATGAGATAGATGCTCTTCAAAATGAAACGCTGGTTTCCTTCCTGCGCCAGTTGCGCGCCGGATACCCGCAGCGTCCGAAGGGCTTTCCCTGGTCTTTGGCCTTGATCGGTTTGCGCGATGTGCGCGATTACAAGGTTGCTTCCGGTGGCAGTGAGCGCCTGAACACCGCCAGTCCGTTCAACATCAAGATGCGGTCGCTGACGCTCAAGAACTTTACCGCCGCACAGGTCGCGGCTTTGTATTTACAGCACACGGCTGAAACCGGACAGGCATTCACGGACGAAGCCATTTGCCGCGCGTTTGATTTGACGCAGGGACAACCTTATCTGGTAAATGCGCTGGCGAAAGTGGCGGTTGAGGAGTTGCAGCCGGATGTCACGCACCCAATCACTTTGGTGGAAATCGAGCAGTCGAAGGACATCCTGATCGAACGGCAGGAGACTCATCTGGATTCGCTGGGCGAACGGCTACGGGAACCGCGCATCAGAAATATCATTGAACCGCTTCTGGCCGGTAAAAGCCCGTCTGACCTGCCCGCCGACGATATGCGTTTTGTGCTTGATCTGGGGTTGGTCAGCCAGTCGAACGGCGGCGGTATCGTCATTGCCAATCCGATCTACCGCGAAGTGATTCCCTACATGTTGTCGTTCGTTACGCGCGCGTCCTTGCCGCAAATCGCGCCAACATGGCTGAAACCGGATGGCAGCCTAGATCCGGACAAACTGCTCGAAGCCTTCCTGGCCTTCTGGCGGCAGCATGGGCAGCCCCTGCTCAAAAGCGTTCATTATCACGAGATCGCGCCGCACATTGTCCTGATGGCGTTCCTGCATCGCGTGGTCAACGGCGGAGGCAGTCTGGAGCGCGAATACGCCATCGGCACGCGGCGGATGGATGTGATTTTGCGCTACGGCGCGACGACGCTGGCGATGGAACTGAAAGTCTGGCGCGACGGCGAGCGCGAACCGCTCAATGAAGGTCTGGAACAGATGGATCCGTATCTGAGCGGATTGGGACTCGACACCGGCTGGCTGGTGATCTTCGATCAACGCAGCGGCCTGGCGGACATCAGCGAACGGACGACGGCTGAAACGGCGGCAACGCCCGCAGGCCGCTCCGTGACCGTTATTCGTGGTTAAGGGAGGAATCGTGATGTTTGGAAAAATTCTTCAGACCTTTTTCCTGCTGGGATGCAGTGTGATTCCATGGCTATCGGCTTCCGCACAAGATTGGCCGCAGTGGCGTGGCGCGAATCGCGACGGCGTCGTCAAAGACTTCGTCGCGCCCGCCGTCTGGCCGGAAAAGCTCAGGCAGGTATGGAGGACGCCGGTCGGCTCCGGCTATTCGACGCCGGTCATCAGCAAAGACCGCGTCTGGGTTCACAGTCTCAGCGGCGAAGAAGAAGCCATTTCCTGTCTGGAATTGAAGACGGGCAAGCTGCTGTGGAGCAAACGCTATCCGGCGCAATTCACCAAAAACCAATACGCCGCCCAGATGGGCAAAGGCCCTTTTTCAACGCCGGCTTTGCATCAAGGCAAGCTGTACACCTTTGGCATCAACGCCGTGCTGTCGTGCTTTGACGCGCAGTCGGGCAAGCTGGAATGGCAAAAAGATTTTGGCAAGCCAGACACTTCAAAGATGTTTTGCGGCACAGCCGTTTCGCCATTGATTGATGGTGGCAACGTGATTGTTTACGCCGGCGATGACATCAAAGGCGGTGTGATGGTGGCGCTCGACGCCGTGTCGGGCAAAGAGAAATGGCGATGGACCGGCGAAGGGCCGGGCTACGCTTCTCCGATCATCGCCACGTTTGACGGCGTGCGGCAGGTCGTGACAATGACGGACAAATCAGTGATTGGCGTTGCCGCCAAAGACGGTCAACTGCTGTGGCGGATGGCCTGGCCCGACGAATGGAACGAGAACATCGTGACCCCTCTGGTCTATAAAAACTCCCTGATCCTGTCGGGCGTTCGCAAAGGCACGGTGGCCGTACAGGTCGTCAAAACCGGCGCGAAATGGGAAACCAGGGAGCTTTGGAGCAATCGCGAACTGACGATGTACATGAACTCGCCCGTGCTGGAAGGCGACCATCTGTACGGCATGACCAACAAACGCAAAGGCGCGCTCTTTTGCGCGGAAGCCGCGACCGGCAAAATTCTGTGGACGACCGAAGGCCGCGAAGGCGCGAACGCCGCCATCCTTCACACCAAAGATTTGCTCTTCATCCTCAACAACGATGCGGGACTGATCGTCGCCAGAAAGAATCCGAAGGCGTTTGAACAAGTGGCGAAGTATTCGGTGGCCGACAGCGCGACATACGCGCATCCGGTGATCTGGGGCAGACAAATCTTGATCAAGGATGACGCAGCGATTGCGCTGTGGACTTTGGAATAACCAGTAAGTCGCGCGCCGTCCGCCGAAAGCCTCGGGCGGCGCCATCTCCCACCTCGCCAGCCCTCCTTACCAATCACCAAACCATCACCAAACAATTACCGAAACCTCAAGACCGTATCCGGTCAATCCCTGTACATTCACGGCGTCAGAGAGACACGCGGTAAAACATAAGGCCTGGCCCGTTGTTGGGCAGGCATCGAATTGATTACTAATTTTGGAGGAAGAAAACGTTTATGAAACTGGCCACCAGCAGTATTTTACAGTCATTTTTACTCATTACTTTTGCGGTTCTGTCCGCTTCTTCAGTTCTGGCGCAAGCCATTCCCGCCGACGCGCCAATCAGCGACCAGAAAGCCGGGTCGGTACTGATCTACAACTATTAGGGCTCCCATCCCGTCAACCGCGAAAGCGAAGACACACAGGTTCACATCACCAACACTCACCTGCAAAAGCTGGCTTCGATGTCAATTTTCTTTATTGACACGGTGTCCGGCAATGTGACTGACAGTTACATTTGCTTGGCCCCCAATCAGACTGCCAGTTTTCTGATGTCGGATGTTGATCCGGGCGCGAAGGGCTACATCATTGCCGTGTCGGTGGATGCCACAGGCCAGCCGAATTATTTCAATTATTTCACGGGGAGCGAATCCATCAAGATGGCGTCCGGCCATCTGGCCAGTTTGAACGCCGAAGCCATCTCTGCCTTGAAAGAGTCTCCCACGATGCCGTCAGACGGAGGCATCCAGAGCGGGATTGCCGCGACGCTCAAATTCGACGGCCTGCATTACAACAAGGTTCCCGGCGCGCTCGTGCTTGATCACGTCCCCGCGATCGGCGACGGGAACAAGACCCTGGTCATTGTCAACCAGCTTGGTGGATCACTGCTTAACGGCGGCAAACCGGACGACCTGACGGGACTGACCGGCGTGGTGTACGACGTGGTGACGAAGGCCTACTTCTGGCAGTTCGGCATCAACAACTGCCAGTTACGGAAAGTGATCGCCAACGACTTCCCCCAGACGGGGCCGAACATGAGCACGGCGATTGCGCCCGGCACGTACGGCTGGATGAAATTCTGGCCACACGGCGCGAACAAAGGTGTGACCGGCGCGGTGTTGTATCTCAACCAGAGCGTACAGAACACCACCTACTATAATCCTTCTATCTTCACTGGTGGACGCAACCTGCACCATCTGACGCTGACGACCGATGAATTGACCATTCCGGTCATTCCTCCGGTCTGTTAAACCGGACGCCCGGAAAACGGACAAATGGCGCGGAAGGCTTGACGGCTTTTCGCGCCTTTGCAATTTCCAGATTCGATTTTTTCCGCCCACCTCGTTTATGATCCTATCCTCAAGTACTTCCAATCTTTTCTTCGGATTCAGTCGGGCAAATGAAAATCGAAACATTCCGCTTCAAGTTGCTGATCCTGGTCGTGCTGGCGCTGTTTGCCGCCACTGGCTTCTGGTATGAACAGACGGCGCGCGGTCAACAACGCTCCGCACTTTCCCAAATTGATTTCAATCGCGACATCAAACCCATTCTTTCGGACAAATGTTTCGCCTGTCATGGTCCGGACGCGCCCAACTTGAAGATCAATCTGAGACTGGATTCCGAAGCCGCCGCACTGGCGGAACTGCGCCGAGGCAGGCGCGCCGTCGTTCCGAGCCATCCCGAACAAAGCGAACTCGTTCGCCGCATCCGCGCCAAAGACGAAGCCTTGCGAATGCCGCCGGTGGATTCAGGTCGCAAGCTTTCTGATCGCGAAATTGAACTGCTGACCGAATGGATTCGGCAGGGCGCGAAGTGGCAGCAGCACTGGGCTTTCATCCCGCCAACTCGCCCGCAATTGCCGAAAATCAAAAACTCGGCCTGGCCGAAGAACGCGGTTGATCATTTCGTCTTGGCCAGGCTCGAAACCGAAGGATTGCGTCCGTCGCCGGAAGCTGACCGCGCGACATTGCTTCGCCGCGTGTCTTTCGACTTGACCGGCTTGCCGCCTTCGCCGAAAGAGCTTGATGATTTCCTCAACGACAAATCCCCGAACGCCTATGAAAAAGTTGTTGACCGGTTGCTGGCAGGCGAGCGTTATGGCGAGCGGATGGCGGTGGATTGGATGAACGCGGCGCGCTACGCCGATACCAACGGTTACCAATTGGACGGCGAGCGCCTGATGTGGCGCTGGCGCGATTGGGTGATCAACGCTTACAACCGCAATCTGCCCTTCGACCAGTTTACGATTCAGCAACTGGCGGGAGACTTGCTGGCACGTCCCGCGAATCCGCAGGCGGCGCTGGATCAGTTGATTGCCACGGCGTTTAACCGCAATCATCGCGGCAATTCGGAAGATGGGTTGGTGCCGGAAGAGTATCGGATCGAATACATCGTGGATCGCGTGGACACGACTTCAACCGTGTTTCTCGGCCTGACAGTGGGCTGCGCGCGCTGTCACAACCACAAATACGACCCCATCACGCAAAAGGAGTATTACCAGCTCTCGGCCTACTTCAACAGCATTCCCGAAGATGGGCGCGCCAGCAATTACGGCAATTCCGCGCCCTGGATCGCTGCTCCGACGCCCGAGCAGCAGCGCCGGTTGAAATCACTCGAAACCCGGATCGCCCAAACCGAACGGCGGCTTGAGCTGCTCCTGAAAAGCAGCAGCCTGGCCCAGCGCCGCTGGGAACGGCAACTCAACCCTGCTGGCAACGCGCACTGGTTTCCGGCGGAAAATCTGTTGATTCGCCATTCCCTGGACAACGGCGGTTCGCTGCAGACAATCGGCCATCTGGCCCGGATCAACCTGGCCCGCCCGGATGATGAAGAAGGCGAAGTGAAACCAGTCAAACCGGAAGTGAAAAAAGAGGAACCGGGCTTCCGCAACGGCAGCCCTGAAATCGCTGCCTCGCCAGCGGGGCAGGGCGTACGCTTCGATGGCAAGCTGTATTTTGACGCCGGCAAGGTAGCGAATTTCGATTACCGCGACCGCAAACGGGATTACAAGGATAACTTCGCCGTCTCCGCGTGGATTTTTCCGGAAGCCGAACAGAGTGGGGCGATTGTTGCTCATATGGCCGACACGACGGGCGAGACCGATTACGGCTTGCCGAAAAACAAAGGCTGGGGATTGTTTTTCAACAACGGAAAAGTTCATTTCAATCTGGTCAGCGTCTGGGCGGATGATTCCTTCCGCGTTGAAACCGCTGAAAAGCTGCCGCTGAATCAATGGCATCATGTTGTCGCCACGTTCGACAGTGGACAGCCGCTTGATAAAGTAAAGATTTACATCAATGGCCGGGAAGCCGGATTGAAGGTGAACCTGGGCAGAATCTTCCGCTCGTTCGGCGACGCCAATCGCACGCTCAAGTTCGGCGCGGGCGGCGGGCCGGCGTATCGTTTCAAAGGGAAACTCGACGAAATTCGCATTTACAAGGCATTGCCCGAAGCCGATCAAATTGCCGTGCTGGCTTGCGCTGATCCACTCGAAAAAATTGCCGCCATCCCGCCGCTCAAGCGAACCCGCGCGCAACAGTTGAAAATGCAGGGCGCGTTTCTCGCCGCCGCTGCTCCTGCCGCAGCGCAGCAAACCTGGAAGCAACTGGCTGCGCTTAAACAGGAAAAATTGAATCTCGAGGCCGAATTCCCAACGCTGATGGTGATGCAGGAAACGGCGACGCCGCGTCCGGCCTACCTGCTGCGTCGAGGCGCATACGATGCTCCGGCGGAAAAAGTCGAGCGCGCGGTTCCCGCCGTCTTTCCGGCGATGCCCGAACAGTTTCCCAATAACCGGCTCGGGTTTGCCAGATGGCTGGTCAGCGCGGAAAACCCGTTGACCGCGCGCGTGCAGGTGAACCGTTTGTGGCAGATGCTCTTCGGGACGGGGCTGGTCAAAACCGTCGAAGACTTCGGCTCGCAGGGCGAACAGCCTTCGCACCCTGAATTACTGGACTGGCTGGCGACGGAGTTTCAGCAGAACGGCTGGAACGTCAAAGCATCGCTGAAGACGATAGTGATGAGCGCAACGTATCGCCAATCGTCAAAGGCTGCGGCGGAATTGCTGCAGCGAGACCCCGAGAACCGTTTGCTGGCGCGCGGCGCGCGGTTCCGGTTGCCCGCGGAGATGATTCGCGACCAGGCGCTGCTCACATCGGGATTGCTTGCGGAACGGCTCGGCGGCCCATCGGTCAAACCCTACCAGCCTGCCGGATTGTGGAAGGACATGACCTTTTCGAACATGACCAACTACGACCAGGCGAAAGACGAAGGGTTATGGCGGCGCAGCCTGTACACTTTCTGGAAGCGAACGATACTCAATCCGGCCATGCTGACCTTTGACGCCACCGGGCGAGAATTCTGCAAAGTGCGCGAAACGCGCACGAATACGCCCTTGCAGGCGCTGAACCTGATGAACGACACCACCTACATCGAAGCCGCGCGAATGCTGGCGCAGCGGATGATGCTGGAATGCTCGAATCGTCCCGATCAGCGCCTGGCCTGGGCATTCCGTTCCCTGACTTCGCGATCACCTGGTGAGGCCGAACAGAAAGTGTTGCTCGACAGTTTCAGCGCGCAGCTTGCCTACTTTCGCAAGCATCCGGAAAAAGCGGAAACACTCCTGACGATTGGCGAAAAGCGCAATAACAATAAACTGGACGCAGCGGAACTGGCGGCGTATGCGATGACGGCGAGCCTGATTTTGAATTTGGACGAGACGATCACCAAGCAATAACCCACTGCCGACAGCATTCAAATTGAAGTTTCAGGGAAACAATCAATCTGATGGACGCTGTTTTACAATTCGATTCAATGAACTTGCCGGCACCCAAACGCGAAGTTGGGGAAGGTGAGGCAACCGTACGCAACCTGCGTCTGATCCGCGAGGCCCGCGAGCGGCGGCAGGAATCGGAAGGCTGGTTATCGGAAATTGAAGCATCACTGGTCAGTTAGTGAAATCACGAAAGACACAGGCGGCCTGGGCCGGCCTTTGTCGTTTCCGGAGATGGGGAAATTTTGCTCCCATACTTTCGGCCAGGCAGCATTTGGTTATAATTGCTTTGGATTTGGGGAATCCGCCAGTCCCCCATCTTTCTCAGCATGAAGGCTTGATCATTTCTTCACTGGTTCGTCTGGGATTCCAGATTGTGAAGCTTGAAGAGAGAAAACTGCTCTTAAAGTGTCAGCCGGGTGATTAGGTGTGAGATACATCGCAGAGGAAATCGAGCTTACTCCGTCTTAACGTAGGCCTCAGCACAGAGTAAAAGGAGGGTAAATATATGAACTACTGGTTTTTTTTCAGTTATGCCCGGCTCGACCGAGACGACTTTCTGAAGAAGTTTTTCGAGGATTTGAAGGCGTCGGTGCGCGATCTATCCGGGGAATTGGACGAAGACGAAGTCGGCTTTTTCGACGCGGAAGGAATTGAGCCTGGGGCACAATGGCCCGAAACGCTGGCTGGCGCATTGCAATCGAGCCGCGCGTTCGTCAGCCTTTTTTCCCCAACGTATTTTCAGAAAGAATACTGCGGCAAGGAGTGGACGGTGTTTTGCCAACGCCAGGAGCAATTTGCCAAAGAACATGGAGTCGCCCCAGGATTGATTCTGCCCGTGTTGTGGATGCCGGAAAGCAGCCTGCCAAAACTGCCCCCTTCAGTGGGGGATATTCAATACAAACACGATGATTTTGGGGCGGAATACGCCAAGCGCGGATTGAAACAATTGATCAAGATCAGCAAATTCAAGGACGATTATCTGGCCTTTGTTGAGGCGCTGGCAGGCAGGATCGTTGCCGCCGTCAAGGGCCACGGCCTGCCGCCGCTCCCCAATTTGCCCAGCCTGGATAAAATCCCAAGCGCGTTTCATCTCCAGGCTGCCGCGCAAGCGGACGCACCATTGTTGCCCATCACCTCGCCAGGACCACGTTATGTGCAGTTCGTATACGTGGCGGAAAACAACAGCCGGATGTCTGAACTGCGCAAGAAGCTGGACGGATACGGGCCAGAAGGTGGCAAGGACTGGAAACCTTTTACCCCCGCAGTGAATCGGTTCGTCGCTTCAATGGCGCTGGAGGTAATTGCGCAACATGATTTTTTCTACGATGACATTCAATGGAAAGATGACCTGATCGAGGAACTGGAGAAGGCGGAGGACGAAAAGAAGATTGTCGTTCTGGTCGTGGACACGTGGACACTGAATATCAAGGAGCGCCAGGAGATATTGCGCAAATACGATGACCGAAGCTTCGTCAACTGCGTGGTGTTGATTCCCTGGAACGACCTTGACGAAGAAGCGCAGCAGTACCGGGAAACACTCGAAGGTCTGGTCAAACAGGTTTTTTTCAAACGGATGAAGCGCTTCGGTGGAGAGCACTCATTTCTCTATCCGATCAGCTCCTCTGAAGACTTCAAAAACGGTCTGGTGACGGCCCTGTATAAAACCCGTGACCTGATCCTGGAACAGATTCAGATTGAAGGGCTGAGCAGGACGCTGGAGCCGAAAATACGTCCCATTATGACCGGTTCGGGAGGATAAGAAGGATAATGGAGAATCAGCAGCAGTGCGGCAAGATCATCACCTTTTACTCATACAAAGGCGGCACGGGTCGGTCCATGGCGCTGGCGAATGTGGCGTGGGGGCTGGCGTGCAATGGCAAGCGCGTCCTGGCTATTGACTGGGACCTGGAAGCGCCGGGATTGCACCGCTACTTCGCGCCTTTCCTGGTGGACAAGGAACTAAATTCCTCCGACGGGTTGATAGATTTTCTCATCGCTTTTGAAGACGCCGCCGTCTCTACTTTCGGCGCGGATCCGAATGGCGAGTCGGTTGCCCCGGATTGGTTCCGGCCATGGACTGACTTTTTGCCCTTTGTGGTTTCTCTGGACTGGGAGTTTCCCGGAAAAGGCGCGCTCGACCTGCTACCGGCAGGGAAGCAGGGCCCGGCTTACTCGCAGCGCGTCAGCTTCTTCAAATGGGACCGGTTCTACAATAAGTTTGGCGGCGGCTCTTTCCTTGATGCGGTTCGGGAGCAATGGCGCGTTGAGTATGACTACATTCTGATTGACAGCCGGACGGGGGTCAGCGACACCTCCGGCATCTGCACCGTACAGATGCCGGATTCACTGGTCGTTTGTTTCACACTCAATAATCAAAGCATTGACGGCGCGGCAGCCGCGGCATCATCGGCGGATGAACAGCGCCGGGCATCGAAGTTGAAAATCTTCCCGGTCCAAATGCGTGTCGAGCAATTCGAGCAACGCAAACTGGATAAACGCAGGGAATTGGCGCGCGAGAAATTCGGGCGTTTCCTGTGGCATCTGCCGAGTGGAAGCGACCCGGCGAAGTTTTTCAATGATACGCAATTTTTCTATAAGCCATTCTACGCCTACGAAGAACTGCTTGCCGCCTTCGGCGATGATCCGCAACAGACAAAAGCGTCGCTGCTGGAAAGCGCCGCGGATCTGACGCGTTACCTGACTGACGGCGAAGTTGCGGGGTTGCCTCCCGAAGCTGTGCCGGCAAAGGAAACACGCGAGGCCGTGCTCGCGTTGTTCGAGGGGCAAACTCCCGCAGTTGATCCTGCACTTGCATACATTGCCGCCGCCAGTGCCGTCCTGGGGAGACTAAGCCGCGAAGATCAGCAAGTCGCCCGGCGCGTTTTCGGACGGATGGTGCGGGTGACGCGAGCAGAGGAGGGCGGCGACGCGATTCCCGTGAAATATAAAGTCGGGGACCTGGATGTTGCTGCACAGCGAATCGTGCGCACGCTGGCCGATGCTCAGGTGCTGGTCATCGAGACTGATGCCGAAAACACTCAAACGGCCCGCCTGGCGCACGAAGGATTGGTGAAAATCTGGCAGCCATTGCGCGCCTGGTTGAACGAAGACCGTGGGTTCCTGCTCTGGCGGCAGCAATTAAATGGAGATCTGACACTGTGGCAGGAACGCCAGAACGAAGGCGCGTTGCTCAGTGGCGCCGGGCTGGAAGTGGCCAAAGAGTGGCGCTACAAGCGCGAGGCCGATTTGACCGAGACCGAGATTGACTACATTCGGCGCAGCGGTGACCTGCTGGATATGCAGCGGTTTCGCGAGCATCAGCGGCTGAAGGAACTGGAGCAGCGGAAAGCGGAATTGCAAGAGCGGGAATCAGAGAAACAACATCTGATTGCAGCCAACGTCAAGCTTGAAGGCCAGCAGAAGCGGCGAGGTCGTTACGTCGCGATGGCCGTCGTTCTGCTGTTATTGGGCGGACTTATTGTGGGGGTCTATCTCTATCGTCAGAGCAAGGTGGAATTACTGACGATCAGCGGAATTGATGAAGCGGGCCGGGATGACACCAACAAAGCCATAGAAACCTTCAATCAGGCGTTACGCATCAACTCACAATACCCGGAGGCGTTATACAATCGCGGCCTGGCCTATCTGAAAAAGAACGATAACCTGAAGGCCGAGCAGGATTTTCTGGCTGCCATCGCAGCGAAACCCGATTATGGGGAAGCCTATCTCGAACTGGGAAGTATTTATCTCGGTAAAGGAGAAGACCAGAAGGCTGAAGAACAGTTCCAGCAAGCCTTGAGATTAAATCCCAGGTTACAGAAAGCCAGCATTGGTCTGGGCCATATCTACACCGATAAGGGGGATCTGGAGAAAGCCTTGAGTTATTACAATGAGGTGATCCCAGCCGATCTCTCAACAGACAAAAATACGCCGCCGCTGGCTTACGTGGGACGCGGCAGCGCCTACCTGAAAAAAGGCGAAGTTGAGTCTGCAATCAAGGATTTCAACAAAGCGCTTGATCTGGACCCGACCTTGTTCGACGCTTATTACAATCGCGGCAGCGCCTATTTGCAGCGGGGCCGGCAAGGTGATTTCCGAAGTGCAGCCAGTGATTTCGCAAAGGCGACGGAGTTCAGAAGGGATGACGCTGGCACTTTTCTCAACCTGGCTGTTGCCTCTCAAAAGCTCGGCGAGCGTGAAAAGGCCATTGCCAACTACCAGCGAGCCCTGGATGTAAATAAGGGAGAAAAAAATGAAGATGCGAAAATTGCCGATAGTGCGCGGCAGGGCTTGCAGCAGCTTCAGGCTCCCATGCCACAGCAGACATCCCCTACGTCGGAACAAGTCAGAATCTATTTGCATTATCTGAACTCTGATGACGCAAAGGTTCTGAACGCGATTGCAGACAGGTTGCGGTCCCAGACAGGCGGTAATAAGCAGATCAAATACAGAGTGCAGGGGAAGCAACTTGCGACGCAGGCAACTTCGGGCGATGTGCGATATTTTGATCCCAGTGATAAGGAGGCGGCAATTGACGTCCAAAAGATTGTCGAGAGGGTTCTGGCAGAACAAAAGGTGTCGCTTAAGCTCGAATTGCGTTTCCCCACTGCATTGGCTTCTCCCAAGCTGAAAGGCTCCATGGAAGTTTGGTTGCCATCGCTGATGCCATCCAAAGCCTCCAGTGCCACGAGTCAAGTATTGCAGCCAGACCTGAAGTCCCGGCAACAAGGTCCTGAACAAGCGCCGTCAAAAAGTGGCAGAGATTTGACGCGACCAGGCAAACCGGACTACCCCAAGCCGTAATTTCCTGAGAGGTAAATTCATCGCCGAATCCACGACTGCAAAAGTCAAAACCTGAAGCAAGGGGCGAAAAAATGTCCGGCAAAGTTGTTAGTTTGCCGGACATTTTTGATGTTTCCGGGAGCGGGCATGAACGATTCCCTGATTCCGATTTCTCGTTCAACTCCCCAACATCTATTGGACGTTCACTTTATCGAGGTTGGGACCGCCGGCAGTGGTGGTCGAAGTCACACGCACAGCTTTGTTTCCCGCGACGGTTCCGAGATTGACGCTTAAAGAAACCGTCTTCCAGGTTGTCCAGGCGCCGGTAGGCGGAAAGCTGAGTGTCCAGACGATGGCTCCGTTGACCTTGACGCTGCAGGGGCGATTGACTGTGCTTCCGTTCGCGTAGCGGAATGTCAGCGTCCGATTGCCAGTCTGACTCAGCGAAAATTCCACAAAAGAATTTGCGACGTTATCGGCATAATCCACAAAGCCGGTCCCGGTGAATCCCGCGTGAACCGTCGCCACTTTGCTTCCGCCGCCCAGAATCGCATTTTCCGCCTGGAAGGCGGTCACTGTCGGCGCTGGCGTTGGTGTCGGCGTTGGCGTCGGCGTCGGCGTTGGGGTTGGAGTTGGCGCAGGAGCGGCGAAAGGCGAAACGGCAAGGTCAATGAATCCTCCTGGCTCGGTCATCGGGATGGCTTTGGCAACCACGCTTTGTGTCGTGCCCAGCGCCAGCGATGGATTGAGCTGGGAAAGATCTATCGTGAAGAGCATGCGGCCATTGATGCCAATCACGCTGTTGAAGCCGCTGGCGTCCGTATGCATGTCCAGATCCGCAGTTGGCGAGAAATTGAGCGGAGCGCCATCAGCGCTGACCAGACGGCCAATCGTTTGCAGTTGCCCGCCGCCAGTGTTTGAACTTCCGGTGCCATTGACTGATGAAATCGTCACCAGCGTATCAAGATCGTAATCAATCCCATAAAAGAGCGTGTTCGGCGCGCCGGTGTAGTTGTTGGAATAAGCGCCGCCCGTGATATTCGGATCCACGCCCGCGTTGACGTCACCCGCCGCATAGGCCATCGCGGTCTGGACTGCGGTCACGTTGAGATTGCCGCCGGAATTGACCAGCGCGAAGTTCTGATCGTTCGTTCCAATCAAGCGCAGCGCGTTGAGAACCGGATTGAAGTCCATCAGCGATTGGAACCCGCCGGCAAAGCGGGTTGACAGCGTGCCCACCAGTGTCGCCACGCCGACATTTGGAGCCACCAAGCCAATGGTGTACAGGTTGCCGGTGTCCGTCAGCCCATACAGCGCATTGCCGTTGCCATCCGCCGGGCGAAAATCAATCCCGATCAAGTTCCCATTGACGCGATTGACGCGGACCAGCCGCGTGAAACTGGTTGATCCCGGCGTCAGAACAAAAAGCGTGTTGTCGTCATTCAGTAGATAGATATTGTTTTTCGGCAGAACGACGCCCGACGTTTGAAAGGCAATTCCTGCGGCTGATGAATTGAACGTGGATGACAATTCAAGATCACTGTTGGCGCTGGCCGATTGCCTGCCCATCAGCCCGAAACTCAAAATAGCAGCCAGCGTCAGGGAGGCCAATGTCAGCATCATAAATGACTTTTTCAACTGTGGTTTCCTCATAAAATCTACACTCCTGGGTACACGGGTATTTACCCGTCAAAAAAAAATATTTCTTTGTTGTGGGGAATGTTTATTTGCCGCGCGTGGTTGAGGCACAAAACACACGCCCGGCAATGCTTATTGACAGCCGTTTGGGGGAAGCTTCAGATAAAATTCAAGAAATGGATGCTTGGTGATTTGTGAGGTGGAAGGGATCAAACAGTAATGCACGCTACCGATAGAGCTGTCACTATTGATCCGGGTACGATTTGGGCAAGTCCGTCAAGCGAGGCACATCAATCAATTCTCTGACCTCTACGACTCGAAAACTGGAATGGATTCGCGCGACTTGCGAATAAACCGAAAAATAATGATTGGGGTTTGAGCGGTTTTTTCAGTCAGGGAGGAGAGACACCAGACCGATCTTGTTTTCGGATGATTGATCTTTCACTGGATTGCCCTGCTTCTCTGAAGTGTACTGACTGGCTTACAATCCCGCTATGGCTGCCAAAGGATCACGCACAGTTTTCGCATGTCAGAATTGCGGATTTCAATCGCGCAAGTGGATGGGCAAATGCCCGGATTGTGGCGAGTGGAATTCGTTTGCCGAAGAACGCGAACGCCCGACCGGGAAAGACGCTCCGAGCGCAGGCCGTGTCGGCATCAGTTGGCGCGAAAGCAAGCCGGTGCAGTTCACGGAGATTGAAGCCCAGGACGAATCCCGCGAAGTGACCGGCATTGATGAATTCGACAGGGTGCTCGGCGGCGGCATCGTACCCGGCTCGTTGGTGTTGATTGGCGGAGAACCCGGAATCGGAAAATCAACGTTGCTCAGTCAGGTGGCGGATAAGCTCAGCGCGGTGTACGGCAAGGTGCTTTACGTTTCCGGTGAAGAAAGCGAGCGCCAGATCAAGCTGCGCGGCGAAAGGCTGGGCATCAATCCCGATGGATTGTTTCTGCTTTCCGAAACCAGCCTCGAACATATCTTCGACCACATCGAACGGTTGCAGCCGCATGCCGTCATCATTGATTCCGTTCAAACCATTTTTTCCGAAAAGCTGGAAAGCGCGCCCGGTTCGGTTTCGCAGGTTCGCGAAGTCGCCGGGCAGTTTTTGATGCTGGCCAAAAATCTGACCGTGCCGGTTTTTCTGATCGGCCACGTCACGAAAGAGGGCACGATTGCCGGGCCGAAAGCGTTGGAACACATTGTGGACACGGTGATTTATTTTGAAGGCGAGCGGCATCATAACCATCGGATCCTGCGCGCGGCGAAGAATCGTTTCGGCGCGGCGAATGAACTGGGCATCTTTGAAATGACCAGCACAGGACTGGTCGGCGTGCCGAATCCTTCGGAAGTTTTTCTGAGCGAACGTCCCATTGGCGCTTCCGGTTCGGCGGTGGTTGCGGCGATGGAAGGCACGCGGCCCATGCTGGTGGAGATTCAGGCGCTGGTCAGTTCATCGAAATTCGGCACGGGGCGGCGCACCACGCAGGGCGTTGAATTGAATCGCGTAGCATTGCTCGTGGCGATGCTGGAAAAGCGTGTCGGGTTTCATCTGATCGGCGATGATATTTTCGTCAATCTGGTCGGCGGCATTGAAATCGGCGAACCGGCGATGGACTTGGGCATTATTGCGGCAGTGGCTTCCAGCTTTCGCAACATTCCGATCAGCGAACACAGCATTGTCTTCGGCGAAGTCGGTTTGGCGGGCGAGGTTCGCGCGACCAGCCACGCGGCGCTTCGTTTGCGCGAAGCCGCGCGAATGGGCTTCAAGCGAGTGGTGATGCCCAAAAACAATCTGAGCGGATTGCCGCAGGATGACCGGCTGGAAATCATTGGCGTTCGTTCGGTGGCCGATGCACTGGATGCACTGTTTTGATGAGGTTCCGTAATCTTGCAACTTTCCCGCCTCGGCGAGTACACTTCCGGCTGACAGAAATACTCCCGATTACAATCTTCCATCAATTTAAGGGCTTTGGGAAAAACGATGACTTTGTGTTGCCTTCGTGGCCGAGCCGGGTTCGGTGCGATTTTGCTGGCTGCGGCTCTGCTGACAGTTTCGTGTTCAAAGGGGTCGTCACTCAACGAAACGGCCTATGTGGTGCCGGAAAAATTAAGATTGAGGAGTTCTACTGCTCAGGCGGCGCGGGTTGTCAGCGAATTGAAAAGCGGCGATAGAGTTACCGTTACTCAACGCGCCAAGTCCGAGGACGGCACGACCTGGTCGGAAATCAAAGGACCGGATGGGCAATCAGGCTGGGCCGAATCGCGCTCCCTGGTGAAAGATGACATTGTCACAAAATCGCGCCAAATGGCCGAGGACATCCGGCAGATTCCGACGCAGGCGATTGGCAAATCGAAGGCAACCTTGAAACTGCGGCTGACGCCGGATCGAACGAATGACGATAATGTCGCTTCCACATTGCCTTCGGGAACCGTGCTCGAAATCGTCGCCCGCGAGCGCAAGCTTCGACCGGCCTCCGTTGACCCCAAATCCGAAGGCGGAAGTACGGATGGCAAGGAGCCAGAGGCAAAGTATGACAGTTGGCTTCAGGTCCGTTTGAAAGATTACGCCGTGTTGCCGGCGGGCTGGATTTATGGCGGTTCGGTCGAGTTGGATACTCCGGGAGACATTGTTTACTTCGTTTCAGCCGGACGGAGAATTACCGGCTGGCTGAAACTCGGCACAGTCCAGGGAGAAGACAGCCGGTCAGGCGACCATTATTTAGTGATGGAGCGCAAGGTGTTTGACGCAGACGACCGTGTGGATTTCGACCGGGTGAAAATTCTGGCTTATGATCCGGCGTCGCGAAATTACAGCACCCCCTTTCGCGAAGATGTTTTAGGCCGCTTTCCTGTCGTTTTGAAAATGGAAGCGCAGCAAGGCACATTTCGTCTCAATGCGATTGATAAAAACGACCAGAAACAAGAGTTGGAATACAAGGTTGAATTGCTTTCCGGTGGCAAGGTGAAAGTCACCAAACCAAGCATTCAGAAACCAAGTGCCGGGCCAAAATTTGGTCCTGGAAAACCAGGCAAAAAGTAATAGCCCCGGAATTATCAGAAACAAGGAGATTTTTTACTGATGACAGATCATCAGACTCAATTCGAAGCATTTCTCAATCAACACGATGACCCGGCGTGGGCGAAGATCGTCGCGGAATTGCAGCCAGCGATTCATCCGGTTGATCAAAAAGCCACGCGTATCTGGTTTGCTTTCTTTCCAGTCAAGCTGAACCGTGCGCTGCGGGAATCCGCTGATCCGGAAGCGACGGCGAAAAAGCTGATTCTTAAAGGCAAATACACATTGGCCGATCAGGTGGATTCATCGGCGGAGTTCCTTTACGGCCATCGTTACTGGCCGCAGGTGAAGGCTGCTGTGGCGGAGCAGGCGACAAGCGGAGCGCCAACGCCGTTGGGGATGCAAATCCGTGAAGTCGCTCGCAAGGTTGCGGCAAAAGTGAATGCCGGCGAATCATTGCTGGTTGGCGTGACGGCAGTGGCATTCGGCACTTTGCAGCAAGTCGGTTTGGAACTGTTCAAGCAGCCAGCCAAATCCGGCCGTTATGGTTCCCAATGGAAGAAATCGGCGGACCAGATTGTTGCTGATCGTGCCAAGGACGACAGCCAGGGCCTGTTCGGAATGCTCCGGTCAATCAACAAAAGCTTTTCAGTGACGTATCGCGAATACGAACCGGGTCATTCATTCAAGCTGATCAACTTGCAGGACGTGACGATGGCGGGCCGCCAGTACGATCACGATTATCACGCCGAAGACGAGCGCTGTATGCCGAAGGAAGGGCCGATTCCCGTCGAATGCCGCGCGGCTTCCTGCGGAACCTGCTGGGTCGGCGTGCTTTCGGATACCAGCAAAATTTCACCGCCGAATTCCCGCGAGACAGATCGCTGGCGCTATTTCGGTTACGAAGGTTTCACCGGCCAGGCGGATTCGCCAATCCGATTGGCCTGTCAACTCAAGGCCAGCGGCAATGTTTCAGTCGTCATTCCGCCGTGGAACGGGTTGATCGGCAAGCTTGACGAGAAAGAAAAAGCTGCCTCCGCCAAGGGGTAAAAGAACAGTCAGTAAGAAAGACAGGCTGGCTGATCGCCATCCAGCCTGTCTTTCTTGTGATTGATGTTTATTGAAACTCGGCCAACGCGGAACGAATTTGCGCCGGGAGCGGCACGGAACGTTCCTCAACATAATCCATCCAGGCGTTGATGCTGGCGGCGCTCGCCACTAATTCCTGCGCCCCTTGAAAGAAAATGCCGTACACGATTTTGAAACTCCGCTGTCCGATCTTTTCCACGCGAAGACCGATTTCCAGTGTGGCCGGATATAGCACCTGCCGTTTGTAATCGCAGGAAGCAGAAACGAGCGCCGGGCCTTCGGTGAGTCCGGCCTGTTTGCCCTTGAAACCGATTCGGCGCAGCAATTCGACGCGGGCTGATTCGCAGTAAGTGAAATAGACTGCATTATTGACGTGTCCCTGGGCGTCCATGTCTCCCCAGCGCACTTCAATGGATTTCCAGAATCTGAACTGATCGCGGATGATGGTTTGACCGGTCATTTTTTTACATCCCCAATTCACGCTCGTGGCTCTCTCGCAGCTTGAACTTCTGAATCTTGCCCGAAGCCGTCATCGGAAACTCGCTGACAAAGCGCCAGTGACGCGGGATCTTGAAGCGCGCCAGTTGGCTCTGGCAAAAGGTTTTTAGCTCTTCTTCAGTTGCAGTTGCCACCGGTTTCAGACGGACCGCCGCTGCCACTTCCTCGCCGAAGAACTCGCTTTTGATGGCATAAACATAAGCGTCGGAGACTGCCGGATGCTGGCGGAGCAGGTCTTCAACCTCCTTCGGCGAGATATTTTCGCCGCCGCGAATGATGATGTCTTTGATGCGCCCGGTAATGCGCACGTAACCGTCCGCATCCATTGTCGCCTGATCGCCGGTGTGCAGCCAACCACCAGGATCAATCGCTGCGCGCGTGGCTTCCGCATTGTTGTAATATCCTTTCATCACGTTATAGCCGCGCACGCAGAGTTCGCCAGGCTCATTTGTGTCTAACGTTTCATTTGTTGCCGGATCAACGATCTTCACTTCCATTTCAGGCAAGACGGTGCCCACGGTTTGCGTGCGATGCTCAATGGTGTCTTCGCGCGGCGTTTGGGTGATGCCGGGCGAGGCTTCGGTCAAGCCGTAAATGATCGTGATCTCGCGCAAGTGCATTTCGGCGATGGCCCGCTTCATCAGCGATTCAGGACAAAGCGCGCCAGCCATCACACCCGTTCGCAACGAAGATAAATTGAAACGCGAAAACTCCGGGTCTTCCATTTCGGCAAGAAACATTGTCGGCACGCCGTACAGGGAAGTGCAGCGTTCGTCTTCGACGGTTTCCAGAACTTTTCTGGCGTCGAAAGATTCAATCGGACAGAGACAAGCGCCGTGCGTGTAAGCGCCAAGCACGCCGATCACACAGCCGAAGCAATGGAACAGCGGCACACATAAACACAACCGGTCTTGCAGCGTGTAACCCAAACCCTGTCCCATCCAGTAGCCATTGTTGACGATGTTGCGGCTGGAAAGCATGACCCCTTTCGGAAAGCCGGTCGTGCCCGATGTGTATTGCATGTTGATGACATCGTCCAGGCCAACCGAGGCTTCTCTCTCGTCAAGTTGGGCCTGACTGATTTCGGCTGCTTTTTCACGCAGCGCTTCGTATGGCATCAGACCTTCGGGATGGGTTTCGCCTGCCTGCCGGCTGATAAAGATCGTGCGTTTCAGGTTTGGCAATCTGGTCTCTCCGACTGCTCCGATCTCTCGCAGCACGCCGACGTAATCTACGTCCCTGAAACCCTGGATTGTGATGACAGTCGCCGCTTCGCTCTGCCGCAGTAGGTAATCCAATTCGTGCGCGCGCAAGCCGGTGTTAACTGTCACCAGAATCGCGCCGATCTTGGCCAGGGCAAATTGCAGCACCACCCATTCCGGGACGTTGGTTGCCCAGAGCGCCACTCGTTCACCCTGCTCAACGCCACAGGCCATCAAGCCCCGCGCAATCAGCCGCGCTTCGGCTTCGAGGTCGGCGAACGTCCATCGCAAGTCGCGATCAGGATAGATTAGCGCTTCGTTTTCAGGGATGGCTCCGGCCAGGCGTGTGAGTAATGCGCCGACGGTGACATCGCGGTAGGGAGGAAGTTGAGCGGGCATCTTGATTGACCTATGGGACAGCAAAAAGGACAAAGCCAATCCGGTTAGCTTTGTCCTTTTTGGTTGAATGGATAGAGTTTCAGCGAATCTCGGACATCGCGGCGATATAGCAGCCGCGCGCTGTTGCGGTCAGCGGGTCGCTGGCCATACGCACGTCGGAAATCTGAACTGGGAAGCCGCCGGATTTAACTGCCGCTTCAAATTTCTGCAGGAAGCCGCGCGGGCGCGCGGTGCCGCCAGAAAGTACAATCGGCATCGGACGGTCAATCTTCGGCAGTTGCCGGGAGTTCTCGAACTCATCGCGGAGCTTGTTGACCAGCGAACTGATGACTTCTTCGTAATAAATATGAAGCGCGCTGGTGATTTTGTCTTTTGGCTGGCGCGACAGATCCAGGGATTCTTCCTTGATCAGACGGACGCGGGTGATGGTTTCGTCAACGACCGCTGAGACGCTGGAATCAATATAATCGCCGGCAATCGGGATGCTGAACGTGAGCATCGGAACAGAGAGAAACGCGACACAAACATTGCACATGCCGCCGCCGCAACTGATGCCGATGCCGGTGAAGTTTTCATTCTGCAATTCGGCAAAAACGACAGCCAGGCCTTCGTTGACCGCTTTGGCTTCGTAGCCGAGCGAGGACAGGAAATTTTTCAGGATGGCTTCATGGTAGACCAGGTTGGTGTCAGCGCCTTCGCCTTTGCCGGGGACGCTGAAGCAGAGCAATTCGTTTTTTTTGCCGCGCGGGACCATGGATTCGATAATCGCCTGGATGATCTGCTGTCCCATTGGCTCTTGCGGATTGAGCACGCCGAATTGCATCGGGCGGCGCGGAACGGCATTGAAGAAGCTGGCGAAACGTTCGGAATCGTTGCCGAACACATACAGTTCTTTTCCGTTGCGGTGATAGACCATCTTGTTCTGTTGCAGGATGGCTTCGGTCATTTTGGAATACGGCACGCCGACGAAGGCATTGAGCTGGGTTTGCGCTTTATGGCCATTCTGACCGCCGGCCATAACGATGCGGCTGGTGCCAACGTCCAATCCCAACGCCCCCATGTCTCCTTCGGTCGTTTCACCCGTAGTTGGTTTATTCTCTTCAGCCATTTTTCCTCCGGTATTGAATTTGTAGTTTTGTTTATGATCAGGTATGGCCACATTGGTGGCCGATTGGAATGATAAGTGAGAATGATAAGTGATGGCGAGGGAAGTGCAGGTGACTTTGGGCCTGGTTTGCTGAAAATCGCCGTAGATGCACAGGCCGCTGATGGTACCTGCACCTCCTTGCGTGTTGAATTTTTCAATCGTGATTGCCGCTTTCGGCGGATTCAGCCGAATTAGGCGACCGTGCAATGACCGATTTGCCAGTGGCGTCCGGCGCGATGCGCAGCTTACGTGCCTTTTCGAGTTGTACGCCGTATCGCTCGCGTAATCGCCGGCGCAGAACTTCAATGTTGATGCGTGATTTCTCAGCGCGTTTATTGAAGTCTTCCTCTGCGGCGATTGCACCCGGCCACAGCTTGCGCCCGAGCTTTTCCAGAATCTCCTCATCGTAAGTGAAGCCGTAATCAGACATGTTCGGCGGCTGGACTTTGTATTTGTCGGACAAACCCATCGCTTCAAATGGGAAGTTTCGCACCCAGTCGTGATGGAAGGCAATCAGCATTTTGTCGGGGTTGACTGAAACCAGACCGTGCGTGGTGCAATTGGCATCGTCAATATTGTATTTGCTGCGAAGCACGTTGGTCAGTTTACGCCCTTCGATAATCTGTGCTGACGTCAATGTCTCCTGCAGTGTATCGGCTTTAACAGTGGACTCAAAACAAATGCCAAGAAAGCTTTCGTTCAAGCCGACATAATCATACTTGCTGTCAGCCCAGATTGAATTTCCGGCATGATGAGCAGCGTGATCATCACGCACGACACGGTAAATTTCGCCGTAACGGTCAATCAGATAGTTGTACGATCTGTCTTTACGAATCCAGTCCAGCAGCCCCATCGAACGACGCTGAATTGAATCATTATTGTCCGGCGTAAACGGAACGATGTCGCTTTCCGACGTATGGTAGACGATGCCAACAATATCGTGGCGTTCCACCTCGCCGTCAGTTTCGGAGCCACGGGGAATGGTGTAATAGCCACGTGGATGATTTTCCGTTTCGTATTTGGTCAGGATGCGGCAGCCATTGCTGTAACGCTCAAATTCGCTGGTTCGCTCAACCAGCCAAACTTTTTCCGACTTGTAATCCTGCTGGTAGCCTGCCAGATATGTCGCGTTTCCATTGTTCGACGTACCTTGCCCTTCAGTGGCAATGACAATCGGAGTCTTGTTGGTTTTGTATCTTCGCTCGAGCACATGATTCAAATTGCGCGCCGACCAGGTCGCCGTAAAATAAAGGCCAAAAAGTATCGCGCCGATCAGCAGGACTCCCAGCCCGTAAAAAGCGTGCCGGGTTTGATGGATAAACGTATATGCACGAGCGGTAAAAGGGATCTGCAGCCGTTCGATGGCACGTTGACTCTGTTGTGGCAGGGTAGGCGCAACGGTTCGCAGCTCTTCCAGTATGGTGCTGTAAAAACGCGCTTCCAATGCCCAATCATAGAAGCGCGTATTTTCCAGAAACTTAAACTGGCGTAATGAGTGTTGAAGTTGCTCCTGACGTTCTCGTTGTTTCGTCAGCGTATTATTGAGAAATCGCAGGCGGGCGACAGGGTTCTCAAAAAGCATTGCATAACGCTCAACAACTTTTGAGTAAAGCTGAGCTGGATCAGGACCCTTCTTCCTCTGTGCCACGGATTTGCCAGCAGCCGCATCCCGGGGCTCTTGAGGAGGTCGCTGATTTTGCAAGCCGATGATCTCTGTTTTCAATTCACCACTCTCGCTGCAAAAATTGTCTGCGAATAAATTCCCTTGGAACTTTCTCTCACCTGTAGGCTTACGCTACTTTACTTCCCAACTGTTGTGATGATGAAATCCTGTATTGCTCCCTGGCTTTTGAGTTTATTGGCGTAGCTGGAAGCCTCTTCGCGGGACTTGAAGCCGCCAACCTGCACCCGGTACCACGTCTTTCCGGAAATATCTGCTTTCACAACTCTGGCTTCCGCGCCTAGTGACTGCAGGCGAGACACGCGATCATTAGCTTGCGCCTGATCACTGAAGGATGCGATTTGGATGGTCAAACTGCCCCCTTTCGGTGCGGCTGGAAGGGGGGCCGTCGGAACGGACTTGGGCGATTGTGAAGGGCCAGATTTGCCAATAATTGGTGAGATTGGCACAGGTTTGGCGCTATCCGTTTGGGCTTGAGACGGCGAAGCATTCGCAGCGTTCTGATTAGGTTCTGTCGGCTTCGAATTGCCGGGTACCGGCGGTTTCACCTCTGGCGGTTTACTTTCCGTGCCCAGGGGATTAACCGGAGGATACGTTGGCGCTGCTTTCGAGTTGTCCGCAACAGTTGCGTTAGATTCTGCCTCGGGGTGTTCTTTTTGCCGGTTTGCAATTCGATCACCCAGAAAGTAGTAGGCCAGAAAACTGAGCAGGCCAAAAACCACAACTACCAGCGCAACACGCGCCAACAGGGCACCACGATTCGATGAAAAACCTCCGATCTGTTCCTGGTCGTCTTCGGAGTTTTCCGGCAATACCGGCCATCCCATAAACTCTGGCTCTGGCGATGCTCCATAATCCTGTGTAGAACGTTGACGACCTGTTCCGGTTGGAAATCCTTCGATGGGAGCGGTCGGTTTTTTCTCCTGCGGCGGAAAATCATAATTTGTCGGCGCGTCGTAATTCGGCATAGCAAAGACATCTTCGAATGCGGCGACCGGTTCATTGACAGGAGGAAAACTGGGTTGTGTTTGACGCGGAATGTCGAGGACATCGTCGAAATCGTCGCCGACGCGGGTTGCATAAACGTCACGGTTCGGATTAGGCGTTTGATTGCCCGACGGATTGGTTAATGGCTGGCTATTCCCCACATTCCCAACGAAAGGCAGCCGCGCGGTTTGTCGGCGGCCATTGGCATCAACTCCCGCTCCCGGCCCTGCCCCTTGATCCTGTTTGACTTCAATGATCGTTGCACAACGCGCACAAACGATACGGCTAGAATCAGCTTGATTTTCGTATTGGCATTTTGGACAGATAATCTTCATATCCTACTCCCACAGTTTAATGTAATGGCACGACCAACCGCCGCCTGATGAATCCCATGCTCAACCTGACTTTATTCAGTCAGTTCACGTGATCAACTCGGGGGGCTCGGTTATCTGCTGTTGAGCACTGGGAGGCTTGGCCGGATTGTCGTTTTTGTCGTCCTAAGACGCCAGACTGTTTACGGGGTTGCATCAAATGGTCGCGTCTAAAATTAAGACTAAAAAGAATGACTTAAAGAACCGTTACAGAAGTTTTATTGATTGCGTTGATCAGTGCCCTGATCGTTTGAAGCAAGCCAAAGAAATAATCCCGCTTACCGGACGCGGATTGTAGCGCGAGAGGTATAGTGAGGCAAGGATAAAAAGGGATTTACTGGCAATCAGTTGGCGGCATTCCCGCCGTGGCTTGGGACTCACTTTTGGATTGACCGGTCAGGGGGAACTGCATAGACTGTGCCAGGCTGGAAGTGGATGTCATACAAGTTCCAGCAGTCAAGTTTCCCAAGCATTTCGATCAAAGAGGCTGTTCAACCAAGGCTTGCCGCAATAGTTGCTCGCAGAGTGAATGGTGCCGTTGTCCTTGCCTTGCAGTATGTAAACGACGGGTGACCAAAAGGTGCCAATGGCGTTTACCAAGGCCGCTTTCCCCACATTCAAGCGGCTCCACTGAAAATCATCAAAATTAGTTCCGGCGCAATGGTGTTCTCGCGCTTGCTTCTCCCATGGTGCCTTTGAGCGTGACCGCCATGGCAGGTTCATTGGAAAAGGAAATTGCTATGAGACCTACAACGTTGCACTTATTCTCAGAATTCCCGAAGCGTTTGAACGTAAATCGCCGCCGACTTTTTCTGACCTTAACCTTGCTAGTGGTCGGGTTGGTGTTTGCCGTTGGGCGAAGCCGCGGTTTGTGGTTAAGCCAGGCTGCGGCGGGCAATGCCATAATGGGAGTGATCTCAGGAACGGTTTTTCAGGACTACAATGCGAACGGAGCGCGAGATGCCAACACAGGGCTTGCTAACGCTGGTTCCGGCGACATCGCAGTTGGCGTGGATCAGGGCATTTCCGGTGTATTCGTAATTGCTTATCTGGCTTCGGGGGAAGTCGCTGGCACAGCAACCACCGATGGTGAAGGGAATTATTCGTTGAATGCTTCCGGAGCGGCACCCTACCGAGTGGAATTTACAACTCTACCCAACGGTTTCAGACCCGGGCCGTTCGGGCCGGATTCCAGGACTACAGTTCAATTTGTTTCCACCAATAACGCGAGCAATGTCAGTCTGGGATTAGTTGTCCCGGAAGAATACTGTCAGAATAATCCTGTGCTGGTAACCGGTTGTTACGTCGGAGATGATCAGAATACGAATTCGCCAGGATTGATTACATTTCCGTACTCCGCCGGGAGTACGCGGGATTCTGGCGCCGGGCCTTACACGGATTTCGATCAGCCGCCGCCAGGGGTTCTAGCAAAGGCGAGACAGGTGGGCACGACTTGGGGGATCGGTTATTCGCGCTCAGCCAAACAACTTTACGTCTCGGCATTTATGAAAAAACATGCGGGGTTCGGTCCGGCGGGAACTGGCGCAATCTACAAAATTGACCTGTCCAGCAATGCCGTAACCGTCTACGCGGATTTGAACGCCATCTTTGGTGCGGGCGCGGCAGGGGCAAATCTTCACGATAATGGCAACTTTGACACTGACAACGGAAACACTGGCTGGGATGCGGTTGGAAAAAACTCTCTTGGCGGGATGGCCGTTTCAGACGATGGAAAGAAGCTTTATCTGATGAACCTGGCTGATCGGGAACTTTATGAACTGCCGCTTGATGCCGCGCCGGACAGTTCAAATATCCGCCGCCGCAGCGTTCCGCTTAATCCGCCAGGATGCGCGAATTCGCTGGATGTGCGGCCCTTCGCGGTCAACTTCAGCAACTTTGATGGAGGAAAGATTTATGTCGGGATGGTCTGTTCGGCAGAAAGCACGATCACACAGACTATGCCGGATGGCGATGCGGGGAAATTGCAAGCGTATGTTTATTCGGTGAATCCCGCGACGCTGGAATTCAGTGCCTCCCCGGTTTTTCAGATGGCGCTTGATTATCCGCGCCGTTGCGCGGACAGCGCGCAACTGGGACCGGGGAACTGTTTTGCCGCTGCCTGGCGCGCCTGGTCTCCGGTTTACCGCAATATTGGCACGTCCGTGGGAGTTGGCCCCGCCAACCTGTCGCGTGGAATTTATCCGCAACCGATGTTGACCGATTTGGCCTTTGATCGAGGCAATCTGATTCTGGGCTTTCGCGACCGTGCAGGCGATCAATTTGGCAATGCGACCCTGGATAACCCTGCCGAGAATTTGATTCGCTATTATGGCGTCGGAGCAGGCGACACATTGCGTGCATGCGGTGATCCGGCCTCGGGCTGGACGCTGGAACGCAACGGGCGCTGTGGCGGTGGGGGAACCTCGCCGCAAAATTCCGGCGAAGGACCCGGCGGCGGCGAATATTACTTTCGCGATGAATCTCCGCCGTTTACAGACGAAATCTTCCTGGGCGGAATGCTACAGATTCCAGGCTTTCCGGACCTGGCGGCCAATGCCCTGGATCCGATTCCGATTTTTGATCTGGCGAATCTGTTTGATGGCGGCGTGCGCTGGCAGGCAAACGATTCCGGTGGGCTGCGAAAAAGCTATCGCATATACAATGGCGATCTTGGATTGCTCGGCCCCTTCGGAAAAGCAAATGGCTTGAGCGACCTGGTGGCGCTGTGCGATCCCGCGCCGATCGAGATCGGTAATCGCGTTTGGCGGGACGACAACGGCAATGGCATTCAGGACGCGAACGAGGCCGGCCTGAACGGTGTTCGAGTCCTGCTTTTCAAAAATGGCGCACTAGTCGGCGAAACGACAACCGGCGCATCTGGCGAATTTTACTTCAATTCCTCAAACGTCAGCGGAGGCTTGCTGCCCGCGATGGAGTACGAAATTCGCGTGGCGCAGTCCCAGATGCCGCTCATTGGTTTGATGCTGACGAAAAAAGATGCTGACGGCAGTGCCAACGGAGACAGCCGCGATTCGGACGCCGCCACGAATGGCATCAATGCTGTCATTACATTGACCACTGGTGCTGCTGGCGAAACCAATCACACTTTCGATATTGGTTTCCAGCCACCCCAGCCAACGCCAACCCCCACGCCAATGATGCCAAAATCGTCCAAATGCGACACGATCTGCTTTCGCGCGCCGCAATATTATCTGCTGAATCTGGATCGCCTGCCGCGTGGCACGGTCTTGATCGGGGGGATCAACAACAACCAGCCGGTCAGCAGCAGCAATACACAGGCAATCGCCCTGGCCCTGCGTGGCAGAGTGACTGGCACATTGCCACTGACTTCTCCGCAACGCCTGAATCAGGAATTTGTCGCCGCCCAACTAAGCATCAACGCTGCCGGAGGCGCAGGTTCGCCAGTGGCCTATAACGCTTTCTGGAGCATGCTCGGTTGCTATCAGATCAGCTTTGCGCCGGTGACATTGAGCAACGGCGAGGCAATCAGCCCCAATTCCATGCTCAACGATTTGTTCCAACAATCGCAGTTGGCGATTCTGGAAAACCGCACCGCGGATATGAATGCGCTGGCGGCGATTTTCGATCTGCTGAATGGGAACGATCCGCTGGGGCGCTGCGGCAGGTAGTCCGCAAAGAACGATCTGATAGGGGGAATCTTGGGGCCGACCCGGGGGGGCTGCCCCAAGATTCAAGGGCTCCCAAAATTTCATTGAACTCAACGCATTGATTGACACACTCAGGCAAGATTGCCAATACTCCCGCGCTATGAAACTCACCCTGTTCAAACTGAGAGGCAACAAGAAGCCTGGCGAGACAGTCGCACAGGAGCTTGGGCCGCTGGAACGCGACGTCATGCAACTGGTCTGGGAGCGCTACGAACGTGGCGAGGACGTCAGCGTTCGCGATGTGCATCTGGCGTTTGCCGGGCGATTGGCCTACACGACGTTAATGACAACGCTCGACCGGCTGCACAAAAAAGGGTTGCTTGAACGGCGCAAGGATGGGCGGGCATTTTTATATTCGCCACGGTTTTCGCCCCAGGAGCTTGAGCGCGGGATTGCGCGCGAGGTGATTGATACGCTGCTGGGGCGTGGCGAGAATGGTGTTGAGCCGGTGCTGGCCTGCATCGTTGATGCGGTCAGTGAACACGACCGCGCCCTGCTGGATGAACTCGACCGGTTGATTGAAGAAAAACGGCGCAACCTGCCTGGGAAGGAGTAATTAAAAATGTACGAATTGCTTGGAATCAGTCTGGCATTGACCGGTCTGTTGACGCTAAACGCATTCGCCTCTTCGCTGGCGGCAATGCTATGGCGCATTTTGCAGACGCGCGCGCAATCCTGGCCGGCGGTCATTCGTGCGCAACTGCTTTTCGCCTTGCGCGTTTTTCCCGGTGCGGTTGCAATCATTTGCGTGATGACATTGTTCGTGCCCGCCTATATTGCGCATGAGCCGCGCCATGCCGCGGAAGACGTCAGTTTGCAGCTTGCCCTGTTGGCCACGGTTTCCGCCGCCGGCCTCTCACTGGCCGTTTGGCGTGGCGTGGCGGCGTGGATGGCGACGCGCAAACTGATTAGCGCCTGGCTGCGAAATTCCACGCCCCTGGCGCTGGAGCAAATCAGCATTCCTGCATACCGGCTGCGCCATCCCTTTCCCGTCATCGCTGTTGTCGGCACGTTTCGCCCCCGCCTGTTCATTGCCGATCATCTGTTTGCTTCGCTGAGCCGGGAAGAAATGGCCGCCGCCATCGCGCATGAGTGCGGGCATCTGGCAGCGCGCGACAATCTGAAGCGCGCGTTATTACGATCCTGCCGCGACGTGCTGACAATCGTTCCCTGCGGACGGCTCCTGGACCGCGAATGGGCAGCCGCCTCGGAAGCCGCCGCGGACGAATATGCAGCGCGAAATGGGGGCGAAGTCGCGCTTGATCTGGCGGCGGCGCTCGTCAAAATCGCGCGTCTGGTGCCTGCAGGGGCGCGTCCCGTCATGCCGGCCAGCGCCTTGCTGATCGGCGAAGATGTGAGCGGCATCGCGTATCGGGTCAAACTGCTCGCCGGACTTGCAACGGGCGAACGTCTTCGCCAGGAAATAATGCCTTCCGCAATTCCTGCTTCGTTGTGGTTTTCGTTCGGCGCTTTACTGGCAACGGCCTTGCTGATTGCCATGAACTCACATTCGCTGTTTACGATCCACCGCCTGCTCGAGGTCTTGGTTTCGACACTACAATAATTCCGCAACGAGTTCTGGTAGTACTTTCTTCAGCCTTTTAAGCTGGTACTTGTGTGCGTCTTCTCCAAGAAGAAGACAATGTGCGAGGCTCCTCTCACCGCTGCGTCGAAAAGCACAAATAGAAATCCTGACTGATTTCCATATTTCCCGGCTTTGCTTCTCGGCGGTGAGAAGTTTTTTGCGTGGCTCATCTGTCAAATTTTTCCGCAGATATTCACTACTATGCACTGGTAGTAGTTCATTTTGACGACTAGCATCACCGTTCTTGCCGATTGAGTTACTGGCAATCGCGCGCCTTATTCTCTTCGAAAATGCCCGAAAAAATCTGAGTTGTGAGCGTTACGGCTTGAGCGGTTAATCCGCCGGCGGTGTCGGCAGGGTCACGAACGGGATTCCGCCGTTCGCGAATATTGACCCGCTGTGGATGATTCAATTGCAGGAGCGGTTCATCTTTTAAGGGAACGCGGCGAGGTCCAGGAAATCATGAAGCCAGCGGTGACGCCTTCTTACCGTGACCCGCGGAAACTACTTTAATGAATTCGCTGTCACGCCGATGGCGAAATGACAGTTGCCGCCCTGCCTTTCAGCAGGTGCGCTCTTTGACAATTAGTTCAGGCCGGGTCGGTTTTGTCCGAATCGGTTTTGGCTGAATTAGAGCAAGTGCAAACGATTGCTCATTTGCGGGTGGCTCGTGTACGCTGCCGCCATCTGCATCGTGCCTCTGCGCCGCTGCAAGCTAATTTCCGACAACGTCTATTCCAATTGAAAGAGACAACTGAATGAAGATCAAAGACCTCGCATCCACACGTTTATTCAATCACAAGCCGGCGACTGTCGCATTGGCGGTTGCTTTATTGCTGGCGGTCAGCCTGGTTGAAGGCTGCAAACCGTCTTCGTCGGCGACGCCCAACCGCGACGCGCTCGATTCGCTGCTGAGCGAGAAAAATTTCGTCCAGCTTAAACCAGGCAATTTCCTGATGGGAACGCCGGAGGAAGAACACGAGGTTTTCACCGACAATCTGGAAGGCCGCGAACGGCCACAGCATCGTGTGTTGATCTCAAAACCATTTGAGATGGCCAAATACGAAACCACCCAACTCCAGTGGGAGGCGGTGATGGCCAACAACCCAAGCGGATTCAAGGGACCGGATCTGCCCGTAACCAACATTTCCTGGAATGACGCGCAGGAGTTCATCAAACGGTTGCAGCCGCTGGATGACCGCTACGATTATCGCCTGCCGACGGAAGCCGAATGGGAATACGCCTGCCGCGCGGGCAGCACCGGCAATTTCGCCGGCGAAGAGTTCAAGTCGGAAGCGGAATTGGAAAAGGAATACGAAAAAGGCAAGAAAATCAGCAAAGACGAAAAGGAACGAGAGCGGGAACGGGAACGCGGCAAGAAAAGGAAGATGACGCCGGAGGAGAAGTCCCGGGAAGCGGCGAGACAACTGAGCGACCCAATCAAAATGGCGCGCGAACACGAAATTGAATTCGAGAAGAAATTCGGCAGCGAAAGTTTTTCGAAAAACGTCAAGGAAATGGCCTGGCTCGCCAGCAATTCGCTGAATCGCCCGCACGCGGTCGGCAAGCTGAAGCCCAATGCCTGGGGGCTTTATGACATGCACGGCAACGTCTGGGAATGGTGCCAGGATTGGTACGATTTCAATTATTACAAGACCAGCCCCGCCGAAGATCCGCCAGGGCCGGCCACCGGCACAGGCAAGGTCAATCGCGGTGGCAGTTGGCAAACGCCTGCATTTTTAGCTCGCTCGGCTGTGCGCGGTTACGACCCGCCGAATGAGCGAAATAGTCTGATCGGCTTCAGACTCGTCCGAGTCAGGAAGGAGCCGAAATGAATTTACCCTGAGGAGAAACCTGAATGCACACTCATTTCAAAGGACGGCTGATGGTTTGGCTGTCCTGTTTTTTTGCTCTTTTACTTTTTTCGGGCCTGGCTGCGGGCAATGTGCGCGCGGAAGAAAATTACGAGCTGACCGGCACGGTCAAAGACGATTCCGGCTCTCCAGTTTCCGAGGCGACTGTCAGGCTGCTTGACTCGCGCCAGTTGACGGTGACAACGACTCGTACGGACTCTCAAGGCCGATTCAAACTGCCCGGCCTCGCTGCTGGGACTTATGAACTGCTGGCCACTGGCCGGGGATTTGAACCGCGCCGGCGCGCAGTGCTATTGCCGCGCGATGCTTCCTCACCGCTCGAAATCAAACTTGGTCTGGCTCCGCTCACCGCTGAAGTCACCGTTACGGCGGAGACCGGTACGGTGCAGGACAAGGATCAGGTCGCGCAGCAGGTCAACGTCATCACCGAAGACAGCATCGCTCAGCGCACGACCGGCGTGCTGGCGCAGGTGGCGGATGAGGAAGCCGGATTGGCCCTGCAACGAACCAGCCCCACCATCGGCGCGGTTCTGGTGCGCGGCCTGACTGAAGTCGGCGTGTTCATTGACGGCGTGCGTTACACCAATTCGACGCAGCGCGGCGGCATCAACACCTTTTTCAATCTCAATGATCCTTCGAATCTGCGTTCGGTCGAAGTGCTGCGCGGGCCGAACACCGCGCAATACGGTTCGGATTCACTCGGCGGCACGGCGCAATTGCTCACTCGCCAGCCGCAGTTCGGATTTGCCAAACCGGAAACCCACGGAGAGTTCAATACATATTTCACCAGCGCTGATCTTTCCTTTGGCAGCAATGCGCTGCTGACATACGGGACGGAGCGTTTCGGTGTGCTGACCAATTTCATTGGCCGCCGTGTCAATACGCTGCGGCCGGGCGGCGGCATTGACAGCCATTCATCCATCATGCGCTTTCTCGGATTGCCGTCGGACATTCTCGGCACCCGTTTGACCGATACGGCGTTCACACAATACGGCGGGTCGGCCAAACTGGTTTATGCGCCGACGAACGACCAGCAATTCAGCCTGAATTATCAGCGCAGCCAGCAGGACGGCGGCAAACGCTACGACCAGACGCTGGGCGGCGACGGCAATCTGCAAGCAGACCTGCGCAACCTCATGCTGGATTTTTTCTATGGACGCTACAGCAAACAGGGCGTCGGCTTTTTCGATAATTTTTCGACCACGGTTTCCTACAACAGCCAGCGCGAAGAGCGCGTCAACCAGGGCGGCAACGGCAATCCGGCGGCGGCCATCACGCACGACAAAGAACGCACCAGCAGCTATGGCTTCAGTTTTTCGCTGGATAAACAATCCTGGGATCGCAACAATTTTTTATTCGGCGGCGACATTTACCGCGACAAGGTGAATGCGCCGTCATTCACGGTTGATCCGGTGACCAATGCCGTGGCGCTGGTTCGTCCGCGCGTGCCGAACGGGTCGCGTTACATTCTGGCGGGGCTGTTCGCGCAGGATGGGCATGAATTGATTCGTAATCATCTGCGCGTGACCGGCGCGCTGCGGTACAACGTGGGTTCGTATCTGGCTCGCGCCGCAGACAGCCCGCTGGTCAATGGGCAGCCGCTTTTCCCGAACGATTCCTTGCGGGTGGGCGATTTTTCGGGACGCATCGGCGTGGTTGGGACACTTGTGGAAGGGTTGAGCGTCGCTTTCAATTACAGCCGGGGATTTCGCGCGCCGAACATCACCGCGCTGGGTTCGACCGGACTGGTTGGCGTGGGATTCCAGGTGGCCACCAGCGATGTGTTGGGATTGAACGGCACGATTGGTTCCACCGCCGATGACCGCGCGGTTTCCACCAACATTGCGATTGAACCGCTGAAATCGGAAACCAGCAATAATTACGAATTCAGCCTGCGATACCGCAACAGCCGGATTGACACCGACCTGACCGGCTTCATCATTGATTACGCCAATACCATTGTCCGGCAGACACTGATTCTGCCGCAGGGAGCGGTCGGCAAACCGCTCGGCAGCCAGACCATCGAACGCCAGAACGCCAACGGCGCCGTCTTCGTGCCGCTTTCCAGTTCGCCTGTGCTGGTGCAGGCCAATTTCGGCGGCACGCGATTGCACGGCGTTGAATACACCCTCAATTTTCGGATTACGAATGCCTGGTCCTTCGGCGGCAATTACAGCTTTGTTTACGCCGAAGACCGCGCGACCGGTGCGCCTCCGAATCTGGGCGGGGGAGGCATCCCGCCACAAATGGGCTTCCTGCGGGTGCGTTACCAGCCCGCCAAGTCGAATTACTGGGTCGAAGCGTATTCCTCGCTGGCGGGACGGCAGGACCGGCTTTCCTCGCTGGATCTGTCCGACCGGCGAACCGGCGCGGTTCGTTCACGGGCGAATATACAGAACTATTTCCGGCGTGGAGCCTGCGTGCGTGGGATTACAACGCCTGGCACAAATGGGCAGTGCAACAGCGCCGGAGGCACATTGATCGCGACTGGCGAGACCCTGGCGCAAGTTCAAACCCGGCTGCTGGGTACGGCGGATTCCGCGCCCCTCTTTGCGGCCATTCCCGGCTACGGATTGATCAACCTGCGCGGGGGCATTCGCTTTGGCGAGCATTCGCAGGTCGGCGTTGATTTCGAAAATATCGCCGACAAGAGCCACCGCTTGCCAGGATGGGGGATTGACGGTCCCGGACGCAGCGTGACAGTTCGTTATAAATATCAGTTCTAAATCAACGCACAACAACATTGGAACAAGTGGGACAGACTGAAGTCCATCCCACTGGCGGGAACAGACAGATTTTCAAACTGGATCGCGGACGGAACATCCGCGATCCAGTTTGCCTTATTAGATCTTCAGCACCCGCCGGGCGTTCTCGAACAGAATCTTTCGCTCCACTTTCCGATTTGGAGAAAGCCGCCGGACGGCTTCCAGGCATTTGATGCCGCTACATTCCTTGACTTTGGTGTCGGCGTCCTGGCAATCGCTGCCGTACATCAGTTTGTCCTGATGGCGTGTGAAAAACGCCTGCGTGAACTCTTCATCCCTCAGCAACGCGTTCAATCCCGAACCGGCGGAAAGGTCCCCGTACAAATTCGGGTAATCGGCCAGCCAGCGATCGGTCAATCCGCCCGGCGTCAGTTTGCCTTTCGGATACAAAACAGTTTGATCGTGATTGCGGTCAATGTTGCCCCACCATGTCTGCGCGTGGCCGATGAAATTCACCTTCGGAAATTTCTCCAGCATCTTGTGAAACCGTTCAAAACCGGTGTTGTATTTGCCGTGCTGAAAATGCATCAACACGGGCACGTCATAATCCCTGGCCAGCGCGGCAATCAATTCGATATGTTTTGAATCGCAATCCACGAAAAACTTCTGTTCGCCAATTCCGATGGCGCCTGCTTTCAAAAACTTTTCGATGGCCGGGCGTGCATCGGACAAGTCGGCGACTTCATTGGCGAAAAAGACGAACTCTTTCGGGTATTTCCGCGCCAGCGCCAGCACCGAATCGTTGCCGTAACAATCCGCTTCCAGCCCGTACTTCGATCCAGCGGGCAGCAGGATGGTTCTGGTTGCGCCGAGCGCTCGTTGATGGCGGATCAAATCCTCGTCGCTCCGCCCCCAGTAATGCGTGTGCTGGTGGATGTCTATGACCGGCAGGTTGTCTTGCGCATTGGTTGTTGCCTGTGCCGCCAGCGCACAGCCCGCGCCGGCAAGAAAGGCTCTACGAGAAAGTGTTTGAGTCATATGCTGCGCCCAAAGAACCTTTCACCGACAATCGGAATCGCCCGGCGGCGGAGGAATAAAATAATCGTGCTGGCAAGAAATACACTCACCGCGAGTGCGAACAATTCGCCATTGTCGCCAACGGCGGTCAGTTTGATTCCCAATTGGGTCAAATGCGCCATCAACGCTCCGCTTATTGTTCCCAGCGCGAGCAAGGCTCCCAACGTCACCGTGCGCGGGATCAGCAGCAGAATGGACGCGATCAACTCAACCACGCCTGAGCCAATGCGCCCCCACGGTTCGGCTCCAAGCTGGCTGAAGATGTAAACCGATTCCGCCGCGCCGGAAAACTTGAAGAACAAGGTTTGCAGCAGGATCACTGCGACAAGGATCTGCAAAATCCAACTCAGTAGATTCTGCTTTTTCGGTAAAGACATGGGTTTCCTCCGAAATGCTGGTACTCTGGTTTGCTGAAGGCTGGCACAGCCTTCAGCCGTAGAATACTTCGGAGTTCGTTAAATATTCCAGCTTTTCGCCTCGGTCGCCGATGTTTTGATAATTACTCGTAACGGAGGGATTCGATTGGATCGGTTTTGGATGCTCGGAGCGCCGGCCACAAACCGCTGAAGACGCCGACGATCATCAGAATGCTGGTTGCCGTCAGAACTACATCGCCGGAGAGCAGCAGGAAAATATCTGTTTGTTTGGTTGGATCTTCGAGCAGGTCCGCCAGGAAGGGCCGATGTCCGGCAAATGTTACCACCAGCCAGGAAAGTGCAATCCCCAATACACCGCCGAGGAATGTGATGACCAGGGCTTCGAGCAGAAATTGAATCAGGATGTAGCGGCGGCGCGCGCCCAGCGCTTTGCGAACGCCAATTTCCCGCGTCCGTTCGGTGACCGAAACCAGCATGATGTTCATTACGCCGATGCCGCCAATCATCAGCGTCAGTGCGCCGATGAAACTGAGGATGATTTTCAGCCCGCCGGTCATGCCGCTGATCATCTTCATGTTTTCGACCGAATCATTGAAGGTGATCGCTCGCTTGTCGTTCGGATTGAAGTTGTGGCGCGCCCCCAGCACTTCACGGACTTGTTTGAGCGCCTGGAAATGCGTCGCCGGGCTGATGGTTTGAAAGACCAGATTGTCCACGTAATCCTGGCTCCAAACCTGTTTGGTTGTGGTGTAGGGAATGAACGCAGAGTATTTATCCGGCGAGTAATAGTTTGAAAAACTGACCTTTTGCGTCAACACGCCGATTACTTCAAAGGACAGGCCGTTGACGCGAATGGTTTCTCCGACCGCCGGGGCATTGCCGAAAAGCTTCTTGGCGATTTCAGAACCGAGAAAGATCACGCGGCGCTGTTTTTCAATGTCTTCGGCATTGATGAAGCGGCCAAATTCCGCCACTTCGCCGCGCATTTCGCCGTATTCGGGCGCCACGCCACGCACGGTGCAACTGGTTTGCTTGATGCCGAACGCCAGCGGCAGGCCTTCGACATATTCCGGGCTGACGTATTTGATCGTGCCGAGTTGCCGCAGCGCTTCAGCGTCTTCTTCTTTCAAGCGAATACGGCGACCCGCGCGTTCGCCTCCGGCCTGCATACTGGTTTGCCCGTTCCAGATGACGACCGTGCCGTTGCTGAAGGCGCGATGGAATCCGACAGCAATCGCGTTGTGGAATCCATTGCCGTAGGCCATCAGCAGCACGACGGCCACGATGCCCCAGGCGATGCCGGTCATTGTCATCACAGCGCGGATGCGATGGCCGACCAGCGATTGAATGGCCTGAATGAAGACTTCCTTGATGACCATAAACTCACATCTCGTATCGCAGAGCTTCGATTGGGGGCAGGGAAGACGCCCGCCGCGCCGGATAAGTCGCCGCCACGATTCCAATCAAAGCCAGCATGCCCACCGAAAACGCCGCCGATTGCCAGGTCAGAATCATTCCTGAAAACCGCGCGGGCAGCGGCAGCAAATTGATTAACTTGCACAAGCCAATGCCGATGCCCAAGCCAATCGTTCCGCTCAGCAAGGTCAGCAGCAGGCCTTCGCTGAAAAACTGCCGCAGTACATTGCTGGAAGTCGCCCCCAGGGCTTTGCGGATGCCGATTTCCTTCGTCCGTTCCTTGACCGAAATCAGCATGATGTTCATCACGCCGATGCCGCCCAGCGCCAGCGTGATGATGCTGACGGCGATGAAGAATTCGCGCATGCTGGAAATCATCTTGTTGAAAAAGACCGTTTCCAGCGCTGTGTTCCACATCGAAAGCGCTTCGCGGTCTGACGGATCGAAGTTGTGACGCGGCGCGATGATCGAAAGAACTTCCTGTTCGACCGGGCCAATCTTTTCAAAATTGATCTTGCCTTCGCGTTCGATGATGCGATTCAGTTCGTTGGCGATGTGTTCGTAAGGTGCGGCGATGATGGCCGCAACCGAGTCGGAAGTGTCGTTTTCGCCCGGCATCGGAAAGTCTTTCCGCATCGTTTCGTAAGGCAGAAACAGGCGGTTGTTGTCCGGACCGGTGTAATTGGAATCCTGTTCCTTCTTCCGGACGCGGCCCACGACGGTGTAGGGAAGTCCGTTGAGCGAAATCTGCTGTCCGATGGGGTCGCGGTCTGCAAACAATTGCTTGCCCATATCCGCGCCGATGATGGCGACGCGGCGAGCTTCCGAACAATCCTGTTCGTTCAGCAACCGTCCGCGATCCACTTCGATGGTGCGAATGTACTGATAGACCGGCCAGACACCGCTCATTTGCGTGGAACTGGCGTTGAAGGCGCTTTTGGAGCTGACTCCGCCGCGCATCAGTTCCGGCGTGACGTGTTCCAGCATCTTCGCCCTCTCTTTCAAGGCCTGAACATCGCCGATGTCCAGCCGGATCAGCTTGCCGGCGCGCTCGCCTCCCGCCTGTGTGCTGGTGCGGCCATTGCGAATGATGATGATGTTCTTGCCGAGTTCTTTCAGCACGTGCAGATTGCCCTGCTGAAAGCCTTCGCTGACCGCCGACAGCAGCACGATGGAGATGACACCCCAGATGATGCCGAACATCGTCAGGAAGCTGCGCAGCTTGTGCGCCATCAAATTCGTCCAGGTTTGCGAAAGCAGTTCTTTCATCTGTCAGTCATTTCCAGCCAGTCGCCATTGCTGAATTTGCGCTTCGGTGACGTTGCCGCCGCACAATACGGTTGCGGTAAGTTGGCCGGCAAACCTGTCCTGAAACGCGATTGCCGCCGCAATTCCGGCAGCGCCGGCAGGTTCGACGACGATCCCCAATTCGCGAAAAAGCAGCCGCATCGCTCGCATCATTGTTTGATCATCCACCAGCAGAATGTCGTCAACCACCAGCCGTAAATCATCCAACGCTTCTTCCACCGGAACGCGCACCGCAATGCCTTCAGCAACCGTGTCCACATTGTCCGTCACGACGGTTCGGCCCGACCGCCAGGAAAGCGCCATGGCCGGCGCGCCTTTCGCGCAAACTCCAATCACATGGGTTTGCGGAGAAACGGCCTTGATCCAGCGCCCAATGCCGGCCAGCAACGCTCCGTTGCCCAGCGGCACCAGAATTGAGTCGAAAGGCTTCGGCCAGCGGGACAACTCCAACCCAATCGTTCCAACGCCTTCGGAAATCGCCACTTCGCGCCCATCTTCGACAAACGGCAGGTTTTCGCCTTCGGCAAAAACTCTCGCCGCATGTTTGGCGGCATCAAAATCAACGCCGGTCAGGATGACTTCCGCGCCAAGCTTCCGCATCCGCTCGACCTTCAGCGGATTGGCCGCTTCCGCCGCGAACACCGTCAGTTGAATGTTTCGCTTGCGTGCCGCATAAGCCAATCCCTGTCCGAAATTCCCTGCCGATGCGCAGACCAACCGCTGATTGCCATCCCCAAGTTGATGAATGAAATAATCCGCGCCGCGCCCTTTGAACGAGCGAATCGGATTGAGCGTCTCGACCTTGCAGACCATTTCCAGGCCGAGTTCTTCGTTCAAACCGGCAAACGAAAACTGCGGGCTGCATCGAAAGACGGGGTCAATCACCCGCGAAGCCTCTTCGATGCGCGCCAGGGAAAGCCTCAACTTGGTTTCCCGGCGTGGCGTCATTTTTGTCTCCCGGGAAATGGCTTGAAGTACAGCATTCCTCATTGGAGGATCACTTTCTGCCCTTCGCTCAAACCTTCCAGCACTTCGGTGCGCGTGCCATTGCTGATGCCGACCTTGATCGTTTTTTTCTCCTTGCCTTTGGGTTGAGCCGGGGCGGGGAATTCAACGGAAGCGTTGCGCTGCGCGTCATACACGACGGCGCTTTCGGGCACGAGCAGGACGTCTTTGTGTTCTTCCAAAACGATCTCGGCATTGGCGGTCATATTCGCGCGAAGCTCGCCGCCGGGGTTGTTGATCGAGACCTTGACTTCAAAAGTGACGACGTTGTCCTTGTCCACGCCAAGCGGCGAAATCTGCGTCACCGTGCCTTCAAAGGTTTTATCCTTGAAGGTCTCGACTTTGATTCGCGAAGGCTGGCCGAATTTGACGACGCCGATGTCGGCTTCATCCACCTTGCCGCGCACGTACACCTGGCTGATGTCGCCCAGCATCATCACCAGCGTCGCCGCCGAACCCATATTCAGAATGGAAGAGACGGGCGAGCCGATTTCGATGTCGCGCGAAAGCACCACGCCGCGAATCGGCGAGCGAATGGTCGCGTAACTCAACTCATCAACCGAACGATCCACGGCGGCCTGGGCCTGCGCGACTTCGGCTTTGGCCTGCGCGACTTTCGCTTCACTTACCGAAAGCTGCGCGCGTGCGATGTTCTGGCGGTTGACGGCCTGTTCCCAGGCGCTGCGCGTATCGTCATAGGATTGCTGTGGCAGAACGCCCTCTTTCAGCAGCTTTTCCGAACGCTCGAAGTTGCGCTTGGTGAAGGGAACATCCGGCCCTTCGGCTTCAACTTTGTTCTTTTCAAATTGCGCGTGGGCGGCTTTCAGATTCGATTCGGCGCCCATCAATGCCGCTTTGGTTTCGCGCACGCGGGCTTCCAGATTCTCCTTGTCGAGTTCTGCCAGGACCTGGCCCGGCTGGACAAGATCGCCGATCTGGGCTTTCAAGTCTTTGATGATGCCGTTGGCTTTCGATTTGATTTCGACTTTTGCGATCGGTTCGATGCGGCCTGTGGCGACAACCGATTTGGTGATATTGCCGCGCTCAACGGCGGCCAGACGCGAGGAATCAATCTCATTTTTCGGACGGGACATGACGACAAACCCCGTCACTCCCAGACCAGCGAGCACAAAAATAGTCCCGCCAATCAACCACATCTTGCGTGATCTCTTCTTGACCATCTTTCTCCCTCTTTGTATGAATCCTACCTGGGCAGTTTTTGTTCCGGCTCTTCTTACGGAAGTTTGGAAAAGTAGTTCCGTAAAAAAGAATATGATGCTGAAATTTTAGCACCTGGACCGGGCAGGCATTGCCTTGCCATCAGCTTGAAAGCGAACTGATCCCCGGTTGTCGTTGATTACGACGGGTTAGTGGCGGGAGGGTGCAGAAGGTTTCAAGAAAAGTTTGTTGCCGCCCGATGACTGTCAGCCATTCACCAGATGCCTGTCCATCCAGCCGAGCACCAGCCGGCGCATTTCCGGTAACTCTTCGTGGGCGCAGTCGAAGAGGTCAATGCGGCAGTCTTCGGTTCGGCCATATTTTTGATAAAGCGGCAGCAGATGATCGCGGACGCGCTCGACGCCTGCCGGCGGCGTGAGCAGATCCTTTCGCCCGTTCAGGCTGAGGTGCGGGCGCGGAACGATCAATTCGTTGATTTGCGCGGTCGAAAAATGTTTGAGCAGGCTCGGCACGTAATAATAAATGCCGTGTCCCTTCAGATTGTTGATCCTCATCAGTTCGTCAAAGTCCGTCATACAGCAGAGATCAATGCAGAGTTTGACGCGCGGATCGAGCGCGGCCAGCCACCAGGCTTTGGTCGCGCCCATGGAAAGACCGAATGCGCCAATGCGGTTCGGGTCAACTTCGGGGCGGCTGACCAGATAATCCACCGCGCGGTGTTCGTCGAACATCATCATTCCGTACAACACCTGTCCCCGCCAGAGCATTTGTTTGAACGCATCCTCTTCGCCGGTTTTCCCGGTTGGGTTGTGCTGGCGCTCGCCGAAACACCAGCTATCAATCGCCAGCGTGACAATGCCTTTTTCGGCGACGACTGGCGCATACGCGGGCAATACCTTTTGCCCGGTCAGTAGTTCCTCTTTGCCAACGGGATATGTCCCACCGTGCCAGTGAATGTAGAGCAATCCCGGAGCAGGTTTTTGCAATTTGTCGGGAATCAGCAGCAGCGCGGGCACAGGCTCAATGCCGTTCAAATCGAGTTCCAGCCGTTCCAGCGTATAGCCGTCGCCTTTTTCCGTTTTGATCAGCTTGGGCGGTTTGGGACGGTGATTGAAGGGCAAGTCTCCGAGCAAGCCCCAGAGCAGACGGCGGCGCTTCTGCTGATAGGCTGTGAACTCTTTTTTGTTTTTGAAAGCCTGCGTATCGGTCATGGCGGGAAGACCTGCCGCAGCAGCGGCAATGGTGGACTGTTTTAGAAAATCGCGCCTGAGCAGGGAGGAAGAAGACATTGTGATGTACCTTGATGGCTAATTGCCAAAGTTGATCTTGAGGTTTGGCGCGAAGGGCAAACAACTCAAAACATGCAGCCGCGCAATCCGCGTGCGCGATTCGTCGGTGTGCCACACCCTGACCCAGAACGTACGGGTTTCGCCGTCAATGACGAAGATCGAATTGCTTTGCACCATCGGCGCCGGATCGGCCCAGCCGCCTTCTCGCAGGGCTTCAAAAAGGTCCGGCAGGTATTGGCGGAACTCCTCGCGTTCGATGGTCGCATCCTGCTCGTCAAGTTCGGCGGGCGGCAGTTCGACCGGCTCGGCGGATTCGAGTAACAGCCGGGCGGCCGAACGTCCGGATTCTTCGCGTTTCTTGTGAAGAGCCATAAAGTTAATCCTGCTTTTTCAGAAATTCGAGCGGCACCCGCGCGCCATAAGCTGTCGAGCGGGCCAGCCGCGCGAAATAGTCGTAAGCGAGTTTGGCAACCTTGGCGATTGCTTCGTCAGCGTTTGCGCTTTCGCCGTTGTAGTTGGTCATGACAGAGATGGCGAACGGACGGTTGGGAACGTAAACGATCGCCCAGTCGCAGGCAACGCCTTCGATGCCGCCAGGCTTGTTCGCGACCGCCACAGTTGCCGGCACCGCTTTGGGAATTGGACTGTTTTTTCGCAGCTTGAGGATTTTCAGCACGTCGTCGCTCAGGCTTCGGCTGACGGCTTCGCCGCGATGGAGTTTTTCCATCAACTGCATGGCTGCTTGCGGCGTCGCGATGTTTTCGTCGCCGCGTGCCGACGCCGCAGTGTCAATCATCTTGCGGCGAAGCCGGATGTCTTTCAGCCCCATCTCGTCCAGGGTGCGATTGACATTGGCCATTCCGGTTTGATCAATCAGCATGTTGGTCGCCGTGTTGTCGCTGAGCACGATCATCAGCACGGCCAGATCGCGCAGGCTGAGTTGCGAGGTTCCATCACCGAAGTTGAGGATCACGCCGCTGCCGCCGATTTGATCCTTGCGTTCCACGCGGCGCAGGTCGGTCAGCTTGTATTTTCCCGTCGAGGCCTGTTTGTGAAGTTCGATCAGAACGGGAATTTTGATGGAACTGCCGGTCGGGAAGATGAGTTGATCGTTGATCAGAATCTCTTCGCCGGTGGTCAGGTCTTTGATGGCCACGCCCATCACGCCGTCAAAACCGGCGGCAATCTTTTCGATTTCAACCGTCAGTTTTCGCCGAAGGACATCCAGGTTTTTTTCCTGGGCCTGGGCTGAATCGGCGGCACACAGCAGGCATAAAAGGGCGAAGAGCGCCAATTTCGCGGACCTGGCCGCTTTGTGATCGGGACCGTCTTGAACTGCGCGTCTGATGACGCGATTGAGAATCATCGTCAGCCTCCGTTATTGAGGAAACATGCTTCGGTTTGATTGTGGAAATGGAGCGCGAGGAGAGTAGGAGATTACGAAAGCAGAGGCAAGAGAACAGCCACGTTCAACATCCACGCAAACGAATCGCCGCTCCGGCAAAACCTGTTGGAGCGGCGATTCGGCCTGGTGATTCGCATTAATTCGCCTTGCCGAAAACGATAAAACCCGCCCAAAAGAAGGGATGGCGGAATTCGGGGTTTGATCCATTGATAAGCGAAACAGCCGCCTGCCGCAGCGCCTCGGCTTTGGAAGCCTGATTGGGTTTTTGGTTGAGCCGGGTATGCAATGCCATCATCAGGTCAGCGGTGCTTTGCGCGCTGACTTTCCATTGACTGACAATGGTGGTTGGGCAGCCGGCGACAAACAGGGCGTATGGCAGGCCGATGATGCCTTCACCGTCTCGAATCTGGCCGCGCCCGGTTTCGCAGGCGGACAGGATGGCCAGTTCGGCTTTCAACTTGAGCCTGATGATTTCGCGGGCTTCCAGGAAGCCATCTTCACCGGGCGCCTTGCCCGTTTGCGACAGCACGATGCTGGAACGCATCGGATCCAGGTCGTCATACAAACCGTGCGCGGCCAGGTGCAGAATTCCATATTGAGGGGCAAGCGTCTTAAAGCTGGTTTCCGTGGCTAGATTGCCAGTCAGCACCTTGCTGTTTTGCTGGCCGTACTGCCTGCGAAGCCAGTTGACCTGCCTTTCCGCATCGGGCAGCGGGGCGAGCGAGTTGTCCATCAAGCTTCCTGGCAGGACGAGTTTTTTCCCTGCAAGAAGAGCGGGATTGCCGAACGCCAGCAATTTGCGACCCGGGGCGGTTTGAGCAATTGGGGCGGACATCTTGCGCAGCACATTGAATGATGGGGCATAAGTAATTGAATGGCTTTCGATCAGGTAACGCTTGTCAGCTTTTTTGAGCGCCTGAAAAGGCATTTCCCAGAGCGGCCCATCCGGAACAATGATGAGTGAGCGGATGTTTTCCAGTTGCTTCCGTGCGTTGCCAAGCAGCTTGTCGTGCCAGTCGCGCGCGATTTGGTCGAGTTCCTGGCTTTGATCCTGGTTGGTGATGAGGTGGCGGAATCGGGCGACGCCTTCCTTGATTCGCTGTTTTCTGATATTGAGCGGATAGGCTTGTAACTCGGCATCAGTGCCGGATCTGGTCGCCACAAAAAGAAATGCCTGCTCTTCGCTCATGACGAATTGGAGCAACGCGGTTTGCTCATTCGGAAGCAAGGCGGCGAGGTCTTCCCGGGTCAACTTTGATTCCTGCGGCCAATTTTGGGCAATTGTTTTCAATTCGGAATCAATCTTGGCGCGCACTGCAACCAGCGCATCTCTGGTTTGCTGAAGCTGTGATCGAAGGCTGGAAATCCTCGCGCCGTCTGGTTGTGCGCCGTACTCTTCGCGGGCAAGCTGCATTTCCAATTCCAGAGATTGGCTGACCAGACGTTGCTGCTCTTGCAAAATCACGGGCGAAGCGAGTTGGGTGGCTTTGCCGGTTGGATCGTTGAGCACATTGAAGAGAAACCGGCTCTTGGATCGCTCCGCATAATGAAGCGCCTCTTCCGTCTGTCCCTGCGAAACCAGCAACGCCATCATCCAACCATAGGGGGAATACTGATAGCCCAGCGAGACCGGCCCCGCTTCCGGGTTGGTGGGAACGCGGGCGCGCCGCTGCTCAATAATATTGATCGCGTTCTGGAGCGCGGTGCGGGCTTCCGGAAAACGCCCCGCCGAGTAATTGACGATGCCTTCGGCGCGATAGGCTCTTAGCAGAAGGTCATTGTTTTTCAGTTTTTCGGCGGTAAGTTTCGCTGTGGCGAGAACCTTCAATGCCTGCGGGTGGGCTTTCTGAGCGCTGTAGACCAGCGCCCGATCAAGATTGGCGATGGCTGCGGACTGAGGATTTTTCTCACCAGAAACTTTCAAGCTTTCGCCGTAGGCTTCCAGTGCTTTTTGGTAATTTTCCGCTTCGAGCGAGATGTGTCCAATTGAATTGAGGGCAACAGCCAATCGCCTCGTGTCTCCCGCCTGATGGAATATTTCCGCCGCACGCTGGTAAGCATCCGTCGCCTGGTCAAATTGTCTGAGCGCGAAATTACTCCTGCCGGATCGTCTTAACGCATTTGTGATCAAATCCGGTAAGGAGGCCGGCAATGGTGGATTAGTGATGGTTTGACTGAGAGAAAGGCTGTCACGGTAATACTTAATTGCTTCGTTGAATTGCTCCATTTCTTCATAGGCCACGCCAAGATTGTACTTGGCGCGAGCGATGTCATATTTCTTTCCGGTTTCTTCGGCGAACTGTAAATCTTCGAAATAACACTTCCAAGCATCAAGATAGTTTTGTTGCTCGTAATGAACTCTGGCCAGAAACCTGTAAGCTTGTGCCATGCCTGCTTTATGGCCGAGGCTTCGGAAAATCGAGAGACTCTCGCGGTGATATGCGAGAGCTAAATCGAATTGTCTTTTCTTTCTTCTTATTGCGCCGAGATCGTTGATCGAAATCGCGCGCCCTTCGTGATCCCCGATCCTTTGCGACAAACCAAGAGCCAGGTAGTTGAGAGACTCGTATTTGTCAGCACCCTCTTCACTGTCAATTTTGTCAATTGGTACCAGGTTCGCTTTTTCGAGTAATGATTCAATAAGTCGAGGCGAGAGCAGGCGCTGGTTTTCATTGATGATGGTTTGACGTTGCGTGGTGGACTCTGCGGCGATCAATTGCTTCACTAGGTGCTCTGTCGTGCTTACTTCGGACGGTGGAGATGCACGCTGTGGGGATTGACCGCCGTCCATGGCGAATCTGGCGCAAGGAAAGAAGAGGCAAGCAAGCAGGAGGACAGAAGGCACCAAAAGCAGCAAGCGGTTCATAGTGTTCATGGAAACTCTCCCGGCTGAAAATCGTCGTAATTTTTTATCTATTCTTGTTGGATGACAGAGTGGCGGGCGGGAGTCTAGTTATGCCGAAAAGGAGAGTCAATGGTAAAAGCCATCGGAAGGTAAAAGCCTTCCGATGGCTTAACTAACACAAGACTAAAAACAGCCGGTGGTGCTCCGATTTTCTACTTGCCTTCATTGTCGCCATTTTATTGTTCAGGGTTGACGATGGCTCCAGTCGAAGGCCCCAAGTATTGTGGTTTGAGCGCACAAACTGTGCCCGTGATGGTTAGGTTGATTGGGTGGAATCCTTGCGGAATCCTGTCGCGAGGCCGTGGCAGGACAACAGGCCGGTCAAAACGTAAAGAATTTCTCTGCCAATTGGTCGGCTGATCGGAAATTTCCTCAAAGATTTCATGGCCGGTAATATTTGATTCGCAACGCCATCTTAATCGGACGTAAAGAAACATTCAGACGCAACACACTGCCAGACGCAACAAACTGCCCAATTGATTCTGTTGCAAAACCCGATGACCGGCGATGGTCAATTCGGCCCACACTCAGCTTGGTGAAAAGGAGAAAACCATACGATGTACGATCCCAAAAAAATCACTTTATCAGCCGCCGAAGCCAAAGGCCTGGACAAGGCGCACGAAGCCGCCGTGGACGCCCTTATGCCGCGCAGCAACGTGCTCGGCGTTGGCGCGGGAATCAAATGGAAGGATGGGAAACCCACAGGAGAGCCTGCCTTACTGGTTCTGGTGTCGCAGAAGCTTCCGAAAGAAGCGATCTCGAAAAAAGACCTGATCCCGGCGAAGTTGCAGGATGTGCAGACCGACGTGCTGGCCATCGGCAATGTCTTTGCCACAGCGGATGGCGGAGACCCGGACGAAGATCCCCCGCCACCGATTGATCAGAGAGCGAGTGCGCAAGTGCTGACCGGACGCGTTCGCGCTGCCAAGGGCGGCTATAGCGTCGGCCACAAGAACATCACGGCAGGGACGATTGCCACCTGCGTTTACAAGATTCTCAGCGGCGGCTCGTCCAACCCGGCCACGCACGGAATCGGTGTTCCGCCGAAGTTCTACATTCTGAGCAACAACCACGTTCTGGCCAACAGCAACAACAGCGCCATCGGGGATGCGATTTTGCAGCCCGGCCCGATTGATGGCGGCAAAGACCCGGCGGATCGCATCGCCCGGTTGAGCGAATATATCCCGATCACCTTCGCACCAGCAGTGCCTTTGACGCAGCATCAAAATCTGGTGGATGCCGCAATTGCCGAAGGCGACTTTGGCGATCTGGACCGCGAGATTTTCTGGAATGGCTACGTGCGCGGCTGGCGGCGCAAAGCCGAGGTTACGGTCGGAACGCTGGTCAAAAAGACAGGTCGCACAACCAACTTCTCAACCGGACGAGTGACGACGGTGAACGCCACCATTGATGTGAACTACGGCGGCGGCCGCACGGCCCGGTTCAAGGACCAGATCATCACCACGCCGATGTCGTCTCCGGGCGATTCCGGCTCGCTGATTATGACGCTCGACAATATCGCCATCGGACTGCTCTTCGCCGGTTCCGCACAGGCAACCATTGCCAACCAAATCGAAAATGTGCGGAATTTGCTGCGGGTGGAAGTCGCCGAGCAGATTTTGTGAGATTGGCCGATCTGGTTCAGGGTGAAAACTGATTGGGTGGCGGACAGGCACTGGGATGCCCTTCTGCCACCCAATCTCTTTTATGCCGCTAAAAGATGCAGAAAAGGCCGTATTCTTCCGCTTGCCATCCCACTTAAACCGACGCATGATCCTGCTTCGAATCAACAGCTTAAATATCAATCAACCACCAATTTCGTAGAGGCTCGCGGTGCTTCATCTTCGCTTATTTATCAAAATGCAAAGCTTCATAAATTGTCCCTCCCTCCGATTCGGTTCAATGATTTTCGTGGTGTTGTTTTGTGCGCAGTCTGCACGGGGGAATTTCATCGCTCTGGGTGATATGCCTCAAAACCCGCCGGAGGTTCGTTCGCTCCAACTGGGTCAGCCCGTGGAACGGGAATTAAAAGGCGGCGAAATTCACAGTTTTCGAGTTACAGCACAGCCAGGCCAGTTCCTGCATGTGGTTGTCGAACAGCGCGGAATTGACGTCAAGCTCACGCTCTTCAGTCCTGACGGCCAGAAGTTGTTGGAAGTGGACAATCCGACCGGCGAGCAAGGGCCGGAAGCGGGTTCGCTGATTGCAGCAATGGCAGGCGATTACCGCATCGAAATTGCCTCGGAAGACAAAAAGGCAAAGCCCGGACGTTACGAAGCGCGTTTGGAAACTTTGCGCGCGGCAACTGACGCCGACCGAATCCGCGTGAGGGCCGAGCAGGCCGGCGCCGAGGCGGAACATCTGGCAGATGGAAATGCCGCTGCCAAACGCCAGGCGCTGGAGAAACACGCTGAGGCATTGGAACTCTGGCGGCAATTGAACGATTCGCCTGGGATTGCGAAATCATTGGATGGCCTTGGCGGCCTGCATTTGGATTTGCGGGAGTATCCCAATGCTGCCGGGCGTTTCCAGGAAGCATTGCCTGTCTGGCGAGCGCTCAAGGATCAATTTCATGAAGCGGAAACGCTGCACAACCTGGCGGTCATTTCCTCGCTGACCGGAGATCGCTCGAAGGCCGTGGAGTTCTTCTTGCAGGCGCTGCCATTGCGCCGTGCGGTGAAAGATACTTCTGGCGAAGCGCTGACGCTCAACAATCTGGCGGTGACCTATTCCGACCTCGGAGATTTTCGCAAATCGCAGGATACGCACCGGCAGGCGCTTGCCGTGCGGCGCACAGCCAACGACCGGCGCGGTCAGGCACAGACGCTGAACAACCTCGGCCTGTTGCACGACCGGATGGGCGAAAAGCGCAAGGCCATTGATTATTTTCAACAAGCGCTGCAACTGCGGCGCGCTTTGCGCGATGCCGCCGGCGAAGCCCAGACGCTTAATAACCTGGCCGCGCTGTATCGCGACCTGGGCAATCAGCAGCAGGCATTGAATCTGTTCGCCGACGCGCTCCGCTTGCGTCGCGCCGCCCGCGACACGCGGGGGGAAGCCGTCACCCTGATGAACCTGGGACGCTGTTACGAACTGCTTGGCGCGCCGCAGGAAGCGCTCACTTACTACAACCAGGCGCTGCCCATCTTCCGAAGCTTGAAAGATCGCGCCTTTGAGGGGCGCACACTGAACTTTATGGGTCTGGCCCATGGGGCGGCAGGAGATTACCCGCAGGCGCTGAACACTTATGAACATGCGTTGCCCATCCGCCGTGAATTGAAAGACAAGGCGGGCGAAGCGGCCACGCTCAATAACATCGGTTTGGCGCATGAGGGAAAAAAGGATTTTCGTCAGGCGGTAACTGCTTACGATCAAGCGCTGCCGCTGATTCGTTCCGTCGGTGACCCGCAGAGCGAAGCCCGCATTCTCAATAACCTGGGATTTTCCTATGACGCACTCGGCGAAAAAGTGCGAGCGCTCGATTATCATCAGCAGGCGCTCAAACTCAGCCGCGAAGTCGGCGACCGATTGCGCGAAGCAAAAGTTCGCTATGGCATCGCGAAAATCGAAAGCTTCCGCAATCGCCTGAAACCCGCGCGCGAACAGATTGAACAATCCATCAAAATCGTCGAAGCGTTGCGCGCCAGTTTGGCGAATCCGGAAACTAGAGCATTGTACAGGGCTTCCGTGCAGCAATATTACGACCTGTACATTGACGTGCTGATGCGGATGGGCAAACGGCTGCCGAAAAGCGGGCTGACTTCGACCGCCTTGCAGGTTAGCGAACAGGCGCGCGCGCGGTCACTGGTCGAGTTGCTGACTGAAGCCAATGCGGACATCCGGCAAGGCGCTGACGCAACGCTGGTCGAGCGCGAACGCGAACTGCAGGAGCAGATCAATGACAAAACCACTGAGCAGATTCGCCTGCTGGGCAGCCGCGGCAAGGCCGATCAAATTGCCGAAGCCGGTAAAGAGATCGAACGGCTGAACCGCGAGTTACGCGAGACGCAAGGTCAAATTCGCAGCGGCAGCCCGCGTTACGCCAATCTGACGCAGCCGCAACCGCTCGCCGCACGCGAAATTCAGGGCCTGCTTGACGCGAACACAATGTTGCTGGAATTCTCGCTGGGCGAAGAACGCAGCTACCTGTGGGCTGTCACACCGACCGCCGTTCGCAGTTTCGCCCTGCCCAAACGCGAGTTGATCGAGGCATCGGCCAAACGCTTTTACGAACTGGCCACCGCACGCAATCAATACCTGGCGAAGGAATCGAATCAGCAAAAGCAGGATCGTATCGCCGATGCGGATGCCGAGACGCCCGCCGCCGCCACCGCACTGGGGCGCATGCTGCTGGCGCAAGTTGCGCCGCTGCTCGGCAAAAAGCGTTTGATCATCGTCGCCGACGGCGCATTGCAATATGTGCCTTTCTCGGCTTTATCCGTCGTTCCTGGCAACGCACGTTATCAACCATTGGTTGCCAGTCATGAGATTCTCTTTCTGCCATCGGCTACAACGCTTGCCGCGCTGCGCCGCGAAGCCGCCAACCGCGGGAAAGCTTCCAAGACCGTTGCAGTCATCGCCGATCCGGTCTTTGAAGCCAGGGATGAACGCATCAAGGTCGTTAAAATTGGCGCGGAGGACAACGCCTCCGCCAAACCGCCGCAAGCCGCGCCCCCAGCGGAAACCGACCCTTCGCGCATTCTGCTCTACAAATCGGGGAAGGAATCCGGCGCGGTGGACGCTGAATTCCGCATTCCGCGCCTGCCAAACACCCGCCGCGAAGCGGAAACCATTCTTTCGCTGGCAGCGGGCGACGCGGGCAAAGCCGCTTTTGACTTCGCCGCCAGCCGCGCCGCCGCCACCAGCGAGGACCTGGGCCAATATCGAATCCTGCATTTCGCCACGCACGGTTTCCTGAACAGCCTCAATCCGGAGCTTTCCGGCCTGGTGCTTTCGCTGGTGGATGAACAGGGCAAACCGCAAAACGGCTATCTGCTTGCGCCGGAGATTTACAACTTGAAACTGCCTGCGACCGAACTGGTTGTGCTTAGCGCCTGCCAGACCGGGCTGGGCAGGGAAATCCGAGGCGAAGGCATCATCGGTCTGACGCGAGGCTTTATGTATGCGGGCGCGCCCCGCGTCGTTGTCAGTTTGTGGAGCGTCAATGACCGTTCGACCGCCGACCTGATGAAGAGTTTTTACGAGTCCATGCTGGCCAAGGGCCAGCGCCCATCAGCAGCATTACGTATTGCGCAATTAGAGCTGATGAAACTGAAAAACTGGCGAGCGCCGTACTTCTGGGCGGCGTTCGGACAGCAGGGTGAGTGGCGATGATTTGTCCCAGGCTGTGACAAACATCACTTCACGTATGCGAATTATCTCATTGCACATCGGCATAAAAGCTATATGCTGACGGACTATTTGGGCTGCACAAAAGTAGTTTAGAGGCGGAAGCAAAGGTGAAACTCCCTTTGCAAATTGTGGCGATGGGAGAGTAAAACGCCGTGGGGTATTGAAAAGTCGTTTTATTGTCGCGTCAACCGGCTGAGGTTTGGCGCACTCATTCAAGTTTAGGAGGCAAAATGATCAGCAAATCGAACTTTGGCCAAATCATCCGATTCATCGTGGGATGTGCGATGGTGGCATTCTCTATCGGCTTCACCACTTCGGCTCTCGCACAGGAACAGGACACCGAGCGCCGCTTCTGGCCGCCAAATTACCGGCCGGCCGCTGCGGCTTCTCCCGCAACTCCGTCTTCGTCGCGCCCAGCCAGATATAAGCGCACAGGCCCGCAATTGCCCAAGGAAGCGATCCCCACGGCGGTCGAAAAAGATAATATTGTCGGCATCACCATCTGGCGGCTGCGCGCTTCGGAGGAAGCTGACAAGCAGCTTGCCCAGTCAAACGGCAAGGGCGAGGACACCGCGCGCATCCTGGTCGTCCGCAAAGGCAAAAAGTCCAACTTCACGCCTGAACGTGTCGAAGCCTCCACGGCCTTTATGTCCGGTCAAATGCTTCGGCTGAGCATCGAAATTCCACGGACAGGTTATCTGTATGTGCTTGACCGCGAGCAGTACGAAGACGGTTCGATGAGCGAGCCGTACCTGATCTATCCCATTGACCCGACCAAAGACGACAACAAAGTGGACGCCGGGCGCGTGATTGAAATTCCCAATGGCACGGATGAACCCTTTTTCGAGGTGCAGCCCTTGAAAAGCGATAATCCAAAACTTCAGGTTGCCGAAGTGTTGACCGTATTGGTTTCGCCAACGCCGCTCCCTGGATTGCCAAAACCGGTGCGCGACGATCAGGGAAATTATGAGCCACTTCAGCTTCCCAACGCGGATGTCGAAAAATGGGAAAAATTGTGGGGCACGCAGGTGGAACAACTGGAACTGGAAGGCGGCGCGGGTCAGTTTTATACCCGCTCGGAACAGGCCGCGGGCGCCGATAAAAAGAAACGTCTGACGCAAGCCGACCCGCTGCCGCAGACCCTTTTCCGCGTGGCGGCAAAACCGGGCAAACCGTTGCTGGTCAAATTGCCCTTGAAGATCGCGAAATAGATTGCATTCGCGGGGAATCTTGAAAACGGCTTTTGGAAATTGGCTTGACGCCAATTTCCAAAAGCCGTTCGTCGTTTTCACTCACATCTCTCACTCACATCTCAATGCTTCCATCGGATCAACCCTGGTTGCCCGCCGCGCCGGAATCCAGCAGGCCAGTAGCGCGACACCGGTAAACAACAAGGCGATCAGTGCGAAAGTCAGCGGGTCAGTCACGCTGACTCCATAAAGCGTGCTTTTGAGCAAGCCGGTCATGGCCAACGCCCCGGCCAATCCCACCGACACGCCGATTAACGCCAGCTTCATCCCTTGCCGGATCACCAGCCGCAGCACGTCTCGGCGTTGCGCCCCCAAAGCCATGCGAATGCCGATTTCCTGCGTCCGCTGAGCGACGCTGTAGGAGATGACGCCGTAAATCCCGATGGCGGCGATCACCAGCGCAACCGCGGCAAATACGCCATACAGCATCAGACTGAACCTGCGCTGATCGAGCGATGAAGAGAACACTCCTTCCAGCGTCCGGAACCGGAGCGGGACATCGGAACGGAGCGACGCAACCGCCCCGCGCATCGCCGGAATCAGACTTTGCGGATCGGTCGTTGCGCGCACGACGATGGACAGGCGCGAAACCTGCCACCATTGCGGGCGCTGCAACGAATAGGAATAAACCGTCGGATTGGCTTCGGTGTCCAGCCCCGCGTCGCGCACGTCGCTGACGATCCCTACGACATTCAGCAGGCGCTTGTCCGTGTCCATATTGCCGAACTGGATTCGCTGGCCGATGGCGTCGCCTTTGGGCCAGTACTTTGCGGCCAGCGATTGGCTGATGACCGCGGAGTGCGGCGAATTGACGGTGTCCGTCCCATCGAACAAACGGCCCTGCAACAACCGCATGCCCATCGCCGGGAAGTATCCGCCGCTGGCCACGCGGTAATCCGCTTCGCCGCGCAGCGCCGGATTGTCATCAATCAGAAACCGGCCATTGGCTCCGCGATCCGCCAGCGGCAAGGCGTTGATGCCTCCGGCAGCCGTGACACCCGGCATCTGGCCAATACGTTCCAGCAGTTGCACATAAAATTGCCGCAATCTTTCGTCTTCCTGCCGGGATATGGTGGATGGCAGCGACAACGTCATTGCCACGGCGTTTTCCGTCTTGAAGCCGGGATCGGTGCGCAGCAATTTGATGAAACTTCGCCCCAGCAAACCCGCGCCGGTCAGCAGCACCAGCGTCAATCCGATTTGCGTCACGACCAATGCACCGCGCAGCCGTTGACTGGTTGCGTCGGCGGATTGTCCACGCCCGTCTTTCAGACCGCCCGGTAAATCCTGTTTGCCGAATCGGAAGGCCGGAAGCATTCCCAGCAGAACGGCGATCAAGACCGACAAACCGCCGGCAAAGAGCGCCACGCGGTTGTCCACTTCAATCCGGTTCACTTGCGGCAGCGTGCCGTGGTCGAGCAGCAACAGCAGTTCTACGCCGTAACTCGCCAGCAGCACGCCGAGCAATGCGGCGGGCAACGTGACCAGCAGATTTTCAGCAATCAGTTGCCGCACCAGCCGCCATCGCGAAGCGCCGAGCGCGGCTCGCACCGTGAATTCGCGCTGCCGCGCGGTAAATTGCGCCAGCAGCAGGTTTGAGACGTTGGCGCAGGCGACCAGCAGCAGCAACCCGACCGCGCCCAGCAATAACAACAAGCCTTCGCGGACATTGCGTGTCAGAAACTGTTGCAGCGGAACCAGGGCGAAATCCACTGCATCCATTTTCTCGCCGTACGTCTGGCGCAGTTGTTTGCTGATCAGGCTGACATCGGCGCGCGCCTGATCCAGCGTGACGCCGGGGCGCAACCGTCCGATGACCGGCCAGTTGTGCGCCGTGCGAGAGGTATTCGGCGGATCGGAATTGCGCGTCATCCAGACTTCGGTTTCGGCTGGATAATTGAATGTCGGGGGCATGACGCCGACGACATTGCAACTGACGCCGTCCACATTCAATTTCACGCCGCTGAAATCCGTGCGCGCGCCCAGCATCTTCTGCCAGTACCCGTGACTGATCAGCGCCGCCACCGGCCCGCCGAACTTTTCTTCTTCCGGCACGAAGATGCGCCCGGCCATCGGCTGCACGCCCACAACTTCAAAGAATTGATGGGAAACAATGGAAACGCGTGCCCGCACTGGTTCGCTGCCGCCGGTGACCACCAGCGGAAAGCTGCCCGCCGAAGCCGCCAGCGCCGAAAAGCTGCGGTTTTGCGCCCGCAAGTCCTCAAAGTTCGGCTCGGCCACGGACATCGTTCCGCCCTTTGCGCCGACTTCGCGCAGTTGCACCAACCGGTCCGCTTCGGGAAACGGAAGCGAACGCAGCAGCAACGCGTCCGCCACGCTGAAAATCATCGCGCACGCGCCAATGCCCAGCGCCAGCGTCAGGATGGCTATCGAAGTGAAGCCGGGCTTTTTCAGAAGCATTCGCGCGCCGTGGCGCAGGTCTTGCCAAAATGTCGTCATCTTGTCTCCCTTGATCAGTGTGAATGTTCTGCAATAAAAACTTTTATGTATTTCGATTCAAACTTCGTGCCAATCACGAACGGCGGTTCCACTAGAGATTTTACCTTTCCAAATCTTATTGATGTGCGTTATTGGGAACAGTTCGTCCCAAAAATGGCCGGGCCACAGATTGAAAACTTGCCTCAGTTTTTTCTCGAATTCGAGGCGGAAAAGTCGCAGTAGCTGCTTGAGTTGCTGTCATTTTATATGCAATTGGTGTATCTAATTTTCGCTCGTTCAGTCAGCGTCAGCAGGCGGAAAAGCCTGCTTTCATCTCAATAATTCAATCAACTTGTCGAAAACTAAATCAACAGCCATAGGAGGAATAATGGCAACAGCGAGAAATGTATATAAAGTTTGGTTTACAACAGATAACGGAAAGTTTGTGATAGTTGCCTCCGATCCGCCAGGAAAGACGGCCGAATCGGAGCCCGCAGCGACCCATGCGATTACTATTTCTTTTGCAGAGGCTGTAGCGATTAAGGGAAAGTTCGATCTGCAGGAACCAAATGGCCCCAGAAAAGACAAAACGATAAAAGTTAAATTGAAAAAAGATGAAGACGGGAATCTTAAAGTGCTTGGTTCAGACCCTCCTGGGAAGACGGATAAGTCAAGTGCAACCCACGCTCTTATCATTTCTTTTCAAGCGGAACCCGTTCCCACGGATTTCAAGTTCAGGATAGAACGGTTTTAGGATTCAAGAGACAATTCCGCAATCAGTTATGCATGCACACGGTTGGAAAATCCTGCCGGTATTTTTTGTCTTCCTCATTTTGCCGCTGATAACCACGTCCTTTCAGACTGCTCAAACGAGGAAACATGGGCTTGGTGGAGGAGAACAACGTGCCACTGAGCTTCTGTTGTCCGCCGGACAGTATGTTTCGGTGCGTGTGGAACAGGAAGGCGTGGATGTCGTTGTGGCGTTGCGCGCGCCTGACGGCAAGTTGTTGGCGGAGGTGAATCGTCCCATTGGAGCGCAGGGGCCGGAGTTTCTTCATGGAATCGCTGAAGACTCCGGCCTTTATGTTGTCGAAGTTCGCGCGGCCAATCAGACGGCGGAAAAAGGCCAATACACGCTGACAATCACCGAGCCGCGCTCCGTCCAGCCAACGGACAAGTTATTGGTCGCGGCCCAGCGTGCGCTGAATCAGGGGCGAGACCTTCGCGCTGCGGGACTGAAAGCGCAACTGGAAACAGCGGTCGCGGTGTTTGACTCGGCGGCGCGTGATTTCAAAGCGGCGGAAGATCTTACCGGCGCGGCGGATGCGATGATTGAAAAAGGGCGGGCCGTTCATTTTCTGGGCAGTCCAAAGGCGGCGGCGGATTGTTTTCAGGAAGCGCGAACGCTTTATCAACGAGTTGAGGATCGTCACGGCGAAGCCCTGGCCATTTATCGTTTTGGCGGCACAGCCAGAGAGCGCAAGTTGGAACATTACCGCCCGGCGCTGGATTTGGCGCTTGCGTCCGGCAACCGATTTATCACCGCCAAGTGTTTGTACTATATCGGACATGAAACCGGCGTCGGGGGCAATCACAACGAAGGCATTCCCATGGTTCGCGAATCCGTGGAAATTCTTCGTGCGCTGGGGTATCGCTACGACGAGGCGGACACATTGCTCTCCCTTGGATGGATGCTCAATGACGTGGGCGATTTGCAGCAAGGCATGGCCGAATATCAAAAAGCGCTGCGGCTGCACCGCGAAGACAAGAATCGGCGCGAACTGGCCAATGCCTTGCTGTTTGTCGCCGATGGCTGGCTGTTGCTGGGCGACGCCGAACGGGCGCGCGATGCCGTGACGGAATCGCTGGACATTGCCCGCGCCGGAGGTCACCAACTGGTGGAGATTCTGGCGCTGCTCAAATTCAGCGATGTCTGTTTGCGGCTGGACCAGCCGCTGCAAGCGCTTCGTCAATTGGAGCAGGCGCTGCCGCTCGCGGAAAAGGCCGATTACCAGACCTTGCGCATTCTGAAAGGGCTCGGACAAACCAGCCTGACGCTGGGAAATCCCGCGCAGGCCCTGGAATATCTCAACCGCGCATTCGGGCTGTACCAGGCGCAGGGCGCGGTCAGCGGCCGCGCGGACGCGAACTTTTACATTGCGCAGGCTTATCAGCGGCTGGGGCAAACGCAAAAAGCGATGGAGGAATTCAACCGCACGCTGGCCGATTTCCGGCAACGGGACGAACGGCTCGGCGTCGCCCGGACATTGATTGCGCAATCCGGATTGCGCGCCTCGATGGGAGAACCGGTGGCGGCGCGCGAACGGAATGAAGCGGCGTTGGCGGTGCTGGAATCTTTGCGGCAGGGGCTTTCCGGTTATTCGACGCGCGCCACTTTTTCCGCGACTCTGGCGGAGGCTTACACGCAGCAAATTGATTTGTTGATGCGCCAGTCGCCCTCCGCCGAACAGATTCGCGAAGCATTCGCCCTGAGTGAGCGGGCGCGGGCGCGTTCGTTGCTGGAAAGAGTGAATGAAGCACGCGTCACGCACGATGCGGAAGCGGACGCTTCCTTGCTGCGGGAATTGCGCGAAGCCCAGCAGCGGCTCAATGACGAAGCCTTGCGCCGTCTTTCCGAATCGTCCGGAAACGCTCCGACGGATGCGCGTTTGCGTGAACGATCAGCGGAAGTGGAAGCTTTGCGTGCGCGGCTCCGCGTCACGCATCCGCGTTACGCTTCGCTGACGCATCCGCAAACGCTGGATGCCGCCGCCGCGCAACGATTGCTCGATTCCGATTCGGCGCTGATCGAATACGCGCTCGGCGAGGAAGCCAGTTACGTCTGGTTCGTCACCGCAGGGGAAATCACCGGCTACAAATTGCCGAAACGCGCCGAGCTTGAATCCGCCGCGCGCGCTTTTCATCAGGCGCTGTCAGCCAACAAACCGTATCAAGCGCAAGCCGCCGCGCTCAGCCGGTTGGTGCTCGGCCCGCTGGCGGACCGGCTGCAAAAGCGGCGGTTGCTGATTGTGGCCGATGGCGCATTGCAATACGTGCCTTTCGCGGCGTTACGGTTGCCGGGAAAGACTGCGCAGCCGTTGATTGCCGAACATGAAATCGTGAATCTGCCTTCCGCTTCGGTGCTGGCGGTGCTGCGGCGCGAGTTTGGAGCGCGCCCGGCGGCGGCTCGCTCCGTGGCCGTTTTCGCCGATCCGGTTTTCAGCCGGGACGATGCGCGCGTCAATGCCAGCCTGGCGAAAAAAACGCCGCCGGCTCCCGAAGCCAGGCGAGGCGCAAACGACCTGCGCCGGCTGATCACGACCGCCGACGAAGCCGATGTCATTCTTTTACTCGCGCCGCAAGGTTCGGCGTTACAACTACGCGGTTTTAAGGCAACGCGAGATTCCGTGTTGCGGACTGATCTTGCCTCCTACCGAATTCTCCACTTCGCCACGCACGGCTGGCTGGAAGACGCTCATCCGGACCTTTCCTGGCTGGCGCTTTCGATGGTTGACGAACAAGGCCAGCCACGCGATGGCTTTCTGCGTCTGCACGAAATCTACAACCTCAAACTCAATGCGGACCTGGTTGTGATGAGCGCCTGCCAAACGGCGCTGGGCAGGGAAATCAAAGGCGAAGGATTGATCGGATTGACGCGCGGCTTTATGTACGCCGGCGCGCCGCGCGTGGTCGCCAGTCTTTGGCAGGTCAACAGCGCGGCAACCGCCGAATTGATGAAGCGTTTTTATCGCGGCATGTTTTGCGAAAATGCGCGTCCGGCGGCGGCGCTGCCTGTCAAAGGGCTGGTGAAGCAGACGCGGAAAAGTTCCCCGTGCGAAAATCTGCCTCCGGCAGCGGCGCTACGGGCCGCGCAACTGGAACTGCATCAGCGAGGATTGTCACCTTATTACTGGGGAGGTTTCGTGTTGCAAGGCGAATGGCGGTGAGTAAGTTCAGCCCCGTTTCGCGCCACGAACAGCAATGATGGCTGACGGATATGAAAAGCTGCTCGCCTCGCTGAATGCGTCTCCCGCGCTGGCGGAGGAAGCATTTGAGCGATTGCGCCGCCTGCTGATTCGCGTGCTCAGCGGACGCGGCGCACGCTATCCGGAAGATTTGGCCGACGAGACCCTGACACGAGTGGCCGGAAAACTGGCCGCAGGCAAACTGGTGGAAAACATCCCCGCCTACAGTCTGGAAGTCGCCCGCCGGGTCTGGTATGAATCGTTGCGAGATGAGGGGAAAGATAGGGAGATTGACCCTGATGGTGATTGGCCTGCCGACGATGACAAAGAGGAAAAGGAACGCAAAGAGAGGCGGTCAGTCTGTTTGGATGATTGCAAAGCCACTTTGCCGCCGGAATCCCGGTATCTGATTACCGAATATTACAGTTACAGCGGCAGGCAGCTTATCGAACTGCGGCGTGAACTGGCTGAGCAATTTGGCTTGACGCGCGAGGCATTGGCCAATCGCGCGCAACGGCTGCGGCACAAACTAGAAGCCTGTATTCTGAACTGCGAGAAGAAAAAAGCGATATGAAAGGACATTTTCGTCACTTATTGGTGAAGTTGTTGTCATCTCCCGCACCGTGCCGCCAAAGCGTACTGTAATGAACAAAGAAGCATACACAACGGAGGACATCACGCGGTATCTGCTTGGCGAAGTGACCGAAGCGGAACGGGACCGGTTTGAAGACGCGCTTGTGGAAGCGGAACTTCTGACGCAGGTCGAAGAACGGGAAAATGAATTAATTGACGATTACGTGCGTGGCAATTTGCCAGAGTCATTGCGCGCCCGCTTCGAACAACGCCTGGCGGCAAATCCCGCGCTTCGCCGGCGGGTGGAAACGGCCAAAGTTTTGTTGCCCAGCCTGAAACGGCCTCGGCCATCGCAGCCCGAATCGGTAATGGATTGGCGGCAAACCCTGGCGGCGGCCTGGCGCAATCAACTTTCGGCGCTTCGACTGGCCTGGGCCACAGCCTTGCTGCTTATTTTCGCCGGCGGTACGTGGATGCTTCAGGAAATCAGACGCCTGCGGGGCGAAGTGAATCAGCTCACGGCGGCGCAAACCATCCGCTCGCGACGCCAGCAGGAACTGGAACAGCAGGTCGCCACCCAACGCGAACGCGAAGATCAGCTCGCCGCCGAACTGGAACAATGGCGCACTCAATCCAACGGCGCACCCCCACAAACAACGCCCGTCCAAACCTTGTTTGCCACATTGGCGCTGACTGCTGACGGCGTCAGCAGTGGCGGAACCTCCGCTACACCGCGCGTCACGCTGACATCCGCGCAACAGCAATTGCGTTTGTTGCTGCGCACACTGCCCGGCCAATACCCGCGTTATCGCGCCACGCTGCTCGCCGCCGCCGACCTGCGCCCGATTTGGAGCGCGAACAACCTCCGGCCAACCAACCGCACAGGTTCCAGCTTCACACTGGCGATTCCCGCGAGCAAACTGCCAGCCGGTGAATACGTGATTAAAGTGGAAGGCATCGGCGCCGACGGCGACACCTTCACGGTGATGAACACAAATTTTGTCCTGTCGAAGCAATAACCCGCCGCCTGTATTTCCACTGCGATTTCGCCTTTCCGAAAAAAAAAATTATACCGATCAAAAAAATAGCGACATTTCCTCGCATTTTTCGCCACGTTGATTCGAGAAACAAAAAACAACCACTCATGGTCGAAAATAGCCGTTTCAGGCCATTTTGCTGTTTCTGTTTTTCCGGTTGTTGTGAATCAGTCCGGCTGGGCTGGTGACAACGCTGATTGGCTTTAAGAGGAGAAATAAACAATGAACCCGAAAAAGAATTTTAGATTGATTGCTTCACAAATTCGATCCCTCCATTTTTCACCGAAGTTGAAGCGGTTGACCGGGATGTGGTTAATCGCAATCACCTGTTTGTTCGGGCAGGCAGGCACCCGGGCACAGGCTTTTCAACAGTCCACGAACAACACGCCAGGTGCTGCTCCGGGAACAGACGCGCAAACGCCTCCCAATCCCTATTCCATCAGCCCAAGCCGGTTGGAAGTGGGCAAAGAATATGAAGTGCTTGTCCAAAAGTCTGACTGTCAGAACGAGGATTTGAGCAAGGGAATGAAGATTACGGCTCCACAAGGGAGCGGCGTGGTTGTACTTGCGAAGCTTCCGGCCGGCCCCTGCATGCTTGCTGCTAAATTGTCCGTCGTTTCCGATGCTTCTGTTGGCAAGAGCATTTTATGGATAAAAGACGGTGCGAACGTGCCTATTAATAGCGTCGAGATCGAGAAGATCCCGATTGCGGCAGGGCCGATTCCTCCGGGGCTGGATCCGCAGGTTGATATTATGTGGGGGGTGATGGACAAGAAGATCGTTCGCGATAACTTCGGCCACGACCTCGCCAATGATTTCTACGGAATACAACTGGTGATCGGGAACAACTCTGGTTACGACCTTCAGATTGCCGGAGTCGGATTCCAGCTCCCGAACAAAAATATCAAAAATACGATTCCGAGCAATAGTTACCGCGCCACAAGAGGAGTGCTGGAACGCGAACAGGAATTTGGCCGCCGCTCGATCATTTTGAACAGCATTCAAGCCACGGGAGGCCTGCTCACCGGCTTCCTGCCTTTCTGGCGGGCAGGATTCCATCCGAATGCCGCGGCGAATGCCGCAAGATGGTCCAGTATTGTGGGCGGCCCACTGACAACTGGTTTTGGTCTGATTTTGCCGGACACGACGGTTAAACAGATTGTTCGTCTTGATGATCAAATGCTGCGGGATGGACTGATCGTAAAAAACAATTCGCAAATTCGGAGCTTGATTTTCGTTCCCAAACAGCTCCTCAACCTATCAAAAACCTCTGGAGCAAATGACCCCGATAATCTCAGAAAAGGTGATCCCTCGATCAAGGATTGGAGTATTGACCCTCAGTATGTGAACCAGAAACTCAACAATCTGGTGCTCGTCGGACAAACCATTAACTATGTCAACCGGGTTCAGGTGGTTGCCAGATCGGAAGGTGGGGGAGTGACGCCGCCGCCAACCATCACCGGCGTGAGCGGTCAGTTACTCCAGGGAGAAAAAAGACAGTTGGTTTTTACCGGTGTCAATTTAAAAGATGCCGTGATCGCTTTTCCTGAAGGCATAGACATCGTCCCAAACTCGGTGAAAATAGACGAAAATGGCAATAGCTTGAGAGCGGACATTATCGTGGCTGAAACGGTAATTCCCGATGACTACTCGCTCGTCATTTCCACTCCGGCAGGCTCTTCTGCGAAAACGATCAACGTTGAAGCACAAACTCCTGCAGTAACGGATTTCAACTATACCAAGCCCAAAGCTGGCCAGGCTTCAGACGCTACGGTCGTGGTAACTTTGAAAGGAACCTATTTAAGAACCGTCAAAGAAGTAAGATTCGTTCCAGGTCCACAGGAGGAGGCGAATACCCTTTCAATCAAACCTCCGGATTCGCAATCAAATGGTGATCTTAAATTCACGGTGACAGTCAAAAAGATGGCCAAAGCGGGAAAATACAAGCTGGATGTTTGTAATCACAAATGTGACGGCCGAGGAAAGAGCGCCTCAGTTGAATTTGAGGTAATCCAGTAAGTGATCTATTAACAAGGAGGATCAATCATGAGAGTGTTGAAACTTGGCAGTACAGGAGCCGATGTGAAGCGCTGGGAGATGTTTCTGACCGGACAGGGCTTTTTCACCGGTCTGGTGGACGGCATCTTTGACGATGCGACCGTGCAGGCCACACGCGAATTTCAAACAAAACATGGTTTGGGCGTGGACGGCAAAGTTGGCAACCAGACGCTGGGCCAGGCGATGGTGCTCGGTTTTGAAAGTGTGCGGGATGATGACCCGGCGACGACCGGGCCGAATTTCCCCCCGCCTCCCGGCTTTTTACCTTTGGTCAGCACGGCGGATCGTCAAAGGCTTTTTGGGCGGTTTCAGTTCGCGCATGAACCTTTGCCGAATAACCCGGAGAATATTCGGATTCTGGGAGATTGGGTTCAGCAAAACATTGTTCGCGTGACGATTCCGCAATTGCGCGGCGTGCGTGGCGGAAGCAGCGGTGTGATGCGTTTTCATCGGCTGGCTGCCGATCAATTGGTCGCGTTGTGGGCCGCCTGGGAACAAGCCGGGTTGCTGGATAGAGTTCTTAGCTATCAAGGTGCTTTCGTGCCGCGTTTCCAGCGCGGGAGCCGCACCGTGCTCAGCAACCATGCCTTCGGCAGCGCGTTTGACATCAATGAGCCATTCAATGGCTTTGGCGCAATTCCCGCGCTGGTCGGGCAACGAGGCTGCGTGCGAGAGTTGGTGCAACTGGCCAACGAGCATGGATTTTACTGGGGCGGGCATTTCAGGCGGCGTCCAGACGGCATGCACTTTGAAGTGGCCGTGTTGAGATAACGCCTGCAAGCTTCATAAGGCGGATTGTCCATCTGCGTGGTGAAGCGTAACCAAGCTAAAAAGGTCACGCATCACCACGCAGTTCTGCTGCTGAGAATGCTTGCGCCTGGTTGCCCTTCATTCATATCGCAGGGCAACCATGGGATCCACCTTGGTTGCCCGCCGTGCTGGAATGAAGCAGGCGGCCAATGCGACAACCGCCAACAACAAAGCAATCCCACCAAAAGTCAGCGGATCCGTCGCGCTGACGCCAAACAGGAAGCTTTCCATCAGCCGGGTTAATGCGAATGCCACGACCGTACCCACGCCCAAGCCAATGCCGGCCAGCAGCATTCCCTGTCGAATGACCAGGCTGAGAACATTGCTTCGCTGCGCGCCGAGCGCCAGCCGGATGCCAAGTTCGCGCGTGCGCTGCGTCACTGAATACGCCATCACGCCATACAAACCGATGGCCGTCAGCAGCAAGGCCAGCCCCGCGAAAATAGCCAGCAGCAGCGTGTTGAAGCGTGGCTGGGCGACGGACCGGCTCAGGGTTTCTTCGAGCGTTCGGACATTGAAGACGGGCAATTCACTGTCGAGGGCGATGACTTCGCGGCGCACCGAAGCAATCAGCGCCTGCGGGTCGCTGCTGGTGCGAGCGACCATGGTAAGGGTGTTGAAAGGGGCCTGGCTGTGCGGCGCGTAGATTTCATTCCCGGATTCTTCCCGCAAGCTGGCGTGATGCACGTCCTTGACCACGCCGATGATTTCGCGCGCCAGCGTGCCGCGATCGTCAATCGCGAAACTGGGACTGATGCGGCGGCCAAGCGGGTTTTGTCCGGGAAAGTGTTTGCGCGCCAGCGTTTCGTTGATGATCACGACGGCATTGCCCTGCAAGGTGTCGCGCGCATCGAAATCGCGGCCTTGCAACAAAGTGATTCCCATCGTGTTGAAATACTCTGGGCGCGTGATGCGCAGATAGGATTCATGCGGAAATGCATTGTTCGGGTCGGTGGGAATGCCTTCGATGGAAAAGCCCACGGCGGAATTTTGTCCGCTCAGCGGCAGCACGGAAACCGCGCTGGCGCTGGTCACGCTGGGCAGGGCGGCGATTCGTTCGGAAAGGCGCTGGTAAAAACTTTCAATCTGTTCATTCCGCTCATACTTGCTGGTCGGCAAACTGACGCGGAAGGTCAGCACATTTTTGGGGTCGAAGCCCGGATTGACCTGCTGCAATCGCCAGAAGCTCCCGGCGAGCAATCCGGCGCAAACCAGCAGCACAAAAGCGACGGCGACCTGTGTGACGATCAAGGCATTGCGAGTGCGGTTGCCGCTTCCACCGTCGCTGGAGCCGCGCCCGGCGTCTTTCAATGTCGTCACCAGATCGAGTTTGAAGGAATGCAGCGCCGGAAGGAGTCCAAACAGCACGCCAGTGACAACTGAAATCAGGAGCGTGAAGCCCAGCACGCGGGCGCTGAGCGCTGTTTCGTTTACGCGCGGCAATCCGCCTGGAACCAGTTTCAACAGCAAATCGGTGCCCCACCACGCCAACAGCAATCCGGCCACGCCGCCCAGCAGTGCCAGCAGAATGCTTTCGGTCAGCAATTGGCGAATAACGCGCCAGCGGTTGGCGCCCAGCGCCGCCCGCACCGCAACCTCTTTTTGCCGTGTCGCCGCACGCGCCAGCAGCAAATTGGCGATGTTTCCGCAGGCGATCAACAAGACGCAGCCGACAGCTCCCAGCAACAGCATCAGCGCCAGCTTTACGTCGCCGACCACGCGCTCGAAAAACGGCACGACCAGAGCGCCAAAGTCCGGGTTTTCGCCCGGATACTGTTTTTGCAGAGCATCCGTGATGCGCGACACTTCCGACTGTGCCTGCGCCAGGCTTACTCCGGGTTTTAATCGGCCAATCACTTCAATCGCATGATTTCCGCGCTGGTTGGTCAGTGCACCTGCGCCTTCATTATCCACCGCCGCGCCAATCCACAATTCAACCGGGTCGGTGCTGATCGGAAACGCGAACTTCGGCGGCATTACACCAACTATCGTATAGCTCTGACTGTTGATCGAAATCGTTCGCCCGACGGCGTTCGGATCGGCCTTGAAGCGCGTGCGCCAAAGCGTGTCGCTCAAAATGGCGGAGTGATTTCCCGCGCGATCTTCTTCCGGCGTGAAAACGCGACCCAGCCGTGGCGCAACACCGAGCAGCGGAAACAAATCCGACGTTGTGGTTGCGCCACGCAATCGAAACGCTTCGCCCATTCCTGTCACTGTCAAATCGCGTCCGCGGAACGCTGCCATTTTCTCAAATGACTGCGACTGCGCGCGCCAGTCATTGAAATCAGGATAGGAAACCTGAACTCCATCGCCGCCGGTTTTGGTGTTGACGTTCCACACCGTCACCAGCCGGTCCGGCTCAGCAAAAGGCAGCGGCTGAAGTAACACCGCATTGATGACGCTGAAAATCGCCGTGTTCGCGCCAATCCCCAACGCCAGCGTCAGCACGACGACGGCCGTGAAACCCAGATTTTTCGACAGCAGGCGAAACCCATACCGCAGGTCCTGAAATAAATTATTCATTGAATTCTCCCTCCGATAGATCAAACGATATGCTCTTGACTTAACAAACGCTATGCCGCTGCTGCTGCCGCTGACTCATTGAATACATTGTGTTTATCCGGAATACTCGCCAGGGAGACGAGATGGAGATGTTCGATATTGGGAGCGTTTCTTCCCAATATCGGCGAGAAGTTATAGCTTTCGAGAAAAAGAAATGTACAGCCGACTGTTAGTCGGCTGAGGTCGTCGCTGACAAATTCCCTGGAGTCAGAAAGATTACTTCCCAGAACGCCGCCGCGGACTAACCGTCCACGGTACATCTTTTTCTTGAAGTCTATATTTCCTCATATGGAGAAGCGTGAGGATCAACTTGTTCGAGAAATCGTTTGCCTCTCCCCTTGCAAACGGGCGTGCTGACGGGTAGAGAATGCGAGGAATTTTTGAATTTCGATCATCACAAGGAGCCACAAATGAAACTCTTCCCTCGTAGCTTCAAGCAACTTTGTCTGATTGCTGTCTTGATTTGCGGCAGCGTCTGTCTGCCGAGGTTCATCGTCCAACCCGCCACGGCGCAGAGCAAGCGCCCGATGACGTTTATGGACGCGCAGGAGATTCGCAACGCCAGCGCGCCCGCCATCAGTCCCGACGGCAAATGGGCGTTGTACAGTTTGAGCGTGCCCAACTGGAAAGCCGCCAAACGATTCAACGATCTGTATCTGGTTTCGCTGGATGGCGGCGTGGCTTCGACGCGGCAGATGACCTTTACCAAGGAGAAAAACGAAGGCAATGCCCGCTGGTCGCGAGACGGCAAGTTCTTCGTTTTCGCATCCGACCGCGAAGCGCCCACTGCCAGCCCGGCGCAGAATCAGCTTTACCTGATGCGCGCCGATGGCGGCGAAGCGCAGAAGATCACCGAAGCCAAAGATGGTGTCGGCGCGTTTGCCTTCAGCAAAGACGGCAAGTGGCTGGCCTTTTCCGCCGGCAAGGACGACGAGCAGCAAATCTGGGGATTGCCCATCGCCGAAATCGAGACCGCCAAGCCAGTTCAATTGACCAAACACGCGACGCCGGTTACTTCCTGGCAGTTTTCGCCCGATAGCAATCGCATCTACTTCCTCTCGCCCGACAGCGTGGACAAGGACAACAAAGCCCGCATTGAGCAAAAGTTCACCGTCAGGATTCGCAATGAAGACCCGCCGCTCGCGCATCTGTGGGCGCTGGATCTGGCGGACAGGAAAGAATCGCGGCTGACTTCCTCCGCCGATTACAGCGTCAGCAATGTGACCGTTTCCAAAGATGCGAAATGGATCGGTTTTTCCGGCTCCTCAAAAGATCGCTACCAGCGCACTGTCACCGAAGCGGGCATTTACGCCGATTTGTATCTGCTGGAAGTCGCCACCGGCAAGATCGAACGGCTGACCGACAACAAGGAGATTGGCGAAAGCAGTTTGAATTTTTCGCCCGACAGCAAATGGATCGCCTTTTCCGCTGCGGATAATTTCGAGTACTTCCGCAACGGGCGCGTCAACATTCGTCCAATTTCGGGCGGGCAGTGGAAAGAGTTGGGCGACGGATTTGATGGTGATGTGTCTGTCGGTTTCTGGTCGGAAGACGGCAGAACGATTTACTTCAACGAAGGCTGGCGCGCGACCAGTCAGCTTTTCGCGCTTTCTGTCGAAACCGGCAAGGTCACGCCGCTGACCAAGGAAAACGGCGTCGTCGCGATTTCGCAGGATGAGGACACCAAAAAACTGGTGGTGAGTTATGCCGATTCGACTGCGCCGGCGAACTACTTCATCGCGCCATCGCTCGCCAGTGTTGGCAACCGCGCGGGCTGGAAACAACTCACCGACGCCAATCCGCAAATCAAAAACATCGCGCTCGGCGAAACCGAAGCGATTCAGTGGAAATCCAGCGATGGCAAAATGGTCGAAGGCGTGCTGGTCAAGCCGGTAGGGTACGAACGCGGCAAACGCTATCCGCTGATTGTGCAGATTCACGGCGGTCCGGCGGGCGCGGACGTGCTGCGCTTCAATCCTGGCTACGGCTCACAGACCTATGCGGGCGCGGGCTACGCGGTTCTGTGCCCGAACTATCGCGGCTCGACCAACTACGGCGAACGCCACAAAATGGAAATCGGCGGCGATTATTTCCGCCAAGGTTATGACGACATCATGACCGGCGTGGATCATCTGATCGCGATGGGATTGGCGGACGGCGACAAGATGGGCGCGATGGGCTGGAGCGCGGGCGGCCATTGGTCGAACTGGATTTTGACGCACACTGACCGCTTCAAAGCCATTTCCACTGGCGCGGGCACGGTCAACTGGGTTTCGATGTATGCCCAGAGCGACGTGCAGCGCAACCGCGAGTTTTACTTTGGCGGCAAAACTCCCTACGAAGACTTCGCCAAATGGTGGGATTTCTCGCCGCTCAAATTCATCAAGAACGCCAAGACGCCAACCCTGATTCACGTCGTGGACGGCGACCCGCGCGTGCCTCGCCCGCAAAGCGAAGAATTGCACATGGCGTTGAAAAAGCTCGGCGTGCCGACGGAATTCATGGTTTACCCCGGCAACACGCACGGCATCCCGGACCCGCGCAACCAACTGGTCAAAGCCGTCGCCGAATTCAACTGGTTCGAAAAATGGATTCGCGGCAAGCAGGGCTGGTTTGAGTGGAAAGACTTGCTGAAAACCCTGAAAGACGAAAAGGCCGACGAGAAAAAAGAAGAGAAGAAAGAGCCGGTTGCCATGCCGGAGCAAAAAGGCTGATTGGCTATGGTTTTCCTTCGGCGGATTGTTGAGGGACAATCCGCCGAAGGGGAATAGTTACGAAAGGAGTCTTTACAATCGTTATGCAGTATCAAGTTTTTGTTCAGAGCCAGGCAAACAACGGTTTCATCGCTGCTGTGCTGGGAATGCCAGCCTTGCTGGCAGAAGGTCAAACAAAGGAAGAAGCTGTCGCCAACGCCAAAACGGCGCTTCAAACTCGATTGGCGCAAGGTGAAATTGTGACCATCGAAGTGGCCACTCTGGAAGAAGAAAATCCGTTGCTGAAATATGCCGGGGTTTTTAAGGATGACCCGACCTTCGACGAATTTCTTGCGGAGATTGAAGCGTATCGGCGACAAGTGGATGAGGAAGAGGCGCAGCGTGAATCTTTATGTACTCGACACGGATCATCTTAGCCTGTATCAGCGTGGCAACCCGTCCATTACTTCTCATTTAACACAGGTTCCCCGGCAGCAAGTCGCAATGGCCATCATTACTGCCGAAGAATTGGTGCGTGGTCGGCTGGCCAAAATCAGAGCGGTGCGTGATGAGGCTGAGCGACAACTTGCTTACCAGCAGTTTCGAATAACCCTTGGGCTGATTGGCGCTTTTCAGGTTCTCGCTTATGACGACAGCGCCAGCGCAATCTACGAGTCATTGCGCCAGCAAAAGCTTCGCGTCGGTACGCAGAACTTACGAATTGCAGCGATTACTTTGGCTGTTGGAGCAACGCTGATCACACGCAATTCAGGAGATTTCGGTCAAGTCGAAGGACTTTGTCTTGAAGACTGGACCAAATAGCAGCATTGAGAAGAAATCAATCGTTCACTTTTGGGACTCGTCCTTTTCCCAGTTGTCCGATGACTTTTTCAGCATCGGGAAACTTCCAGAAGCCCTGACAGACATCGTTTGAAAACGTTGTCTTCCCGTTTGCGAAAACAACATATCGCTTTCCCAATTCGAAATACGTCGCGCACAGATCGATAATCTTATAAAGGTCTTCCGTTGGGCCAGTATGGATAGAGATCGTTTTTGTCGGACTTCCTTTCCATACTTTTTCGACTTGAAACATTACCTCTACACCCTTCTGGTCATCAGATTTCCTTTTGCTTAAAACCTTGCCTGCAAAAGCAAGATTGGCGTGACTGAAGCGTTGTTTTACATTCATATCAGAACAAGTGCAGGCCAATGCGGTCGTACTGACAAGAGCGACACAAAACATGCCCGTAAGCAAAGTCGTTAGCAATTTACTTCTCATCATTTCTCCATTGTTATGGCCTGGCTGAGTTACTCATACCTTAACGCAATCATCGGGTCCACTTTTGCCGCCCGCCGAGCTGGAAGGTAGCTGGCCAGCAAAGCAACACCGCCCAGCAGTAATGGAGTCAGCACAAAGGTCAAAACATCTGTGGCGCTGACGCCGAAAAGCAGACTCGCCATTGCTCGCGTCAATGCGAATGCGCCTACCAACCCAATGCCAATTCCCACCGAAACCAGCATCAAAGATTGACGGAGAATCAGCTTTTGAATGCCGCCCGGCTGTGCGCCAAGCGCCATGCGAATGCCAATTTCGTGCGTTCGCTGGTTCACCGAATAGGCCATCACGCCGTAGATGCCAATCGCGGCCAGAATCGAAGCGATCACCGCGAATACGCCCAGCAGCAGCATCGAAAACCGCCGCCGCGCCAGCGATTCATACAGCCGCTGTTCCATCGAATTGACATCGAAGACTGGCAACTCGGCATCGAGAGATTGAATTTCTCTGGTCACTGCCGCCGTCAGTTGCGCCGGATCGTAGGTCGTGCGGACCAGCAGATACATGTTTCGGGCCAGATTCTGTTCGTGCGGGTAGTAGACCGTGACGGGCGGTTCTTTTTCGGTGCTGAACTGTTTGGCGTCGTTGATGACGCCGACGACCGTCAGCCAGCTTTCCGAATTGCCACGTTTCAAGCGTTTGCCAATCGGGTCTTGATTGGGCCAGAAGCGCTGGGCGGTCGCGTCGGAAACGATGGCGGTTTCCTGACTGCCTTTCTTGTCGAATTCGGTGAAGTAGCGGCCTTGCACCAGGGGAATCTGCATCGTGCGGAAGTAGTCATAACTGACGATGCGGGTGTTGGAAATCAGGGAACTGTCGCCGCCTTTCGAGACGTAGCCTTCGACGGTGATCGGCTCCCAGGCGAAGGCGACGGCGCTCATCGGCAGGGAATAGCTGACGCTGACGGATTCAACGCCGGCCAACGCTCTGACCTTTTCCTGCGCCTGCCGGTAAAAATTGCCCACGGATTCCGGCGGGCCGTACTTGTAGCCGGGCAGCGTCAGCCGCAACGAAAGCAGGTTGTTTGGATTGAATCCCGGATTGGAATTCCAGATGTGGCGGTAGCTGCGGATCAGCAGACCCGCGCCGATCAGCAGAATCAGCGACAACGCGACTTCGGCAACGACCAGCACTTTGCGCGTTTTCTGATGTTTGGTTCCGGAACTTCCACGTCCGCCTTCCTTGAGCACATCGTTCAAATCCACTCGCGAAGCGCGCAGCGCGGGAACCAGTCCGAACAGAATTCCGGTCAGCAGTGCGACGGCAGTGGTGAACGCCAGCACGCGGCCATCTATCGCGATTTCATCCAGGCGGGGAATATTTTCCGGGCCGAAAACGCGCATCGCTTTGACCGCCAAGTAAGCGATCAGGATTCCGACCAGACCTCCCACCAGCGCCAGCAGTGTGCTTTCCGTCAGCATCTGGCGGATCAATCGGCCACGAGTTGCGCCCATTGCGGCGCGGACGGCGATTTCTTTTTGCCGGACGGCGGCTCGCGCCAGCAGCAGATTGGCGACATTGGAACAGGCAATCAGCAGCACGAAGCCGACCGCGCCGAACAAAATCATCAGCGAACGGCTGATGTCGCCGACCACTTCTTCCAGCAAGGGAACGACGCTGAACGTGAGTCCGCCGTTCGGCGGATAGTTTGCGGGAAAATCCTGTTTCAGGCGCGCGGTCAGCAAATCCATGTCGGCTTGCGCCTGGGCGACGGTCACGCCGGGTTTCAGTTTGGCGAAAATATTGAAGTCTTCGTTGCCGCGATTGGTGCGAGCCGTTTCGCCCATTGGCAAGGGCAGCAGCAGATCGGCGCGCTCAATCGCGTTGACCGTCAGCATGACTTCCCGGGTCAGGGAAAAGCCCGGCGGCATGACGCCGACGATGGTGAAATTGTTGCCGTTCAGCGCCAGCGTTTTCCCAACCGCGCCGGGATCGGAACTGAAACGGCGCTGCCAGAAACCGTAACTCAGAATGACCACCGGGCCTTTACCGGGCGTGTCCTCTTCCGCGGAAAAGACACGGCCATGCAGCGCGTTTGCGCCCAGCAGCGGAAACAGGGAAGAGGAAACGCGCGCGCCGTCCACGTGTTCGGGATTGCCGGTGCCTGTCAGGTTGAAACTGCCGCCGATGGTGACTGCGGTTTGCTCGAAGACGCGGTTTTGCGTTTTTACATCCCAGTATTGAGCGGGCGAAAACCAGTCCTGCGCCACGCCCAGGCCGGGCGAGCGATTCCAGAGGATGGCCAGCCGATTCGCGTCTTGGTAGGGCAGAGGACGCAGTAACAGCGCGTTAGTCACGCTGAAAATGGCGCTGTTTGCGCCTATGCCGATCGCCAGCGACAGCACGGCGACCGCCGTAAATCCGGGCTTTTTCGCCAGGGACCGAATGCCGAACCACAAATCCTGCCAGAGTGTTTCCATCAGCGACCTCTTTTCAATTCCGTGCTGCGATCCTGATAAGCATTAACCGGCAGGAAGACAATTCTTCCTGCCGGTTAATGGTCAATGGTCAATATCCAATCGGAAACTACTTCTTTCCAAATCCGCGAATGTGTTTGACCAGGGCGGTGACTTCCGCCGGCTTCAGCTTGCCTTTCCAGGCGGGCATGAACTCGCCTTTGCCATTGTTGATGGCGGCGGTGATCTTTGCGTCCGTCCAGTCCTTCTGCCATTTGGCGTCAGTGAAATCCTTAACTCCCTGCTTCTTGAATTTATCAACGCCTTTGCCGTCCGCGCCGTGGCATTTGGCGCACTTGGCGGCATAAGTGGCGGCCGTGTCCTGAACTGTCGCTGGCGTGGTCGCCAGGCTTGATCCCACTGACAGCGCCGTCAGCGCCGTGATCAATGCCGCTGAAACCAGGGTCAATTTTGCATTACTGAAATTTTTCATTGCGATATGGTCTCCTATTTGAATACCGGGATGTACCCGGGAATGAAAGGGGTTACTTTAATTTTAGCATCCATTCGACGATCGCCTGCTTATCTTCCGCGGAAAGGTCCGGAAAACTTGCGGGCATGGGTTTCTTCAGATCGTAAGCCCGCGCGTCGTCCAAAATCTTCAGCAGGTCTTCCTTGGAGCGCCGGGGCTTGCTCTGCATGCCAAGCAGCGGTGGGCCGAGGTCTGGATCTCCCTGACCGTTGGATCCGTGACAATCGCCGCAGCTTTCAATATAAGCGGCGGGCGCGGCGCCAGTAGCTGCTGAAGCAGGAGCGCCAGCAGCCGTCACACCGGCCCCGATCACCTGTGGCTTGAAAGGCTCCTTGAAGAATAGGTGCATTTCCTCTTCCTGCTTTTTCAGCTTCTCGGCAAATTCGGGATTATTTCTGTCCTGATACTTGGCCAGATAAATCAGCCCGCCTGCACCGGCTAGAACCAGAATCAGCGTCAAACTTGCAATCGGACGCTTGAATGGGTTGCGCTCGGCTTTGCGATCCAGGAAGGGCAGCAGAAACAGCGCGCCGAAAATGATCATCGGCAAAATCGCTGTTGGGATGATGACCAGGCTGCCGGGGAAATACTTCAACAATTGGAACAGCGGCATGAAGTACCAGGGCGGGCGCGCCAGGTAATCCGACGAGGGATCGGCGACCGGCCCGAGCTCGGCGGGCATTTTCAACGCCAGGTACACCAGTGTGATAAACACGACCAGCATCGCGACCGAATCCATGAAGACCTGCCGCGGAAAGAACCGGTCAATTTTTTTGTCGTCGCGGGTGTGATACGGGCCGGCTGGACCTGCTTTCCGAAACAGCAGCACGTGCAACCCGGCCAGCAGCGCCAGAGTCAGCGGCAGCAAAAAGACGTGCGTGGTGAAAAATCGCGACAGGGTAACGGTCGTCAGATCGGTGCCGCCAAGCATGATTTTTTGCTGGATCGAACCCACTACCGGAATCTCTCCGGCAATCGAAGTTCCGACTTTGGTGCCGAAATAAGCCGCCTGATCCCAGGTCAGCAGGTAGCCGGTGAAACCGAACCCCAGAATGATCAACAGCATGACCACACCGATTACCCAGACCAGCTCCCGTTTCTGTTTGTATGCGCCATACAGAAAGGTTTGAGCCAGATGGAGTATGGCCACGATGATCATGGCGCTCGATGCGTAATGGTGAATTCCGCGCAGCAAGGCGCCGCCCGGCACGGCTTTTTGAATGTAGGCGACGCTGGCGTGCGCGTGATCGGCGGTGGGAACGTAATACAGCGACATGGCGATTCCCGTCACGACCTGCAGCGCAAACAGGAAGAGCAGGGCGCTGCCGAATACGTACGCCCAGCGCGCGCCGCCGCGAATCGGTTCGTTCAGCGCTTCATCCATCGCGGCTTTGACGCCGGTGCGCTCATCCACCCAGTCCACGATCTGTTCAACCTTTGAAGTGGTAGCCATATCAGCTCAAGACCTCCTTTTGGGTAATGCCTTGTTTGAAATCCTGATACCGCACCTTCAACACATCGCCTTCGATTTTGTGTTCCAGCGAATCCAGGCCGCGCGGCGTCGGTCCGCCCAGGGAATTTCCGGCGACATCCCATTTGCTGTCGTGGCAGGCGCAGATAAACTCTTCCGCTTTGGCATTGACCGTGCAGCCAAGATGCGGGCAGACAGCGGTGAAGATCGTCACCTTGTCGCCCTTCTTGATCACCCAGACCGCCTTCTGGGAATTGAACTGCCCCCAGCCGGCATTCTGCGAAACGATGACATTCTTTTTGACCAGCTTGCCTTCTTCAATTTCCGCCAGCGGGCCGATGTCCGTCCAGCCTTTGGCGTCATCCGCGCCGCCAGTGGAGAAGGCGGGAGACACCGCGAACCGTCCGATTGTCACGCCGAGCACCGCTGAGATTCCTGCGCCGATCAATCCAGCGATCACGCCGAGAAACGACCGCCGCTCTGTATTGTTGTCTTCCGTTGCGTTGTGAACTGACATTCCAAAGACTCCTTAAGCGACACACGCTCGTGGCCCATTTACGGCATTTGAGTACACAAAGGGCGTGTCGTTCAAAATTATTTCGAGTTTCTTCGCCAAAGTTCTTTGTAGGTTTCGGGAACTGGACACTCTTGAGTAATGAGTGATCGCAATTTTTATCTTGGAACGGACATTTTGCAAAGTCTGTTTGGCAAATTTTTGTCGGCGTCGGGAAATTTGAAGGGGGATCGTTGCATTTCGCCACACATAAAGGCGGCATCCCTGGAAAAGCAAAATAATCTCTTGCACGTTAAGGCGACCGAATCATATTATGAATTGCCCCGCAAAAAGCCCTGTCTTCACTGGCTCACATTCATACCGGCAAATAACAAAACTCCCTCAAGTCCCGGAGGAAAGCTTTACCTGAAGAGGCAAAGATGGATATCCGTGTGATTCGGTTCTTTCTCATGATTGGGCTGGTTCTTTTTTTCAGCTCTACCGCACTGGCACGAAATAACAGCGCCAGTTTGTCTGGCGTGATCAAGGACGCTTCTGGCGCTCCTGTCTCCGGAGTCGCCGTGGCGTTGCGAAATCTGGCCACCAATCACACCCGTGAAACCGCCAGCGATGATCGTGGGCGTTATATTTTCCCGGCCCTGGATCGCGGCCAGCACGAAATTCTGGCCAAATCCGCCGGTTTCAAGCCTGCGCGCATGCTGGTGGAACTGAGCGTCGGTCAAAACGCGGAAGCTGATTTGATTCTTTCGCCTGGTGACGTGAATGAAAGTCTGACCGTGCTGGCGGAAGATTCGCCCTTGTCCGTCGAAACGCGCACGGCGGCGGTCGGCCAATTGGTAACACGCCGCCAGATTGAAACCCTGCCGCTGAATGGCCGCGACTTTTCCCAACTTATTTTGTTGCAGCCCGGCGCGGCGCAGGCCCGCAGCGATCAGAACGACATTCAGGCCGGCAAGGGGGCCAAGCTTTCCATTAACGGCGCGCGCACTTCGCAGAATGTTTTCCTGCTGGACGGCACGGACATCATGGATGCGCAGGGACGCAGCGCGGCGGGCGCGCAGGGGCTGGTCAGCGGCATCGAATCGGTCGAAGAGTTCACCGTCCTGACCAACACCTACAGCGCCGAACATGGACGCGCGGCAGGTGGCGTCTTCAACATCGCGACGCGTTCAGGCACGAATCAATTCCACGGCAGCCTGTTTGAATTTCACCGCAACAGCACCCTTGACGCCCGCAGCTTTTTCGATCTGGAAAAACCGCAGTTCAAACGCAATCAGTTTGGCGGATCGCTGGGCGGGCCCATTGTCAAAGACCGGGCGTTTTTCTTCGGCAGCTACGAAGGCCTGCGCGAACGGCTTGGCCTGACGGTGGTCGAACCGGTTCCCAGTCTGGCGGCGCGGCGCGGCCAATTCCTTCCTGCGGGCCGAACGATCAATCCGGCGGTTGTGCCGTATCTGCAACTGATTCCCTTGCCGACGATTGACAATCCAACCGGCGAAAAAGCGACCTTCATCACCCAGTTCAACCAGCCGTCGAACATTGACACCTACAACTCCCGCGTGGATTACAACTTCAGTGAAAGAGATTCGGCGTTTGTCCGCTACCTGCAAAACGATTCGGACATTCTGTTTTTGAATCCGGAAACCTTTCCGGAATTTCCCAACCGGGGACAGAACGGGCAGAAGTTTTTCACGCTCGGTCACACGCGGGTATTCACCAGCGGCATCGTTAACAACTTCCGTTACGCGCTGAATCGCACGGAGCCGGTGGAAGACCCCGTGCCCGTCAACGAATACAAAGACCTGGCTTTCGTGCCGGGGCAGGTGGTGGGAACCATCGCCATCAGCGGTTTCAAACGCTTCGGTTCGGATCGCAACACGCCGCGCAGCTTCCTGCAAAACACCACGCAAATCAGCGATGACCTTTCTTTTGCGCGGGGCGCGCACCTGATGAAAGCCGGTGTGAATATTCAATACTTCCGCATTGCTGGAAACTCCTCCTCGCGCAATCGGGGCGAATTCACGATCAATACCTTCTCGGATTTTCTGCAGGGCCGTTCGCGCGATTTCGTCGGCCTGGCGCCGGGACAGGACGACACCGTGCGGCATCTGCGCCAATGGCTGTATGGCTTTTATCTGCAAGACGACTGGAAGGCGCGCCAAAACCTGACGCTGAATCTGGGCCTGCGCTACGAATTCGTGACCGTGCCGACCGAAGTGGATGGCAAAATCGCCAATCTGCGCAATGTCAGCGACGCGGCCTCGACGCAGGGCGATCCCTTCTTTCGCAATCCGAGTTTGAAAAACTTTTCGCCGCGCGTGGGCTTCGCCTACAGCCCGGATGTTCGCGAAGGCTGGCTGAAATGGCTGACCGGCGGCGCGGGCAAGACGGCGGTGCGCGGCGGCTTCGGCCTGTATTACGAACAGTTGCTGTATTCAATTTACAGCACGGTTTTGTTCCGCCACCCGCCTTACTTCAAACAAGTGCGGGTTCAGAACGCGCCCTTCCCGAACGCGTACCCTTTGCTGGCAGCCGGTCAAGGGGCGAACGACACCGTGGCGCTGGAATTCGAGCCGAAGCAAAGTTACGTCATGCATTTCAATCTGAATGTGCAGCGTGAGCTGGCCGGAAAGATGCTGCTGACGGCGGCGTATGTCGGCTCGCGCGGCGTTCATTTGTGGCGCGACACCGATTTCAACACGGCGATTCCGTTGACGCCCGACGGGACGCAATTCGCGCCGATCAACAATCCCGTGCGGCGCAATCCAAACTTTTCCAACATCCGCCGCAAGGTCGCCGACGCGCAATCGTTTTACCACGGTCTGCAAATGGGGCTACTGGCCCGTCTGAACAAACGTCTGCAAGCGCAGGTTTCGTATACCTTCTCGAAATCCATTGACGAATCGTCGAGTTCGCTGGCGCGTGTTGAATTCGCTAACGGCGCGGCGCGCGCTGCTGATCCATACAACCTGAAGCTCCATCGCGGCTTGTCGGATTTCGACGTGCGTCATAATTTTTCCGCCAATTTCAGCTACGATCTGCCGTTTGCCAGCCACTGGCTGGTGGGCGGCTGGCAATTGAACGGGATTGTCACCGCGCTTTCCGGCCATCCGGTGACGCCGATTTTCACCTTCGATCAGGATCGCGACGGAACCACCGACAACGAACAGCGCCCGAATTTGAAGCCTGGCGTGACCGAAGTTCCGCGCGTCAGCCGGTTGCAACTGTTCGATCCGAACCTGTTTGAACTGCCCGCCGTCGGCCGCCGGGGAAGCTTTGGCCGCAATGTCATTGGCGGGCCGGGACTGTTCAGCTTCGACGCTTCGCTGGCCAAAAAGTTTTTTCTCAATGCGGATCAAACGCGGTCGGTGCAGCTTCGCTTCGAGAGTTTCAATCTGTTCAACCGGGCGAATTTCGCGTTGCCGACCGTGGGCAACCTGACGATCTTCAACAGCCCGACCGAACGCAATGCGACGGCGGGACAAATTACCGGAACCAGCACGCCCGGCAGACAATTGCAGGTGGCGCTGCGCATTTCGTTTTAATTATGAGGAGATGAGCCACTTTCCATTCACCACTTTCCATTTTTCATTGTTAAACAGAAGGTAAGATTTTCTCCTGCCTGACAATGAAGAATGAAAAAGGAAGGATGGAAAAATGTGCAGGTTCAGGAGGAAATCAATCTGGTCAGTCTGGCTGCGCAAAACCTTTCCGTCAGTTACGAAATTCAGCGCACGCGGCAAACGCTGCTGGCGGTCGAAGGGGTGAATTTCTCTATCGAGCGTGGCGAATTCGTTGCGCTGGTCGGGCCGAGCGGTTGCGGCAAAACGACGCTGCTGAATGTCATCGCCGGGTTATTGCCGGTGACGGCGGGACGGCTTCTGCTGAATGACCATCCAATCAAGGGGCCGGGGGCGGATCGCGCGATGGTTTTTCAATCGCCCGCGTTGCTGCCCTGGCGGACGGTGCTGGGCAATGTGACGTATGGCTTGGAGTTGCAAGGCATAACGCGAAATGAAGCCCGGCAACGGGCGCTGCAATTCATCGAACTGGTCGGGCTGCGCGGCTTTGAAGCGAGTTATCCGCGCGAGCTTTCCGGCGGGATGCAGCAACGCGTGAATCTGGCGCGGGCGCTGGCGATTGAACCGGCGCTGCTGTTGTTTGACGAACCGCTGGCGGCGCTGGACGCGCAAACCCGCGAGAGCATGCAGAAGGAATTGGAGCGCATCTGGCTGCGCGCGCAGCCGACGGCACTGTTTGTCACGCATCAGATCAACGAAGCCATTTTTCTGGCCGATCGCGTGCTGGTGATGACTGAACGCCCTGGAAGAATCCTGACCGAGGTGATGATTGATCTGCCGCGCCCGCGCCCGCCGCGCTGCCAGCGGTTGCCTTACTTTGCCGAAGCGGAAGATTACATTCACGGATTGCTTTCTTCCGGCGAAGAATTTGTCGAGACCATCAATGAGGAGGTCGGAACCGGCCGATGGTGATTCGCAGGTACGAAGATCTGTTTCTGGGAATTGGGACCCTGCTGGCTTTTCTGCTCGGCTGGGAACTGCTGGCGTATTCCGGCTGGGTCAAACCGATCTTTATCAGTTCGCCCAGCCGCATCTGGCGCGCCGGGCAATGGCTGTTCGCGCACGGTTTCTGGAATGACATTCGCGTCAGCCTGATGGAATTCAGCGCGGGGTTGGCGCTGGCGCTGCTGATCGGCGCGCCGCTGGGCGTGCTGTTGGGGTGGTATGGCCGATTGCGCGCGATGTTCGATCCGCTGCTGACGGCTGTTTACGCCACACCGCGCGTGGCTTTTGTGCCGCTGTTGATTTTGTGGCTGGGCATCGGCGTGCAATCCAAAATCGCAGTGGTCTTTCTGGGCGCGGTTTTTCCGATCCTGATCAACATCAGCGCCGGATTGCGCTCGCTGGACGAAACACTGGTGCGCTGCGCCCGCGCGTTCGGGGCGAATAACCGGCAGTTGTTCGTCACGGTCGCCCTGCCCAGTTCGCTGCCTTTCCTGGTGGCCGGAATGAAACTGGCGATTGGCCGGGCGCTGGTCGGCGTGATCATCGGCGAACTGGTCGCCTCCAATGCGGGCGTCGGTCACATGATGAGCGTGGCCGGCGCGACATTTCAGACGGACAAGGTTTTTGTCGGCGTCATTCTGCTGGCCGGATTCGGCTGGACCACGACGGCGCTGATCGGTTTGCTGGAAGCCCGGTTCAATGCCTGGCGTCCGGCGAATTCAGCCTCCGGCTGAGCCGCGCGAAATTTAAGTTGCCGTATTACAAGCTTTGTAATACGTTGGCGCCGGAGGCGACAATGACCGGACAAGACCTGCAGGCGGCGAGAGAAAGAAAAAAATGGAATCAAAAGGAAGCGGCGACCAAATTGGGCGTGTCGCAACCATATCTTTCCTTGCTGGAAAACGGTGGACGCCAGGTCTCTGCGAAGCTGGCGGTGAAGGCAGTCCGGGTTTATGAGTTATCACATGCTTTGTTGCCAATGAGTGCGGGTGCGAAAAAGACTTTGTTTGTTGCTGAACAAACGCTCGCATTCGATTTGGCGGCGCTGGGCTACCCAGGGTTGTCTTATCTGGTTTCCCGGCGGAAAAAAAAGAACCCTGCCGAAGTTCTACTTGCGGCGCTAAGCGCGGACAGCCTTGACAGCCGTCTTATTGAGGCTTTGCCCTGGGTCGTTTGGCAATTCCCGGAATTGGATTGGCAATGGCTGACCAACGCCGCCAAGCTCAACGATCTGCAAAACAGACTGGGATTTGTTGTCAATGTGGCGCGCAGGCTGGCTGAGCGGCAGGGCGAGCGAGAAAAGGTTGCATTGATGGCTCAACAGGAAATGACTCTGGAACGTTCGCGGCTGTTTCGCGAAGACACGTTATGCCACGACTCGCTGACGGCGGCGGAAAGGCGGTGGTTGCGGAAGAACCGTCCGCCGGAAGCGCGGCATTGGCGATTGTTGACGGACCTTTCACCGGAGCATCTCGATTATGCACGCTAAACCGATCCCAGAACCCTGGCGCTCATTTCTTTCGGAAGCTGATGCGCAGTTGCGGGAAGACATCGAACTACATTGTTTGGGCGGTTTTGTTGTCACAATGCTTTACGGTTTGGCGCGGCCAACTGCTGATGTGGATGTGATGATGATTGCGCCGGGAAATGCCAGCCAATATTTGCTTGGAATGGCTGGAAAAGGTTCGGCACTTCATCAAATGCACGGCGTTTACCTGGATTTTGTGGCCATCGTCACCGTTCCCGAAGATTACGAGCAAAGGCTGACGGAATTATTTCCGAAGGTTTTCAAACGGCTTCGCCTGTATGCCTTTGATTCTTATGATCTCGCTTTGGCCAAACTGGAACGGAATATTCAGCGTGACAGGGATGACGTCAAGTATCTGGCTCGCACGATTCCGCTCAATCCGCTACTGCTCAAAGATCGTTACGAAAAGGAATTGAGACCTTATCTCGGAAATCCCGTGCGAGAAGACCTGACGCTCCGGCTTTGGCTGGAAATGATTGAAGAAGAGCAAACCAAATAAAATGTTCATACACATACGCACATGGCTGATTATCCTGAGTCTCACCCTGATTGGCTCAGCCTGCCAATTATCCAAACCTGCAAATTCTTCTAAATCCGCAATCAAACTTTGTTACAGCTTCGTTTCCGGCACGCAGTTGGTGGCGCAATATGCCAGGGAGAAAGGCATCTTCGCCGAATATGGGCTGGACGTTGAATTGACGCAGATCAGCCGGGGAGCGAAGGCCACAGCGGCGTTGATTGCGGGCGAAGTGCAGGTATGTCAGGTTGCCGGCGCGTCCGCGATTCACGCGGCGGCGGCAGGCGAAGATATGGTGCTGATTGGCGGCCTGTACAACACGCATTTGTATTCGCTGATGGTGCGTCCTGAAATCGCCACCGCCGCCGATTTGAAAGGCAAAGCCGTCGCCATCAGCCAGCCCGGCAGCGGTTCGGACAGCGCCATGCGCGCCGCGCTTCAACATTTGAACCTGACCCCAAAGAAAGACGTGACGATGCTGATGATCGGTTCCCAGGCGGAGCGGCTGGCCGCGATGGAATCCGGGCAGATTGCCGGAACGCTGGTCAGCATGCCCGAAACCGCCAAAGCCAGGGAAAAAGGCTACCGCGAACTGCTGGCGCTGCCCACGATCAATGTCCCGTATCCGTCTGGCAGCATCGTCACGACGCGGCGATTTCTGCGCGAAAACCGCCCCGCCGCGCTCAATCTGATGAAAGCAATTACGGCATCCATCGCCCGGCTGAAGCAGGATCGTGAAGGTGCTTTCGACGTGATGGCGAAATACATGAAGCTGGATCGGCAGGCCGACGCCGCCGTGCTGGCGGAAGGTTACGAACAACTGGTTCGCAACAATCTGGCGGATTTGCCTTCGCCAACGCTGGAGGGGCTGGCCGCCGAAATCACCGCAGTGGCGGAGGACAATCCCAACGCCGCAAAGTTGAAAACGGAAGACCTGGTAGACCTGAGTCTGCTTCGGGAACTGGAAACTTCTGGCTTTCTCGCCAAACTGAGAAAATGAGTGCATTGGCAACCGTCCAAAACTTTTCCGGCAAGGTGGCGGATTATGCCGCGCATCGCTGGAATTACGCGCCCGCCGCGATTGAACACATTGTGCAAACGGCGCAATTGACTGCCGGCTCGGTGGTGGCCGACATCGGCGCGGGCACGGGAATGCTCGGCGAACATTTTCTCGGACGAGCCGGGCGCGTGTTCGCCATCGAACCCAACGCGGAAATGCGGCAGGCGGCTTCGTTTGAAATGCTGGACGGGCGTTCCGATGCGACCACCCTGCCGGATCGTTCCGTGGACTTGATTGCCGTGGGGCGCGCCATTCACTGGTTTCCGCCTGAATCAACGAAAGCCGAGTTCCGGCGAATTCTGAAACCGGGCGGCTACCTGGCGGTGCTGCGGATTCCCTGCGCGGACGAAAACCTGCTGGCCGCGCTCAATGCCATCAAGACCGAGGAAAACGGCTGGAACCGGGAACTGAACGAAATTCGTAAGCGGCAACCTCCGCTGGAGTTTTATTTCGGCCACAACGAATTCGAACGCCTGCGCTTTTCTTCTTTCGTGCGGGAAAGCTGGCAAGAGTTTTTCGGAAGGCTTTGCTCGTTTGCGGTCGCGCCAACCCCCGCGCATCCCCGTTTCGCCGCCTTTCAACAGGCGGCGCGCGAAGTATTTGACCGTTTTCGCTCCGGCGAATATTTGACCGTGCCCCTTGCGACTGAACTGTATTTAGGAAGGATCACGCAAGATGACCGTGGCTTATCCCTTAGAACTGGCACAAACGACACCCCCTGATTTTTTCACCGGCTTTACTCCGGCTGATGTTGAAAACTCGATTGTCGCACGTTTCGAGCAGATGGTTCGCCAGTTCCCCAATCACACAGCGGTGGCGGCGAATCAGCGATACAGTTACGCGGAACTGAACCGGCGCGCCAACCTGATCGCGCAAGCCGTTTTGGAACGCTGCGGCCAAGGCAACGAGCCGGTGGCGCTGCTGCTTGGCCACGATGCGCCCGCGATTGCGGCAATTCTGGGTGTTTTGAAAGCCGGAAAGATTTATGTCGCGCTCAATCCGGCGCAGCCCGCGGCGCGATTGCGAATGCTGCTGGATGACCTGCAAGCGCCGCTGCTGATTACCGATGCTGAACATCAATTGCTTGCGGCTGAACTCTCGCCGCACTTACTGAATCTGCAAGACGTGGGACAGGCTTTAGCCTGTCCAGAAGGCAGACAGGCGAAAGCCTGTCCCACGTCTTTAGCCGCCATTTTCTATACCTCCGGTTCGACCGGCGAACCGAAAGGTTTCGCGCGCGACCATCGCACCATCCTTCATCGCATTCGTCTGGATACCAACAGCGACCGGCTGACGGCGCAGGATCGCTTTTCGTTGCTGTTTTTGTGCAGTTACGGCACATCGGTTTCCGATCTGTTCGATGCGCTGCTGAATGGCGGGACGGTGGCGATGTTCGATCCAAACGCGCGGGGGCTGGGCGAACTGACCACCTGGCTGCGCGCGGAGCAAATCACTTCGTTGCATATTCCAGTGGCGCTGTTCCGGCAATGGCTGGAAACGCTGGTCCCGGGCGATTACTTCCCGGCGCTGCGGCGGCTGCGCCCTGCGGGACAACTCTTCCGCGCCGATCTGGAACGCCTGTGGCCGCACCTGCCGGAAGATGCGCAGGTGTTCAGCCAGCTTGCTTCCAGCGAAACCGTGCTGGTGACACGAACCGGGTTCACTCGCCACACTCCCATTGACACCGAAGTGCTGCACGTTGGCGCGCCCGTCGCCGAGACCGACGTCTTTTTGATCAACGAAGCCGGGCAGCGGGTAAGCAATGGCGAACCGGGACGCATCCACGTGCGCAGCCGGTTTCTTTCCAGCGGCTACTGGCGGCGTCCGGAACTGACCGCCGAAGTTTTTCAGCCTGATCCGGCGGGCGGCGACTTTCGCATTTGCCGGACGGGCGATTGGGGACGCTGGCGGGCGGACGGCAATCTGGAATTTCTGGGACGACAGGATGCGATGGTCAAGGTTCGCGGCCATCGTGTCGAACTCAGCGAAATCGAAGCCGCGCTGCGCAAACTGCCAGAAGTTCGCGCCGCCGCCGTCACCGCGCGCGACGATGCGCAGGATGACAAACGGGTGATTGCATACATCGTGCCTGCCCAAAACACCACGCCAACTGTCAGCGCGCTGCGCACGGCGCTGGCGAACACTTTGCCGGAGCATTCCATCCCGGCGGCGTTCGTGATGCTGGCTGAATTGCCGCTGCTGCCGAATGGAAAGCTCGATGCGCAGGCGCTGCCCGCGCCGGAACGCAACCGGCCAGTGCTGGATGTGCCGTTTGTCGCGCCGCGCACGCCGGATGAAATCAAGCTGGCCGCGATCTGGTCGGAAGTTTTGGAACTCGAACCGCTGGGCGTGGACGATCACTTTTTGGAATTGGGCGGCAATTCGCTGCGGGCGATGCGGATTTGCGTTCGCGCCAGCCGGGCGTTTCAAGTCGAACTCGCTCCGCGAATGCTGTTTGACGCCCCGACGATTGCGCGGATGGCGGAGGAAGTTCGGGCGCTTGAAGCGGGGCGAGCTGGAATCTCGCGCCCCCATGCGAGCGGCCCAGAAATGCTCGCGTTCTCAGGAACGCTTGCGGAAGCGCCGCTTTCGTTCGCGCAGCAGCGGTTATGGTTGATGGATCGCCTGTTGCCGGAAAATTCCGTTTACAACGTGGCGCGGGTGTACCGGCTGACCGGCGCGCTGGATGTCGCCGCGCTGGAACAGAGCCTGAATTGGATCGTTGCGCGCCACGCCACCTTGCGAACCACTTTTGCCAGTGAGGACGGTCTGCCTCGGCAAATCATTCATCCTCCCAGTCCGGTCGAATTTCCCGTGGTTGATCTCAGTCACCTGCCCGCCAGCGAAGCGGAAACCGAAATCACGCGGCAGACTGACGCCGAAAGTGCCCGGCCATTCGATTTGACGCGCGATTTGATGATTCGCGCACGCTTGTTGCGGCTCAGCGCGCGCGAAAGCTGGTTGATTGTGGTCAAGCATCACATCGCCACCGACGGCTGGTCGGCCAACATCCTCTGGCGCGAGATGGCAACTTGTTACGAAGCTTTTGCCGCAGGCCGCGCGCCCGATTTGCCGCCATTGCCTGTGGATTATGCCGCGTATTCCGCCTGGCAGCGCGCACGCTGGGAAAGCGGTGCATTGCAACCCCAGTTGGATTACTGGCAGCGGCAATTGGCAGGCGCACCGCCCTTGCTTGAATTGCCCACCGACCGGCCACGTCAAGCCGAACGCACATTTAACGGCGCGCTGTTGACAGTCGAATTCCCGCCCGCGCTGGTGGCCGAATTGAAAGGATGGCTGCGGCGCGAACAGTTGACGTTGTACTGGGGCTTGCTGACGGCGTTCAAAATCCTGCTGTTGCGTTATACCGGGCAGGAGGATTTGGTTGTCGGAACTCCGGCTGCCGGGCGTCCGCACCCCGGCCTGGAAGACACCATCGGGTGTTTCATCAACGATCTGGTTTTGCGCACGCAATTGACTGGCGACTTGACGGTGCGCGAAGCGCTGGCGCGCGTGCGCGCGACCACGCTCGAAGGTTTTGCCAATCAGGACGCGCCGTTTGAAGCCGTGCTCGAAGCCGTGCAGCCCGAACGCAGCCGCAGCCGCGCGCCGCTCTTCCAGGTCATGTTCAATCTGCTGACGCTGCCGCCCTTCGACAAACAGTTCGGCAACCTGGAAGCCAAACGCGTCCTGCTGGACAACCAGACGGCCAAGCTCGATCTGGCATTCGCCCTGCGCGAAGCGCCCGACGCGCTGACGGGATATTTTGAATACAACCGTGACCTGTTTGACGAAGCGACGATCCGCCGGTTGTTCGCGCATTACCTGAACCTGCTAAAGGCCATGCTGGATGATCCGGCGCGGCGCATTGGCGCGTTGCCAATGCTGGACGCAGCGGAACACGCTCAGTTGGTTGAGTGGAACGCCACGGCTACGGCGTATCCGCGCGGGCAATGCATCCATCAGCTTTTTGAAGCGCAAGCCGCGCGCACGCCCGATGCGATTGCCATTACTGCTGGCGCGCAGCAGCTGACCTACCGCGAATTGGATGAACGCGCCAACGCCCTGGCGTCTCGCCTGCGCGCTTTCGGCATTGGCGCGGACACGGTGGTCGGCGTGCTGCTGGAACGTTCGCCGCGGATGATCATTGCCTGGCTGGCGATTCTGAAGGCGGGCGGCGCGTATTTGCCCCTGGATCCAAATGAGCCGGCGGTGCGCCTGCAACAAATGCTATCCGATGCAGAGACGCCGCTGGTGTTGACGCAGCAAAAGCTGCGAGGCGTTTTGGCTGATGGGGGAATTCAGGTTTTGTGTTTGGACGGGAGTGAGGAGAGAGAGGGGAGTAATGAGAAGGAAGTAGACGATTTGTTGGATGATGCCGTTAGCCAACGGTCTTCGGAAAACCTGGCGTATGTGATGTACACCTCCGGTTCGACGGGCCGGCCCAAGGGGGTTGCCATTCCGCATCGCGCTGTGGTGCGGCTGGTGCGTGACACGAATTACATTCAACTGGGCGCGGACGATTGTCTGGCGCAGGTCTCGCACGTGGCCTTCGACGCGGCGACCTTTGAAGTATGGGGCGCGCTGCTCAATGGCGGGCGGCTGGTGCTGATCGCGCCGGAAACCGTCCTTGCGCCCAAAGCGCTGGCGCGGCAATTGAAAGAACAACGCGTCACGACGCTGTTTCTGACCACGGCGCTGTTTAACCTGATGGCGCAGACGGAGCCAACGGCTTTCCGCTCGCTGCGCAATCTGCTTTTCGGCGGCGAAGCCTGCGACCCAAACTGCGTGCGGGCCGTGCTGCAACAAGGCGCGCCGCAACGGTTGCTGCACGTTTACGGCCCGACGGAAAGCACGACGTTCACCACCTGGCATCTGGTTGAAACCGTGCCGCCGGACGCCGCGACCGTGCCCATCGGACGCCCGCTGGCGAACACGACGATTTACGTGCTGGATCAAAAACTCAATTCCGTGCCGATCGGCGTGCCCGGCGAGCTTTTCATCGGCGGCGACGGACTGGCGCGCGAATATCTGGGACAGCCGGAATTGACGGCGGAGAAGTTCCTTTCGATTGCGGATTGCGGATTGCGGATTGCGGATTCGAGTGATTCAGAGACTCCTTTGACCCGCGAGGTGGTTGAACGGCGAAAATCCGCAATCCGCAATCCGCAATCCGCAATCTACCGCACGGGCGATCTTGTGCGCTGGCTGTCCGACGGCACGCTGGAATTCATCGGGCGCAAAGACCAGCAGATCAAACTGCGCGGTTTCCGCATTGAGCTGGGCGAAATCGAAGCCGCGCTGCTGCGGCATCCGGCGGTACGGCAGGCCGTTGTCGTCGTGCGATCGCAATCGGACGGGACGGCTTTGCTGGCGTATGTCGTCGCGCAAAAAACATTGGAGGGAAGGGAAGTCAGCGCGTGGCTGCAACCGCAATTGCCAAACTATATGCTTCCGGCGGCGGTGGTCGTGCTGGACGCTATGCCGCTGACAGCCAACGGCAAGCTTGATCGCGCCGCCTTGCCTGCACCGTCCGCGGCGACTGCGCCAAAATCGGCCGCCGCCGTCGCGCGCGATACGCTGGAATGGCGTTTGACGAAAATTTGGGAAGAGACTCTGCGTGTGCGTCCGATTGGCGTGACGGACAACTTCTTCGATCTCGGCGGGCATTCGCTGCTGGCCGTACAACTGTTCGACCGCATTGCCAGGGCCACCGGGAAAGAATTGCCGGTGGGCGTGCTGTATGAAGCGTCGACGATTGAGCGGCTGGCCGATCTTTTGCGGCGGGACGACTGGACGCCGCCGTGGAACGTACTGGTGCCATTGCGCCCCGAGGGACAGCGCCCGCCGTTGTTTCTGGCGCCGCCGGGAGCTTCGACGGTGATGCGATTCAATGGGCTGGTTCGTCAATTGGACGCGGCCTGGCCGGTTTACGGCTTTGCCTATCGTGGAATGGATGGACAGGTGAAGCCGCACGACACATTGCAGGAAATGGCCGCCTATCACCTGGCGGAAGTGCGCCTGTTGCAAGCGCACGGCCCGTATTTTCTGGCGGGAATCTGTTTCGGCGCGCACCTGATGTTTGAACTGGCGCAACAACTGCGGGCGGCAGGCGAAGAAGTGGCGCTGCTGGCCGTGCTGGACGCCGCGCCGCCCAGCAATGGCCCGGACTGGGATTTCGAGCACATGAGTTGGTACGTCCCGCGCGAACGGTATCACCGCGTGCGCCGCATTCGGGAAGAATGGCGGCACGGACAATTGCTGCGGACGCTCTGGTCGGTTTTGCAATACTCCGTCGAACAAAAGTGGCGCTATTACACCCAGCCCGTCTGGCGGCGCTCCCGGCCTGCATATTACGCGCATGCCCAGGCTGAACACCTTTACCATGCCAAGCCTTTCGCGGGTCGCCTGGCATTGCTGCAAAGCGAAGAATTGCAGGCGCGGAAAAACTATACCCAACGCTGGCGTTCGCTGGTCACAGGTGAATTTGACCACGCGGTGATCGCCGGATCACATCGCGAGACGTTGTTGCAGGAACCACACGTCAGCCATCTGGCCGACGCCCTGTCGCGCAGCTTGAATGCCGCCGCCGCTTGTTCAGGGTTATGAACTTGTCTGGTTTTTTGTGGAGCACCATTTGCGCCAAATACCCACCATGAATTTTGCCGACTGGCAGCTTCCTGAAATCCAATGCCCGGTGTGGCCGCCGCCGCCCGCGCAATTGATCTTTACCGGCGAAGAAACGCACATCTGGCGCGTGTCACTGAATTTGCCGCCGTTCGTGCTGGGAAAGCTCCATTTCAACCTCACGCGCCGCCGGGATTTGGCGCTCTATGCTTTTGCGATTGGGAAGCCCGTCGGCATGGATGTTGAACGCGAACAATCCAGCCAGAATAGCGAAGAATTGATCCCTCGAATCGCTTCGGCCCGCGAACAGGCCATCTGGGAAATACTTCCCGACTCCGTGAAGCCGCGGGCGTTTCTGCATCTTTGGACGCGGAAGGAAGCCTTGCTCAAATCCGCCGGCACGGGATTTTCCCTGCCGCCGGCGCAAATCACAGTTTTTACCTCTTCGCCTGAAATTGGTCATAACCTGATGCCGGATTTTGACGTCTCTTGGAAATGGGTGGCATTTACGCCTGAGGCGGAGTATCTGGCAGCGCTGACCGCGCCTGCCGTTGCCTCGCTGGTTTGGTTTGATTGGAGACAAGAACTTGATCAGACAACGGCGGGTTCAATTGAAATCTGATATGACGGCGGCTAGAATTGCGCCCGGTCTGATTTCACAGGTTATCGAATCACAAAATTCAACTGGTTAATAACAAATTTGAGTTTGTCTGAGCACGCGGCAAATGCGAGCGAATGGCGGAAGAACCGAAAAGCCGTACGACTTCGCCACCTCCGCATCCCAGGCCCCGCTCACCAAGGTTAATGGCACAGTTTTCAACAGTTTCAGCATACGGAGGACAGAAAATGAAGAGCAAGAATCTCTCGTTGGCATTTGCGGTTTGCGCGCTCGTCGCTCTGCTGACCCTCAGCGCATCCGCGCAGGTGGGACGCATCGAAGGCGACGTGATCAAAACCGGCACAACCGAGCCGATTGTCGGCGCGCAGGTGGACATTGTCCGTACCGACATCAAGGGCAATTACCCGGTCAAGACGGATAAGAAAGGCCACTTCCTGCACGCGGGTGTGCCCTTTGTGGGCACTTACACCATTATCGTGTCGGCGGATGGCTGCGAACCGACCTTCCTGACAGGCATTCGTCCCGACCGCGAAGTTTTGAAAATTGATTTGCGCCCAGGCGATGGACGCAAACTGACGATTGCCGATGTGACCAAGGCTGCCGGCGGCAAACCGGGCGCTGCCGGGGCTGGCGCTCCCGCCGCCGCTCCGAAAATGACTCCGGAAGAGGCCAAGAAAGCGAAAGAAGAATACGAGAAGGCTGCCAAAGAGCGCGAAGAGGCTGAAAAATTCAACGCTTCCATCGGCCAGATCAACATCAAGCTCAAAGAAGGCAATGACGCGATGGCGAAAAACGATCACTCCACCGCCATTGCCGCTTTCAAGGAAGCCGTAACGCTCAACCCGACGATCCACATTTCGCACGGCAATCTGGCCATCGCGCTGCAAAAGCGCGCCGTCACCCAGTTCAATGCCGGACAGCGCGACGCCGCCAAACAGGACTTCATTGATTCCATTGCGTCCAGCAACAAAGCCATCGAAGGTCTGGATGCGCAGGAAAAAGACACGAAGATGAAGAACGACCCGGTGCAGAACAAGGCCAACCGGCGGACTTATCACGTTGTCCGGGCCGAATCCGAATCCATTCTGGGCGGCAAATTCGGTGATGGCGCGCAGGCCGAAGCCGCAGTCAAAGATTACGATATGATTGCCAGCCTGACCGACGATCCGGCGGAAAAGAAAAAATATCCGCTGAAGGGGGCGAATGTCCTTTTTGAAGCTGGAAAGTCCGAAGAGGCGATTGTCGCCTACAACAAGATTTTAGAAACTGACGGCGACAACATAGACGTGCTTTATCAGTTGGGGCTGGCTTATGCTGGCGCGGGCAAATTCCAGGAATCCGCCAATACATTGCAGCGCTTCCTGGACAAAGCGCCGGAAAGTCATCCGAAAGTGACCGAGGTCAAGGCGGTGATCAAGGATTTGGTGGTCGGCAACAACCTGACACCACCGAAGGCGATTGATGACAAAAAAGGTAGAGCGCCTGCTAAGAGAAAGCCATAAGACTTTAGTAGCATAAGATTTCTAGAAATCAATTAAATCCAGTAGCGGTTTTTACGAAAAGCCGTTGACTGGATTTTTTTTTTTAATGGTATGGTGATCATTATCACGAGTGATACTTGCCTAAAAGGTGAGACGAGTTCGTGACAAGTAGTACTATTCCAAAACAAATTTCAGGAGGAACCATGAAACGTTTTTTGAGAGTAACTGTGATTGCAACGCTGTTTTCGGCAATCATATTGTTTGCCTCTGTCTCTACAAGCAAACTGGATGCCCCAGTAAAAGCTAGCGGTGACTGTGTCAACAGCACGTATTTTGATGATTATCCTGATGGCAGTAGATACTTCTGCATTTACAGTATTTGTCCCGGAGGAACTTATATCACCTGTGTTCCTTGGTCTTCTCCACTGCCACCTGCTCAATAACTTGAAGGACCCACAAGTTGACTAGCATCGTTTTACGAAAAAGCCCGCCAGAGTTCACTCCGGCGGGCTTTTTATTGCTCAACGGTAGAATCACAGGGCAATTTAATTCAGGCCTGTGCATTGTAAAGTCGTTGGGAATCAACTGGAGGGGGAAGCCTTGGAGTGCGGCGACTTGTCGCCGCTTTGCGTTCTGATGTGCGAAATGGGCTAGAGAGCAAGGTTTCGATCAAGAACGAAAAGCGGCGACAAGTCGCACGCACTCCATAAACGCGTTGTTTACCTCATGATTGAATTTGAAGTTTCAACACTCTCACCAGGAATCCCCAGCGGTCGGCAATTTCTTCAATCACTTTTGAAGTCGGTTTGCCCGCGCCGTGACCTGCTTTGGTTTCGATGCGGATGAGCGTGGGCGCATCGTCCGCCCGGGCCGCTTGGGCAGCCTGCAATGCCGCCGCGAACTTGAAGCTGTGCGCGGGAACGACGCGGTCGTCGTGGTCGGCGGTGGTGATCAGCGTCGCAGGGTATCGAGTGCCGGGCTTCAGATTGTGCAGTGGCGAATAGGCATACAAGGCTTTGAACTCCTGCGCGTCGTCCGCCGAACCGTAATCCGGCACCCAGGCCCAGCCGATGGTGAATTTGTGAAAGCGCAGCATATCCAGCACGCCGACTGCCGGAAGCGCCGCGCCGAACAAGTCCGGACGCTGTGTCAGACACGCGCCGACCAGCAAGCCGCCGTTCGATCCGCCGGAAATCGCCAGCTTCGGGGTTGACGTGTATTTATTGGCAATCAGCCATTCCGCCGCCGCGATGAAATCATCGAAAACGTTCTGCTTTTTCAGCCTGGTCCCGGCCAGATGCCAGTTTTCGCCGTACTCCGCGCCGCCGCGCAAGTTTGGTTGGGCATAGATGCCCCCCATTTCCATCCAGACCAGATTCGAGATGGAAAACCCCGGCGTCAGCGAGACGTTGAATCCGCCATAGCCATACAGCACGGTCGGATTCTGGCCGTCCAGTTTCAACCCCTTTTTGTGGGTGATGAACATCGGGACGCGCGTGCCGTCCTTGCTGGCATAGAAGACCTGTTTGGTCTCGTAATCGTTCGGATTGAAATCAACTTTGGGTTGGCGGTAGACAGTGCTTTTGCCGGTTTTCAGGTCGTAATGATAAATCGTCGTCGGCGCGGTGAAACTGGTGAAGGCGTAAAAGGTTTCCGTGTCCGTGCGTTTGCCGCCAAAGCCAATGGCGGTGCCGATGCCTGGCAGATCAACTTCGCGGACGAATCTGCCGGTGAGGTCGAACAGCTTGATTTGCGCGCGGGCGTCTTTCAGATACGAGGCGATGAAGTAATCGCCGACCAGGCTGACGCTTTCAAGCGTTTCTTCAGCTTGTGGAATCAGTTCCTGGCAGTCGCGGCTTTCAGTTAATTGGGCGTTCGGGCGGGTCGTGTCAATCACGATCACGCGGCCTCGCGCGGCGTGCCGGTCGGTGCGGAAATAGAAAATTGGACCGTCATTCCCGATGAAATTGTAGGCGGCTTCCAGGTTGGGCAGAAACTCCACGACTTTGGCGTCGGGCGTTTGCAGGTCCTTGTAAAACACGCGGTTCCACGGATGCGTGCCTTCCCAGACGCTGATGATCAGGTAGCGGCCGTCTTCGGTGACGCGGCCATCGAAGCCCCATTCCTTTTGATCTTTGCGTTCGTAAATGAGCGCGTCTTCGGATTGCGGCGTACTGAGGCAATGATAATAAAGCTTTTGAAAGTAGTTCACGTCTTCGAGCCTGGTTTTTTCGTTCGATTCATCGTAGCGGCTGTAAAAGAATCCTTTGCCGTCATTCGTCCACGAAGCGGCGGAGAACTTCACCCATTTCAAATGGTCCGCCAGGTCGCGCCCGGTTTCCACTTCGCGAACCTTCCATTCCGTCCAGTCGGAACCGGACGCCGACAAGCCATACGCCAGATATTTGGCGTCGTCGCTGACCGCATAACCGGCGAGCGCCACCGTGCCGTCGGTGGAAAGCTTGTTTGGATCAAGCAGCACCTGCGGTTCGCCGTCGAGCGTTTTCAATGTGTAGAGCACATTCTGATTTTGCAGCCCGTCGTTTTTGAAATAGAAGTAGCGCTCAGAACCCTTGACGCCTTCCTTGAACGGCACGTCGTAGCGCTCAAAGTTCCACAGTTGGGTCAGCCGCGCTTTGATTCGTGCGCGTTCGGGAATTTGGTTGAGGAAATCAAAGGTGACTTTGTTTTCGGCCTCGACCCAGGCGCGGGTATCCGGGGCGTCTGGGTCTTCCAGCCAGCGGTAGGGATCGGCGACCTTTGTGCCGTGGTAATCATCAACTTGATCGAGCTTTTTTGCGATTGGGTAATTCATAGTTGTTTCTGTGTTGAGTCCGATTTCTGCGCGAAGACAGCGATGCCCGAAAAAAAAGAACGCCGCCAGCAAATGCCGGCGGCGAAACGTTGCATGATTCTGAAATAGCGCATGATCGGGAATCCTTTCGTTAAGCTTATTCGAGCGGCAGCTTAATCGGCGGGATTCCCGGTTTCAACTCTATGGCCGGGAAGTCAGCGGCAGATCGCCGCGCTGGCCATGGACGATAGTTTTTACCGAATCGTCACGGCTGACTTTGATATACCAGTTGCCGTCCGCAGCCCGCCAGATGGCCGCATCGGCCTTGCCGTCACCGTCGTAATCCGCTGGCGCGGGAACATCACCCAGGCTCGCCGCGCCCCAGGAAATGGATTGCGTCTGGCCATCGGAACTGCGCAGCACGTACCAGTTGGTGTCCGCGCCGCGCCAGACGGCGAAGTCGGCTTTGCCGTCGCCGTCGTAATCGGCGGCGACCGGAAGATCGCTGCCCAATCCCCAGGCCTTGTCCAAGGTTGAACCGTCGGAACTGAGCCGGATGTACCAATGTCCGTTCGACTGCCGGAAGACCGCCACGTCAGTTTTGCCGTCTCCGTCGTAATCCGCCCGAACTGGAACGTCTTTGAACGGCGCGCGACTGGTTCCCCAGGAAACGCTTTCGGTTTGTCCGTCCGAACTGCGCAGAATGTACCAGTTCGAATCCGCGCCACGCCATACGGCGAGGTCGGTTTTGCCGTCGCCGTCGTAATCGCCGGGCACGGGAACGTCAGTCGCCACGCCCCAGACTTTTGCTGTTACTGCGCCATCCCGGCTGCCTTTGATCAGCCATTCGCCGGTTGATTTGCGGAAGACGGCCAAGTCCATTTTTCCGTCGCCATCGTAATCGCCCGGCGTCATCACGTCGAAATACGGCGCAGCGCTTGAACCCCAGGCTTCGGTTTTCAGTTGACCGTCACCGCTGTTGATGGTCAGCCATTCGCCCGCCTTTCCGCGCCAGACCGACAAGTCGGCTTTGCCATCCCCGTCGAAGTCGCCGAAGACCAGCGATTGCAAGGCCGCCCCGCCAATCACCAGGCTGTATTGCTTGCTGCCGTTGCAGTTGGCTGCGTTGGTCGCGGTGATCGTGAAATTGAAAGTTCCCGCCTGAGTCGGATAACCGAAGAGCATTCCCAGACTGCCGTAAAGCGTTACCCCCGGCGGCAGGCTGCCCGCAGTCACTGTGTAGCTGTAACTGCCCACCGGACTCGCCGTCGCTGAATGGTTGTAAAGTTGTCCCGCTTGGCCGCCAGGCAAATCCAACAGAGTGATCGCCGGACAACCGCCGCCAGCGATGGTTCCGGCGTAAGCCCGGCTGCCCGGACAAGCTCCAAAGCCCGTTGCCGTGATCGTAAAGTTGTATGCTTCCGCCGTTGTTGGCGTACCGCTGACCAGACCCGTTGCCGCATTCAGCGACAAGCCCGCGGGCAATGTTCCCAAAGTCACGGCGAAGCTGTAGCCGCCACCGGACGGCGACGCGGCGGCAGTTTGGTTGTAGGGGGAATTGAGCGTTGGCGTCGGGAGCGACGAAAGCGTAATGGCCGGACAGTTGATCGCCAGCGTGTAAGTTTGCGTTGCCGCGCAGCCGGTGGCCGCCGTCGCTTTGATCGTGAAGCTGTAGTTGCCTGTGACGGTCGCCAAGCCGCTGATAACGCCGTTGGCGCTGTTGAGCGTCAAGCCGCCCGGCAACCCGCCCGACTGCAAACTGAAGGTGTAATTTCCCGCTGGACTGATGGCGATGGGTTGCGAATAGGCGTTGCCTGCCGTGCCCGCAGGCAACGAGGCGGTGGTGATCGTCACGCCGGCGCAGGCAATCGTCACCGTGTAATCGCGCGTGCCGCTACAACTGCCGCTTGTCGCACTGATGCGGAAGTTGAACGTGCCACCCATTGTCGGCGAGCCGGTGATCGCACCGGTCGCGGAATTCAATGTCAATCCGCTGGGCAAAGCTCCGCTAGTAACGTTGTAGCTGTAACTGCCCCCTGGAGCCACGCTGATGGTCTGGTCGTAGTACGAGCCGACCGTCGCGCCCGGCAAATTCGCCGGGGTGAGCGTCACGCCGGGGCAAGTCACCACGAGCACGTAATCGCGGAAGGCGCTGCATCCTCCCGGCCCGCTGGCCCAGCCCGAAGCCGTGACGCGGAAGTTGAACGTGCCGCTTTGCGTCGGCGCGCCGCTGAAAGATCCATTGCTGTTGAGTGTGAGACCGGTGGGCAACAGGCCGCTGGTGACGGCGAACGAATACGTCGTGCCAGCGGGCAATGCCGTGATCGTTTGCGGATAGGTCGTGTTGACCGCCGCATTGGGCAGGCTCGCAGGCGAAAGCATGATCGCCGGGCAGGCGACTGTGACCGTGAAATTGGCGTTGGTCGTCGCGCCGCAGTTGTCGGTGGCCGCAACGGTCACGGCGTAATTGCCGGCGAGCGTCGCGCTGGTCACCGCCAGTTGCCCCGTCGCGGGATTCAAATTCAGCCCCAACCCCGCCGCCGGCGAGACGGATTGCAGCATCAGCGGATTGATCGTTCCGTTGTCGTTGGGGGCAAGCGCCGGATTGATGACCGGCGTCGTGCCGGCCACGACGGTCGCGGCGTTGTAACTCAGCACCGGCGGCGTATTCGGCGCTACCGTTACGGTCAGCGTGCCGCTGCCGGTCGCGCTTTCGTTGTCTGTGGCCATCAGATTGAAGGTTGCCGCAGTCGCCGCGCAGGTGGTTGAGACCTGAGCCGTCACCGTGCCGGACGGAGCAACGCTCAGATTGCTGACGGTCACGCCGTTGCTGCTGGCCGCCGCGCTGCCGTTGATCGTCAGGCCGACCGTGTTAAACGGCTGGTCGGGATCGTACAGCGTGGCGATGGTGTACGAAGCCGCGTTGCTGCCGGCCTTAACCGGGACGTTGTTGCTGGTGATCGTCGGCGGCGTGTTGGTCAGCAGCCTGGCCGTCGCCCGATTGCCCGCGCCGCCGTTGGCCGAACCGACGTTGCCGGTGATGTTGTCGAACGGCCCTTGGGCTTTGGGCGTGACGCTGACGCTGACCGTGCAGGTTGAATTGGCCGCGATGGTCGCGCCGCTTAGCTTGATCCCCGTGTCGTCGGCGCCGAGCGCGCCGTCGAGCAGGTCGGTCACGGCCGGAGTCCCGCAACCGTTGACGGTCACATTCGGCTGGCCGACGATGACCAGATTCGGCGCGTTCGGGAAGGCGTCGGTGAAGCCCACGCCCGTCAGCGCGACGGTGTTGACCGCCGGGTTGGTGATTGTGAAGGTCAGCGTGGTGTTCGTGTTGGGTTGAGCAGGGGACGGCGAAAACGCCTTGCTGATGACCGGCGGCGCAACCACTGTGTGAGCTTCGTCCGGCGAGGCGCTGCCGTTGAAATTTGCGTCGCCCAGGTAAGTTGCCGTCAACACATGGTTGCCTGCCGTCGTCAGCGTCAAGGTGCAGGAGCCTGAACCTGCCGCCACCGTGCCGGTGCAGGTTTCAGCGCCACCGCTAACCGTCACGGTCACGCCGCCGGTCGGCGTGCCCGCGCCTGGCGCAGCCGCCGCCACTGTAAACGCGACGGTGATCGGCTGATTGAGCGCGGAGGTGTCAGGGTTGTCGGACGTGATCGTCGTCGCCGTCTCGGCCTTGTTGACCGTATGCGGCACGCCTGCGGAGATGCTGCCGTTGTAGTTCGCATCCCCGGCATAAGTGGCTGTCAGCGTGCGACCATTCAGCGTCGCCAGCGCGATTGTGCAGGCGCCCACGGCCACCGTGCTGGTGCAGGAATTCACGCCGTCGCTGACGGTGACGTTGCCGGTCGGCGTGCCGCCGCCGGGCGCATCGGCGCTGACGGTGAAGTTGACCACCACGCCCTGTCCGAAGACCGATGGATTCGGCGTGTGGGCTGTGACGGTCGTCGTGGTACTGGCTTTGTTGACCAGGTGCCCGGTGGTGTTGGAACTGGTGCTGAAGTTGTCATCGCCGTTGTAGGTGAACGTCAACGTCTTGCTGCCGGCGGATGCGCTGGTCAACTGGCACGAAAGCGCCGGCAGCGTCGCCGTGCAAGTGCCGCCCGTGCCGTCGCTGACCGTCACGGTTCCGGTCGGAGTCCCCGCGCCCGGCGCGGTGACGCTGATGGCAAAGCCTGCGGTATATGCCTGTCCCGTCACCGTCGGCTTGGGCGAATCGGTCAAACTGCTGAGCGTGATGTTGGCCCTGTTGACCGTGTGCGAGGCGGTGCCGGAACTGGTGTTGAAGTTGTCATCGCCGTTGTAGGTCGCCGTGATGGTTTTCGCACCCGCGCTGGTGCTGGTCAGCGTGCAATTCGTCTGCGGCAGCGTGATAGCGCAACTGCCGCCCGTGCCGTCGCCGACCGTGATGGTTCCGGTTGGCGTTCCCGCGCCGGGCAGATTGACGGAAACGCCCGCGGCCACGCTGTAACTTTCGCCCGTGACCGTCGGCGTGCCGAGAGCCACGGCGTTGGTGATGGTCGTTGTCGTGGACGGTTTGCTGACCGTATGCGCAGCCGTGCCGGAACTGTCGTTGTAATTCGCATCGCCCGCATAACTGGCCGTGACGGTCTTGCCGCCCGTGGAGGTCGAAGTCAGGTTGCAAGTCCCGGCGCTGACCGCCGCCGTACAACTGCCGCCCGTGCCGTCGCTGACGGTGACGCTGCCGGAGAGCGGCGCACCGAGCGAGCCGGGCGCATTGACGGTCACTTGCCAATTGACCGCGTAGGCTTGCCCCACCACAGTTGCTACGCCGAGCGTCGCGGCGTTGGTGACGGTCGTGGTCGTGTCGGTTTTCGTGACCGTGTGAGTCGCCGTGCCAACGCTACCGTTGAAATTGCCGTCGCCGTTGTACGTCGCGGTGATCGTTTTGGGCGCGCCGACGGTCGCGCTGCTCAGATCGCAACTCGTCGCGGGCAGCGTGATTGTGCAAGTGGCCGCGCCGTCCGACACCGTCACGGTTCCGGTCGGCATTCCCGCCCCCGGCGCATTGACGCTGACGCTGGCCGCTACGCTGTAGCTTTGGCCGACGACCGTCGCCGCGCTGAGAGCGGCGGCGTTGGTGATGCTGGTCGTGGTGCCGGCTTTGTTGACGGTGTGGGGGGCGGTGCCGGCGCTGCCGCTGAGATTGTCGTCGCCGCTGTAAGTGGCGGTGATGGTCTTCGCGCCCGCGCTGGCGCTGGTCAGCAGGCAATTCGTTGCTGGCAGTGTGATGAGACAAGTGCCGCCCGTGCCATCGCTGACCGTAATGGTGCCGGTCGGCGTTCCCGTGCCGGGCGGGTTGATCGAAACGCCGGCTTCCACGCTGTAACTTTCGCCAGCGACCGGCGCCGCACCGAGCGCCCCCACGTTGGTGATGGAGGTCGTGGTCGCGGGTTTGTTGACCGTGTGGGTCACGCCCGCCGACGTGTGGCCGTTGTAATTCGTATCGCCCGCGTAACTGGCCGTGACGGTCTTTGTTCCGAGGGTGGGCGAAGTCAGACTGCAAGTTCCCGCGCTGACCGCCGCCGTACAAGTGCCGCCCGAGCCGTCGCTGACTGTCACGTTGCCGCTCAACGCCGCGCGGAGCGAGCCTGGCGAATTGACGGCTACGCTCCAATTCACAGCATAGGCTTGGCCGATTACCGTTGCCGTGCCGAGCGCCGAGGCGTTGGTAATGCTGACCGTGGTGTTGGCCGAGTTGATCGTCTTCGCCTGGCCGCTTGAAGCGCCGCCGTTGAAATCGGCGTTGCCGGCGTAAGTCGCGGTGATGCTCTTCGGCCCCGCCGTCGTCGAAGTGAGGTTGCAAGTCCCCGCGCCGACCGCCGCCGTGCAGGTGGCCGCGCCGTCGCTGACCGTTACGTTGCCCGCCAGCGTTCCTGCGCCGGGCGAACTGACTGTCGTGCTCCAATTCACCGCATACGCTTGCCCTACGACCGCCGCCGACCCCGTGCTGGTGACGGTTGTTGTCGTGTTGGCCTTGTTGACCTGATGCGCCGCGGCGGCGGACGTGCTGGAGTTAAAACTGCCGTCGCCGTTGTAAGTTGCCGTGATGTTTTTCGCCCCGGCCGTGGTGCTAGTCAGGTTACAACTGGTGGAGGGGAAATTGATGGTGCAGGTGGCCGAACCGTCGGAAACCGTGAGCGATCCGGTCGGCGTGCCGGCACCGGGCGCATTCACCGCGACGCCGGCCGCCACGCTGTAACTTTGCCCGGTGACGGTCGCCGTGCCGAGCGCGGCGACGTTGGTGATGCTGGCGGTGGTGTTGGCTTTGTTGACCGTCTGGCTGCGGCTCCCTTCGCTGGCAAGGAAATCGCCCGTGCCGGTGAAGACGGCGCGGATGTTATGCGGCGAGCCAGCGACGGGCAACTGGGTGGTGGTGAAACTGGAGGTCGCCGTGTTGCCCGAACCGCTCAAAGCCGTCCCCGCGCCCAGCACGCTCGCGCCGTCAAAAAATTGCACGGAACCGGCCGGCGTCGCGCCGCTGGACGTGTTGGTCACCGTCGCCGTGAAGGCCAGGGGTTGGCCGAAGACCGAAGGATTCGTACCGGTCGTCAAGCCCACGGCAGTAGTCGTTGTCAGCGAATTCTGGATGTTCAACGTCATGCCCCGATCAACAAAATTGGTCCCGTCCGTGGCTCTGACTTCAAAGAAGGAACTCCCGGTAGGCCGCCCGGAGAAACTGAGCGTGATCGTCGCAACCCCAATAGCTCCAGAAGTGGAGCTCAGGTTTGTAAAGCGCATCGGCGAGGGCGAGACGCTGCCATTGATTCCTATCGGCAAGTTGCGGAAACTAAAATTGATATCCACATTGCCGGGGCCATTCACGAAAACGTTCATTTTATAGGTGACTGTGCCGGTGCCAGGGGACGGGTTGGGTTGCTGATTTTGGAACAGTAGAGTGCCAGAAAGTGAACCGGCGTACGCCGATAATCCTGCCTGCGCGCGCCGACTCGGCAAACTGATGGTAAGGATGGTAATCGCCAGCGCGAAAGCGATCAGTGTGAGATAGCGCGGGAGGGAGAGCTTATTCCATCGGCGTTCTGTCTTCATCGGTAAACTCCTATCAATCTATGTGGGTTGATCTTTCGGCGGGCACACGCCGGTGTGGGACTTCGCGGCGGGTAGCCCGTATCTCCAGATGATTTTTGGGTTTCAATTGGAAGATGCGGAAGCGGCAGGCAAAACCGGCAGGAAAAAATGTGTGGCGGGAAATATTTTCTGCGATCCTCTGGGTACGCATCGCCTCCGGCGTGCAGACGTGGCGAAAGACCGCTTCCGACCAAAGGAATCTTCTCTTATGTCCAAGACCGCACGCTGGAGGTGATGCGTACCCAGGCTCCTCCCTGCTATACTTCGGCGCGTCCCGCAATCTCAAACAAAATCATGGCATCCACCTCTCCCCAGGAGATCACACTCTTGCTGCGCGCCTGGAACGACGGCGACCAGGCGGTGCTTGAGACGTTGACGCCGCTGGTTTATCAGGAACTGCGCCGGCTGGCGCACCGGCACCTGGCGCGCGAACGGCAGGGGCATGGCCTGCAAACTTCGGCGCTGGTCAACGAGGCGTACTTACGGCTGGTGGATGTCAAACAGGTGAACTGGCAAGATCGCGCGCATTTCTTCGGTATCTCGGCGCGGCTGATGCGCCAGATTCTGGGGGACTTCGCCCGCCAGCGCGACAGTCAGAAGCGCGGCGGCGCGGTTTCCATCGTGGGGTTGGAAGACACGCCCAATCAAGGCCTGGACGTTGCGCACGCGCGCAGCGCCGACTTGATCGCTCTGGATGACGCGCGGACCTTGCTCTCGACGCTCAACCCGCGTCACAGCCAGATCGTTGAATTGCGCTTTTTTGGCGGCCTCACCCAAGAAGAAATTGCGGAAGTGTTGCAGGTTTCGGAACGCACGGTGCGCAGCGACTGGCCTGTGGCGCGGCCGGGCTGCAACGCGAGTTAGTAAAGGGATGAAGGATGCGGGATGAGGGATGAATCAAGCTGCCCTTTCTTCACCCTTCACCCTTCATCTGTTGTTATGACACCCAAACGCTACGTTGAAATCACACGACTTTGTCAGGCCGCGCTGCCGCCGGTGGCCAGGCCCGGCAAATCACCTCCAACGGCGGCTACGAAGGCTTCGAATCGCCGGACGGAAAGCTCTTCAACGCTTTTGCCTGCCTGTTCATGGCTTTGACTTCAACGTTACGGGAACGTCTCCTTGCCGCCCGTGCGATTGGGTGATGACCTTTTCGTCACGGCTGCCTTTGACGTACCAGGCGCCCACCGATTCGCGCCAGACTGCCGGATCGGCTTTGCCATCACCATCATAATCGCCCGGCACAGGCACATCTCGCAGCAAGGATGTTCCCCAGGAAACCGTCTGAACCGCGCCATCAGAGCTTCGCAGGATATACCAGTTCGTTTCCGATCCGCGCCAGACGGCGATGTCGGCCTTGCCATCGCCGTCGTAATCGGCGGCGACCGGCACATCCGAACCCAGGCCCCAGGCTTTGTCGAGCACCGAACCGTCCGAACTGAGCCGGATGTACCAGTGACCATTCTGCTGGCGGAAGATGGCGATGTCGGTTTTTCCGTCCCCGTCAAAGTCCGCCGGAACCGGCACGTCGTGATACGGCGCGACTGAAGTCCCCCAGGAAACGGTTTCGGTCTGTCCGTCCGAACTGCGCAGGATGTACCAGTTCGCATCCGCCCCGCGCCAGACAGCGATGTCTGTCTTGCCGTCGCCGTCGTAATCTCCGGGAACCGGAACATCCGTCCCCACGCCCCAGACTTTGGCAGTGACCGCGCCGTCCCGGCTGCCCTTGATCAGCCATTCGCCCGTTCCGCGCCTGAACACCGCCAAATCCATCCTGCCGTCGCCGTCGTAATCGCCCGGCGTCATCACGTCGAAGTAGGGCGCGGCGCTTGAACCCCAGGCTTCCGTTTTCATTTGACCGTCGCTGCTGCTGACAGTCAGCCATTCGCCCGACTTTCCGCGCCAGACCGACAAGTCGGCTTTGCCGTCGCCGTCGAAATCGCCGAAGACCAGGGGCTGCACCGCCATCCCGCCGATTTGCACTGAATATTGCTTGCTGCCCGTGCAGTTGCCGGCATTCGTCGCCGTGATGGTGAAGTTGTACGTGCCCGCAGTCGCCGGATAGCCGAAGAGGATTCCCAGGCTGCCGTAGAGCGTCACTCCAGGCGGCAAACTTCCCGAAGTCACGGCATAGCTGTAGCTGCCCGCCGGGCTGGCCGTCACCGATTGGTTATAAAGCTGCCCTGGTTGTCCCCCTGGCAACTCCGGCAGGGTGATGGTCGGACAACCGCCGCCGGTGATGGTTCCGGCGTAATTGCGCGTGCCGGTGCAACTGCCGAAGCCTGTCGCGGTGATCGAGAAGTTGTACGCGCCCGCCGCCGTTGGCGTGCCGCTGATCGCGCCGGTCGCCGCGTTCAGCGACAAGCCCGCCGGCAGGCTCCCCGTGACCGCGAAGCTGTAATTCCCGCCGGACGGCGACGCGGTGACGGTCTGGTTGTAAGGAGAGTTGAGCTGCGGCGTGGCGAGCGACGACAAGCTGATGCTCGGACAGGAGATGGCCAGCGAATAAGCCTGCTGCCCGCTGCATCCGCCCGAGGTTTGCGCTTTGATCGTGAAGTTGTGGGTTCCGGCCAGAATCGGCGTGCCGCTGATTGCGCCGGTGGATGGATTGAGGATCAAACCCGGCGGCAGATTGCCTTGCACAACGCTGAAGCTGTAACTGCCAGCGGGCGTGACGCTGACGGTCTGGTTGTAGGCGTTGCCCGCCGTGGCGCTGGGTAAGGCTCCGAGCACAAGCGTCGCGCAATTGATCGTGACCGAATAATCGCGCGCGCCGCTGCACGCTCCGTTGGAGGCAGTGATGCGGAAGCTGAAGGCTCCCGCGCCAGTCGGCGTGCCGGTCAAGCTCCCGGTCGCGGCGTTCAGGGTCACGCCCGGGGGCAAGGCGCCGCTCGTCACACTGAAGTTGTAAGTGCCGCTGGGCGTGGCGCTGACGGTCTGGTTGTAAGCAGTGCCGATGGTTCCGTTCGTCAAACTGGCCGGGGTCAGCGTGATGGGCGCGCAGCCGCTGACGGCCAGTTGATAATCGCGGAAGGCGCCACACTGGCCGTTGAAGCCGGTGACGCTGACGCGGAAGCTGAACACGCCGGTCTGCGTCGTCGTCCCGCTGAGCAGGCCCGTGGGCGAAAGCGTCAAGCCCTGTGGCAGCGAACCGCTGGTCAGACTGAAAACTTCGTTGCCGCTCATCGGGGACGCCGCAAGCTGCTGGCTGTAGGGCGTGCCGCCTTCGGCACTGGGCAGATTCGCGGGATTGAGCGTAACCACCGGGCAAACGACGGTCACGCTGACAGGAATGCTTTGCTGGCATACGCCGCCGAAGCCCGTCACGGTGACGGTGAAGTTGAATATTCCGGTTGCGGGCGGCGTGCCGCTCAGGTTGCCGTTGGCGGCCAGGCTCAGCCAGGCGGGCAGGTTGCCGCTGCTGAATTGGTAAGTCCCCGCCGGACTGGCTTGCAGCGCGGCGCTGTAGGCCACACCCGCCGTCCCTTGCGGCAGTGCGCCGAGCGTGATGAGGGAACAGAAATTGGTCAGGTTGAATATCGCGGTCAGCCCGCCGTCCGCGCTGGCAGTGACTTGATACGCGCCCGGCGTCAGGTTGGCCGTGGCGGTGACGCTGGCGATGCCGCTGGCGTTGGTTATCGCCGTGCTGTTGCTCAAATTGGCGCTGGCGCCGCTGGGCGGCGCACTGAACGTCAGTTGCACGCCGCTCACTGGCTGCCCCGACTCGGTCAAGGTCGCCACCAGTGGATTGGCGAAGGCCGTGTTGACCGTCGCGCTTTGCGGCGTGCCGCCGGTCGCCGCGAGGCTGTAATTGGCCTCAACCGCGCCGATGTCCACCGCGCTGCCGGCCTTGCGCGGGAAGCCCGTGCCGCGCTGATCGGTGGTCAAAAAGAGGCCGAGCGTGGGCGTGCAGGTGTTGTCGAGCACGCAGTCGTTGCCCGCATTGATGGCCGGGCTGCCCAGCAGCAAAGCGTGCGTCTGGGTCGGGCCGCCGTTGAATTGCAGCGGGCCGAGCTGCGGGTCAACGCCCGTGATGTCGGTCGGCTGTGGCGTGATGGTCGCGTCGGCAGTGTTCTCGATCAGGTTGTGGCCCTGCGAGGTCAGCGCTCCACGGACATCCGGGCCTTGGAACAAGGCGGTGTTATTCGCAATGATGGTGTTCCTGACCGTGACCATCCCAAAGATGTACATGCCGCCACCGTAGCTGTTGCCGCCGTTGCCGCCGCTGGCGGAGTTGCCGGAGAGCGTGCTGCTGGTGATGTTCAGCGTCCCCGTGCTCCGGTTGGAAATGCCGCCGCCGAAGCCTAAGTTGCCGCTGGCGGAGTTGCCGGAGAGTGTGCTGCTGGTGATGTTCACCGTCCCTGTGCTCGCGTTGAAAATGCCGCCGCCCTCGCCGTCGCCGCCAACATCAACATCAGCGCCGTTGGCAATCGTCAGCCCGCTGAAGGTCACGTCGAAATTGCCCGCCGCAATATTGAAGACGCGCGAGGCGTTGTTGCCGCTGATGGTCAGCAGATTTGCGCCCGGCCCCTGAATCGTCAGGGATTTGTTGACCACCAACTCGCCCGAAGTCAGCGTGATGAGGTTGATGCCGTTGGCAAACGTGATCGTGCTGCCCGGACAGGCGGTTGCAATCGCGTCACGCAGGCTGCCCGCGCCGCTGTCCGCCGTGCTGGTCACCACTGGATTGGTGGCGCAGGCCGTGAAGTTCTGCGTCTGATTGGCCGAGAGGTTGTTAAAGGTCGCGCTCGCCGGCGTAAATGAATAGCCCGTCAGCGTTGGCGTGACCGCGTAGTTGCCACCTGCCGCCAGATTGGGGAATGAATAATTGCCTGACCCATCGGTTGAAGTCGCCGACGACGACAAACCCGATAGCGTCATCGTCACGCCTGGGAGTCCTGCCGCGTTGACTCTGACCTGCCCGCTGATGGTGAAGTGCATGAGCGTAAGCGCCGTGCCGCCGTTGTTATCCGTTGCCAGATTGAACACATACGCGGAGAAATTCTGCGCCGGGTCGAGGTTCAGCGTGATCGGCGAGACCGTGCCGCCGGTGATGGTCAGCACGTTGTTTGCGCCGAGCGAGGCGTTGGTCGCGAGTCCCGCCCCGGCAAGGTTGATGGTGTGGCCGGGGGCGAAGCCTTTGATCGTATTCGTGGGGACGGATGCCGCGTTGACCTGCAACGTCGCCGTCTGGCCAGGCGCGAAGGTGATTGCGCCGGACCCGGCGGACGTGGCCGCGCCGAGGATGAGCATCCCCGCGTTGATCGTCGTGCCGCCGGTGTAGGTGTTGGCCGCGTTCAGGCTGAGCGTCCCCGCGCCGCTTTTCGACAAGCCCCACGAGCCTGCGTTTCCGTTCGTGCCGCCGCTGCCGGTCTGGTCGGCAATCACGTTGCTAACGCTCTGCGATTCTCCCTGCCCGGGCGAAAACGACAGGGTGCCGCTCCCCTGCAAGAACATCCCCGCACCGAACGCCGAGCCGCTAAAACCGAGTGAGCCAGCCCTGTTATAAGCAACACGAAGACAATCGCAGGGATTGGGAGGCGCGCCCCCGCCAGGGGGATTGTAGCTTTGTCCTGCCGTGACCATGCTGCCAGTTTCGGTCAGCGCGCCGCTGATGGAGAGCGTCCCGCCAGCGCGCACAAACACCGCGCCACCAGCGCCCAGGCCGCCGCCACCGAGGCTGACGTTGGTGACGACGCCGCCACCACCACCGGGAGGAGGCGGTGGGGAGCATCTTGCGTTGCAGGCGACGAGTTCCGTATAGCCTGCGCCATCCGCGCCGCCACCGCCCGCACCGAACCCGCCGCCGCCAAAGGTTCCCTGCACGCCGCCGCCGCCGCCGCCGCCAAAACCGCCTGCACCGCCGATGCCATTGTTGAAGCTGTCTCCGCTTCCGCCGCCACCGCCGAAGCCGCCCGCGCCACCACTGCCGCCCGCGCCACCGCCGAAGCCGCCCGCTCCGCCATTCACGCCGCTGCCCGCGCTGCCGCTAACGCCGCCGCCGCCACCACCGCCGTTGGCATTCGTACTGGCGGCCCCGCCTCCGCCGTTTGCGCCGCCGCTCTGTCCGACCTCAGCCCCGCCGCCGCCCGCTGCCCCGGTCACGATTCCGGCTCCCGGCGTCGGTGTTGACGAGGCACCGCCGTCTGCTTCCGCGCCAATGCCGCCTCCGCCGCGTCTCCCGTCTCCGCCGAGACCGCCGCCGCCGCCGCCGCTACTGCCGAAGATGAAGCCGCTGCCGCCCTTCGCTGTGTTGCCGTTAAACGAGACGTTCGAGATCGTGACGCTCGCGCCAGTGTTCACGAACAGTGCTCCGCCGAGGCCCGCGCCGCCGCCGCCGCCCGCGCCTGCGCCGCCCTGAGCGACAGCGTTCCGGATCGCCAGGTTCTGGATCGCGACCGTGCCCGCGTAAACGAACAGGCCGCGGTGCGCGCCCGCTCCGTCAAGAAAGTGTCCGTTGCCGTTGATCGTGATCGAGTTCTGCACCGCCGGCAAATCACGGCTGAGGGTGATGTCAGCGTCGAAAACGACACTGTCGCCATTTTGCGCACCGGAGGTTGCGGTGAGCGCGTCGCGCAACTCCTGCTCGCTGGAAACGTGCAGCACAGTCATCCCGCTGTATTTCTCCCTGCCCAATAAGATTGCCGGGCGGGCTAAGGTTTTCGCCATGACGGCGGCGAGGCTGTTCGCCTTTGCGCCAAATAACCGGCGTCCTGCCTGCGCACGCCAATTCACAAAGCTAATGGCTAGAGACAGCAACAGCAGGCAGATAAACATGTTACGGGTGAGCCACGATGTCGGGAGCTTGTGTTTGAACATAAATATCCTCTTCCTTGGGTGAACACAGGTGAAACTTGAAGCAGTGATGCCACTGCCCGGGAGCGCGCGAATTTGGCCGCTCATAAGGAAGATGCGGAAGCCATCGGCAAAACCGGCAGAAAAAAATTGTGGCGGGAAATATTTTTTGGAGAGAGTTCTAAACGGGGTTTCGGTCTGATCCGCATGCCAAACTGAGATTCGGGTTAAATTTCAGAAAGGCAGACTGAGGAACTTCCGTAAGCCTGTTAAGCGAGTCACGCCCGTTTACCGGTAGGACACAGCTTATTCAGCCCGTTGAGCGCGGCCACCTTGTAGGCCTCAGCGAACGTCGGATAGTTGAAGACGCTATCGCGGAAGAACTCGATGGTGCCGTCCAGCGCCAGCAGCGTTTGGCCGATGTGAATGATTTCGGTCGCATTCTCCCCGATGGCGTGGACGCCCAGCACCTTCAAGGTGTCGGGATGGAAGAGAATCTTCAACATCCCGGTCTCGTCTCCGACGATCTGCCCTTTGGCGACCTCCTCATACCTTGCTACTCCGGTCTCGTAGGGCACGCCGGCGGCGGTCAGTTCCTGCTCAGTCCGCCCGACCATGGAGATTTCCGGGACGGTGTAGATGCCGTAAGGCAACAGCGACGGGCGGCTGGCTGTCGGCTGCCCGAACATATGACCTGCCGCCAGTCGCCCCTGCTCCATTGACGTGGCGGCCAGCGACGGAAAGCCTATGCAATCGCCTGCGGCATAAATGTGAGCGACGGCTGACTGAAAATGCTCGTTGACCGCGATTCGGCCACGCTCGTCAGCCTCCAGACCGGCTGCCGCCAGATCAAGCAGATCCGTGTTGGCTTGCCGCCCGGCGGCATACAGCAGCCCTTCCGCGCGCAGACGTTTGCCGCTCTCCAGTTCGACCTGCACCCGGCCTGGCCCATTGACCGCAACTGTGGTGACCTTCTCGCCCAACCGGAAGACGGCATCCTGTTGCCGAAGGTGATAGCTCAGCGCTTCCACAATCTCGCGATCCACAAAGTCTAGGATGGCGGGCCGTTGGTCAATGACGGTCACTTTAATGCCAAGCGCCGCGAGCATCGAGGCGTACTCCAACCCGATCACGCCGGCCCCGACCACGATAAAATCGCGTGGGATGCGCTTGGCCTGCCCGAGCTGATCCGCGTCCATCACTTCTTCGCCGAACGGGATTTCAGCCGGGCGCGCCGCGCGCGTGCCGCAGGCGATCAGGACGTGTTCTGCCTCCACGGTTTGCGTTCTTTGTCCTCCTTCCACCTCCAGCGTGTGCGGACCGGTGAAGCGGGCAGTGCCGTCAATCAGGGCCACACCGTTGCGTCCGAGCTGCTCGCGGATGACGGCGCTCTCGCGGGCGATGACCGTGTTTACGCGTTCGGACAAGTCGGCGACGCTAATCTCTTCTTTGAGTTTGAAGTCGCGCCCATAAAAGGCGCGCTGGCGGTAGCCGGTCAAATAGAGTACGGCTTCGCGCAGCGTCTTGCTGGGGATGGTTCCGGTGTGCAGCGACACCCCGCCGATCCTCTCGCGCCGGTCAATCATCGCCACGCGCTTGCCGAGTTTGGCCGCTGCAATCGCGCCCTTCTGTCCGGCGGGGCCGCTGCCGATGACGACCAGATCAAACCTGTGTTCGTTCGTGGCAGGAATGTGACCCGTGAGCAGCGGGAAGGTGGGATTCACCTTCCCGCTGCCGCCGTCGCTCCCATTTGACCCTGTGTTGTTTTTCTGTCTTATGGGCGGGCTTTCAATGAACTCCAACGTGATCGTTGAAGTCGCGTAAAGCGAACCTGTGGTCGCGCTCTCCCATTGTTCAAAGTTGATGCCGCACTGCCGGCAAAAGCGGTCGAGTTGGCGTGCGCCGAATCCGCAAACCGGACACGGGCTGTGGACTGCTTGCTCGGCTTGAAGCTGCGCCGTCCCTGGCGGTGCGGCGGCATCTGTGACCATCAGGATTAGTTCTGTCATTGGTTTTTCCATTTGCCGTTCACGATTGCTTCGACGACCGGCGCTCCTGTCTTTCTTCCTCTTTCGCATGCGTCGCTCACAGTTGATTTGATGAGTGCCGTCGGCGTCAGTCGCGTTCGAGCGCCAGCGGCGCGGTATGTTTATAGATTCAGCGCGGCACAATCCCCTAGCTCCGGTAGGAGCGAAATGTGTCGCAGATGCCGCTCCTACCGGAGCTAGGGACCAATGATCACGCGAGTTCTATAAACATTTGGCTCCGACGGAGCCGGTGATCATCGTCAACTGAACACGCACAGGCCTCAGTTGTTCAAGCCCCGGTGGCTGCCGCTTCTAATTGCGGCGCCGCTTCCGGCTCAACCTTCTTCGACTCACCGGTGGCTTCCCACTTAATGAATTTCAGGTCAAGGACGAAGATCGTATAGATCACCGGCACCAGCAGTAGCGTGACGAAAGTCGCCACCATCATCCCGCCCATCTGCGCGTAACACATCGGCTCCCACAGCGGTCCGCCGTGCATTGCCAGCGGGACGAGCGCAATCACCAGCGCCAGCACCGTAATCATCACCGGACGCAGACGCATAATGCCCGCGTCCAGCACCGCCTCTTTCAGCGGCATGCCTTCCGCGTGTTTCTCTTCAATGAAATCAAAGAGCACGATGATGTGGCTGACAATCAGCCCGACCAGGCTGATGATCCCCAGGAAGGCCATAAATCCGAAGGGCGTGCCCATGATCCAGAGCGCCACCAGCCCGCCCGCAATGCCGTAGGGCACTGCCGCGAAAACGACGAAGGGCTTGATCGCATTCTTGAATTGATAGACCAGACTCAGATAGATCGCCACCAGCGAAATCAGCAGCACGACCACCAGGTTTTTGAACCCCTTGACCTGCTCTTCTTCCGATCCGCCGATCTCCATGCGGTAACCGGGCGGGAGTTGTTCGGCAAAAGCCATCAACTGCGGGCGGGCGGCGCTCATGATCTCGGAAGGGAGATGACCGGCTTCGGCCATACACGAAACCGTGATCGTGCGGAATTGATTGCGCCGGCGTACCTTCTCGCTCTGCATCCCGTATTCGATTGATGAGAGCTGCCGGAGTGGCGCTTTCTGATCGCCTTGCAGCGAATACACGTAAAGGTTCTGCACGTCGGCCAACTGCGCGCGCTCTTCCATCCGCAGTCGCGCCACGACCGGAATCTGCTTATCGCCTTCGCGCAGCGTCGTCACCTGCGCGCCGCTGATTCCTGCCGCCGAGGAAGCAGCTACGTCCAGGTTGGTGAGTCCCGCCGCATTCGCGCGGTCGGAGTCGGTTTCGAGCTTGACGGCGAAACTCTCCTCGCCCCAGTCGTCACGGACGCGCTGGGCGTAGGGCGTGGCGCGCAGGATCGTTTTCACCTTATCCGCTTCCTGGCGCAGCGCGGCCATGTCTTCGCCGGAGATGCGAATTTCGACCGGCATCGCGATGGGCTTGCCTGTATCGAGCTGTCGCACGTCAATGCGCGCGCCCGGAACCTGTTCGTCCAGCGCCTTCTGCATCAGGCCAACGAGGTGGTTCGTGTCGTGTTTGTCGTTGACCTCGATGATGACCTGCGCGTAGTTGAGCTGTTGCATTTCAGGCGAGACCGAGAACCAGAAGCGCGGGCCGCCGCCGCCAACAAAGGTGGTCAGCGATTTCAGGACTTCACGCGGCTTGCCATCTTCAGCGTGCTCTTTACCATATTCTGCGGCCACCTCGCGCACCACTTCCTCCGCCTTCCGCGCGGCCTCATTGGTCGCCGAAAGCGGCGCGTCTTCCGGCAGCCACACATCCAGGTAAGAGAGGTAAGAAAGGTCTTTCGGGAAAAAATCGGTTTTGAGTTGGCTGGCGATCAGTCCGCTCCCGGCGAGCAGAACGAGCGACCCGGCCAGCACCTTCCAGCGGTGATTGATCGCCCATTCGCCGACCCGGTAATAAAAGGCCGGAAAACCTTTTTTGCGCCGCTCTTCAATTGGCGGTTCAGGCCTGGGCTTCATCAGAAAGTATCCAAGGAAGGGAATAAACGTCATTGCCACGATCAAGGCCGCCACCAAAGAACAGGTCAGCACAATCGGCAGGCTGTACAAAAATTCGCCCGTGCCTCCCGGCAAAGTCAGGAACGGCAGATACGCGACGATGTTGGTCAGGGTGGCGAAAATGATCGCCGTGATGAGTTTGGTAGGCCCCAGCCACGAGGCGATGAGCGGCGGCAATCCCTCTCCCAGCGAGTTCTTAATCGCATCGCCGGAAACAACCGGCACATCCACCAGCAAGCCGAGCGCAATGATCAGCGTGGCAATGGAAACCTGTTGCAGGTCAATCCCCAGCATGTGCGACATGCCGAAGGTGATGAAGAGCGTAATCGGAATCGCCAACCCCATCAGCAGCGCCGAACGCCAGTCCCAGAACCCGATCAGCGCAACAATCACTACCAGGAAGATCGCTTCATAGAGGCTGTTCATGAACAAGCCGACGTTTTCCGTGACCTGTCGCGGCTGGTCGGAGGTGCGCGCCATAATCAGGTCTTCAGGCAACTGCTTCTTCATTTCAGCCAGCGCCGCATCAACGCTCTGGCCGAATTCGCCGATATATCCGCCGGGACGCATCTGCACGGCGATGGTGATGGCGCGGCTGCGTTGCCAATTGCCATTTGCGTCGCGCCAGTCGTAATAGTTCAGGAATCTGGCCGGGCTGTCATACCCGCGCTGTACGTCCACCACATCGCGCAGGTAAACGGGCGCTCCCTGCTCCGTGCGGGCAATCGCCACGTCGGCAATCTCCTGCTCACTCTGAAACTCGCCCGAAGGGTCAATGGAAAAGCTCTTTCCCACGGCTTCCAGTTGCGGGCCTGCCGATGTGATGTTGCGCGCGCGCAGAATGTTCGACAGGTCGCCGGGCTGCAGGCCGTAGGAGGCGATGCGCTCTTGCGAGTAAAGCAGAAAGACTCGCTCCGGCAGAATGCCCGCGCGCGACACCTTGGAAGCTTGTGGGAGGCCCTTGAGCGTCTTCTCGATCTTATCCGTGAAATCATCCATCTCGCAGTAGCTGTATTTGTCGCCCGCGACCGCGCCCAGCTTGGCGCGCGCCTCGTTCGGATCACGGATCACCACGGGCGGCCAGCTATCCGGGTGAAAATCTGCTGCCTGTAATCGCTCGTGGATGAACTGCTGCGTGTGCGCGAGCAGTGTTTCATCGCTCGCGTCTGACACACCGTCCACGCCGACAAAGCCTGTCTCAATGATGACGTGTAGATCGTTCGCCAGGTTCTTCCCCTTGAGGGAATCGGCCAACAGGTTGAGAGGGTCCTGCACGACGCGGGAGGGAACCGGGTGCGTGAGGCTGCTGACAATCGTGAAACGCCTTCCATTGCGGATTGCGGATTGCGGATTGCGGATCTCAGATGGATCAGTAGTCACGCCGCCCGGAGCGTACTCTTGCCTATGTCGCGCGATGGCCTCGCTGAGGGCCTTCGCGCGCAGATCAATCTCCGCCTCGCTCACCTTCGGACTGGCGACAGTGAGCATCAGCGCCGAAGTATCGCCGAAGTCCTTGATGAACTTCACGGGGCCCGCGCCTTCCGGCAGATCGGTGATCGCGCCGAGTTTGAGCGCGATGTCATCGAACTCCTTGCCGATCTGCGGGCCAGGGAAGTTCTCGTCCAGGTCCACATAGACCGCCGAAAAGTTGGTGCGCGAGATCGAGCGAATTTTCTCCACGTTGGCGTTCTGCGCGATCTTCTCTTCGACCTTCCTGGTCACCAGTTGTTCGATCTTCTCGGCGCTCGCGCCGGGCCACAGCGTGATGGCGACGGCGGTCTTGACCGGCGTATCCGGGTCTTTGCGCTGGGGCATGCTTTTATAGCTGTACACGCCCCAGACGCAGAGGGCGATCAGCATGACCCAGGCGATGTGCCGTTGCTCGACGAAAAAGCGCGAAATGTTCCGTTTGCTCTTGATAAGCTCGTTGTTATTGTGACCGTGTTCCATAATTCTCCTGATGATGTTCGAATCAATTAAGATTGCGGATTGCGGATTGCGGATTGAAAAACCCATTTCTCTCTTCGATTTGTCAGGCGACGCCTTCGATTGCGGATCGTGGTTGGTCAGAGGCTACGCCACTACCAAATCCGCAATCCGCAATCCGCAATCCGCAATGAGGTGGCATCAAGGAATCACCTTGACCGGATCGCCGTCGTTGACCATCGTGCCGCCGGTTGTAATCACGCGGTCGCCTGGCTTCACTCCTTCGATGACCGCCACTGTGTTGCCGTAGGATTCGCCCAGCTTCACCCCACGCAACCGCGCGACTTGCCGCCCGCCTTCTTCCGTCACCACAAACACGGCATAACCGCCGGGGTTGCTTTTTGCTTTCATCACCGCGTTCAGGGGCACGACCGGCTGCGCCGTCGCAGCTTGCTTGGTTCCCACCTTGAGCGAGACGACCATTCCCGGCCGCAGCAGAAAGTTCGGATTGGCAATCGTCACCTCGACGTTGAAGGCTCGGCTCTTGGGGTCGGCGGCGGGAAAGACGGAAGTGATTTGTCCGCGAATTTCCGTGCCGGGCAGGGCTTCGGTTTCGACGCCGAGCGTGCTCCCCAGCTTCATTTCCGGAACGGCAATGTCCGCCACGCCGAAGACTGCTTTGACCGATGACGTGTCGGCGATGGTGAACCCGGTTTTGCCGGGCGAAACCAAGGTCCCTTTCTCGACCGCTTTTTGCAGCACGACCCCATTGAGCGGCGCCCGCAGCGCGGTGTCTTGCAGAGGAATCGTGGCTTCCTGCAAGACCGCCTGCGCGCCCCTTGACCTGGCCTCGATGACTTCGATCTGCGCTTTGGCGGAATCGGCTCTGGCCTGAATCAGGCTGACCTGAGAGCGGGCGGCGGCGACTTTGGCGGCGGTCGCTTCGAACTGCGCCTTGGCCGCGTCGTAATTGGCCTTGGTCAGGCTCTGGCTGGCAAACAGGTTTTGCGCGCGGTCGAAGTCGAGCTTGGCTTTGTCATACGCTGCCTCGGCTTCCGCGAGTTGGGCCTTGCTCGCAGCAATGCCGGAGAGCGCTTCCTGGTATTGCGCTTTGCTTACGTCAATGCCGGTTTTGGCCTCGTGGGCCTGCGATTCAGCCTGTTTGACCTTGACCTGATAATCGCTCTGCCGCACGCGCGCCAGCACTGCCCCGGCGGTGATGCGATCGCCTTCCTGCAAGTCGCGCATCTTCCTGTCCACGCCGCGCGCCTGCTGGATCGCGTCAACATAGCCGCCCACCTTGAAGGCCAGCTCCACCTCCGTGCGCGGGATGATGGTGGCCGAATACCGTTGCTCCCCGCCGCCTGCGGCGCTCAGTTCGACCACCGCGACTTTCACCGGAACGGCCGGTTTTTCCACCGCCTTGGGTCGGGGCCTCACCAAAGCCAATGACACCACAACCATTAACAAGAGCGCTGCGCTCACTGCCACTGCTTTCAATCGTTTCTTTTTCATTTGTCCGCTCCAATTGCTTTTTCGTAGTCAGCCCTGGCCGTCCAGAAGGCCAGCAGCGCTTGTTGATATTGATAGTCCGCGTCGGCCAGCGTGGCCTGCGTTTGCAGCGCGTCCGACAGCAGCGCCGCCTTCACCTGGTATTTGTTGAGTGAAACGCGCATGGTTTCGCGCGCCGTTTCCTGCTTGAGCTGGGCGACGCGCAGCGCCTGCCGCGCTTGCTGAAGTTCTCGCAGCTTCGTCCCGACCTCGATGCGGACGCTGTTTTCCGCCTCGCGCAGACTGTTGTTCGCCTGCTCGATGGTCTTCTCTTTTTCCGCCAGTTGGTGTTTCTTCCTCCCCCAATCGAACACTTCCCAATTCATCTGAAACCCGACGCCGGCGAAGTTCTTGGGAACGAAGTCATCGAAATTGCGCGGGGAGACATACACCAGCGCCAGACTGACATCCGGGATGTATTCGGATCTCTTCACGCGCTTATCCAGTTCCGCCTGTTTGACACGCAACCGCGCCTCTCTGACTTCAGGCCTTGCTTCCAGCGCGAGGGCGCGCGCCGCCGCAACGTCCATTTCCACCCAGGACAGCTCCGGCGCCGGGTTGACGCTGAAGTCAGCGGCGATGTCGCGCCCCATCAGTTGATTGAGCTGCTCCTTCAACGTCGCCAGTTGATTGCCGACGGTGAGCGCCTCGGTCTCGGTCTTGGCCAGTTTCGTTTTGACATCTAGCTCGTCCGCTTTGAGCGCCACTTGCTGCACGACGTAATCACCTGTCACGCGATCCAATTCGCGGTAGAACCGCAGCGCCGTCTGAAGGCTTTGCAGCGCGCTCTGCGTTTGCAGGATTGCGTAGTAGGTTCGCTTGACATTGTTGACGGCCGATTGCTGCTGAGACCGCAGTTGCTCGCGGGCGACGTCGCCGGATAAGGCGACCTGTTTGACGTTCAGGCCCAGGCGGTACTGCTGCGAAAGCGGCATCGTCACCTGGCCGTTGAGAATGGCCGTGGGCCGTAACGGCGTCCCCAACTTGATGTCGCGATCCGGGATCGGGCCGACGTTCGGGTAATTGCCCAGCACGCCTTTGGTAAAGGTAAAATCCAGCCCCGTCAGATTTTGTGTAGCGAGCGCATTGAACTCGAATTTCGGCAGGCGAAAGGTGCGCGTCGCCGCCACTTGATCTTCGGCTTTGCCGACGGCCAATTGCGCGTTCTTGACCTGGCGGTTGTCGCGCAACGCAAGCGAGATGGCTTCCTCCAGCGTCAAGACTTCTCCCAGCGCCACTTCCCCTTTTTGCTGAGCTATGCCGCTCACGGGGCCTGCCACGAGGATGATGATCGCCAGCAGAGAAACAATTCGATTATTCATTGCTCGATCCTTTCTGCGCCCACGCCAGAGGTTCGGGCGTTGGCCGCGATTCTTTTTCAGTTTTGGTTGGTATAACTGCATTCTGTTTTTTGGGGCCCTCCTCGGCCTCAATCTCCGCCACGATCGCATTGATCAGGACGCCGGTGGACAGGAGCTTCGCACCCTGTCGCCGCATCCTGGCCAGCAGCGCTCGCCCCACGGAATCAATGAAAGTCACGGCTGCCAAATTCACCAGCATCGCCTGGGACGGATCAGCCGCTAGCGCGCTTTTCCAGCATTTTTCCAATTCTTCCACCCACGCCCCGACGAGCTTTCCTTCAATCACGAAGCTCGTCACCTTCGCCTCGTTGTGGATCGTAATTCTGAGCATCACTCTTTCTCCTCTTTCGACTTGGGTAATGGCAATGGTTATGCCGCGACAAAATGCGGTGAGCGTGGCCGCTAACTCGTTGAATTTAGAAGGCGACTGAAAAAGCGCTGCGCGGGATGCGGTGTCGAAACGTCGAAACTGTCATCGTCACTTTCGTCAAAGCGGGGTAGGCGAATCGGATTTGATGGCCGCGTATTGTGTCGAAGCTGAAAACGCGTGTAGCATCCGCATCGGGCTGCGAACCTTCTTAATGGAGCGTTGGGCGATGAATACAGATGGGCAACCCGCCTCGGTGAGCGAGGCGCAAGCGGAACTACAACGTCAAAACAGCCGGCTTCAGTTGCTGCTGAATCTGACCAGCCGCATCACGTCGAATCTGGAGCTTCGGGACTTGTTGCGCGAGATTTCGGCCAACATTCGCGAGGTCATACGCTGTGAAGCAGTGGGGGTTTACCTGGCCGATTCGGCGTCAGGGAGTTTCACGCTGCTGGCCATGGATTTCCCGCACGGCAAAGGAGAGTTTTACGAAGGCCTGCAATTCTCCCCGCTCGAAGGCGACCCATTGAGGCGGGCGTTTGACACGCTGAAACCGATCATCATCGGCACGGAGGAACTGGCGAGCATTCATCCCGAAGCATACAAAATCACCACCGCCGAGGGCATCAGGAATCACTTTTTTGTCCCACTGAAGAACCGCGGTCGCGCGCTCGGAGTCCTGGGGGTCGCACACACGACGGAGGAGATTTTCACGCCCGAAGAGGTCGAGTTTCTCAGCCAGGCGTCGGGCCAGATTGCCATCGCCGTCGAGAACGCGCTGGCCTACCGCGAGATTTCCGAACTCAGAGACAAGCTCGCCCAGGAAAAGCTCTACCTCGAAGAAGAGATTCGCAGCGAGATGAATTTCGATCAGATCGTCGGCGACAGCCCTGCGCTCAGGCGTGTGCTGGAACTGGTCGAGACGGTCGCGCCCAGCGATTCCACGGTTCTGTTGCTCGGCGAAACCGGCACGGGTAAGGAGCTCGTCGCCCGCGCCATCCACGACCACGGCCGGCGCAAAGACCGCACGTTTGTGAAGCTCAACTGCGCCGCGATCCCGACCGGTCTGGTCGAAAGCGAATTGTTTGGCCATGAAAAGGGAGCCTTCACCGGCGCCATCAGCCAGAAGATCGGGCGACTGGAACTCGCCGACCAGGGCACGCTGTTTCTGGACGAAGTGGGAGACGTGCCGCTGGAAATCCAGCCGAAGCTTCTGCGCGCTCTGCAGGAGCGCGAATTCGAGCGACTGGGCAGCACCCGGACGAAGCGAGTGGACACACGGCTGGTGGCGGCAACGAATCGCGACCTGGAGCAGATGATCGCTGACCGTGAATTCCGCAGCGACCTCTATTACCGGCTCAACGTCTTTCCGATTCGCATCCCGCCGTTGCGAGAGCGGCGCGAAGACATTCCGCTGCTGGTGAGTTATTTCGTGCAGAAGTACGCTGGGCAGATGCATAAGCGGATCGAGACGATCCCGGCGGCGGCGATGAAGAAGCTGACGGAATGGGAGTGGCCGGGGAACATCCGTGAGCTACAGAACTTCATCGAGCGCGCCGTGATCTTGACGCGCGGCAGGGCCCTGGAAGCGCCCCTCACGGAACTGCGCAGAGTTCGCAGGGATGAACCAACGCGGGCGGCGGCAGGCCAGGAAGAGATTGCCCGCATTGTGAAAGAAACCATCAACGCCCTCAACGACAAGAAAAGTGTGGCTGACGAACACGCCCAAAAGCAGCGCGAGGAGATCATTCGCGCCCTGACCGAAAGCAAGGGGCGCGTCGGCGGCGATGATGGAGCCGCCGCACGCCTGGGGCTGAATCGCACGACATTGCTTTCTCGCCTGAAAAAGTTCGGCCTGGATCCCAAGCAGTTTTCCTGACCTCAACCTCCGAATCGCTTCGTCCCATCTACCGCACGCGCATCACCGAAAGAGGGGCGGCCAATTGAGCGAGTCACGCCCGTTTACCGCTGGGACAAGAACTTCTGTAAACGCTGCGGCGTCCGGCGCTCACTTCTGCTATACTCCGGCGCGCCCGCAATCCGAAACCAAACAAACATTGATGTCCACTTCTGCTCAAGAAATTACGCTCTTGCTGCGCGCCTGGAACGATGGCGACGAAGCGGCGCTTGAGAGGTTGACGCCGCTGGTGTATCAGGAATTGCACCGGCTGGCGCACCGGCATCTGGCGGGCGAACGCGGGGAACATGGCCTGCAAACTTCGGCGTTGGTTAACGAGGCGTATTTGCGTCTGGTGGATGCGCAGCAGGTGAACTGGCAAAATCGGGCGCATTTCTTTGGCGTGTCGGCGCGGCTGATGCGCCAGATTCTGGTGGATTTCGCCCGCCAGCGCGACAGCCAGAAACGTGGCGGCGCGATTTCGGTGATTGCGCTGGAAGACACGCCGAAACAGGGAGCGGACATCGCCCAGATGCGCAGCGCCGACCTGATTGCCCTGGATGATGCATTGAATTTACTGATGACGCTGAACCCGCGCCATGGCCAGATCGTCGAATTGCGTTTCTTCGGCGGCCTGACGGAAGTCGAAATTGCCGAAGTGTTGCAGGTTTCGGAACGCACGGTGCGCAGCGACTGGCGCGTTGCGCGTGCCTGGCTGCAACGCGAACTTTCGCGATGATAGTCGCTCTCCCTATGACACCCGAACGTTACGCTGAACTTACCCGCCTGTGTCAGGCCGCGTTGGAATTGAACGCCAGCCAGCGCACCGCGTTTCTCTCCCAAGCTTGCGCGGGCGACGATGAATTACGCGCCGAAATTGAAGCCTTGCTGGCGGCGGACGAAGCGGAAAACAGCTTGATTGACTCTCCCGCGCTGGAAGTTGCCGCTCAAATTTTCGCCCATGAACAAGGCGCGATAACAGGGCGAAAGCTTGGCAATTATCAAATTCTGTCGCAACTCGGCGCGGGCGGCATGGGCGAAGTTTATCTGGCCGAAGACACGCGGCTGAAACGCAAGGTGGCGCTCAAAGTATTGCCCGCCGCCTTCACGCAAAACGCCGAACGCGTGCGCCGCTTTGAGCGCGAAGCCCAGGCCGCCAGCGCCCTCAACCATCCGAACATCCTGACGATTCACGATTTCGGCCAGATCAGGACGGCCAATGGCGAGTTGCATTACATCGTGATGGAGTTTGTCGAAGGCGTGACACTGCGCCAGCGGCTCAACCGCGGGCGGTTGCCTTTGCCGGAAGTCCTGTCCATTTTCAGGCAGATGGCGGCGGCGCTCGACAAGGCGCACGAAGTCGGCGTTTATCACCGCGACATCAAACCCGAAAACGTGATGCTGCGCCCGGACGGCCTGGTCAAAGTGCTGGATTTCGGCCTGGCCAAATTGGCAGAGGGAAAGAGAGGCGGGGAGACGGGGAGACGGGGAGACGGAGAGTCCGTCATTGCTCTTTCCCGCCGTCCCGCCGCCCCGCCGTCCCAGGTAACAGAATCAGGGATGGTGATGGGCACGCCGCGTTACATGTCGCCGGAGCAGGCGCGAGGACAGAAGCTGGATGCGCGGTCGGATGTGTTCAGTCTGGGCGTTGTGTTTTATGAAATGGTGACCGGAGAACCGGCTTTCGCGGGCGCATCCACCGCCGAAGTCTTTGCCGCATTGCTGGACAAGGAACCGCCCCCGCTTCGCCAGTTTGTTCCCGAAGTGCCTGCGCGTTTGCAAGAACTCATCAGCCGCATGCTCGCCAAGGATCGCGAACAACGCTATTCCAGCATTCGCGCGGTCATATCTGACCTTGCACAGTCGGGCTTGACCAGTGCGAGCGGCGAAAATCCGCCTGCCTGGCAGTCCGCTGGCGCAAACAGCAAGGAAGATTCGGGCAATTCCCGGCAGACTGACCAAAAAGAGAAGGGAACGCCGGATGCCTCCGCACATCCCGCCCAGTCAGTCGCCGGACTGTCCGTGTGGGGGCCCCGCCGGCTGAAATGGATTGTCGGCGCGATGGCGCTGGCGGGCGTGTTGTGCTTCGCAGGGTACCGCTGGCTGGCGGCGAGCAAAGCTTTCCCGAAACAACCGGCGGGCGATGCCAGATTCCTGCCGCTGATCGCCGAAGCGGGCAGGAAGGATCACGCCGTGATTTCCCCGGATGAAAGCCGCATCGCCTTTGTCTGGGATGGCGGCGGCAGCGCAACAGAGTTCAGTCCCACCGACATTTACGTCAAGGTGATTGGCACGGACGGGCCGCCGCTGCGGCTGACGACGGCGCCGGAAAATGACGCGATGCCCTGTTGGACGCCGGACGGCAGGTACGTGACCTTTGTGCGCGAACGGCCGGGAAAAAGCGAAGTGCTCCGCGTTCCGGCCAGCGGCGGGCCGGAACAGAAACTGGCCGAAACGTCTACCTCGGCGTCCTGGTCGCCGGACGGTAAAATACTTGCGGTAACTGGATTTCATGGATCGGCGGAAGGCCACAGCGTCCTTCTAGTCAACCCGGAAACCGGCCAGCGCACCCGCCTGACCACGCCAGAACCATCAACGGTGGATTATTACCCGAGCTTTTCGCCGGACGGGAAGATGGTGGCTTTCACGCGCGACTTTGGCGCGAACCAGGTGGACATCTGTGTCGTGCCGGCCGATGGCGGCCCGCATAGGCAATTGACTTTCGAGAAAAACAGGGTGTCCGGCATAGCCTGGACCGGGGACAGCCGCGAGATCGTCTTTGGCGCCATTCGCCGCGGGACGCGCGGCCTCTGGCGTATTTCCGCCCAAGGCGGCACGCCGGCGCTCGTCCCGGTCAATGCCCGTAACCCCATCAACCCGGATATTTCGCGGCAGGGGAACAAACTGGTATGGACGGAATTTTCGAATGACTCAAATCTCTGGTTGTACCAGGGCGCTGGCTTTGCGGGGCGGGACCAGCCGAGCAAATTTGGCCCGCCCGTAAAATTACCCCCATCTTCGTTATATGAAGACCATTGCCCAATTTTTTCTCCCGACGGGCAAAAGATCGTCTTTGCTTCCGAGCGCACCGGCGCGGCGGAACTCTGGATGTGTGATGCCGAGGGGAAAACGGCCGCGCGCCAGCTCACGCGCGCCGGCTCTGCCGGCTCGCCGCGCTGGTCTTACGACGGCCAGTGGATCGCCTTTGATTCGATTGCCAGCGGGGACTCGGAGATTTATGTGATCAGCGCGACCGGCGACAGTTCCTGGCGCCGACTGACCTTCGAGAAGACGTCGGAAAACCTGCCCGCCTGGTCGCGGGACGGGCAGTGGATCTATTTCCGATCCAATCGTAGCGGCCGTAACCAGATTTATAAAATGCCCGCCGCCGGCGGAGAACCAAAACAAATTACCTTCAACGGCGGCTACGAAGGCTTTGAGTCGCCGGACGGAAAGCTGTTCTATTACTCCAAAGGGCGGGGCGTTTACGGAATTTATTCCGTCCCGGCCAGTGGCGGAGAAGAAACGCTGGTGCCCGAACTCAAGGATGCGGGTTACTGGCGTTCGTGGACCATGGTCAACGAAGGCATAGGTTTTACCGCCAAAGAGAGCGAATCAGAATGGGCGATTCGCTTTTTCAGTTTTGCCACACGCCGCATTACGCCACTCGTCACGCTCACGCAGGCGCCTCTTTGGTGGGCGCCCGGCCTGGCCTTGTCGCCGGATGGTCGCCGCCTGCTCTTCGCCCATTTGGAACAACCCTACGATGAACTCATGTTGATGGAAAATTTCCGTTGAAGACAGCCACAATGACCCAAGGCTGAGGTGGTTGGGCAATTTTCCATTTGCCATTTTTGATTTGTCATTTGTCATTGCTGTGGAGCACTCCTCTTTCAATGACAAATGACAAATCAAAAATGGCAAATGGAAAATGAAACCACTGCGATATTGCTGTAACGCTTTTGTCTATCTGTTTAGGGCTTTGACTTCGCCGTTACGGGAACATCTCCTTGTCGCCCATGTGGTTGAGTCCTGACATCTTCATCACGGCTGGCTTTAATGTACCAGTTGCCGTCCGATTCGCGCCAGACTGCCATATCCGCCTTGCCATCGCCGTCGAAATCGCCAGGCACCGGCACATCGCCCAGGCTGGCAGTCCCCCACGAAATGCTTTGCACCGCGCCATCCGAACTCCGCAGCACGTACCAGTTGGTTTCCCCCCCGCGCCAGACGGCAATGTCCGCTTTACCATCTCCATCGTAATCCGCCGCTACTGGTACGTCCGTCTCCAAGCCCCAGGCTTTGTCCAGCGTCGAACCGTCCAAACTCAGTTTGATATACCAGTGACCGTTCTGCTGGCGAAAGACCGCCAGGTCCGTTTTGCCGTCGCCGTCGAAATCCGCCGGAACCGGCAGATCGCGATAAGGCGCGCGGGAAGTCCCCCAGGAAACGGTTTCGGTTTGCCCGTTGGAACTTCGCAGGATGTACCAGTTGGAATCCGCGCCGCGCCAGACGGCGAGGTCGGTTTTGCCATCGCCGTCGTAATCGCCGGGAACCGGAACATCCGTCGCCACGCCCCAGACTTTCGCCGTTACTGCGCCGTCCCGGCTGCCTTTGATCAACCATTCGCCTGTTCCGCGCCGGAACACGGCCAAGTCCATTCTGCCATCGCCGTCGTAATCGCCCGGCGTCATCACATCGAAGTAGGGTGCCGCACTCGTGCCCCAGGCTTCAGTTTTCAGCTTGCCGTCGCCGCTGTTGATGGTCAGCCAGTCGCCCGCCTGCCCGCGCCAGACGGACAAGTCGGCCTTGCCGTCGCCATCGAAATCGCCGAACACCAGCGACTGCAAGGCCGCCCCGCCAATCTGCACCGAATACTGTCTGCTGCCCGTGCAGTTGGCTGCGTTCGTGGCGGTGATGGTGAAGTTGAACGTTCCCGCCTGAGTCGGATAACCGAAGAGCATTCCCAGGCTGCCGTAAAACGTCAGGCCAGGCGGCAGACTGCCCGAAGTCACGGCATAGCTGTAACTGCCCGCCGGGCTAGCCGTCGCCGAATGGTTGTAAAACTGTCCTGGCGAGCCATTCGGCAACTCCGGCAAGGTGATCGCCGCACAACCGCCGACGGCAATGGTTCCGGTGTACGCCCGGCTGCCCGTGCAACCGCCAAACCTGGTCGCCGTAATCGTGAAGTTGTAGCTTCCCCCACCGCTGGATGCCGTGGGCGTGCCGGTCAGCGCGCCGGTCGCCGAATTGAGCGACAAGCCCGCCGGCAGCGCTCCCGCCGTCACCGCGAAGCTGTAGCTGCCACCGGACGGCGACGCCGTGACGGTTTGGTTGTAGGTGGAATTGAGCACCGGAGCGGGCAAGGTGGACAGCGTGATCGCCGGACAGTTGATCACCAGCGTGTAGCTTTGCGTCGCCACGCAGCCGGTGGCCGCTGTCGCTTTGATCGTGAAGCTGTGGCTGCCAGCCGCATTCGGCATTCCACTCAGGCTTCCGGTCGCCGGGTTGAGCGTCAATCCGCTGGGCAGGCTGCCGGTCAGCAGTGAGAAGGTGTAGCTTCCAGCAGGGGCAGCAGGTGTGACCGCGATGGTTTGTGAATAGGACGTCCCCGCGGTTCCCGCTGATAAGGTTGTCGTGGTGATGGCCACGCTTGCGCAGGCGATGGTCACCGTGTAATCGCGCGCGCCGCTGCAATCGCCTGCCGTTGCCGCAATGCGGAAGCTGAACGTCCCGCTCGTGGTTGGCGCGCCGGTGATTGCGCCGGTCGAGGCATTGAGCGTCAATCCGTTGGGCAGCGCGCCGCTGGTCACGCTGTAGCCGTAGCTTCCGGCAACACCGCTCGGCGTGGCGCTGACGGTCTGGTTGTAAGCCGCGCCGATCGTGCCGCCCGGCAGGCTCGCTGGCGCCAGACTGATGGCAGGGCAGGCAACGGTGAGCGTGTAATCGCGGAAGCTGCCGCACGAACCGAAGCCTGTTGCCGTGACCCGGAAGTTGAAGGTCCCGCTTTGCGTGGGCGCGCCACTGAAACTGCCGTTCGCGTTGAGCGTCAAGCCCGCAGGCAGCAATCCGCTGGTGACCGCGAACGTGTAATTTCCGCCCGCCGGGCTTGCCGTCAGAGTCGCCGGATAGGCCGTGTTGACCGTCGCGGTGGGCAAGCTCGCGGGCGCGAGGCTAATCGCCGGGCAGACGACCGTGATTGGCAGCATGGCCATGGTCGCCGCACCGCAATTGTCAGTCGCCGAGATTGTCACGGTGTAATTGCCGGCGAGCGCCGCGCTCAGCACTGTCAGCGTGCCCGTCGCCGCGTTGAGGCTGACGGCCAGCCCACCGTTATTGGGCGAAAGGCTTTGCAACAACAGCGGATTGATCGTCCCATTGTCGCTTGGCCCGGTCGCCGGATTGATGGTTGGGATTGTTCCGGCGATGACGGTGGCTGGGTTGTAGCCGAGCACCGGCGATGGGTTGGGAATGATGGTCAGCATCCAGGGCTTGGTATCCATAAGCCCGCCTGAATCGGTGACGCGCAGGAAGAGATTGATCGGGCCTGCCGTGGCGTCGCAGGGCGTGGTGATGGTCGCGATGACTTCTCCCGCCGCCGACGGGTTGACGCCGGTCGCTTGCGCATTCTGATCCGCCAGCGCCACGGTCAGATTGTCCGCCGTGACACTCTCCGAAAAGTTGAGGTTATCGGTGCTGATTTGAACGACTAACTGATCCTTCGCCGTTTCCACGTCGCTGGCCGTGGCGATGTTTGTGGTGAGCGCCGTGCTGCCCGCCGCCCGCGAAAGATTGGCGGGCGTGATGACCGGCGGCGCGTTGATGCCCCAGGTATAACTGGCCGGCGTCGGATCCACGTTGCCCGCCGCGTCAATCGCCCGCACCTGGAAGGTATGCGTGTTCAGGCTCAGCCCGCTGTAGTTTTGCGGACTGGCGCAAGCCGTGAACGAACCTCCATCCAGTTTGCACTCGAAGGTCAAACTGCCGGGAGGCGTGGCGTTGTCCGAACCGTTGAAGGTAAAGGTTGCGGACGTGCTGCTGCTGGGGTTCGGCGGATTGCCGGTGATGGCCGTGTCGGGCGGCGTCGCCTCGACCGTCCAGGTGTAGCTGGCCGGCGTGCTGTCCGCGTTCCCGGCCACGTCGCGCGCGCGCACCTGGAACGTGTGGCCGCCATCGCCCAGCCCGCTAAGTTCCCGTGGGCTGGTGCAGGCGCTGAATCCGCCGCCATCCAACTGACATTCAAATCCTGCCACGCCGCTGCCGCCGCCGTCGCTTCCGGTAAAGCTGAAGCCGGCGCTCCGGCTGTTGCTCAGGCTGGGCGGATTGGCCGTGATCGTTGTCTCCGGCGCGACGGTATCAATCACCCAAGTGAAGCTGGCGGGTGTGACATTCTTGTTGCCCGCCGCATCCACCGCGCGCACCTGGAAAGTGTGCGGGCCGTCGCTCAGGCCCGTGTAGGTCTTTGGGCTGGCACAGGCGCTAAAGCCTCCGCCATCGAGTTGGCACTCGAAGCCTGCCACACCGCTGCCTCCGGGGTCACTGCCCGTGAAGCTGAAGCTGGCATTCGCGCTCCCGCTCGGATTGGCTGGGTTGGCGGTGATTGTGGTATCCGGCGGAGCCGCGTCCACCAGCCAGGTAACGCTGGCAGGCGTGCTGTCGGTGTTCCCCGCCGCATCCACCGCGCGCACCTGGAAGGTGTGCGAACCGTCGCTCAAGCTCGCGTAAGTCTGTGGGCTGGTGCAAGCGCCAAAGCTCCCGCCATCAAGCTTGCACTGGAAGTTTGCCACGCCCGTGCCGCCGCCATCATTGCCTGTGAAGCTGAAACTGGCGCTGGCGCTCCCGCTCGGATTGGCAGGGTTGGCTGTGATGGTCGTGTCGGGCGCGACCGTATCAATCAACCAGGTGAAGCTGGCGGGCGTATTATCCACGTTGCCCACCGCATCAGTGGCGCGTACCTGAAAAGTGTGCGAGCCATCGCTCAGACCCGTGTAGGTCTGCGGGCTGGTGCATGCGCTAAATCCGCCACCGTCAAGCTGGCACTGGAAACTTGTCACGCCCGTGCCGCCGCCATCATTGCCCGTGAAGCTGAAGTTGGCGGTTGCGCTCCCGGCCGGATTGGCAGGGTTGGCTGTGATGGTCGTGTCGGGCGCGGCCGTATCAATCACCCAGGTGAAGCTGGCCGGAGTGCTGTCGGCATTGCCCGCCGCATCCACCGCGCGCACCTGGAAAGTGTGCGAGCCATCACTCAGTCCGGTGTAGGTCTGCGGGCTGGTGCAGGCGATGAAGGCTCCGCCATCGAGTTTGCACTCGAAACCGGCGACGCCGCTTCCGCCGGGATCGCTTCCGGTGAAGCTGAAACTTGCGTTGGCGCTGGCGCTGGCG
>JAJNQA010000081.1 GCA_021155085.1 Heliomicrobium sp. | reverse complement strand
TTCTGGGCTCGGTGATCAACTTCAACCCGAACGCGACGGCCAACGCGGGCGCCTTCAACCAGGGCCATAACCTGCACCACCTGACGCTGACCGACACGGCCAGCTACATCATCCCCATCTTCCCCCCTAGCTGCTAACGGCGGTGCAGGATCGTAGATTGATGGAAGAAAGCCGGGCCGGAAGATGCATCTTCCGGCCCGGCTTTCTTCACAATGGACTCAAGATGCGTTACAAACTCGGTATGAAAAGTGATTCAGATCCGGTACGTAATTTTTCTTTGAAGACGTTTTGTCTTGGGCTGCTGATTCTTCTCGTTGTTGCCGAACTGGCGGCCTGCTCCGGAAAAAACTCTTCGTCCATTCCGGCAACTGTAACTGAATCCTCGAAAAACCCCTTGCCGGATTTGGTCATTGCCGCATCATCAGGGAAACCGCTCTTTTCTATTCACTGCTCAATGTGCCACGGAGAGGACGGCAGTGGAGAGGGATTGGCAGGAGGTTCATTGGCGCTTAAACCGACGGATTTAACTGCCGGAAAAGTAGCCTCTGACTCTGATGGAAAGCTTTTTCTGGTTATCAAAAACGGAATTATAAAAGATGGAAAACAGACAATGCCGCCAGCCAAGAAGGTCGCGGACGAGCAAATCTGGCAAATTGTGGCTTATATGAGGTCGTTGGTGAAAAAGTAGGTTTGGGTCTTGTTCTAAAAGAAGTAAGAGTAAAGGCCGGAAAATTCTGAATGAATTTTCCGGCCTTTACTCTTACTTCTTTTTAGAAACAGGCGATTATGACATCTCAATGCCGACGGCCCGCAGCGCGTCGAGTGCGAAGGGGCGCGATTCCATCAGTTTCATCTGGCCATCGCAAACAATCGCCAACGGACAGCCATTCTGTTTCTTTGTGGACATAAGGTCTTCACCGAATTCTTCGCCGGTGGTTAGCAGCCACATGTCCGTCAGCCATTCATGAATAATCGAATTGACTCGGGCCTGTTGCTGTACACGGCCAATCGGGACTTTCGGAGTTTCGACTGGCGGATTGGTTTCGGTCGAATTGTTGACGGCAATGATCTCGTCGTTTCCCATCGTCAAGTTCGTTTCACTCGTCTTCTTAACCATTTTCGTTCTCCTCCATTTTCAAAATCCAACTCCTGTAACACCACAACTGCTAAGTCTCAAATTTCTTTCTCAAACTTTTTACAGCTTAACATCTCGTTTGAATGCTGCCTCAGACGCAACCTTGATGCCAGAAGTTGCTCCGGCTTTTTCTTGATCGTCTGGGGCCGTCAAATAATTCCTAAGGCTCTCATAGAACGGCTGATAATTATCTCTTTTGCAATGAGATATTACGAAAAGAAAAATTTATGAAGTCCTGACGTCCCATCTGAAGAGTGAAGTAAAACCTGCCACCAACGGGGAAATAATTACTCTTGATCGTGTCATCAATCGCCAATTTGGGATGTGTGTTGTCAACGATTGAAGACGCGGGTTGACTCTCAACAAGCCCCGCAGGTACTGAAGAATTGCGAACAGCCGGAGAGCGCCAGCTTGACATTATGCAAGTGATACCTATCATTGGGCCGTCCTCATATAAAAATCAATTACCTAACAAATCACATAAAACGATCACTGAAAACAATCATCTCACCAAAGTGATTGGTTAAGACTGCCTCTCCGCGAGAAAGATTTAGTCTTCGCTGGAAAGTCAGGAAGATTGCCAATTATCCTCACGGACTCGTTTGCCCGAATTAGCAGATTGGCTGTGAGTTTAGACACCGGTGTATACGTGTCGGTTTCTTCTTTGAGTAGATTTTGTCTCCCGACCCCTGCCGCAATCCCCCACGATTACCGCTAGTCAGGAGAAAAAATGGGAAAGATTTTTGAACGTCAGGAAATTATCAGTACACCCGAAGCGAAGGGAATGAGAACATCTCCTTCGTCACGAGGTGTATCCGTCAGCTTCAGTGAATTGAAAGCCAGGCGGGAATTCCATTTGCCGGTCCCGCGTCCTTTGCCCAACGGACGTGAGACGCAGGTAATGGATTTCTCCAGCCTCAAATCAAAAGCTCTTTCAAGCCAGGCATCGGCATGCGCCGTGGGGTTATTGCAAACAGATCCGCAAACGGACGGCCAGGCGGAAATTTTTCAGTCTCCGCGTCTGGTCAAGGATTTTGCCGGGTTGGATGATACGAACTGGATGCCTCCGAACAGCCATATTGCAGCCGGGCCGGATCATTTGATTGCCGTTGTCAACGCAACATTTGCCGTCTTCGATAAACCGGGGCGTCAACTTTTGCGCCGGACGCTGGCCGATCTTTTCTCATCCCTGGTCGCCGACGCGCTGATCTTCAATCCGAAGGTGATCTATGATCAATTTCGCGGTTCCTGGCTGCTGACAGCTTGCGCCCGCAGCGTTGATGAGCAACGTTCATGGCTTTTGCTGGCGTCTTCGCAGACCGGCGACCCGATGGGTAACTGGTGGATCTGGGCGCTGGATGCCGATTATGACGGAGCGATCAAGACCTCGCACTGGCCTGAAGGGGTGGGGGTGGCCGTGGACAATTCGTTGTTGTATCTGACAATGAATATGTTCACGGCGCAGGACGAATTTGCCTATTCAAAGCTGCGCATTTTGAACGTCAAGGAAATGCAGACCGGAGGCATTTTGCACGGCTGGGACTTCTGGAAGTTGCGCAATGCCGATGGCACATTGGCTTTCGGCGTACAACCGGCGCTGAATCTGCGCGCCGCCGGAGCGCAGTACATGCTCAATGCGACCAGCGATGGTCAGGGACTGACGCAATGGACCATCTCTCAGCCCATGCGGCAGGCTCCCATGCTGAAACGCCGCTTTGTGCCAACCGCTCAATACCACCTCGCGCCGGACATCAGGCAACGTGCCGGAAGAGTCGAAATCAATAGCGGTGATACCCGGCTGGTAAATGTCGCCTTTCGCCACGGATTGCTCTGGACGGCGCATACGGTGGCGGCAAATTGGGGCGACAACACAAATACGGCAGCGATTCATTGGCTTCAGATCAACCCGCGCGCCGGATGCGTCACCCAGCAAGGTTTTTATGGTGCTCCGCGCGAACATTACTTCTGCCCGGCGGTAATGGTTGATGGCGAGGGAAATCTGCTGATGGTGTTCAATCAAGCCAGCGAAAACGAGCCGCCGACGATTTGTTTTACCGGGCGGCAGGCCGCCGATGAACCCGGTTTGTTGCGGGCGGGGGAATTATTGTTGCGCAGTCCGGCTTCCGCCTCCTGTGAATGGAGCAATTTCAGTGGCGCGGCCATTGCGCCGGACGACACCGAAGTCTGGCTGATCAGCCAATATGTCGCTACCGAAAGCGACTGGCCGACCTGGATTGGCGCGGTCAGTTATGCTGAACAGAGAGGGGGGCCAGGACTGCCCGGCCCGAAGGAAGGAATGAGCGAGCCTTATTCCAACCAATCCATCTACGCCTGAACGAATTTGAGTCTGAGGTTTTGGCCGGCGGCCCCTGGCAATTTATTCCATTCAAAACTTCAGACTCGCCCCCACAACTTTCCGGTCTTACCTCCCAACTCAGAACCCGCTCTGTTATCATCCGCCGCATGCGAAACATTGTGTTTGTGCTGGCAAAGCGGTTGCTGCTTGTGCTCCCGGTCGTGTGGGCAGTGGTGACACTGGTTTTTTTGCTGATCCACATCGTGCCTGGGGATCCAGTGCGTAATGCGCTCGGTGAAAACGCGACTGAAGTCCAGGTTCAGGAACTCAAACACAAACTCGGAATGGATTTGCCGCTTTCCCGGCAGTACCTGAATTATTGGAGCGGCGTGCTGCAGGGCGATTTGGGTGTTAGTTTGCTCAATCCAACCGACAAGGTTTTCGAGAAGATTTTTTCGCGCTATCCGGCAACGATTGAACTGGCGATTTCCGGTTTGATCGTCGCCATTTCGATTGCCATTCCGCTCGGTGTAACAGCGGGGACAAATCAGGGCAAGCTGACTGACAACATCGCTTCGGTCGTCGCCTTGCTTGGCATCAGCACGCCAGGGTTCGTATTGGGACCGCTGATGGTCTTTTTCTTTGCCATCAAACTCGACTGGCTGCCGGTTTCAGGACGGTATGGATTGGAATATTTGATTCTGCCCGCGATTACGCTCGGCGCGCCGCTGGCAGCGATTCTGACGCGGATGGTCCGTTCCAGCGTGATCGAAGAATTGAATGAAGATTACGTTCGCACCGCACGCGCCAAGGGATTGGCGGAGCGGCAGGTGATTTACAAACACGTTTTGAAAAACGGCTTGATTCCGGTCGTCACCGTCATCGGCCTGCAGTTCGGCGTGCTGCTGGCCGGAGCGATCATCACCGAAATGATTTTCAGTTGGCCGGGGCTGGGGCGATTGACGATTGATTCGATCAATTCCCGCGATTACCCGATGGTGCAAGGCTGCATTCTGATGATTGCGCTGACTTACATCGTCGCCAATCTGATTACCGATTTCGCGTATCGCCTGCTCGATCCCAGGATCAAAGTTGAATAGTTCTATGAACCGTCTTGGTAAAGTTGGAACCGTCATCATTGCGCTGTTTTTTATCGTCGCCATCTTCGCCCCGCTGATCGCGCCGTATAGCCCTATCGAACAAAAACAATTCACCGCGGATTCGCCGCTCGAAGAGCGTTTGAAACCGACTGCCGGGCATCCGTTCGGGATGGATGATCTGGGCCGGGATGTGATGTCGCGCGTGATTTTCGGCGCGCGAATTTCCATGCAGGTCGGCGTGGCGGTTGTGCTGATCTCAGCCTTTCTCGGAACGATCATTGGCGCGGTGTCAGGCTATTTCGGCGGATGGGTTGACCGCCTGTTTTCCGGGTTTCTGTTCAATGTTTTCCTTTCCTTTCCGAGCATTTTGCTGGCGATTGCGATGGTCGCTTTTCTGGGGCCGAACATTCAAAACGTGATCCTGGCGCTGTCGGTGATCGGCTGGGTCGGTTATGCGCGGTTGATGCGTGGACAGGTTCTGAAAGTCCGCGAATATGATTTCGTTACCGCCGCGCGCGCACTGGGAGCGGGCAATTTTCGCATCATCTTTCGGCACGTTCTGCCAAATGCCATTCAACCCTTGATTGTCCAGGCCAGCCTGGGAATGGCCGGTGCGGTTTTATCCGAGGCCAGCCTGAGCTTTCTGGGTTTGGGGGTTCAGCCGCCCACGCCAAGTTGGGGCGTGATGCTGAACGATGCGCGCAGTTTTCTGCGCGTTGCGCCGCATTTGCTGATTGTTCCCGGCCTGGCCGTGATGTTGACGGTGCTGGCATTCAATTTTGTCGGCGATGGGTTGCGCGAATGGCTCGACCCGAAACAAAAACGGCAGTAACTTCCGCATTTCCCACCTCATGGCAATTACCGCAATCATCCTCATGTACGCCGCCTTCCTGCTGGTTGGCTGGCTGGCTGCTCGCAAGGTCAAGGACGGTTCGCCCGCCGATCTGCTGGTGGCCGGGCGCGCCATGCCGGTTTGGATCGCCACGCTGACAATGACGGCGACCTGGGTGGATGGCGGTTATCTGCTCGGCACTGCCGAAGGCTCGTTCAAATCCTCGTTGTCTTTGGGAATTCAAGGCGGATTATGCTTCGGCATCAGCCTGATTCTGGGCGGACTGTTCTTTGCGCGGCGGATGCGGCAACTGGAATTCACCACGCTGATTGATCCGTTTGAAAGACGGTTTGGCAAATATTGGGCGGTGGTATTGTTCGTTCCCGCGATGCTCGGCGAAGTGTTTTGGAGCGCGGAACTGCTAGCCGCGATCGGCTCGACCTTCAGTGTGCTGTTGGGAATGAAGCTGGTGATGGGGATTTTGCTTTCGGCAGTTGTCGTCATCGCATACACCATGGTCGGCGGGATGTGGTCGGTGGCCTATACCGATGCATTTCAACTCGGCCTGGTCGTCCTGGGGTTGGCGGTCGCGATGCCGTTTATCTTCGATGCCGCTGGAGGGTTGGAGGCAAGCTGGTCTCATTACCAGGCGGCGCGCGCCGATGGGGGAACCTTTTTCCCGCCCCTGCAGCCGCGCGGCGAATTCTGGACTTCGCAAACGATCATCGGTTGGTGGGACGTGAGCTTGATGCTCATGCTCGGCGGCATTCCGTGGAATTGTTATTTCCAGCGCGTGCTGTCCTGTCAGACGCCACGCAAAGCCCAACTGCATTCGCTTTTTGCCGGAGCGATGACGATTCTCCTGACGATTCCGCCGTTGCTGCTGGGCATCGCGGCGTTCAAATACAAATGGCCTGCCGAACTGCTGCAACAGCTTCAGGAACACCCGTCGCAGACTTTGCCGATGCTGCTGAAACACCTGACGCCTCCGCTGGTCGCCTTGCTCGGACTTGGCGCGATTGTCGGCGCGGTCACTTCCAGTTTCAGTTCGTCCATCTTGTCGGCGGCTTCGATGGTCAGTTGGAACTGCTGCTACCGCCTGCTGTGGCCGCAGCTTTCCGTCAGGCAGATGAAGCGGATCATTCGCGGCTCAATCGTTTTGCTGGGAGCCGCCGCCGTTTTGATGGCCCTGAAGGTTCAAAGCGTGCAGGCGCTCTGGTTTTTCACCAGCGACCTGGTTTTCGTCCTGCTTTTTCCGCAACTGGTCTTTGCGCTGTTCGATCCGAAGGCCAACCGCATTGGCTCCATCACGGCATTCGTTGTTTCACTCGTGCTGCGAATGGGCGGTGGAGAGCCATTATTCAATTTACCGCACTTCATTCCATACCCGGAATTGTTCACCGGCAATCCCACCAGCTGGTACGACGCACAAACTGGGGCGCTGCTGTTTCCATTCAAGACGCTGGCGGCAGCGGTTGGGTGTGTGCTGTTGCCTGCAGTGTCGCGGTTGACGGCAAAGTTTGATCCGCCGAAATCATTATTCATAGCGAAACAAACCACATACGATGAATAAAGCGAAGATTCTGGCCTGGTGTGTTCACCTTTACACTGCTTCCGGCCTGGTGGCTGCCGCTGGAATGGTTTATTTCATCGTGCGTGGCGATGCGGACGCATTTCGCTGGGGGATTGCGTTGATGATCGTTGCCACGTTCATTGACGCGACCGATGGCACGCTGGCGCGGCGCTGGCGCGTGAAAGACGTCCTGCCCGGATTTGACGGGCGCAGGCTGGATGACATCGTTGATTTTCAAACCTACACCTCGCTGCCATTGCTGTTTATCTGGCGCGCGCAGATTCTGCCTGAACATTTAAGCTGGTGGCTGTTGTTGCCGCTGCTGGCCAGCGCATATGGTTTTTGTCAGGCTGCGGCCAAAACCGAAGACCATTTCTTTCAAGGGTTTCCGTCCTACTGGAATGTCGTGGCAATTTATCTTTACTGGCTGCAACTGCCAGCCTGGCTGGCGCTGGCGGTCATCATTTCACTGGCGCTGCTGACTTTTGTGCCTTCTCTTTATCTGTACACTTCCTATCGCGGACCATTCAGCCGGGTCACCAACTTTCTGATGGTGGGGTGGGCCGTTTTACTGATTTTGATCGTTTCGCAGGTTTTCGCCGATCCGAAGCCCCAGAAGCTATTGATGTGGGTTTCATTGGCGTTCCCGATCTACTATTTCGTATTGTCATGGATGATTACACTGCAACGATGGTTCGGAAGCTCGTTCAAAGCTGGGAAGTCACTTGGTTGACGGTCGTCGGCGGCGGCGGCTACACTTCCCGTCCAACGGTAACCCAATCCAATCGGAAGCAATCATTATGCGATTCTCGAAGTTGTTTATTCCTGTTTTGTGCTGCGCATTGCTGCTTGGCGTCGCGACTGTTGATGCCAGTGCGCAAAATAAAGACAAAAGTAATCCCGCCGTGCCGGAAGCGGCGCAGGTCACGCCATACAGCAGTGTGCGGCGTGACAATCTGCTGAACGGTTTGCAACTGATCACGCTGGACCGGGAGACGGATTCTTCTGTCAAATGCGATTTGATCATTCGCGGCGGCGCGATGTTTGACCTGGTGGGTAAGACCGGCCTGGCATCTATGACCCAGGCATCGCTGATGATCGTCAATCCGCAGGTCAAAGAAGAACTGGCTTCGCTGGGCGCAAAGATGGATTGGGGGGTGACCTGGGACACAACGTGGTTTCACATCGAAACTCCGGCCAGCAATTTCGGTGCTGTCTTTGAGATTGTCGCCCGGTTGCTGGTGGTCGAAAACGTTCGCGCAGAAGCCTTCAAAAAAGCCCAGCAGGCTGAACTGGAACGGCTCAAGGCGCGCAAGCTGACTGTCGCTGAACAGGCGGACGAAGCCTTCCTGAAAGCGATTTACGGCGCGCATCCGTACGGCCACAACGTCGAAGGCGACGCGAAATCCATCGCCACCATTACCCAGGGCGATGTTTACGAGTTCTTCCGCAAGTTTTACATCGCCAACAATGCCTCGGCGGTCGTTACCGGCAATCTTTCGCACGAACGCGTCATGCAGGTTTTCAAGGTGCTGTTCGGCGGATGGGTCAAGGGGCAGACCGTTCCCGCAACTTTCCGCCAGCCGTTTCAGACTGCGCAGTTGCGCGTGGTGAAGGTGGATTTGCCCGAAGCCGCGAATGTCGAATTGCGCGGCGGGCTGATTGGCGTCAAGTACACGGAAGCGGATTTTCTGACCACCGAAGTGATTGCGCGCCTGTTGACCGTTCGTCTGAAACGCGAGGCTGAGGCGATTTCCGCAAACTTTTTAGCCAAATCCGATCCGAGAATTCTGGCCGGGCCGCTTTACTTTTCCGCCTCGGCGCCAGCGGACAAAGCGCCGGACTTTTCGCGCCGCGCGACCGATGCCTTCGCTTCATTGGCGGCAACACCGGTTTCCGGCGTGGAACTGGCGGCAGCGAAAGCGGAACTGGCAGCCGAATATGGCGCGCGCCCAATCGAACACAATCTGCGCGACATCGAAATGTACCTGCTCCCTCGCAACTTTCCCGTGGAACTCTCTAAAAAGATTGAGTCCATCACCGTAGCTGACGTGCAGAGAGTTGCCAAACGTCTGCTCGACGCCAATGCTTTGACGGTGGTTGTGGCCGGCAAAGTCAATGAGGCTTTTAACCCTGGCAACACTCCAAAACCTGGCCTGTGAAATCAGCAGAAATTCCAACGCCGCAACCTGACACCGCCTTTAACGCGCCCGGCAAACGCAACGCAGTCCGCGCCATGTTTGCCGAAATTGCGCCGAGTTACGACCGGCTCAACCACCTGCTTTCCGTCAACATTGATAAAGTCTGGCGGCGCTTCACGGTCAAAAAGCTGAAAGATGTGCTGGACCGGCCTGGCGCGATTGCACTGGATTTATGTTGCGGCACGGCGGATCTGACGCTGGAGCTTGCACCGCACGCGCGCGTCATCGGCTGCGATTTCTGCCATCCGATGCTGGTCATCGGCAATGAAAAGATCGCCGCGCGGGAAGCGCGCCAGGCGACGCTGGCCGAAGGTGACGCGCTGCATCTTCCCTTCGCTGATCAGAGCTTTGACGTGGTGACCGTCGCCTTCGGATTGCGCAACCTGGAAAACGTCGAGGCCGGACTGGCCGAAATCTTCCGCGTGCTGAAGCCCGGCGGACGTGCCGCAGTTTTGGAATTTTCGCGTCCCATTGTTCCGGTTTTCCGCCAAGCCTTCGAATTCTATTTCCACAACATCCTGCCGCGCATTGGCGCGCTGCTTTCCGGCTCGAAAGGGGCCTACACTTACTTGCCAAAATCCGTCAGCAACTTCCCCCCTCAAAAACGGCTGGCCGAAATGATGCGTTCGGTTGGCTTTGCAGATGTGCGCTATCACAATCTGTCTGGCGGCATTGCGGCGCTGCATCTGGGCGAACGCGCCTTGCCGCCTGCCAGCGCGAAAAACTAGAATCAACCCGCACCATTCTTGCGCAGGAGGAATCAATCATGAGTTCAACAATTCAATCGGCCACCGCCATTGCTTTCGATGAAGACTTCGACAAGAAGTATGAAATGGTTGACGGCGCCCCGGAGGCAAAAGAAATGGGAAGTTCGCTGCATAGCGGCGTCGGCACACGCCTGATTATTCGGTTGGGTGTTCATGTGGAAGCGCAAAAGTTAGGGGCGGTTTACGGCCCGGATGCCACTTTTCAAATCGGCCACAATGATCGTTTGCCGGATGTTGCCTTCGTTTCAGCAGCACGGATTCCGGCTGAAGGCGAAACCAATGAGAAGTGGCAGCTTGCGCCTGATTTAGTTGTTGAGATCATTTCACCCGGCGACGTCTGGGAGAAGGTCAATCGGAAGATTCGCGAATACTTTGCCGCTGGCGTCAGGCAAATTTGGCTGATCTCGCTGGAACTGCGCGAGGTCCATGTCTATGACGCGCCGAAGTCCATCACTTATTTGACAGAAGAAGATGAATTGATAAACGAAAACCTGCTGCCCGGCTTTCGCTGTCGCATCAGCGAGCTTTTTCAACAACCGGCCCGAACCTAATTTTTATGATCGAACCAATCAAGTTTTTTACCGATAAATTCAACATCACGATTCCGCAGATCGAATCATTGCTCGGCGCGGCCTTGTCCAAGGGCGGCGAATACGCTGACCTTTATTTCGAGCACAACGTCACGAACAACCTGAATCTGGAAGAGCAGATCATCAAATCGGCCAATCGTTCGGTGAAACAGGGTGTCGGGGTGCGGGTGATTTCCGGCGAGCGAACCGGCTTTGCCTACTGCGACGAAATTTCGGTGGACGCGATTCGCAAGGCCGCCGTGACCGCCGCGCATATTGCCCACACCAACGCGCAAGTTGGCGCGGTGAATGTTTCAGCGGAAAAGGCGGCGCAGGATTTGTACCCGGTCGCGAATCCGCTGGGCGATCAGCCGCTGGAACGGAAGATCGAACTGCTCAACCAGATTGACCGCACGGCGCGCAATCACGACCCGCGCATTCGCGAAGTGCAGGCGGGCGTGATTGACGAATTCAAAGTGATTCTGATCGCCACTTCCGAAGGCGTGCTGATCGGCGATGTGCAGCCGCTGGTGCGAATGCGCGTGAATTGCATTGCTGATGACGACGGCAATCTGCAATCGGGCGTGTCGGGCGGCGGCGGGCGCGTGGGCATTGATTATTTCAACGACGCGATCATCGAACGCTACGCCACCGAATCCGCGCGTCAGGCGATAGTTCAGCTTGAGGCGACGGACGCTCCGGCGGGAACAATGGAAGTTGTGCTCGGTTCGGGCTGGCCGGGCATTTTGCTGCACGAAGCTGTCGGGCACGGCCTGGAAGCCGATTTCAACCGAAAAGGCACATCCGCCTTTTCCGGCTTGGTGGGCCAGAAAGTCGCCAGCGAGCTTTGCACGGTGGTGGATGAAGGTTCAATTCCGAACCGGCGCGGCTCGCTGAACATTGATGACGAAGGCAATCCGACTTCACGAACGGTGCTGATCGAAAACGGCATTCTGCGGGGTTATATGCAGGACAAACTGAGCACGCGGCTGACCGGCGCAGCCCTGACAGGCAATGGCCGCCGCGAAAGTTACCGCCACCTGCCGATGCCGCGAATGACCAACACCTTTATGCTCAACGGCGAAAGCGCGCCGGAAGACATTATCAAATCCGTCAAACGCGGTTTGTACGCAGTGCAATTCGGCGGCGGGCAGGTGGACATCACCAGCGGCAAATTCGTCTTTTCGGCCAGCGAGGCTTATCTGATTGAAGACGGCCAGGTGACCGCGCCGGTGAAAGGCGCGACACTGATCGGCAACGGCCCGGTTTCGCTGACAAAAGTGACGGCGGTCGCCAATGATCTGGCGCTGGATGAAGGCATGGGAACCTGCGGCAAAGACGGGCAGGCGGTGCCGGTCGGCGTCGGAATGCCGACGATCAAGATTTCGGAGATGACGGTGGGTGGAACGAAAGGATAATTGATTTGAAGTGAGTTTCTTATCCTCACCTTTCTCAATTAAATAATCGCTGGCGCCGATATCGGATATCCCATTCAGGAGGTGCAAAATGTACGTTAAAGTATTTAGAAACTCACAATATAACCCCGCATCTGAAATCGACTGGAAGTATAAATGTGTTGTTTGTGATGAACATTTCTCGGCGTGGGAGTTGAATGCATACGTCTGTGATGACACTGACCGGTCCATAGGGAAGATTTGTCCAGATTGCATTAGTATTGGGACTGAAGGAATTCATTCAAGGCTTCTTGAACGTGTGGAGAGCCTGCGTCGTCTGATCAGTGAGAAAGAATTGATAGCAGCCCATTCTATAGTCGTTCCAACTCATAGTGAATGCTTTGCTGTGATGCTAGGCGATACGAGTAATTACAGCAGTTGGACTACCCAAGCTTTACTCAAACTCTCAAACGATATACTTTTGGATGTTTTAACCGAAGCTGAGGAGGATGATAGGCCTAGACTCGATGAAACTGACTTAACAGATGAAGACCGACGGAACTTTCGTTTAAGGTATTGTCAGATTGATGCAATTAAGGAAGAGATTCGTTCGCGTACAAATGAAGGTGCAAACTGAGAAAAATGACCAGTCCATCAGTTTTTCAAAGTTGTTCTGTGAGCAAGAGGAGATAACAATGACAGTAATTGAAGCAGTACAGGCTGTCCCATTTGTAGTTACGGAGTATGGAACAATTCGTATTGCCGATTCTCGTGTGAGCCTTGATTCGGTGATCTATCAGTACAAAGTCGGCGCGACGCCGGAAGAGATTGTTCTCAGTTTCCCTTCGTTGCATTTGGCCGATGTTTATTCTGCTATTGCTTACTATCTGACCCACAATAAAGAAATTGAGCAATACTTGCGACAGCAGGAAACTGAGGCGGATGAATTACAAAGGCAGATCGAGTCTGATCCGAAGCATCAAGCCGCGATGGGGGTTTTGCGCGAAAAAATAGAGCAACGTCGGGCAGAGATGGAAAGGCAGCAATACTGAGGAGCGAAAATGCTGCGCCTGTTGATAGATCACAACTTCGATCAGGACATTCTGCGTGGTTTGCTGCGGCGCGTGCCGGGATTGAATGTCATCATTGCCTACGAAGCCGGTTTGAGCAGGACGAAAGACCCTGAGTTGCTGGTCTGGGCTGCGACCGAACATCGTCTGCTTTTGACGCACGACCGCCGCACAATGGTCGCTCATGCCAAAACGGTCATCGAGTCGGGACGAACAATTGCAGGCGTTGTCATCGCGCCTGAGCCAAGTCAGATGCCAATCGCACAGATCATCGAACAATTGGAACTCATCGTTACTTGCACAGAAGAAAGCGAATGGCAAAACGTCATCAGCCATTTGCCGCTGCGATAAATCAATGACCACAAAACTTTCCACAGATTTACTTTCTGACATCATCCAACAAGCGATCAAGCGCGGCGCGACCGACGCCGAAGCCATCGCCATCGAAACCACGGATTTTTCCGTCGAAGTCCGGCTCGGCGAAGTCGAGAAATTGCAGGAAGCGGCTTCGCGCGGCTTGGGCGTGCGCGTGCTTTACGACGGGCGGCAGGCTTCGTGTTCGACTTCGGATATTAGCCCGGAAGGCATCGAAGAGTTGATTGCCAGCGCGGTCGAAATGGCCCGGTGGACTTCGGTGGATGAATCCGCCGTGCTGCCCGCGCGGGAAGAATTGGCGCGCGAGGTTGCCGATCTGAGCTTATTCGATTCGGCCATTGCGGAACTTTCGCCGGAGCGCAAAATCGAAATGGCGCGCGCCGCCGAAGCCGCCGCGCGCAACTTCGATCCGCGCATCATCAATTCCGAAGGCGGAAGCTGTTCGACAACCATCGGCAAGATCACGTTGGTGACCAGCGCGGGTTTTGCCGGGGAATATCGCGGGACGCTCTGCGGCGTCGTCACCGCGCCGATTGCCAAAGACGGCGAGCAGATGCAGATCGGATATTGGGGAGACGGCCAGCGTTTCCTGGCGGCGCTCGATTCACCGGAAAAGATCGGGCAGGAAGCCGCGCGGCGCGCCATCCGAAAGCTGGGCGGGCGCAAGGTGGCGACCCGCGAAGTCCCGATTGTCTTTGAATTCGGCGCGACCGAAGACTTGCTCGGCGATTTTTTTGAAGCCGTCGAAGGCGGCGCGATTTTTCGCCGGTCGTCGTTTCTGGTCGGACAACTGGGCGAGCAGATTGCTTCGCCATTGCTGACCATTGTGGATGACGGCACGATGCGCGGGGCAGTTGGCTCAAAACCATTCGATGGAGAAGGTCTGCCGACGCGGCGCACCGTGGTGGTTGAAAACGGCGTGCTGAAAAGTTACCTGCTGAACTGTTACACCGCGCGCAAACTCAACTTGAGTTCCACCGGCAATGCCTCTCGCGGGTTGACTGGCGCGCCGGGCGTCGGAATCAGCAACTTTTTCATCGCTCCCGGAGTCTATTCGCCGGAAGAGATCATCGCTTCGGTCAAGGATGGGTTTTACGTGACGGAAATGATCGGCTTCGGCTTCAATCCGGTGACGGGCGATTATTCGCGCGGCGCTGCCGGATGGTGGATTGAAGACGGCAAGCTTACTTTTCCAGTGGAAGAAGTGACGGTTGCCGGGAACTTCAAGGATATGCTGAAAGGTATCGAGATGGTTGGCAACGATTTGCGTTTCCGAGGCAAGCTTGCCGCGCCGACAATCAAAGTGGATCGAATGATGATTAGCGGAGAATGATGTCAGAAACTTGAGATTTGATACTCGGAGGTCAACTATGTTTGAGAACGAAGTCGAAACTGAAAAAAGCGTTGAGCGTTCGCGGTCGCGCGCAATTCTGTGGATTGGCACGGCGGGCGTGCTGGTGTTGACGGTCATCATCGTTCTGTTCGCAAAATCGAGGCCGTATGAAGCTGCGGCGCTGGAAGGCGGCGCCCGCGCGGGGAGCGCAGAGTTCGAGACCTACAAGGACAAGGTCGAGATTGAGGTCACGGATAAAATCACCCATCCGAATCTGATCGGCATGTTTCAGATTGATGTTAAAGCCAAAGTCCACAATCGCAGCGAGCGCCCGATCACAGGCCTGGAAATTATCGGCAAGATGATAGCGCTGGACGACAAAGTTATTTCGCAGCGGGTGAGCATTCCGATTCCTCGCGGCAGACAGGAACCGCTCAAGCCGGGCGAATCCGTTCCGGTGAGCGTCAAGGTTGACGCTCCGGGCAAAATTACCGAAGACGATGTAAAAGACGTAGTGATTGAACTGAGTGCCCTGCGGTTTCAATAGCATCTGAACTCCAATAACTGAAGAGGGGGAGAACAGTGATTTACACTGTTCTCCCCCTCTTCAGTTATTGGAGTTTTTCCGTCGAAGCCAACCTAGTTTGGCAAGTGACTCAGGACCTTGCTTGCGGGCGCACTGGCCGGAGCAGGAATTTCCATGCTCGCGGATTCCGATGTGATCGTTCTTTCACGGAAAAAGCGCGGAGCGATGGTGGCGTATATTTTTCCTGCAACTTCCGAGGCGTGATTTCCACCCAGGCTGGAATCGGTGGTGATGACCGTAACCACGATTTGGGGATTGTCCACGCTTGAAAATGAAGTGAACAGTCTCAGCTTGTCGCGGTTGCCGGTGCAGGTTCCAGTCTTGCCTGCAACCTGAGCCAGCGGGTTGTAAGCGCGTTTGGCTGTGCCGTAATTGACCGCGCCGATCATGCCGGACATCATCCGTGTACGATCTTCCGGCGTCATCTGAATCTTGTGCTTCACTTCGGGCACGAAGTTCTCGGCGTCTTCGGCAGTGCGAGGAACGCGCGGTGTGTAGAGGGTTCCTCCGTTGGCGATTGCACCGGTAAAGGCTGCAAGCTGAATGGCCGTCACGCCAAATCCGTCCCCGTGGCTGCAATACAAGCTTGTCTCTTCCTCCGGCAGGAAGCCATCGCTTTCTCCCGGATAATTGATGCCGGTTTTCTGGCCGAAGCCGAAATTGCCTGCATACTTCATCACGCGGTCATAACCGAGCATGCGTCCCAACACCTGAAAGAAGGGATTGTCCGAACGCGCCAGCGCGTCGGTCAGATTCAAGCTGCCATATCTGGCAGAGCGCAAATCCTGGTTGGGATCAAAAACGCTTTCGTGCAGGGCGGCCAAACCGACGATCATTTTGACCGTCGAGCAGGGTTTGACGGGCGATCCCAAGGCCATCTGCTGGTTGACAATGCTATAAACGCGCCCGTTGGTCGGATCCATGACCACCACTGTTCCCGAACGGCCATTCAGGGCGTTAATCGTTGCCTGGCGAATCTCCAAATCCTCGCCGACGCTGTTGTCCTTTTGGATGTTGGCGGCAGTGGAGTTGCGCAATGCTTCGTCACGGGCGCGAATTGCGCGAATTCTGGCCAACTGCGCGGCGCGGGCGCGGGCGCGACGTGATCTTGAAGATTTGCCGGAAGATTTTGATGATTTATAGGAAGCCAGTTGCCGGCGTTCCGCTTTGGTCAGCTTCCCGCGCTTGTTCAGCAATGCCTGAACACTCTTATCGCTGCTGGATGGCGCACTGCGAACTGAGCGTTTGCGGCGGCTGCGGGAATTCCCGGCAACGGCTTCTTCGCGGGTTTTCTTCCCAAATTTGCCGCGCCGAGCCTGAGTCTTGGCGCTTTTGCCAGAAGTTTTACTTGATCTGGTGTTTTTACCGGCCGTCTGCTTCTTCGATGACGCGGCTCGTTTCGATTGAGCCTGAACCATCAGGGAAGTTCCCACGCTGACAACTAGAAAAGCCACCGCCAAAAGCGTCGTGGAGACGCGAAAGTTCTTCCTCATTTTTCAATCCCTCTTTTGGCCCGTGTGGATACGCCTTTTCAATTGCGTTGGCTGCTGTTGGGACTTTGGGAGCAACTAGCATGATGGCGCTAGCGCCTGACAATAACACTTCAGCAGATTGTTCATACGGGTCCACTTGAATGATCGGCTTCCATGGTGCAAAGCCGGGGGTTGGCGCACGGCGCGCAGTGTAGCAAAACTCCTCCGGCGCTACAACTGCCGACTTGGACAGCGGAACTTCGGCAGGGGTATGGTATTCTTGGCGACCAGAAATGGCAGTGCTCGCGAAACTGGCGTTGGCGGTTTCGGCAATCGCGAATAAATCTTCAAGTCACGAATGCAATTGCAGGCGATCGTCTGTTTTAAGGGCGGGTTTAACCGGGTACAACTGGACATATGCACGATTTGTGGTCATTGGTAAGCTGGGTTCTGCATATGCAGCAGCTCAGACACCTGATAGACATTCTCATTGTCGCCTTTCTGATCTACGAATTGCTCAGATTGGTGCATGGGACCCGTGCGGTCCAAATGGGGGGCGGGTTAATTCTGGTTGGCTTGCTTTACGGCGTTTCCAGCCGTTTTGGGCTAAGCACGGTCCAATGGGTTTTGCGTAACGCGGCGGTTTACGTTGGCTTCGGAATCATCGTGCTTTTTCAGCAGGAGATTCGCTCCGCGCTGACCCGATTGGGAAATAACATTCGTCTCCCCTTTGTCAGAAAGCAGCAGCGCGCCAGAAATCCCTTCGGACAGGAATGGTATGACGAAGTCGTGCTGGCGGCGACGACACTGGCTTCGGAAAAGCTTGGCGCTCTGATCATTTTCGAACGTGATGTTGGATTGAAGACATATGTCGAGAGCGGCATTCGGCTGGATGCGCGGATCAGTTACGACTTGCTGGTGACGATCTTTAATAAAAATACGACTTTGCATGACGGTGCGGTGATTATCAGCAACAACCGCGTGGCGGCCGCCTGCTGCTTTTTGCCATTGACGCAGAATCCCCTGGTTTCGCGCGAACTCGGCACGCGGCACCGGTCGGCGATTGGAGTGACGGAAGACAGCGACGCCTTTGCCGTCATTGTTTCAGAAGAGACTGGCGTCATCTCCTATGCGATTGAAGGCCGTATGAAACGCAATTTGGACGGCCCCCGATTGCGGCGTCTGATTCAACAGGCCATGGAGCCGTGGCGCAGCGATGAGGAATCCGAAGAACTGGAGACCGAGGAGCGCGAACGCGAGCGTGAAATTGACGAACTGGTCGCCGCCCGCAAGCGCGGGCGGAACGTTCCTTACGGAATGCAGGCGGAATCGGCTCGTCATTCGACAGGTGAAGAAGTGAAGGGAGGCACCACGCTATGAACTTTTCAGGGGTTCATCGAATGCTCTCGCCTGTGCGATTGTGGCGACGATTGCGCCACCTGCAGATTGAAAACAAAGGCTTGAAATTGCTGGCGCTGTCACTGGCAATTCTGCTGTTTGTCGTTTCGCGCCAACCGACCAGCGACGTGAAGCTATTTAACGTTCCACTGGAGTATCGCGGGTTGAACGCCAGCACCGAGATCAGCGGAGATGTCGAACAGACGGTCAGTCTGCGTGTACGCGGCCCGCGCGATCTGGTGCGGAGCCTGACGCCGAGTCAGTTATCCGTGGTCGCGGATTTGACCAGCAAGGAACCCGGCGAGCGCGTCGTTCAACTCCACGCTTCCGATGTTTCCCTGCCCGACAACAGCATTCGCGTTATGCAGATCGAACCGGCCAGCATCCGGCTGATGTTGGAGCCGAAGGTGAGAAAGCGCGTCGCCGTCGAGCCGCAGTTTATGGGGCAGCCTGCCGAAGGCTTCGAGGTTTACCGTGTCAGCGCCGATCCGTTGAGTGTGGAAATCGAAGGGCCGCAGTCGCAGCTCAATAAAATTGAGCATTTACTGACGGAATCGGTAACCCTGAGCGGACGCAGCAAAGATTTCCAGACCTCCGTGGATGTGGAAACTCCCCATCGTTCGTTGCGAGTGCTGACTACCAGTCCGGTTAGACTTTCCATTCAGGTTGGTGAAAATCGCGGTTTCAGGCGTTTGGCGGGAGTGCCGGTTCACTGGCTCAATCAACCTTCAGGAGGGCGATTGCTGACGAGCACCGTCGAAGTTGAACTCTTCGGTCCAAACTCGATATTGAATGCGTTGCAAATGAAGGATGTGCGTGCGGAAGTGACTGGCGAATTGTCTGACGGAGTGGGCAGCGCGCAACCGAAAGTCATTCTTCCAGCCAGCGCGGACAAGCTGCTGGAAATCAGAAAGATCATTCCAAATGAGGTGAAGTTCAAAAAGTAATATGGGCAAGTTTTTTGGCACGGACGGCATTCGAGGTGTGGCGGGCGAATATCCACTCAACGAACCCACAGTCGAGCGAATTGGCTACTCGCTGGCGAAAGAGTTGACAGTCAGACTGGGCCGATCACCGCGGATCGTCATTGGGCGAGATACGCGAGAATCGGGCGACTGGATCGAATCCGCGATTGCTCGTGGCGCTATCACCGCTGACGGCCAGGTGAAATCAGCGGGGGTTATCACCACGCCAGGCGTGGCTTATTTGACGAAGGCACTTGAGGCTGACGCCGGCGTGGTCATTTCAGCCTCGCACAATCCCTATCAGGACAATGGAATCAAAGTCTTTGCGACCTCGGGGCAGAAACTGGATGATGCTGCCGAGCAGGCCATTGAGCGCGACATTGAATTGGATGCTTCAATGTTTCCGCCAATCAAACAGGCAACCATCGAATCGGACGCGAGTTTGAAAGAGAAATATCTGGCGTTTCTGTGGAACGAGATTGGCGCGGGATTGACTCTTTCTGGATTGAAGCTGGTGGTGGATTGCGCGAACGGCGCATCCTCCAAACTGGCGCCGAAGCTATTGGCTGCACTCGGTGCAGAATTGACGATCCTCAACGCGGTACCGAACGGGCGCAACATTAATCTCGATTGCGGGTCGTTGCATCCTGAAAAGCTGCAGCAGGCTGTGCTGGCGGCAAACGCCGATGCCGGATTGGCGTTTGATGGCGATGCGGATCGGTTGTTGATGGTGGATGAAGGCGGTCAATTGGTGGACGGCGATCAAATCTTGTTCGTGATGGCCGAATACTTTTTGCGGAAGGCGGTCCTGAACGGAAATCGCATCGTTGCCACGGTGATGAGCAATATGGGCCTGGAAGTCGCCTTGGCCGAACGTCATATCACGTTAGTCCGCACTTCAGTCGGCGACAAAAACGTGCTTGATGAATTGCTCAAAAATGGCGGCAGCATTGGCGGCGAACAATCCGGCCACATCATCTTTCCCGAAATCAGTCTGGCCGGGGATGGCATGATCACCGCGCTGGAAGTGCTTCGTGTCATGACCGAATCGAAACGCCGCCTAGGTGATCTGGCGAGTGGATTTACGCGCTATCCTCAAGTCGTCATCAATGTCCGGGTCGCGCGAAAACCGCCGCTTGATTCGGAACCTTGCATCAAGGATTCCATGACCGAACTGGAAACGGAACTGGCAGGCAACGGCCGTTTGCTGGTCCGGTATTCCGGGACGGAAAATCTGGCGCGAGTGATGATCGAAGGACAGGACGAAGCCGTGATTCGCCGCCAGGCGGAATCGCTCGCCAATCTGATTAAAGAAAAACTGGGGTAACGCCGCCGTCACTGTTCGTGGACATTGTCACTGATCGGTCGTCGCGGAAAGTGGACAGCAGGGATTGGAAAAAGAGGCAAAAGGAAAAGGGATCGGACGGGCAAATTCAGGAGGCATGTTCAAAACTTGGATGGTTACTGGCCTGGAATTTATCAGGAATCAGGTCTCCGGTAAAAATTTCCACGCCTGCCTTGATCAGACAAATGATCGGCAATAAATCCAATGCGAGGGCTAACGTCCCTAAAGCGTATCCTTTGCGACGCAAAACGGCAGGTGCTCCGGCAATTACGAAGGCATACCCGAAAATTGGTGCAACTTTCAACACCCTCCACAAAATCACTCCAACTCTTTGCATTACTTCCACTCCTTCAACTTTTTTATTCTGTTATTGATTGGCTCTGGGGGAGGAGCGCTGTCGGGCGGAATATTGGCTTGCAAACAAGATGCCAAGGCGTAAGGAAATTTTTCAGACATTGTGTTATGCCAGTCTTAAATCTTTTGCCGTCGGTTGCAGCTTGATTCTCATCGCGTTGGCAAGGCTGTATACTTCGCGACTTATTTTGGCTGCAATTATCAGGTCCCCGGAATCAGTCGAAAGACCGCATTGATTGTTTAATTGAAGGAGACATTATGTTTGGCTTGTTGCCCAAAGAAGAGAAATACTTCGAGATGTTCAACCAACTCGCATCTCATCTGACCGAAAGCGCGAAGTTGTTGCAAACCCTCTTTTCCGACTTCGACAACCGCGCTACTTACGCCGACCAGATCAAAGCTGTCGAACACACCTGTGACGTGATCACTCACGATATCATCAAAAAACTCAATCAGACTTTCATCACGCCCATTGACCGCGAAGACATCCACGCGCTGGCCAGTGGAATGGACGACATTGTTGACGCCATTGAGTACACATCGAAGCGAGTCATGCTTTATCACGTCCCGCAATCCACCGAGCATGCCCGCAAGATGACGGATGTGATGGTGCGGCTGACGGGACATCTGCAGCAGGCAATTCGCGCGCTCGGCAATAATGGCGATCAAGTTCTGCAAGATTGTATCGCCATTCACACGCTGGAAAACGAAGGCGACGTTTATCACCACGAAGCCGTCGAAAAACTCTTCGCCGAAGAGAAAGACCCCATCACCATCATCAAGATGAAAGAGATTTACGAGAAGATGGAACGGATGATTGACAAGGCCGAGGACGTGGCAAACGTGTTGGAAGCGATTGTGCTCAAGAACGCCTGACGGCGGGCGAATCATTCACTGAATCTCCACATCAAATTGAGTTTATGGCTTTTCATCAGCAGAGGTGTGTATGAACAGTACTTTTGTGCTTGTTTCCATCATCGTCATTCTGGCGCTTGCCTTCGATTACACAAACGGATTTCACGACGCCGCCAATTCCATCGCCACTGTCGTTTCGACCAGAGTGCTCTCGCCTGCCAAAGCCGTGCTACTGGCAGCGTTTTTTAATTTCGTCGCCGCCTTCTGGTTTGAAACGAAAGTCGCCAGCACCATCGGCAAAGAGTTGATTGATACGAATCTGGTCAACGAGTGGGTCATCCTTTCCGGTTTGATCGGCGCAATTACCTGGAACCTGATCACCTGGTATCTGGGACTGCCAACCAGTTCTTCGCATGCACTGGTTGGCGGTTACGCCGGAGCAGCCGTGGCGAAATCCGGTTTTAGCGCGCTGATTTGGGCGACCTGGCCGAAAGGCTGGCCGGGAACGCTTTCATTTATCGTTCTTTCTCCTCTCATCGGAATGCTGCTTGGGATGACACTGATGGTGGCGGTATCCTGGATCTTCCGGGGCTTTGCCCCCTCGCGGGTTGATAAATTGTTTCGGAGTTTGCAGTTGGTTTCCGCTTCGATCTTCAGCTTCTCGCACGGGTTAAACGACGCGCAGAAAACAATGGGAATTATGTTCGCCGCGCTGCTCACTGGCGGGTATATCACGAAAAGCGCCGAAATGCCGTTGTGGGTGATTCTCTCAGCTCATACAGCCATTTCCTTAGGCACGCTTTCAGGCGGCTGGCGTATCGTCAAAACCATGGGATCGAAAATCACCAAACTGAAGCCGGTGGGCGGCTTCTGCGCGGAGACAGGCGGCGGCGTGGTCATCATTGCGGTCTCCGCCCTTGGTATTCCGGTTTCGACCACACACACGATTACCGGCGCGATTGTCGGTGTCGGCGCGACTCACAGGCTTTCGGCGGTGAAATGGGGCGTCGCAGGCAGGATTGTATGGGCCTGGGTCATTACCATTCCGGCGGCAGGCGGCATTGCCGCATTGATGTACGGAATAATTTCTATCTTCCGATAACTCCTTGCGCATCCAGTTGGCTTTTTGATTGAATCATAACTCGCCACACCGAATTGGCCGCGAAGCAGTACAACCACAATTCACTTCGGAGGAGAGCTTGTTATGCATTCAATCACTCGCCGCATGTTCGTCTTTGCGTGTATTGCCGCGCTGACGTGGATCCCGCCGTTTGTTTCCACCGCCCAAAATCAAGCGTCATTCATGGCTGAGGATGTGCTGAACGTCACCAACGTCAGCGTAGCCGACCTCAGCGAAGATGGGCGCTGGATTGCCGCAACCGTCGCCAGCCTGCGCGACCGCATCGGCATAGATAATTCGCGGTTTGGCGATCCGACATACTTCGCGCCGTCGGATGCGAACGTGTTGGTTCTCAACACACAAACGGGAATATCCGAAAAACTCTTTCGCGAAAAACGTCAGGTGCGCCAGTTAAAATGGTCCCCTGACGGCAGCCGATTGGCGCTTCTCGCACTCAAAGGAGATCTGTTCGAGCCAATGATCTGGGAACGCGCCAGCAACAAATGGCAAATAGTCAAACTGCCGTCATCGAAATCCGCCGCCGAAAACTCCGAACTGATCTGGACGCCATCGGGCGATCAATTGCTGATTGCGCTGCGACCGGCTGACTGGCAGAAACAGGCACGCGACCGCTTCCTGGCCGAAACCAAAGCCACGGTCGTTGTCCATTCAACGAAAGAACCTTTCCTGGCCTGGGAAGATTTGCGAAGGTTGGCGGCGGTGCGGTCCCTGGCAGCTTATGATGTGAAATCGGGCGAGACGCGCGAAGTGATTGCCCAAACCAAACTCAACTCCTACGACCTGAGCGAAGACGGCGCGCTCGTGACCTACCAGGAAGACATCACCAAAAAGACCGATTACGACGTGATCTTCGGCAGCGAGAATCAGGTGCAAATCAAACCCGCAACCGGCGGAGAAGCCCGCACGCTGATCAAATCCACCAAAGGAATCACCCTGATCTGGTCGCGCGACGGGCGACATTACGCCTACGCCAAAGACGGCAACCTGTTCACGGCTTCAATTGACGACAAAGAAGCTCGGCAGATTTCGGGGAAGAAGGACGGGGAGACAGGGGGAAAAGGGGACGGGGAGAAGAAGAATGAGAAAGAGCGGTTTAGCGCGGTGCGCCTGAGCGCCAAAGGCGATTGGCTGATTGCGTCGAACAAAGAAGGCTTGTGGCTGGTGGATGCGGCAACGGGGGCGAAAGAAAACTTCCTGAAGATGAACGAAGAGGACAAGGAAGCGCCGCGTTATCAAGTCATCGAATGGAATGGCGACGACATTTACCTGACCTACGCTTCGCGCACGAAGTGGGAGCGGGGACTCGCGAAATACAATCGCGCCAGCAAACAGATGACTGATCTGGTCAAAGACGCCCGCATCTATTCGAACTTCAAACTGTCGAAAGACGGCAAAACCTTCGTCTTCATCGCCGCCGAAGGCAATCGCCCCGCCGACGTGTTTGTCGCCGACGCCGCTTTCAAAACTGTCCGCCGATTGACCGACGCCAACCCGCAACTGAAAGCAAAACGTTTGGCCAAGACCGAGTTGATTTCCTACCTCGACGTAGACGGCACGCGCAGCTACGGCGTGGTCTATTACCCGGTGGATTACGAGCCGGGCAAAAAATATCCGACCGTCTTCAACATCTACGAACAGTTCTTCGACGACACGTTTCAGGGGACGATCAACGTGCTGACCCACAACGGCTACGCGGTTGTGCAGCCTTCGGTCAACCTGGAACAAGGCTTCCCCGGCGAAGCCTGGGTCAAAGGCGTCACCGCCGCCGCCAATAAACTGATCGAAATGGGCGTCGCCGACCCCGAACGGTTAGGCGTGCAGGGAACCAGCTACGGCGGGTACGCCACGAACCTGCTGATCACGCAAACCAACCGCTTCAAAGCGGCGATCAACATTTCGGGCAAAGTGAATATGGTCAGCTTCTATACCGACAGCCCGCGCCTGGGCGTGCGCAACATCCACGCGCCCGAAAAGAGCCAGGACCGCATCGGTGCGACCCTGTGGCAACAGCCGCAAAAATACATCGCGCATTCCGCCATTATGTTCGCCGACCGCATCAAAACCCCGCTGCTGCTGATGACCGGCGAACAGGATCACAACGTGCCCGCGCGCCAGGCGATGGAGATGTATTACGCGCTGCGCCGCCTGGGTAAAGAAGTCGCCTGGGTCAGTTACACCAACGGTGGCCACGGCATGCCGACGACGACAATCGAAGAGGTGAAGGACTACCACCAGCGCATCCTTGATTGGTACAACGACCATCTGAAAGGCGATTTGAAGAAAAAGGCCGAAGTGGCGAAGGCGGAGAGCGGGCAACAATAACAAGCCGCAGCCAGATTGCGGCAAAACATTGCGACGAATTATCTGAAGAACTACACTGCCTTTATACAAACAATCGAATAAGGAGGTAGGCAAATGACAGTGACGTTTCCTTTGGAACTTGAGCAACAAGTCAAAATACAGGCAGCCCAAAAGGGGATGGATGTGATGTCTTATCTACTCTCACTCGTGCAAAGGGACATAAATGCCACCGATCCCGCAATCAGAGTTGGCGGCAATACTGGCGATTACGATCCAGACGCCCTGAATCGAATGATTGCCAAAATGATCAGCCGTACGCCTGAAGAGAAAATGGCAGCGCGTCAGCAAGCGATTCAGGAAAGCCAGCCTCAAATAGAGCTTGCGCCCGATGTCTCGCCTTTCGATGTAATGCCGGTAGTCAGAGGCAATGAAACCGATGAGGAAGTCATCGCCGCTCTCAAAGAATTGAGCTAAATGCCGGAACTCTATCTTTTCGATACGAATATCCTCGTTCACCTGGTGCGTAATGATGCGACGGGGCAACAGTTCAGGGCGAAGTACAAGCCATTTTCTCTCGACCCCAAGCCGCGTTTTTGTGTGGTGAGCGAAGGCGAGATTCGCTCCCTTGCGCTTCAATTTCTGTGGGGCGGCCCAAAGCTGAATCAAATGGAGTTTGCGCTTGCCCATTTAGGGCGGTTGACGATTGAGAAACTCGAAGTGATGAACGCTTATGCGATGCTCGATGCCTATTCAAAAACGCAAGGCATTGCGTTGGGCAAAAACGATTTGTGGATCGCTGCCGCAGCCTTCTCTGCCGACGCGCGGCTTGTAACGACGGACAATGACTTTGACCATCTCACGCCGGACTTCATCCGCGTTGACAAGATCGAATACGAATAGGAAGCAGCCTGACTCAGTAAAGCTCGCTTGGTGGTCATGGCGTGCCGACTTCAACAGTCGAAGAGGTGAAGGATTACCACCAACGCATCCTCGACTGGTACAACGACCATCTGAAAGGCGATTTGAAGAAAAAGGCCGAAGAGGCGAGGGCAGAGGGCGGGCAGCAGTGAAAGGGGCAGGAAAAGCTGGCTTGTCTGACAATAAGCATTGAGTTTAGCTTGTGATCCAAAGCCGAATCCAATCTTTTTGCTTGCTGTTCGAATTCGAGCAAGGCTGAAAAAATGAGGTGAGTTATGAGTTTGCCAAAAGCAATGCCAGTACCCGCAATTGATTATCCCGAAGCGGATGGAAAACCTATGGCCGAAACCGATAAACACCGGGATTTGATAAGTGCGCTGATCGAGGCGCTAAAAGGGCATTTTGCCAATGACCCGCAGGTGTACGTCTCCGGCAATCTGTTGCTCTATTACGTCAAAGGCAATCCCGCCAAATGCGTCGCGCCGGATGTCTTCGTCGTGCGTGGCGTGCCGAAAGGCGACCGCCGGATTTACAAGCTTTGGGAAGAAGGCGTCCCGCCCGGCATCGTCATTGAAGTCTCTTCGCGGAAAACCTGGCGCGAGGATTGGTACACGAAATTGCGGCTCTACGAAAAACTCGGTGTGCAGGAGTATTACATTTTCGATCCGGAATACGATTATTTGCCTGAACCGCTGATTGGGTGGCGGTTGGAGGATGGTGAGTATGTGCCGGTTGATCTAGTGGAGGGGAAAATCAAAAGCGAAGTGTTGAGCTTGGAGTTGGTGGATACGGGCGAGACGCTGCGCTTGCTTGATCCGCAAACCGGCCAGTATTTGCAAACGCCTACCGAAGCAATGGCAGAAGTGGCACGGCTGCGAGAAGAGTTGGCGCGTGTACGTGCCAATTGAGGCTATCTGCAGAATCCTGGATTGGTACCGCGACCATCTGAAAGGCGACTTTAAGAAAAAGGCCGAAGAGGCAAAGGCAGTGGGCGGACAGCAGTGCAGGGGACACTCCGGATTTCGACATCTGAGACAGATTCTCAGTAAAGAAGAGCCGCGTATCGTTTAAAACTTTACCTTCAAACGATGCACGCGGTATTATGCATCTGGTTTCAAAACGCCCCGCAACCATTCAACGAAGCCCCAACAAATTTATACGACAATTGCCCCATACAGCATAGTGCAGCTTTAATGTTATGCGACAGATGCTATCCAGATGAAGAAAACGCGACTTTCACATCTGTTTGTTGCACTCTGTCTAAGGTTTCTTTCAGTAGCGAGGAGCAATTATGAACAGCCAAGACCCGAAGCAGACAGAACAGGAATTCCGACTTCCTACTTCAGAAGAACGCCAGCAGGGATATGAGAATCTCGGACAACTAGCGGGTAAATTGGCCGCTCTAATGAGGGAGGGCCTTTCGAAGGAGGAAGCCAGGAAGCGCCTGCTACCTATGGCGCAGATATTTGTCTCTGGTCGGCAAATGATTAAAGAACCTGATCTTCCTAAAGTTTTTGATGAGCTATTAGCAGCAGTGAACTCCATTGTAGAGGAATACAACAATTCGAGAAGTATAAAACTAGACGTTTATTCACAACCTTATCTGCGCATTAAGGTGAGACGTAATCATCTTCCAAATGGCATTTCATTAACAGTTCAGTTGACTCCATATTTTGAATTTGATGTAGAACATTGGTCACTTGCATCAGCCGATTCTGAGTCGAAGACAGAAGTTAAGAAGCTTTACCCAATGCTACAAAGAGATAACGAGTTGAGATTCAAATATGAGAATGGAGAGCCTATGACCACCCAAGAAACGGCTCAGTCGTTGATGCAACCCTTCTTTGACTGCTGATTTCATTGAAGATTCAGCTATTTTCCTTTTCACGGCCTCACCCGCTTTGTCCTAGATTATTAAGTCACGAAAGATCCACCCATGAATATATTGAGCGAGATAGGTCTCTTTGTAATTGCTATGTTTCTGGGACCTTTGTGGTTTACCTTTACAGTTCTTCCAATTTTCTATGGGTTGCCACGATCTATATTCTGGATTGTAAAGGGTAAGCTAAGAGTGAGCGCGTGCCTCATTTATGTCGGCCTCCCTTTCTTGTGTACTGCAATCTTTGCTGGATCAGCATTTATCTTGGCAAAGTGTTTCCCACAAACCGTGACATATTTATGGTTCTCTGGGAACTGCCGGATAAACCCCAATATCTTGTGATCTTGGAGCGTGGTTGAAGTTGTGGCAGGCTGAGGTCGAATCAATCCTCTTTTGAAAGGTACCAATCGATGCCGCCGATGATCGAGTTTCCGTTGAATT
>JAJNQA010000071.1 GCA_021155085.1 Heliomicrobium sp. | reverse complement strand
TCCTACTTTGACCGGCTGGGACTCATCTCACTGCTGGATGAATTGCGGAGACTTCAATTTTCTACGTGAACCGCCGGATGCGGAACCGCACGTCCGGTGGTGTGGGAGGACGGGAGCCGTGAGGCTCCCTCCTACCCGATTGGCATATTCAATTTAACCCACCCGAGCCAAGCCAAATCAGGGAGAGGATGTCAATATATCCAGTTCTCTGAGCATTTCTGATGAAGCGGCTTTCTGATGCCGGGGAGGCTACTTCATCTCTTCCGTTCGCGCTACTTGCAGCCAGTGGCAAGGAAAACTGAAACGGGGGACAGTTCCAGCGCGTCTACAAAATCAGTCAAACCCTGTGAGCTTGGCGCCGCACCGTGTACCAAGTCCGAATTTAGCTCAACAATCAGGAGAAATGATTTCATGCAATCTCTACGCGAATGCACCCGCCCGATTCAACGCTACTTCAGACTGATGCTTTGTTACAGTCTGATTGTGACTTCGCTTTCGCCCGTCAGTTTGCGAGCGCAGGACAACGCGAAGAAAGCCGACCAGGACAATCACGTCCAGAAAGCCAATTATGATCTGGCTTCTCGCTGGACAACGCAGAAAGTCGGCAAGATGGTTTTCGACACCTCTGTCACGCCGCATTGGCTGGAGGCTTCAGACAAGTTCTGGTACAGCTACGAAACAGGGCAGGGCAAGAAGTTTTATCTGGTTGATCCGCTGAAAAAGACCAAAGCGCCGCTGTTTGACAGCGCCAGGATGGCGGCGATGTTGACCAGTCTGACGCGCATTCCCTACGACGCGCAGCATTTGCCAATCAATTCCGTGCGGATGGTCAAAAAAGATTCGGCGTTCCAATTCGACATCAGCGTCCCGCGTGACGCCGACATTCCCGGTCTGAAAAAGGACGTCGAAGCCGTTGTCTCCGGCGAATCCAGCCAGCCGCATGAAGCGGACGATGCGGATGATCCGCAGCAGCGAGGCGGACAAGCGGGCGAGCGTCCGCCGGCCAATCCGAACCGGACGATTTATTTTGAATTCGATCTGGCGACGGCCAAACTTACCTTGCTTGCGGATTACACGCCGCCGCGCAAAGCGCGCTGGGCTTCGGTTTCTCCCGACGAAAAGATCATCGTGTTCGCGCGCGGACAGAATCTTTTTATGATGGACTCCGACAACTACGCCAAAGCCTTGAAGAAGGAAGACGACGTCACCGTCGTCGAAACGCAACTGACCACCGACGGCGAAGAGAATTTTGGTTACGCCCGCCGCCTTCGCGAAGAAGAGCGCGGCGCATACCGCTTCAGCGAAAAGAACAAAACGCCGCGTACTCCCGCCATCCAGATTGTCTGGGCAAAGGATTCGCGCAAGTTTTCCGTCGTTCGCAACGATCAGCGCAAAGTCGCTGACCTGTGGGTAATTAACTCGCTGGCCAGTCCGCGCCCGAAGCTGGAAAGCTATCGTTACGGCATGCCGGGCGAACCCAATCAGCCGCAGGCGAATGTGGAAGTTTTCGACATTGCCTCGAAGGCACGCGTCAAAATCAAGTCCGAGCAATTCAAGGATCAACAAGTTGCCATTTACACCGCCGCCATCACCGAACGCGAGCGCGAACGCGCGCGATTTATTCAGGTGGACCGCAGCGGCGATCAGGATCAGCAGCAGCAGCAACAGGGCGGCGGCCCGCAGGGTTCCGGCGTTGAGCCAAAATGGCTGAGCGATACGTCGGACAAGTTGTATTTCAATCGCACCAGCCGCGACCTGAAAAAGATTGATGTCTGCGTGGCGGACACCGCAACCGGCGAAGTCAAAACGCTGATCGAAGAACGCCTGAACACCTACGTCGAATTCAAACCGCTGTGGCTGGTCAACAACGGACAGGAACTGGTTCACTGGTCGGAGCGCGACGGCTGGGGACATTACTATTTGTTTGACGCCAACGGCGCGCTGAAGAATCAGATCACGTCGGGCGAGTTTTACAGCGACGCCGTCGAAGGCATTGACGACAAAACGCGGACGCTCTATTTCAACGCCAACGGGCGCGAGCCAAACGAAGATCCGTATTATTCGCATTTGTACAGCGTCAATCTGAACGGCACAGGTCTGAAGCTGCTGAATCCGGGCGATGGTTCGCACACGGCGGCATCGGCGGATTCAATAAAGTACTTCGTGGACAATTCCTCGCGCGTGAACTGTGCGCCGGAATCCGTTTTGTACGATCAACTCGGCACGAAGCTGATGCCGCTGGAAACCACTGACCTGTCGGCAATGATCGAGGCCGGCTACAAGTTTCCCGAAACCTTCAAGGTCAAAGCCGACGACGGAATTACGGATTTGTTCGGCGTGATGTACAAGCCCTTCGATTTCGATGCGAACAAGAAGTATCCGATTATCGCTTTCGTTTATCCCGGCCCGCAGACAGAAAGCGTGACCAAGGTTTTTGCGCCGCGGAACCCGAACGTGGCGCTGGCGCAGTTCGGCTTTATCGTCATCGAAGTCGGCAATCGCGGCGGCCATCCGCAGCGGTCGAAGTGGTATCACAATTACGGCTACGGCAATCTGCGCGATTACGGACTGGCCGACAAGAAAGCCGCGATTGAACAACTCTCGCGCCGCCATTCGTTTGTTGACATTGACCGCGTGGGAATTTACGGCCATTCGGGCGGCGGCTTTATGTCCACGGCGGCGATGCTGGTCTACCCGGACTTTTTCAAGGTCGCGGTTTCGTCTTCCGGCAATCACGAAAACAATATCTACAACCGCTGGTGGAGCGAAAAGCATCACGGCGTCAAGGAAGTCACGGATAAGGACGGCAACGTCAAATTCGAGTACAACATCGAGAAAAACTCGGAGTTGGCGAAGAATTTGAAGGGCCATCTGATGCTGGCGACGGGCGATATGGACGACAACGTGCATCCCGCCAACACGCTGCGCATGGCCGACGCGCTGATCAAGGCGAACAAACGTTTCGATATGCTGATCATTCCTGGTAAACGGCACGGCTACGCCGATGCCACCAATTACTTCTTCTGGGCGCGTGCGGATTATTTCTGCAAGCATCTGCTGGGGGATTCGGCGGCCAGCGTGGATATGATCGAACTGAACAGGGAACGCGAACAGTCCGGCGACAAGGGCGCGAATCGCCGGGGCGCAAGATAACTGCTGCTCAACCTTCTATTTTCCATTTACCGTTTTCCATTTTTCACCTGGCATTTCGAGACCTTGCAGTAAAGCGATGGCAAATGAGAGATGACAATTGGTAAATGGAAAATGGAAGCAGACTGGAGTTTCCATGATCAAAAAAACAATCTTCCTTTTCCTGCTTGCGCTTTGTCTTTGCCGTGCAGCTTCAGCCCAGCAACTGCCAACTCCAACCGAAGGGGATTACATCATCCGCGATTTTCGATTTGAAAGCGGCGAAACCCTGCCCGAATTGCGCCTGCATTACCGCACGCTTGGCAAGCCCGAACGTGACGCTTCCGGCAAAACGCTGAACGCTGTCTGGATTGGGCACGGCACGGGCGGCAATGGTCGAGGCTTTCTTTCGCAGAACTTCGGCGGGCAATTATTCGGCGCGGGGCAACTGCTGGATGCTGGCAAATACTTCATCATCCTGCCGGACGGCATCGGCCACGGGCAATCTTCAAAACCCAGTGATGGCTTGCGCGCGAAGTTTCCGAAATACAATTACAACGACATGGTCGCTGCGCAGTATCGGCTGCTGACCGAACACCTGGGCGTGAATCATCTGCGGTTGGTGACCGGGACTTCGATGGGCGGAATGCACACCTGGGTGTGGGGCGAAAAGTATCCTGACTTCATGGACGCGCTGATGCCCCTGGCCAGTTTGCCGGTGCAGATTGCCGGACGGAATCGCTTTTTTCGCCGGATGGTGATTGATTCCATCACCAAAGACCCGGAATGGATGGGCGGCGATTACAAACAGCAACCGCGTGGGTTGATTGCCGCCAATTACACTTTGCTGGTGATGAGCAGCATTCCGCTGCAACAACAGAAACAAGCCCCGACACGCGAAGACGCCGACAAACTGTTCGACAGCGCCGTGCGAAACGCGCTGAATGGCAAGGATGCGAACGATATGCTGTACCAGTTCGACGCCTCGCGCGATTACAATCCGCAGCCGCTGCTGGAAACGATCAAAGCGCCGCTGCTGGCCATCAACTCCGCCGACGACCAGGTCAATCCGCCGGAGCTCGGCATCGCCGAACGGGAAATCAAACGTGTCAAACGCGGGCGCTTCATTCTGATTCCGATCAGTGATCAAACGCGCGGTCACGGCACACATTCTCTGCCTGGGCTGTGGAAACAGCATCTGGCCGAGTTACTGGAAGAATCAAAACAGACAGGCAAGCCGTAAAACCTTTTTGACAGGATGCACAGGATTTTCCGGCGGGATGAACGGGATTCGTTTCAGTTCTGTGAATCCTGACAAAAATCCAGTGCATCCTGTCAACGTTATTTGGGCTCCAGCGTCAATCGGTCTTTGGCCCTCGCTTCGACTTTCGGCTTGCTGTAGAGCAGCGGAAAGTATTTTCCATCCGCCCACAGAGGCAGCAGGTCGCCGTAATGCTTGCTGCCGGGCTGGCCGGATTGCCCCGGAACGTTGGTTCCCACCGATCGATCCCAATCCGCCACGTCCAGAATTTCGCGAAACGATGCGCCGTGCGTTTGGCGAAAGTTCGCGCCGCTGGTGCTGTTGACCGTATTGCCGTCTCCACCGCGCTCCGGCGCAGGCAGATTGAAAAGCGTCCGGCGTTCGGCGTCGGTCGAAAGCGAATGATTGAACGGCGCGACGTGCAGCGTGCCCCAGCGCCAGTTCGCGGAATCACTGCCAAGCCGCATTTTTGCCTCAGCGACGGCGTCTTCCAAACTCTTCAGCATCGCAAGGTCGCGTCCGGCGCGGGCGTCAGCGCCAAACCAGCGCGGCGTCGGCGATTTCAACGCATCAATCGTTTTGCCAAGCGAGATACGGCTGCCAACCATCGGCCAGGCTTTCGCGGAGACGTGGGGTTTGAAAACCGCCGAGGCAAGCTTCGTCACCCAGAATTCATAGAGTGCGGCGGGGGCGGAATCCTTGCTCAGTTGGCAATTCCACTTTGTCAGCATTTCGACAAACGGTTGCAATTCGGGCTTTGCGCCTTTTACCTCTTTCAGGATTGCCGTCAATTCGCGGGCGGGCAGGGAAGTCTCGTCGTGCTGCAACCGCTCAAAATCCGCGACCGTAAATTTTCCCTTGCCCGAACTCAGGACTTCGCTGATGCGCAGGAAGCGGATCGGGTTTGACCATTCGTAGCCGAGTTCCTTGCCGTAGTCCGGCGGCAGGATGTTGTGGTTGGCCGTAGCGACGAAGTGCTTCGCGGGATTGTAAGCCTGCGGCAAATCTTTCAGCGGCAGGAAGCCCTGCCAATCGTACTTTCCATCGCCTGGCACGGGCAAAAGACCGGACCAGGTTTTGCCGTCGGGGCCTTTGCGAACCGGCGTCATTCCGGCGGCGACCCAGCCGATGTTACCGTCCACATCGGCGTAGACCAGATTTTCCGACGGCACTTTCCAGCGTTCCAATGCTTTCAAAAACTCCGGCCAGTTCTTCGCGCGATTCAGCGAAAGCGACGCCAGATAGCCCGCCGTTCCCGGCTCACTGCCGACCCATTTCAGGGCATAGGCACGGCGGCGTTCCTTGTCTTCATAAATCACAGGGCCGTGCTGCGTGAACTTCAGCTCGATTTCGCGCGGCGTGGCTTCGCCTTTGACTTTCAATTGTTCGCGTTCGACGCGCATCGGCTGCCATTTGCCTTGCCAGCGGTATTCGTTTGGATTGGCGGGGTTGATTTCCTCGACGTACAAATCCTGCTGGTCAATGCCGACGATGGTGAAGCCAAACCCGACGCGTTCGTTGTGGCCTGCGGCAACGCCCGGCAGCGCCGGTTCGCCCGCGCCGATGACGTTCCAGCCGGGGCCGTTCAGATGAACCAGATAGCGCAAACTCGGCAGCGCAATGGTCCGGTGCGGATCGTTCGCCAGCAGCGGTTTGCCGGTCGCGCTCAGCCTGCCGTCAATCACCCAATTGTTGCTGCCGTCATTCGGATTGGAGGGGGGATTGAAGGTGACCGCGCCGCCAGCGGCGTTGGCCGCAGCCAGAATCTTTGGGTCAATTCCGGCAAGGTCCAGACCTTCGGGAAGTTCCAGCTTTCGTTTCGGCTCGGTTTCCAGCCATTCGTCAACGAACTCTTGACCGAATTCGCGCGCCAGCACTGCGCGCTGAATTTCCGTCGAAGCGTTGCGCGTCATCACATAACCGGCCATTCGAGTTAAACAAACTTCCGGCGTCCAGGGTTCGGGTTGGTAACCGGCAAGCTGAAATTCAATGGGCATTTTGCCGGATTCTTTGACCACGGCGATTTGCGCGTTCACGCCGCGCACGAAGGCTTCGATGATCTGTTTGGCGTCCGGCGCGTAGGACTCATATTCGGCTTTCATATCGCCGCGATAGCGAAGGAGCCGTGCGAACCGGTCGCGTTCGATGGCGCGTTCGCCCAGGATTTCGGCCAGCTTGCCTTCGCCCTGCCGCCGCCACAAATCCATCTGCCAGAGCCTGTCCTGAGCCGCGACGAAGCCCTGCGCGAAAAACAGGTCATCCTGCGTTTCGGCGTAAATGTGAGCGATGCCCCATTCGTCGCGCAGCACACGCACGGGCTTTTGCAAGCCGGACAGTTTCAGCGTGCCGGAAGTTTGTGAAAGGACGCTGCTGGCTTTAGCGGCTAAATCGCCTTTGTATTGGCTGGTTACGCGCGAATGGTCGAGCGAGGCGAGTAAAAGGACAACCAGTGGCAAAAGTATAAATCTGGCTCGGTTCATCTGATTTAACTCCGAAATTGGCGATGTTGCGCGAACTGTCAGTTTGCGCCGGTTCTGAAAAAAACGATTGAAGAACCGGCGCGACTTGCGAAAAGCGGATGGTTGCTTCGGGAATGTCATTGGAGGAAAACGCAAACTGACAGTTCGCGCAACACTGGCATCAGGCGCCGAGCGCCTTGCGGCAGTACTCGTAACACTTCTTCACTTCGGCGACAGTGTCCGCGCCTTTGTACTCGTATTCGATGTTGGCGGGAATCTTCCAGCCGCCTTTTTGCAGGGCCAGCAGGGTTTCCCTGATCGGCGTGTCGCCTTCGCCGAAGGGAACATTCGCGCCCTGATCTTTTTTGCGGTCTTTGATATGAATGGTGACAATGCGGGCGTGGTTCTTTTTCAAATAATCCACCGCATCGAAGCCCGCGGCGGTGAAATGACCGATGTCCAGATTGATGCAGATGTATTCGGAATTGCCCGCCATCGCCTTGGTGAAATCGTCAGGGGTCGCGAACTCGTTCGGTTTGATGTTGGAGTGATTGTGCATGCCGACGCGGATTTTGAATTGCTTCGCGTAGACATCAATCCGCTTGGCGGTGTTGACGTTGGCTGACGCCGTGATGCATTTCGCGCCGAGCGCTTTGGTGATTTCAAACCCGCGTTTGATCTCTTCGTCGGTGAAGTCGTCCTTGAAACTGTAATTGAGCGCGTACAGATCAATGCCTGCATTTTTGAACTTTTCCCCGACGCTGGTGAAATACAGCAGCGGCGTGGTGATGCGCCACGTGCGCAGGCCACTGCGATCCAGCCCCTTCGGCTCCAGATGGCCGGACCACAGTTCACAACTTCCGAGGCCGGTGTCAGCGTAGGCTTTAATCGCTTCATCCAGCGAACGGTCGCGGAAGCTGTAGCTTTGCGCGCCGAGCTGCACGCCCTTGATTTTGGAATTGAGTTTTTCGCTGGCAAGGCTTTCAACCCAGCCAGCCGGCAAGGAAACTGCGGCGGCCAGACCGCCGAGTGCAAGTGCGTTCCATTCTCTTCTGGTCAAGTCAGACATTTCGGTCTCCTGAATTTGGATTTGGTGGTTGACGAAAGCAACAGGGAGTAAAACGCCTCGATTGTAATTGTGGCCATCCGGCTTCACAAGCATGCGCTACGCAAGGCCAAGGCAGTTATGGTAATCTCCCGCCCGCCTAGCATCCCGATTTGGTCCAACTTGGAAAACGATCCGAAATTTGATTTTGACAGCGATAGGAGAAGGAGCTTCTATGCCGGCCTTTGACCCGACAGACACTGTACGGCTGTGTGTATCCTGCAAACGATGTTACCCGGCGAACCTGCAATTTTGCCGCGATTGCCTGGTGGAATTGATTCCGGTCGAAACCATTCCCTACACCATCAGTTCACGCTATCAGCTTGAGCGGGTGTTGGGGCGGGGAGGAACCGGGATTGTGTTCGGCGCGACGAACCTGGAATCCGGCAGGGAAATCACCGTGAAAGTTGTCCGCGCCAGCGTCATCGCGGATCCGCGCGCGCAGGACCGTTTTCGCCGCGAAGCCCAAATGGCGATGCAATTCAAACATCCGCAAATTGCCGCGGTTCTCGATTTCGGTATTTTGAAAGATGCCAGCGGGTACGTCGTCACCGAATACATCAAAGGGACGTCACTGCGCGAGGAAATGAAGCGCGTGGGCAAGTTCGATGTTTCCGCCGCCGTCAACCTGCTTTCCGAAATCTGCGAAGCGCTTGATCCGGCGCACAAGGCGGGCCTGGTGCATCGCGATTTGAAGCCCGAATGCGTGATTTTAAATTCGCCGGCGGAATCGGCCAGTGGCTCTTTAACGCCCGGCATCAGTCTGGTCGGCTTCAGCTTCACGAAATTCGCGACCGGCAAACAGTTCGTTCCCGGCACGACGGCGAGATTGCAGGGATTGGGACAAATGCCGCTGCGCCCCACTTATCTGAGCCCGGAGCAATTTCGCGGAGAAGAAGCGGATTTGCGTTCGGATATTTACAGCCTGGGCGTGATTGCCTACGAAATGCTGGCCGGACAGCCGCCATTTATGGCCAAACGCGTCGGCGAATTTGGTGTCAAACTGCTCAATTCGCGGCCTGCCTCGATGCGGCAACTCAACTCCGATGTGAACATCGTCATCGAAGCCGAGATTTTGCGCGCGCTCGAAAAAGATCCGATCAATCGCCAACAGCGCGCGCTGGAACTCAAACGCGAATTGATGAACGCCACACATTTGAGTTGATGAAAAGCAAAAAGCCCGGAATTCCTCTTCAGGAACCCCGGGCCTTTTCCAAACTCCTCTTGCCTGCTTATCTTCTGGCGCCATAAATAATGCGCAATTCGCCAGCGTCGGTGCGCAAGTTATTGAGGCTCTTGCCTTTCGGAATCCCCAAAATTACGTCGGCAGGTTCTGACGCGTTGATATTCGCGATGGCAATTGCCGCCTCACCCAGATGGTCGCCGGAATCCGCACCCAATGCCGTCCAGTCCGCCGCTTTCGTGGCCAGATCATAAATCCCAGTCAATCCGCTGCGCGCGCCGAAGATCACGTACACCGAGCCAATCGGGTCGCGTTTGGAATCAGTGTTATCCGCGCCGGGAGCCCCAATCGCCAAATCGGCAATGCCATCGCCGTTGAAATCGCCAACAGTGAGTGTCTTGCCGAGTGCGTCTGGAAATTCGTCGTTGTTTGCGCCTGCGCCGTAGACCGTCAGATCGGCGGAGCGATTTTGCAACGTTGCCGCGCCGTAAACCACATAAACGGCCCCGACCTTTGACCGCGAAGTGCCGGGCGCGGATGCATTGGCCGCGCTCAGAATCAGATCGGCTCGACCATCGCCGTTCAGATCGCCCATTGCCAGCGACGTTCCCAGGCTGTCCCCTTCCGCGCCAGTCAACATCAATGAAGATGCTTGCGAAATGTTTTTCGTTCCCGCCAACCCTTCAGAGCCGAGCGCCAGATAAACCGCTCCGCTGCCTTTGGCTTCATTGGAACTGGCGAGGGGCGCGCCGATGGCGAAATCAGATAGATTGTCACCGTTGAAATTGCCCACTGCGAGCGTCGTTCCGATTTCTCCTCCGGCCAGGGTTCCAGTCACAGTGTAGCTGGCCGCTGTATTCGCCAAATCAATCGTCTTGCCGAGCGCCGTACTGCCAAAGATGACAAAAACAGCTCCAACATCATTGACCGCCGTCGAACCAGAGATTGAATCAAATCCGGGCGCGCCAGCGATCAAATCCGCTGCTGCTGTGGTTTTGGGCGAGACCGGCGCGGCGGCAACGCTGGTCCCAAAGCGCAGGCTGCGTTGCGAGCCGATGACCGTTGCCCCGGCCAGTTTGGTAATTGAATCACTGGTGTCGCCCGTGAAGCTGCCGAAGACAACATAGACCTTTCCGGCATCAGGAAGACTGGCGGAATCCGCCAGCGGCGCGCCGATGATCAGATCGTTTTTACCATCGCCATTGAGATCGCCGATGGCCAGACTTGATCCGAAACGATCCTCCGCCGCTTCGCCCAGAATTTCGACGTCCGCTTTTTCCCGCGCCAGATCAAGTGAGCCGGTTAGATTGGCGCTTCCGAAAAAAACGTAGACTTTGCCATTATTGAGGCCAGCGCCATTGGCCGCAGGCGCGCCAACCGCCAAATCGGCGACGCCGTCCCCATTCAGATCGCCCGTCGCCAGACTCTTGCCCAATCCATCGCCATCATCTCCCAAAGAAAGGGGCAACGGTCCGGCCGCGCCGAAGATTGAATAAGAGGCGCTTTCCTGATTCAGATCACGCACAACATCCAGGACTGTGATCTGCACCACTTTCATTTCGCTGGTTGCAGTCGGCGAATTCATTGTCGCTTTGAAGGTCAGATTGTAAGTGCCCGCTTGTGCCGCACCGGGGGTCCAGCGGAATTTTCCGAAGTTTGACGCGACATCGGGAAATTCCGCGCCGCCAGGTTTCTCCATCAATGTGATTAACACCGTCGAGGGCAAGCCCGGAACCACTGAAACATCGAAACTGATTGATTGTCCTTCGTTGACGGTTTGGGAGCCAGGCACCACAAGCATTGTGGCATCCGTTACAGTGATGCGGACTTCCTTGGTTTCACTCAGTTTGGGCGAGCCGTTATCTTCGGCCTTGAAGCTGACGGTGTAGCTGCCTGACTGTGTAAACAGTGGCACCCAACGGAATTGCGCGCCGGTTTCCATCAGCGTAAAGGTTGCGCCGCCGGGCAGGCCGGAAGCCGTAAGCGACACATTCTGTCCCGTGTCAGGGTCGAAGGCCGAAACGGGGAAGCTGAGCAGTTGGCCTTCGCTGATTGTCTGTGCGCCTGGCACGGTCAGCAATGGCGGATCATTGATTGGGCGGATATTGATTGTCACTGTTGCCGGCGCACTGTCCACCTTGCCGTCATTGACGACGAAGGTGAACCGATCCGCGCCGTTGACGTTCAGATTTGGCTTATAGGTAAGTGTTGGAAGATCACCACTCAGAACACCGTTGGCGGGTGGAGACACGATCTTGAAGCTCAGCCGGTCCTCGTCTACGTCGCTGCCGACCAGTCTGATCGTCGTGGCCGTATCTTCATCGAGCGTGACGGATTGAGAAGTCGCGGTTGGCGTTTGATTGGCATCTTTGACGAACACGGAAATTTTCTCTTCGGAACTGGCGCCGAGCGCGTCCGTCGCGGTGATTGTCACGATGTACGGGGCTGTTCGGGCGTCAGAAAATCCCGGATTGATCATCAACGTGTAGCCGCGACTGGAACTAATCTGAGGCGGCGGGATGGTGACGAAACGCGCGCCTTCCGCTTTGACGTTGGTGATTCGATCCCCGTCGGAATCGGTAACCTGGATTCCAATATTTAGCGGCCTGCCTTCGGTCACTTCGACCTTCGTCTGGGTGATAATTGTTGGCGGACGGTTTTCTTTGGTATCCGGCAAGTAAACATCCGGCATTATGGTGATTCCATTCAGCGCGACTTGTGCGGTTTTGGTGCTCACACGGTCAACGCGAGCAGATGCGCGCAGCGTGCTGATGTCAACCGAAATATCTTTTTCGTCCACCGTAACGTAGCGCAGAACATAACTGCCCGTGCCGTCCGTGTACGCTTCCTGCCCGCGATAACGAGCCAACGCTCGTTGTACCGGCGTCTTACGGTCGCTTTCGAACACGCGGCCTGTGATTGTTGTCGTGTTGCGGAAAAGGGAAGCGTAGTAATAACTCGTTACGGTGACGTCATTGGTATCGGTTTCAATGCGGTTGCCGTCTGCCGAAACAGCAACTGTGGACTTCACAGGCACAAACCGACTGGCTCCCTGATCGTAACGGAAGAGTTCCAATTGAGTTCCCGCGGGGTATTTATCCGTATTCGGGAAAATCAGCTTGGCTCCCGGCTCAAGCTTGATGTCGAAAGGCGTGATTTGCACAATGCTGGTGCTGTAATAACCATAAGGCAAGGCGACCGGAGTTCGCCCATTTTCCAAAGGGGTTAGGACGATGGTGGCAGTGTTTTGCCCGTCAGGTGTGGTGACTTTGATATCTTTGGGAATTATCAACTGAAAGTCGCCCGTCTTAATAGTTACGCCTTGCTGGTCTGGGTCGGTTTGCTGGCTGGCTGAATCGCGCTCCGTCAAAGAGTTCCCACCAATCGAGGCGCTCCCGCCATTCGGTTGTGTTAGATAAATCGTGGAAGTCTGTTGGTTGTCACGACCTGCTGTGACACGAGTTGTGAGGCTGATTCTAGGAAAAGGTGGCGTCGTTGAGACCGTGCCGCCGTCTATCTCAATAGTTTGGAAACCTGATGGTATATCCGCCAATACAAATAAACCATTGGTATTCGTCGTCGTCGTAATATTCTCGCCGAAGACGCGTACTGTCACCCCTTGCAAAGGCTTTAGCGCACTATCCTCCACAACACCGCTGACCGAAGTCCGCACCGGTTGGACTGTAACGCTCTTTCCTTCGCCCCCCTGCATGGTTTTGACCGTGATTGTGCCGGATTGGACGTTGAAGGGAACCATCACCTCAAGCTGTGTTGTCGTCGCCGTCATCACTTCCGCCAGACTCCCGGCGATTCTCACTTCATTCTCTGTTTTAACGGGAGAAAAACCGCTACCGTTGATGATCAGTGGACTGCCGGCCAGTGCCGGGCCGGTGCCTCCGTTCACTTGGACGGAAGGTGAACCGGAAGTTCCCGCAATTTCGATATCAACCAAATTTGAAGTATTGCCCAGCCCCGAAACCGAAACGTTGATAATTCGTCCACGCAGGCTCTCGTCGCGCGGAATTCGGACATTGACTTGATCCAGGCCAACAAAGCCTGGTGCAGGCCCCGCAAAAGATGGCGCAATTTCAATTCCTCCCATCAGGACACGGATGCTTTCGGTGGGATTACCGTTTAGGCCACCTGCCTGCCGAATGCCGGACAGATAGAGGATCAGAAATACCTGATCAGTGTTCGGCCCCATATCAATCGGTTTGGGAATAAACCCTTGAGCGAGTTCACTGTATTGCTTTAGTTGCTCGTAGAGTACTTGGCCATTGGCTTTAACGCGCAGAATAAGTGCCGCTGGTACACCTTCTCCAGTCGCGTTGGCAGTGAAAATAGCGGGGGAGACCTGGGTCATCATGACGGTTCCGGAGGAGCTCGTCGTGCCGTATTTCACGACGACATTCGCCGGACGGTTTAATTCAGTTTCAGCGGGCATCAGGTAGTTGATTTGCGTTGACGAAACGAAGAAAAGACCCGCTTTGCGTCCGTTGACTTCCACCGTGGTTCCGCCGAGTTCTGTCGGCAACGCGCCGGGCAGAGCTTCTACGACTCGATCTGGCGGCTCAATGAACTTGGAACCGAACGCACTCACGATGGAATCTGGCGCGACCGGCACTTGTTCAAAACTGGCGGAGGGAACGGTTGTCACAAAGCTGCCGGCAACGTCGGCTGGTGCGGCGACATTTGCCGGTTTGACAAAATGGGAATACTTCGAAGGTGGAACGATCCGCTTGGCTGGCTGAATCGGGAGGTTGCCATCACGGGCGCTTCGCCTGGCCATCACATTCGCGCCAACCAGAAAGGAAGACAAAAGTATGATCGCCATCGCAATCATTAAACTGCGGCGGCGAGGAATCGAAATACTACGAAATAGTTTGGTAACACTCAGAACCAGACGGCTCAAAAACATAACAACCTCCAATGGCGACAAACAATCAGCTTTTTATCCAACTCAAGCGGTTAATAGAATGATGGGGCGTGATCAACACGGCAGCAATGGCTGGCGACTTCGGATGAGTGACGCAGCCACCATGGGAATACTGAGAATCAGCAGCTTTACAATTTAACCGATGCCGAATCTGGAACGGCTGCCCGGCACGCGGCAAAAGTATAGCCGAGCAGCGAGGCGATGCAAACAAATAAACTTGCCCTCAATTTGGGGTATCCATTGATGAGTCATCAGCCTGAATATTACTGTTTTCTCAGTTCGTGGCGCCGGGAAGCAATTCGCTTAAGCAAGCTGTGGCGGGCAAGTGTTCGCGATTCCGGATTCGCCGTTTCCCAGATGATCGAATAAAGGGCATTCGTTGTCTGGCAATCTCCAGCATTCAGGCATTTGGACGATTTATCTGGCTTGCCTGCTTGAGTTTGAGCCTGCTGGTCTGGAACGGCGATTCAGTTGGTCGAGGCTGGCAACGAAAAATGCGGGAGCCGATTCATCATCCGGCTCCCGCAAGTACGCTGCTTCAGGCTATGCGTTGAGGTAAATCGTTGGCTGAAATTGAATCAGGTTCGGACCAGGCCTTTGAAATTTGCCGGGTTGGCCTGGAATCCAGGGAAAATCGTATTCAGGTTTGTCGCGCCGAGATGATTTTTGGCGAGTTCTGCAAACACATCGCGGAAGTCAGTTGTCACTGCCAGATCGCGGCCTTCGTACAGATCATTCGTTTTCAACCCCGGCCATTTGCCGTAAACCTTGCCACCTTTGACCGCGCCGCCCAGCACAAACATCGCACTGGCATGGCCATGATCGGTTCCCCGATTGCCGTTTTCCTTTGCCGTGCGGCCAAATTCAGTCATTGTCAGAATGATGACTTCATCGGCCTGGGCTTTCAGATCAGCGTAAAGCGCCGAAATTCCGCCCGCGAATTCGGTCAGGCGATTGGCGAGCTGGCCTTGCCCCCCGCCCTCATTCGCGTGCGTGTCCCAACCTCCGATGTCCGTGAAGGCGACTTCCAGCCCAATGTCCGATTTGACCAGTTGCGCCACCTGGCGCAGCCGATCCCCGAATTGGCCACGCGGATAGACGACATCGGGTGCGGGCTTGTACTGCGCCGGATTGACCTGCTTCAGCATCCTGACGGCTTCAAAGGTTTCCTTGCCCGTGCCGCGTAGCGCGTCATTGACGGTTTGCGCATACATCGCCTCGAAACCGCCCTGCATCGCTTGTCCCATTTCGCCGCCGCCCGCGCGAATGGCAAACTCGTTGATGCTGTTCATCGCAATCGTTCCGGCTTTGCCTTGCATGGTTCGCGGCAGGTTCGCGCCCATTGCCACGGCGCGGAACGGCGAAGCTTTTGGATCCGGCTTTGCCTGCAGGTAACGATTCAGCCAGCCGTCGGTGGTGCTTTTCACTCCGGGCGTCCCGGCTTCCATATAATCCTGGGCATCGAAATGCGAGCGGGTGTTGTCCGGCGACCCGACGGCATGAATGATCGCCAGTTGGCCTGAATCGTAAATTGGCTTGAACGACGCAAGTCCCGGATTCAATCCGAAGAATCCATCCAGATCAATCGCTGTCGTCGCTTCGCCGGTTTTTGGACGCTGAACAGCGATGCTCGGGCGCAGATCGTAGTAGGCCTGCTCTCCGTGCGGTACGACCGCATTCAATCCGTCCATCGCACCGCGTTGAAAGATCGTAATCAGGATTCGCCTGCGACCGGTTTTGCCGGTTTGCGCCAGGGTGCGTGTCAGGAAGGTCGGAGACATTGTCGAGGCGCCGAGGCTCGACAGAGCGATTCCGCTGCTTTTCAGGAAAAATCTTCTGTCCATGGTACTTCCTCCTTCTTACTGCCGTTGAAATTCCGGCGAACCCAGAATCAACCCGACAATCTTTGCCACATCCGTATTGCTGGATTTGTCGTTCATCGCTACGGTTTGCTCGCTCAAGCTTTTATCAATCGTCGCGCGTGATTGTGGAGAGAGTTCGCCGCGCAGCAGCAGCTTCGCATAACGATCAACAAGTTGCGCCGCCGGCAAAGCATTGGCCTCAGAGGCCAGCCCATTGAGATTGACGCGCGTGCCTGGGATCCGGTTGCCGGCCAGTGCCAGCGCGAAATTCATTCGTTGCAGCAACGCGCCCGCGTTCACCCAATTTTCGGCCACATCCGCGTAACCGGTTGGCGGCTGCGCCATAAACAGGGCTTCGCCCATCTGCGCGATCCAGCGATGGAATTGCGGGCCGCCGTTGGTTTCAGCGCCAACGGCGCGAACCGCGCTAACGGTCATCTCAAATGGTGTTTTGATCTTCGCGCGGTAATTTTCCGCCGCGAAAAATTCCGGCGAGTTGAACATCGTCCGCAGGACTTCACGAATGTCGCCGTCAGTTTTCTGAAAGGTTTGCGCCATTCGGTCAACCAATGATTGCGGTGGATGGTCGTTGACGAACTTGCGCGCCAACTTCGTCGAAATAAATTTTGCCGTCGAAGGATGCGTCGCCAGCAGATGAATCACCGCGTAACCATCTTTCTGGCCCCCGCCTGCCGGAATTTTCTTGCCGAGCACCGTTTTTTCGCCATCGTCGTGAATATTAGGATTGAAAATGAACTCCGCACCAGCGCGCGGGTTGCGCAACGTCCATCCCGTGAAACAGCGCGCGACTTCCTGCACGTCTTTTTGCGAATAGCCGCCATCCACGCCGAGCGTGTGAAGTTCCATGATTTCGCGAGCGTAGTTTTCATTCAATCCGCGCGGCGCTTTTTTAATTTTGCCCTGATTGTTGAGCATCGTCTGCATCTGTTCATCCGCAGCGCCACGATTTCCACCCAAACGGCGCTGACGCATTTCCAGCCGTTGGAGGGCTTTTTCCCGGCGGGCCAATACTTGCGCGTTGGGCGCGGCGCTTTGCCAGTTGTCCAGGTAAAACAGCATCGCCGGACTTTCCGCGGTCGCTTTTAACAACTCTTCAAATTTGCTGAAGACATGCGGGCGAATCACGTCGCGTTCGTAAGAAGTCGTCAGCACGCGATCAGCGCCTTTTTGCAGGAAGACATTGAAGTGATTGAACCAGAAGTCGGTCATTACTTCCTGCAATTGTTTTTCGCTGTAAACGGCGCGCAGGATTTTTGCCTGTTGAAGCTCCAAGGCGACTTGCTGTGGCTGTTTGTAGCCCATTTCTTTCAGAACTTTTTGCGCCTGGCGGCGCCTGGTCATCTGCTCCTGCTGCGCTTGACCGGTTTGTCCGGGCGGAGTGTTCGCCCCATTGGCGAATTCCGGCGTCTCCATGCCTTTCGACTTCAATGCCTGCTGAATGACCTGGGGCGGCGGATAGTAGCGCGCCAACTCGGCATTGCTCAGATGAATGCTTTCGATGTTTTTGAGTTTCTCATCAACGGCCTGATCAGGAATGCGTTCCGGGTGAAGTTGCGCATCCAGGTATTTTTCCCAGCCCGACTTCAATAGTTGTTCAATGTCACCTGGTCGCGCTCCGAACGAAATCCGGTCAAGCAAGTGAATCGCCTTTTGCTCCTCGCTCAGGCGCTTGGTTTGTTGTGCGGATTGCGAGCTTTTCGCTTTGTCTTTTTTCCTGGTGTCTTGCGCCAGACTTAGCGGCGTGCTGAAGGCCAGCAACCCTACCAACGCCATGATACTGAATCTTGTGAATGGTCTGCTCTTCATCATTCCCTCCCACGACTGTATAGCCAACGGTAGCCAACTTAAAATTTGATGACCTGGATTGCAATCAGATAAAGAATTGCAGCAGTTGTGATTGACGACCGATTAGAGATTGAGCAGGGTGATTTGGCCGAAAAAGTTAAGCGGAAAATCAGGTGTGAATAAAAAAAAGAACGGTTGCTCAACTGCGTATGGCCTCCCCCAAGAACCATACGCCATCGAACAACCGTCCTTTATTCGGAAAACCTCTTCAACGTTTGATGTCCCCCAACATCTCCCGTCTACGAGTTTACCTAAACTGCTGAAGCATTGCTTGTCGTCCTGCTATTTAGCAATGACCATACCATTCAGTCTGGCCAGCAGAGAATTTTTCTCAATTGTGTCTAAGTTGTTGACCTGCAACGAGATTTTCTTGGAGGTCCGTTCCGTCAATTCGTGCGGGAAATTTTCTAATCCTTGACTGTGAAACAAAACGCTACAGGGTGTTTTCTTGGATTGACCGTTTTCTGGTCAGACGCCAATTTAAGTCAAATTTAGTTAAGCAATCTGAACTCGCTTTCCTGATCCATTGGAAGCAACTGTACAGTTCCTTCCCTGATTTTGAGCCTTTACCGTCCATGTTTTTCCCCAGTCTGGCCTGTCAGTTGACTACTTTAGGTCTGAGAAGGTGCGTTCTGCGCCACGATAGCGTGAACTGCTATTTTTTACACGAATCCTTTACCGTAGTCGCACTGTTCGATCAATGAACACTGCTCGCATTTTGGGCTATGGGGATGACAAATCTTTCTGCCGTGAGCAATTAAGTTGATGTGGAGAGAGTAATGTTTTCGCGGCGGGATCAGCGTTTCCATAAGTTCATGTGCCAGTTGGTCGTTGATTTTTTCTGGGAGCAGTCCCAGACGGCGTGTGATGCGAAAGATATGCGTGTCCATTGGGAAAAGCGGTTTTTGACAGGAGAAGAGCAAAACGCAGGCGGCGGTTTTCGGCCCAACGCCTTTGAGTGAAGTCAGAAAGCTGCGAGCTTCATCAATGGGCAAAGTTTTGAGAAAGGACAGGTCGAGATTTCCGCGTCGCTCCAGGATTTCGTTCAGGACGTTTTTGATGACGACCGATTTTACGTTGGCCAGGCCGCCGGATTGAATCGCCGTAGCGATACTTTCCGGGCGTGCTTGCCGGACAGACTCCCAATCCGGAAATCTTTTTTTCAGGCTCGCAAACGCCCGATGGCTGTTAATGTTGGTGGTGGATTGTGAAAGTATGGTGCCGATCAGTTCATCCAGCGGATCGTCGAAACTGGTGTTGCTGGGAATGCCGTAAGTCGCTTCCAGATTTTGAGTGATGAATTTGACCAGCCGCTTTTTCTCAGCAAGCTCGTCGGGGGGGAGCGGTTTCATGGGTCAATGCAGACTCCAGCGAAGCGTGAACTCGTACCGTTTTTCGCCGCCTTTGGCGCTGTCATCAATTCTCACGATGGTCGTGTAGCCATTGGCCGGGGATGGTTGTTGGATGATGTCTATCATTCCCCGCCCGTTCAGCCAGATCAATTTCACATCCACCGGCGAACGGGGCATGGGGGCGCTGAACGACGCGCGGACTTCGCGTGGCTGGTTGCCGTTCAGATGGCGCACCGACGCGCTGGAACCGGAGAAGATGATTTCATCCACTCCGTCCACGATTCCGTTCCAGGCGATGGTGCCGTAGCGCAAAGAGGCGGCATCCGTTTTGGCCTGTTCGGCGCGTGCGCGGCGGTCTGCGTCCGTCCGCCGCTGCTCCTCCAAACGCTTCTCATAATCTTCCGCCTCGCGCCTCAATTTTTCTTCGGCAGCTTTACGAAGTGCTGCGTCTTCTTCGCGCTGTTTAGCAGCGATTTGTTCGCGGCGTTGGCGTTCGGCTTCTCGCTGAGGATCTGGTGTCGGCGGCGCGGCAAAGCTGGCTGGCTGATTCTCTTTTTCCTGGATTTGGCGAGAGAGCGCATCATCCAGCAACTTCGCTTCCGCCAGATTGACTTTAACCGGTTCCCCGGTTGAACTGGGTTTGACCTGCAAATTGTTGATGACGGAAGTGACGCCGATCAGTAACCGCACCACATTTTCCGCGCCGTCCTTTTCCGGCTGATGTTCAGCCTCGCCGCTGAGAGTCACAATGCCTTCCTTCACTTCAAACTTATAGCGCGCGAATCCCAGCGGATTGTAGGCCATTAAAGCCATTTTCACGGATTCCAGAATTGCCGGGTCATTGGTTGGTGTCGGCGATGGGCTCGGCGAAGGGATTGGGGCGAGCGAAGATGCCGATTCGGATTTCGCCGCCGCTGCATTCGCCGCCCGGAAAACTTCCCGCCGCTGCTGCCGCCACAGCAAAATGCCGACTACCAGCATCAGCAAAATCAACGCAATGCCGATGGCTAACAAGGTCAGCTGCGCGCGCGTGAAGAGCGGAAATCTGCGCTTGGTTTCATTGGGCGAAAGCAGGACGAAGTTTTGCGCAGGCGCAAATTCCTTTTCATCATAAACGACAGGCTTCTGGCGAATGGCGTTCAACGGAACCACTTCGGTTTTCACCAGCGGGTCGTTTTCTGTTTCGGCAGGGAGGGAAGGAGGAACAGCCTCCACTGTCAGGGGAATCTCCGGCGGCGGAAGATTCAGCGGTGCGGCTTCTTCACGCTCAACGCCACACATCGGACAGGCTTTCATAAACGGCATCAGCGTGATTCCGCATCCGGCGCATAATATCTTCTCGCTCGCCATCTTGCTCCCCTTCCTTCAGTTTCGACCCTCAGACAGTTTTGATCCTCAGGCTTTGGTGCGGGTGCGACGCAACTCCAGATTAAGCGGGCGCAGCACAACTTCACTCATCCAGGCTTGCGGGGGTTGTTCGAGCATGGAAACTATCACTGTGGCCACTTCTTCAGGAGTCATTGAGTAGCCGATGTCCACTGCCGCTGTGGCTCCAACGGATGAATGCTCTCCCGTGCGCTCCTTTCGCCGGGCAATGCGCGAAAAGTTCGTTGCGACAGAGCCGGGCAGGAGCACGGATACTCTTATGTTCTGGTCGCGAACCTCGTGCCCGAGCGATTCAGTGAAGCCGATGACGCCAAACTTCGATGCGCAGTAGGCGGACATGCTTTTGATCCCATCGCGCCCCGCGCCAGACGAGATATTGATGATCTGACCGCCGCCTTGCTTCTTCATTGCTGGCAGCACCGCCCGGCAGGTCAGAAACGTTCCAGTCAGATTCGTTTCCAGCACGGTCTGCCAATCGCTGAGCGAATAACCGTCCACGTCGCCGTTCAGGCTCAATCCCGCGCTGTTGATCAGAATATCAATTCGCTCGAACTGTTTGAGGGTTGCGGCCATGGCTTGCCCGACGGATTTTTCGCTGCGGACATCGCAAACGAATTTGCCTGTGTCAGGCGCTCCGTGCCGTTTGGAGCGTTCCGCCACTTCCGCCAGCGCGCTTTCCGTACGGGCAAACAACGCCAATTTCACGCCATGTTTGGCCAGCGAAAATGCCGCAGCCCGGCCAATGCCGGAAGATGCGCCCGTGATGATTGCCACTTTGTCCGCGAGAGGATGTGCCATTGTTTTGTTACGCGTTTGCGGCCTGACCTGGCCGCAAATGTTTGTTGAAGAATTCAATCACGCGTTGCCAGGCGTCTTCAGCATCCGTTTGGCTGTAAACCTCCGGGCGCGTGTTGTTGAAAAAGGCGTGGTCGGCGTCCTTGTAAATGCGAACTTCACCCGGTTTGGCGTATTGTTTAAGCGCAGTTTCCAGGCGCTTCATTTTTTCCACCGTGATCCACTGATCTTTTTCACCGCCAATGAACAACACCGGGCAACCCAGTTTGCCGATCAGTGTTGTGTCCACCGGCACGTCGCCATAAAACGGCGCTGACGCTTCGACCCTGGCATTGCACGCCAGCAGCAAGGCGTAGGTGCCGCCCATGCAAAAACCTGTGACCCCGACGCTGATCACTTCCGGCATGGCGCGCAATCCATTAAGCACAATCTTCAGGGATTCGATTCCGTCTTCAGTTTTGAGCGAAGACATCAGATTGGCGGCTTCTTTGGCATCTTTCGTGGTCACGCCGTCATAGAGATCAACGGCGACGGCGATGAAGCCTTCGCGGGCATAGCGCTGCGCAATGTCTTCGATGTGGGGATTCAGCCCCCACCATTCATGAACGATAATCACCGCCGGAGCTTCGGCCGCGCCATCCGGCCGGGCGATAAATGCGTTGACCTCTTTGCCATCCCCTTTAAAGGTGGCATTGCTTGTCGTCACTCCAGTCTCATTCGCCACTGAAAACTCTCCTTTCGATTCACGATGAAACATCGCGACCGCAGTCTGCGATTCGAAAAATTCGCCAGCAAATTCAAAACTTTGGGTGCTCTTGGAGGAATCCTTGGGGAACGCGGCAACTATAGCCCGCAAGTCCGAAACGGCGCAAGCAGCGCCTTATGGCCTGAATCCCCGGTTTCAATCGTCGTCTTCATCAACACCGAAATACCGCATCCAATCATCCATCTCTTCTCCTTTGACACTGGCCGCGTCAGGATTCCGGGAGTTGAGGGCGGCGGCGGCCGCTTCATCGAGCAGTTGTTGAAACTCGCCCGCGCGCATTACCTGCACACCGCAGACGCGAACACGATCAGCCAGCTTTCTATCGGAAGTCACGACCGTCAGATTCTTCTTGTTGCGTTCAGCTTCGGCCATTTCGATGATCCGCGAGTCGGCGTCGGAACCCTGCCGCGCGTAGAAGACTTTGACGCCACGGTAACTCGTTCCATCCGGAAAGCTCGGGTCGGGTGCGCCATCGAAAACCACGGTCAACCGAAGTTTCTTCATTTTGGCCAGCCGGGTCAGGTCCTTCAGAAATTGGCGGCGCGAAGCGGGTTTGTCATGAAACCAATCTTCATACCCTTTGCCGCGCCGGCCAATCACGTTGTTGCCGTCAATCAGGTACATGGCAGGTACATCGCAGGTATATCGTAAAGTTACACATTGATTTCGTGCTGACGGTCAATCCACCAGGCCCACAGCGGAACCAGCCAGGCGGTCAGGGCATACCACGGCAGGGTCTTTTCGTTTGGCGGAGGCGGCCCCAGCAGCCCGCTGACGTAAATCAGCATCGCCAAAGCGATCAACCCCCAAAGCGCCAAAACACCGGCAACGCCTTTCGGCCGTGTCGTGGTGATGTACAGCCAGACGCCCGCGACAAACAGCGGCACTTCCACTGCCAGCGTGCCTAAAATGGAGTGCCACAGGCCCAGACCCAGGCGCAGGTTTCCGCCAGGATAAAGCGGCATGTCCGGGCGGTGTGTGATGAAATCCAAAATCCAGTGACTGAGAACGCCAATGGCAATCACCACGGCACCGGTTCGATAGCGAGTCAGTAGCCAATACACCCCGGCAAACAGCAGCGCCCAGACAACGGACATCAACAGGCTGTGCGAGTAAGGCATGAATTCCAAATCGAGCGGCGCGAAAGCTGTGATGCCGGGAACGATGCGGACGCGCTCCCAGCCCATCAGCAGAAAGACTGGCCAAAGCAGATCAAGCAGCATCGGCGCGGCCATCAGAACGCCGAGTGAAGTCTGTGGCGCAAATTTTTTTGAGGCAAAGCCGATAGCGAAATGGCCAATGACCATGATTAGTCCTCCATTTACTGCCATTTACTGCCGGTAAATGGCGAGCATCGGGTTCGGGGGCAATCAAGAAATTACTGATACTGCAATGCCCGCTCCACCGCCCGGCTGGGAATAATCGTTCCCCAGCCTTGCCGGTTCGCTTCCACGCCGTCCAATCGAATGGCGGTGTCTATCAGGATTCGTTTGACCTGCTGCGGCGTCAGGCGCGGATTGGCTTCCAGCATTTGCGCGACGACCGAAGAAACTATCGGCGCGGCGAAACTGGTTCCATCCACGTGTTTGTAGCTGCCGCTGATGACATTGGCATCATGCACTTTGATCGAAACCAGTTGACGAATGAGGTAGACGGGCAGGTCACTGGCCGCATCCAGTTGCGGATCAATGCCGGGGTGCATTTTCAGTGCGTCTCGCAATTCGCTGTCCGGGGCGTCCTGCAGCAGATCATATAAGCGGGCTTCGGCGGCAGTCGGCGTGTCGGGCAGGATGGGGGCGGCCAGCCAGATGCTTGGGGCGAGAATTTCAGGTTTCTGCAATCCATCAATCGTTGGTCCGTAGGAGGAATGGTAGGGCGAGTTATCCGCCAGCTCCAGCGTGTTGCGATCGTTAAATCCGCCGACCGTGATCACCGAAGGCGCGGACGCGGGCGGCAAAATCGCGGGATTTTCAGAATTGCCTGCATTGCCCGCCGCGCAGACCACCACCAGGCCTTCTTTGACTGCACGTTCTGCGGCCTGGGACAGTCCATCCGTCAGGTAGGATTCTTCGTAATCTCCGGCGCAGGAAAGGTTGACGACGCGAATGTTGTACTGCTGGCGATGCTTGATCACCCAATCCAATCCGCGCCGGATATCATCGTGCAGAATGCGCTGCGCCGAACCGGATTTGACCAGCACGACATTGGCGTCACACGCCAGTCCGCGATAAGTTCCAGACGACAGATAGCCGCTGCCTGCTGCCACGACGGATGTCATCATTCCGTGCCAGCTTGAATCATTCGGATGGTTAATCTCGGCACTGGCTTGCTGATCGGTTTGATGCGGCGCGGTAATGTTGACGTAGCGCAGAATGCGGTTGCGCGGCTCAATCAGGTCAGGGTGCGGGAAAAAGCCTGAGTCGAGAAAAGCAATGGTAATGCCGCGTCCGGTGAAGCGTTCGTCCGCGCCGACGCGCAGCGGCGTCGGCAAAATGCGATACCGGTGATTATGGAAGATCTTGGGATTGGCTTTGAGCCGGTCATGCGCGCCACGAAACAAGTCGAAGCACGGCTGACAGAGGCCTTGTTCCGGCTGCCAGCCCGGCTCGTTGGATTGAATCAAAAAGAACAGCGACTCTTCGGTCTGGGCAGTCGCGGGCAGCGGCTGTTTGCCGGTCCGGCCGCACAACGGACACAATTCGTGAGACATAAATTGCCGGAATGGTTACGAAGCCCCCTGCCTGCCGAGCGCCTGTACAACTCCGCGCCGCATGTTGTCCAGCCCTGAAGCTTTGTTGATAAACGAAGTCTTGTCGTCAATTGGAATTCCAGTCAACCCCCGCGTGGTGCGGTCAGCGGTGGAGACGATCACGGGAATTTCTTTCAGCCGCTCGACGGTGCGGATGTGTTTGAGCACCTCGTAGCCTTCAACGTAAGGCATCATCACATCCAGGATGATCAGTTTGAAATTAGTGTCATTATCCAAAATCTCAAGCGCCTGACGACCGTCCTCGGCTTCGACGACCTCCAGGCTCTCTGCCTCAGCGACTGCCGTCCACAGCACACGAGCATCACGATCATCATCGGCAATCAACACTCTGTCTGGCATTTGGGGACCTCCTTAAACGAACTTTTTGGGCGTCTTTACGGGGAGGGCAATCTATCACGGCTCCCGGCTGAGGCTCAATGTTTGAACAGAAAGAGGTGGCTGGCAAAATTGCAAAGCGTGCTGGATTTACGATCCTGGTGATAAACCGTTGGCGCGGAAAGAGGCCCGCTGAGGCAGCGTATTGGCACATCAGATTTGACTGCCCGGAAATTTTACAGTTGCAGGGCAGGGGGAGTTTGCTCAGGTGAACCTTGCCCGGCAGCCTGTCCGGCATAAGCCAGCCTGTGATTGACACCGCGAACCGCGTTTTTTAAGATGCGTCCATCACACGATTCATTGTAATCCCCCAAGAGAGAATATATCCCTGAACACATACGGACTGGACGTTCTTTGTGAACAAGCCATCTCGACTGACCGAAGTTCATCCGTCAACCGAAACGTCTGGCCGACCGGCTTAGCCACTCAAACTCGATCTTTCTGGAATACGCTCTTTTCGTGTTTGGTCTGCTGATCGCAGGCAGAAATCTGAGCCAATAGAGGCCAGATCACCCCCACTTCCTCCACTTTGCACTTTGTCATTGACTGCTCGTGCCCCAGGCCGTGCCCCGCGTCCATGCCCCGAGCCATGTTTTTCGATCACTTGTGGGCTGTTGATAACTCGTTCACCAGGAAGGAGGCTTGAAATGAAATCACCATTCCCATCCATTCTGCCGGCGGATTTGCATACCGAAGGCCCAGACGGGAATTCAACCGCAAATGAAATGATGAATTCCAGCGGAGACGGCGAAAGCTACTCCGCCCGTTACCAGGCGTTTCTTTATCAACAATCGCAGAGAAATCAACGGACCAATTATCAGGGAGGGATGGATATTCTAACCGGCCTGATTCGGGGACTGGTCAATCTGGGGCTCTTTGTCGCATTCTTTTTGGGGTTTCTGACACTGTTCGGCTTTGGTCTGTCGCGCCTCAATGGCAATTTCAACGTCGCCCAGAAAAATGTCTCGGCGGCGGGCAAACAGGCCGGAGTCTCAGATACCAAACCTTCGCCCTCACCAACCCCGCTCAAAAAGAGCCTGAACAACAAATGACCTTGCCTGTTTCTGGACAAAAATCAGGTGGCATCTTCGTCTTGAGCCCGCTTGATTTTTGTCCAGGAACGGCTCTTAAAATTTCCGGTTTGCTGTCTTGACACTTTTGCAGGCCATTTGGATAATCCAATCCGCCTTTGGGCCAAGTTCCTCCCAGTTATTGCACAAATGACAGTTAAGACACGATTCGCATTGCTGGCTGCTCTCTTTGCTGGTTACTGAAATCACACTTCGGATCTTCACACGCAGGGATTTGTTCGCGAGGTGCCAATGAGGTTGCGCGCGATTGAGCGTCACAATTCGTTTCGACGTGGTTTTTCGCACGCATTGTCGTGCGGGATTCTGGCTTTTTGCCTGCTTGTGGCGCTGGGAAGCGTCCATTCGGGGCCAGGCAAAAAAGCGATCAGCTATGAGGATTTGCCTGTCGCACTGTGTTCCTGGCTGGAGCAGCAGAATATCGGGCGCGACAACTTCCGGGCGCGAATTGCGGAAATTAACCAAAAGACCCGTGAGCGCGAAATCTGGGGAGAATACGATCATTTGATCTTTTTTCTGCTCCAATCCTCCCGGTTCACCAGCCAGCCGAGGATTGAGCCGGCGCTGAGCGCTTATGAATTTGTGCAGGGATTGAGCGCGGCTGATGCGTCCAGGTTTCTAACGGATGAATCCCGCGACCTTCCGGCAGCCGGGAAGATCCCCGGAGCGGTGAAAGTTCGCATCAGTGATTTCATCAAGGCAATCAGCAGGGAACGCCAGGACGAAAGGATGGCCTATTTCGCCGCCCTGTTGCGTCAAAACGCCAATCCGGCAATCCCGCTTGCTCAGCGCCTGCAATCCGAATATGTCCGCGCGATGAAGTTTCTCTACCGCAAAGAATTCGCTTCGCGGGCGGTCAAACCGTCGGAACTGGCAGCCCATGTTGCATCGCTGTATCAGGAGCGCGGACACAGCACGGATACCCAAATCGAAGCCAATTTCGCCGTCCAGACTGCGCTGGCGGCCCTCAAGGCGCAATCTCCTGAAACCCGGCTGAGCAGGATTCTGATTGTCGGTCCGGGAATGGATTTCGCGCCGCGCACGGATTTGATTGACCTGTTCGGTCCGCAAAGCTACCAACCGTTTGCCGTCGCCGATGCGTTACTGGGGCTGAAACTGACCGCGGAATCCCAACTGCAAATTCACTGTGTTGACATCAATGACCGCGTCATTGCGCATCTGCAAAACTTCAAGCGGCGAAAGGAAGTCTCACTTTCGCTTCTCTCCGGTGTGAAAGAGAGCGACGCGCGTTCTCTGGCGGAGGATTACAAAACCTACTTCCGCGAATTTGGAAGGAGTATCGGCTTTGAAACCGCGCTGGAGGTTCCATCGAAATTCTCCGGGCATCTGAAAAAAACGCTGCTCGTCCGGCCGGCGATCGTGAAGGCGATCAGCGCGGACCGGTTGAACATCGTCACCGAACGTTACCAGGATTCCCCCCAATACGATCTGGTAATTGTCACCAATGTCTTTCCTTACTTCAGCGCCCCTGAACTGCTTTTCGCGCTGACCAATATCGCCGCCATGATGTCTGATGGCGGTTACCTGATCCACAACGAACTACAAACAGTTTCTGCTGACTTTATCGCGCCGCTCGGCTTGCCGCTTCAACAAGCCCGTACGGTAATGATTACTTCCGGTGACAAAGCGCCGCTTTTCGATGGCGTGGCGATTCACCGGAAACGTCGTACTTAACACACACCAGCATCGCGGGCGGCATAAAGTGAATGCCGGACAAGCAGTTCGCCCGTTACCGCTCACGAAACTGGGACTCAATCCACAGGAGAGTCGAATGAAAAAGCACCTGGCGTTCTCTTTTCTCTGGATCTGCCTGTTCTCGGTCATTGCTTTCGCGCAAGAATTTCGCGCGACGGTCAATGGCCGGGTCACGGATCCGAACAAGGCTGCGATCTCAAATGCTTCGGTTACAGTGCGCAATCTGGCCACCAATGAGACGGTGTCAGTAACCACCAATTCCGAAGGCAACTACAATGTCCCCTTTCTCAAACCCGGACTTTACACCATCGCGGTGGAAGCCGGCGGGTTCAAGAAGTTCCTGCGCGACCGGCAGGAACTGCAGGTCAGCCAGACGGCAACCATTGATATAACTCTGGAAGTCGGCGCGGCCACCGAAACCGTGACCATTACCGCCGAAGCCGCGTTGCTGGAAGAAACGAAAGCGGATCGCGGCAACGTCATCGAAAACCGTCGTATCGTCGAATTGCCGCTCAACGCGCGCAATCCCTTCATGCTGGCGACGCTGACGCCCGGCATCACTTTCAATGGTCCGGCAATTTACCAGCGTCCCTTCGATAACGGCGCCATCGCCGATTGGTCCATCAACGGCGGACTGAACCGCAGCAACGAATTTCTGCTGGACGGCGCGCCAAACAATTCAGTCCAGGGCGGAAACAACATCGCCTACGTGCCGCCGGTGGATGCGGTCGGTGAATTCAAAATCATCACCAACAGTTACGACGCGCAGTACGGGCGCACGGCGGGCGGCGTCGTCAACGTTTCGATCAAATCCGGCGGCAATCAATATCACGGCTCGCTGTACGAATTCTATCGCCGCAACTGGCTGGACTCGAATTACCTTTTCTCGAATTTCCGCAACCTGCCCGCCGGGCGGTTTCGCAAGGCGGACGGCTCGCTGGAAAAAGCCGAGCACTTTCTGGATCAATACGGCGGCGTGATCGAAGGGCCGGTGCGTTTGCCGAAATCCGTTTTCCGCAAACTCGGCTATGACGGGCGCGACAAGACGTTTTTCCTATTCAACTATGAAGGTTACCGCGAAGGCACGCCCAATCCGCAGGTCATTACCGTCCCGACCGAAGCGTTTATCCGTGGCGATTTCCGCGAGTACAAGACCGCTGCCGGCCAGTTGATCACCATTTACGATCCAGCTACCGGGCGCAACGTAAACGGCGTCTGGACGCGAGATCCTTTTCCGAACAACATGATTCCGGCCAACCGCATTAGCCCGATTGCGCAAAAGCTGCTGGCTTTCTACCCGAAACCGAACAACGTCACGCCGGGCGGCGATCCGTGGCGCAACAATTTCGCCGACATTCCGAACATTGCCAACGACAAGTTCAAAAACTGGATTTTCAAAATTGACCAGAACATCAGCGAGAAAGACAAGGTCTTTTTCCGGTACGGATACAATAACCGAGCGGAAATCCGCTGGACGAACGGCATTACCGAAGGCCCGGCGCAGGATGGCCAGTTGCCGCTCAATCGCGTCAACTACACGGGCGTTGGCGACTGGGTCCATACCTTTAACAGCACGACGGTGCTCAATCTGCGCGTTTCCGGCAACCGCTACATCGAAGAGGCGCGTTTTCAGGACGGACTTGGTTATGACGCTTCGCAGCTTGGTTTCCCATCATCGCTGATCAGCCAGTTGCCGATTCCGATGTTCCCGCGCTTTGAAATCACCGACAATATCCAACTCGGGCGCGGCAATTTCAGCCGCGAGGTGACGAACGTTTACAGCGTTCAGCCCAACCTGTCGGTGGTCAAAGGGGCACACAGCCTGCGTTTCGGCCTCGACCTGCGCTTGCAGCAGTACGCACGTCAGGCTGCGGGCAACGCTGGCTTGCGGCTGACCTTCGGGCGCACCTTCACGCAAAAAGAGTTCAACCGCGCCGATCCGTTGAGCGGCAGCGGGATCGCCGATCTGCTGCTGGGCGCGCCGAACGGCGGCAACATCGATAACAACGTCTTTCCGATCTACATGGCCAAATACTATGCGCCGTGGTTTCAGGACGACTGGAAGGTGTCGCGCAAGCTGACGATCAATCTCGGCCTCCGTTTTGACGCGAACCTGCCGGGCGTCGAGCGGTACGACCGCTTGAATTATGGGTTTGAGACGTCGGTGGTCAATCCGGCCAACTCACGCATTGACCGTACCAGATTGATCAACGGGAATCAGATTTTCGGCGGATTGGGGTTTGCCGCCAAAGGACGGGCGGCGGTCAATAGCGACTGGGACAACATCCAACCGCGTGTCGGCTTCGCTTACAGCCTGACCGGCAAGACGGTGCTGCGCGCCGGTTACGGACGCTATTACGTCAATCCGGTTGGAGCGCCCGGCTATCCGACCAACGGCTTCAGCATTCAGACGCCGTTTGTTTCGACCAGCGACAGCAGCCGCACGCCGCGCCCCAATTCGCTCGCCGATCCTTTTCCGACCGGCGTGCTGCGCCCGGCGGGGTCGAGCCTCGGTGCGGAAACCTTCCTGGGACTGGGTTTCAGCTACTCGGATCCGGGTTTCGTGGTGCCGAAAGTGGATAACTTCTCGCTCAGCCTTCAGCGGCAACTGCCGTGGAATATCGCGGCGGAAGTCAGCTACGTCGGCAGCCGCACCTACGACGCGCAGTCTCAGTTCAACGGCATCAACGAACCGAGTCTGGCTTTCCGCGACCGCTGCGACGCCACCAAAGGCGGCAATCGCGCCGTCTGCGACGAGTTGTTGCCGAATCCGTTCGTCGGGGTCGCCGGTTTCAGCGGCGCGCGCTTCACCAACGCGATGCTCAGCCGGTATGAACTGATGCGCCCATTCCCGCAGTTCGGGGGGATCACCGCACTCGAGGGCAACGAAGGCAGGCTCTGGTACAACTCCTTCCAGGCGCTGGTCAACAAGCGTTTGTCGCACGGCCTGTCGGTCAGCGGAACCTACACCTTCTCCAAGACCATTGAAGAAGCGATTCAACAGCCGGGACAACAGGACAGCACGTCGTCGTATATTGACGACGTGGCGCGGATCAAAAATCGCAGCCTGGCTTTCTCCGACCGCCCGCATCGCTTCACGATTTCGGGCGTGTGGGAATTGCCCTTTGGCAAAGGACGGCGGTTCCTCGGCAATGCCAATCGCTTTGCCGACCTGTTTGTCGGCGGCTGGCAGGCGGCGGGCTTGTACCTGTTCAATTCCGGGCGTCCGTGGCAATTGCCGGGCAATGTGGACATCGTTGATCCTGATTACTACAAGGTCGAACGCAATCGCTTCGTCAACGGCGCGAACTGGATTCAGGGGGTGCGGCCTTGTGTCGCGCAATACGTACGCAACTCGGACGGCAGCTTACGGCGGACGGCGTCAGGCGCTTTCGAGACGCAACTGCTGACCAACTCGATCAACGCCGGTTGCACCGCGCCGTCGTTCATCATCCGCGAACCGTTCACGACGCGCACCACGGCGATTCGTGACTTCCGCGTGCGGCGGCCTTCCTACGAGCAGTTTGACATCAACTTCTCGAAAACCTTCCGCATCACTGAAAAAATGCGCTTCCAGTTCCGCGCCGAAGCCTACAACGTCTTCAACACGCCGCAGTACGACGAACGCGCCTACAACACCGACCCGCAGAACGCGGAGTTCGGCGCCATCAACAAGAACAACGTTCGCCAATCGAACTTCCCGCGCTTCTGGCAGCTCGGATTCAAGTTCCTGTTCTGATCTTTTTCAACCTTCGGCAATGCCCGCGGCAATTCGCGTTGCGGCGGGCATTGCCGAACTTTCCCTGCCTTCCTTCCATTCCCGCCTTCGCCTACAATTCCGCCTGGGTAATCGTCAGACTAAAACAAATCAGAGGTAATTTATGGCAACCGCAGTCAGTGAATTGGCAGAACGGATTCCACCGAAGGAGAAAATGTCTTTCGAGGAATACATCGAATGGCTGGATGAAGATACGCGGGCAGAATGGGTCAATGGGAGGATCGAAATTATGGCTTCACCGGCAGCAATCAATCATCAAAACATCGCCGTTTTTCTGGATAGAGTGCTGGGTGTTTACATTGAAGCGCACGATCTTGGGCAGTTGGTTTTTGCGCCCTACGTCATGCGCTTGGCCGCCATTGCGCGCGGTCGGGAACCGGATTTGGTCTTCGTCCGGAAAGACCGCGCACATCTGATTACTCGCCATTATCTGGACGGCCCCGCTGACCTGGCGATTGAAATCGTTTCGCCTGAAAGCAACAAGCGTGACCGCAAGGTGAAGTTCGCCGAATACCAGGTCGCGGGCGTTCGCGAATATTGGCTGATTGATCCCGACAAACAAACGGCGGAGTTTTACCAACTCGATGATGATGGTTATGAACTGGCGGCACTGGATGAAGAAGGCTTTTATCATTCTCAAGTCATTGCCGGATTCACGCTGCGCGTGGATTGGCTGTGGCAAACGCCAATGCCCGCAACGCTGGATGTCCTGCGCGAATTGAAGGTTTTGTGATGCAACTTCCGTTTCCGCTCCGCCAGGCCATCGAACACGAAGCCGCTCGTCAGAACCAGCCGTCTTTGTCGCAAGCCGCATTAAGCCAGGCAGCCGCCGAACTTTCCCAAAAGTACCGTGAACAAATCCTGCCCGGAAAACCGTTCATCTCCACCGACGCGCATCGGCTGGCTTACGCCGCCGTGCGAATGCCCGCGACTTTTGCCGCCTCATACGCAGCGCTGGTGGAAGTCCATCGTCTGGCTTCGACCTTGAGAATCGAAAGCCTGCTCGATCTGGGAGCCGGAACCGGCGCGGCTTCGTGGGCGGCGGCGGAAGTCTTCGATTCATTGCGGCAAATTACATTGATCGAACAGGACAGGCATTTGATTGAGCTTGGCCGGAAACTGGCGATGGCTTCAGAACATCAGGCGCTGCGTTCGGCGGATTGGCAAGCGGCCAATTTGCGAATGCAGACCGATTTTGCGCTGCACGATTTGGTGGTCTGCTCTTATTCGATTGGCGAGATTGAACCGGCGACGGCGGTCAGAATCCTGAAAGCCGCCTGGCTGGCCGCGCGGCAGGTGCTGGTCATCATCGAGCCGGGAACGATGAAAGGCTCCAGCGCCGTTCTCGCTGCGCGAAATCAGTTAATCGAATCAGGAGGTTTTGTGGCTGCGCCATGCCCGCATCAAAACGCCTGCCCGCTGGCAGCCGGGTCGGAGCTTGATGGAAAAGAAGCTGAGAACTGGTGCCACTTCGCCGCGCGCTTCGACCGTTCGCCGCTGCACCGCCGGCTGAAGGGCGGCACGCTCGGTTACGAAGACGAAAAGTTTTCTTATGTCGCCGTCGTCAAACACGCTGTTCAGCCAGCCCCGGCCAGAGTCCTGCGCCATCCGCTGCGCCACGCCGGTTACACGCGGCTTCAGCTTTGCACCGAAGACGGGTTGCAAACCGTCACCGTCACCAAACGCGACAAACAAGCCTGGCGGCAAGCGCGAAAAACCGGCTGGGGCGATGTCTGGGGCGATGGTTCAACCAACCAGCCCATCGAATAACCGCCTTCCCAGCACTGGCCGCCTGTCCTAGAATCGCCAATCAAAATCCATCAACATCAAGAGGACTCCAAAATGATCGAACTCGATGGCGATTCATTGTCGCTGATTCAAACAGACGCTGTCGCCGATGGCGCAGCAGTTTCATTGTCACCGGCTGCCCGCGAACGTATCGAAAAATCCCGCCGCTTTGTCGAAGAAATCATCGCGCGCGGCGATGTGGCTTACGGGATCAATACCGGCTTCGGCGCGCTGTCGGAAGTCAGCATCCCCAACGATCAGTTGCGCGAATTGCAAATCAACCTGGTTCGCTCGCATTCCTGCGGCGTAGGCGACCCGCTTCCCGAACGGATTGTCCGGGCGATGATGCTGCACCGCGCCAACGTGCTGGCCAAAGGGTTTTCCGGCTGCCGCCCGCTGATCGTCGAAACGCTGATTGCAATGCTCAATAACGGCGTCCATCCGGTGATTCCCTCAAAAGGCTCCGTCGGCGCTTCAGGCGATCTGGCGCCGCTGGCGCACCTGGCGCTGGTTGCCATCGGCGAAGGCGAAGCTTTCTATCGCGGCCAGCGGATTCCCGGCGGTGAGGCAATGGAACAAGCGGGCATCGAACCGTTACAGCTTGAAGCGAAAGAAGGTCTGGCTTTGCTCAATGGCACGCAGGCGATGACGGCGACCGGCGGACTGGCTTTGCTGGATGCGTTGAAACTGGCCGAAGCCGCCGACGTGATTGGCGCAATGACCCTGGAAGCCTTGCGCGGAACGCCAGCCGCGTTTGACCGGAAAATTCACGCTGTCCGCCCGCACACCGGCCAGCGCGAAAGCGCCCGCCGGTTGCGAGAACTGATCGAACACAGCGAAATTCGCGAATCGCACCGCGACAAAGCTTTTGATCCGCGCGTGCAGGATGCCTACGCGCTGCGCTGCATGCCGCAGGTTCACGGCGCGGTTCGCGACGCGCTCAAGCACGCCAAACAAATTGTCGAAGTCGAGATCAACAGCGCGACGGATAATCCGCTGGTTTTTGCGGAAGAACGGGAAATCATCTCTGGCGGAAATTTTCACGGCGAACCAGTTTCGCTTTCGTTCGATTACGCCGCGATTGCTATCGCCGACTTGGCGACCATCTCTGAACGCCGCGTGGAAAGATTGGTCAATCCGTCGCTTTCCGGCCTGCCCGCATTCCTCTCGCCGCATCCCGGAACCAACTCCGGCCTGATGATCGCCCAAGTCACCGCCGCCGCCCTGATCGCCGAAAACAACGTGCTGGCGCATCCGGCATCGGTCTTCACGCTGCCCACTTCAGCCAACAAGGAAGACCACGTTTCCATGGGCATGACCGCCGCGCTGAAGCTGGCGCAGATTGTCCGCAACGTCGAAACCGTGCTGGCGATTGAACTGCTTTGCGCGGCGCAAGGGCTGGAGTTCCTGAAACCACTGAAGCCGGGCCCAAAACTAACAGAGGTTTATCACCGGGTCCGCGAACGCGTTCCGGCGATTGAACGCGATGTGCAATTGTCAGGTTACATCGAATCGCTTGTGGCGTTGGTGCGCGAACTTGGTTCAGCAGGCTGAAGCTAACTCCTGAAACGGCGAAAGGGCCTGATCAACACGCCCTTTCGCCGGAACCAAGGATGGGGCTGCTTTACCTCACTTTTATCTTTACTGCATTTGCCGCCTTGCCGTTAATCGAAACGACCACGTCCACAAGTCCGGAAACGCCTGCCGGAATCTGTGTATTGAGTTGATCGAGTCCGGCAAAGCCGCCTTGCGCCCCGACATATTGCACTGGCGCTTCAAGGCCGCCGATGGTGATTTTGACGGCAGCGGCAGAAGCCTTTCGCATTCCCGTGCCGAACAGCACCAGGTAATCGCCTGCGTCAATCGGATTCGCGGAGCCATCCGAATTTCCCACGGCCAGATAGTTCACGCCGTCTTTGGTGGCGATGGCGGCTGGCGCGCCCACGCCAGAAGCATTTGAGGTGAACAAACTCGGCGCGGTGGTGGCCAGGTTGACCGTGCCGCGAGAGATTGCGCCATCCGCCGAGATGATCTCGATGACGGCGGAGCCGGTTTGGACGCCCGCCGGAACCAGGAAATTGATTTGCGTGGGAGCCACAAAGAACAGCGGCGCGAGTTCGCCGTTGATGCGGACTTTCGTCCCGGCCAAATCCGTCGGCAGCGGCGTGGAATTGGCGATCATCGTCGTTGTCGCCAGGTTCGTCCCGAAGGCGGCGGCGATGGCTTCCGGCGCCAGCGAATCGGCGGAAAAATTGGCGGCGGAAACCGCCGTGACAGCGCCGGCGGTTCCGGCTCTGACAAATGATCGGGCCGTTGTCCGAACGCCGTCCGGATTGATCACCGTGACGTTCACTGGTTGACCGGGCGGGGCAAACACTTTCCACCACTCCGCCGAAGTCAGCCTGGTTGCGAATGTTGCCGAATCCTGGCCGGTGTCGTGCAACCGGTGTCCGTTGATTTCCACATCGGCGGCGTTTTGAAATCCAGAGCCAGTGACCGTCAGCGCGCCATTGCCATCCAGTGCGACATCGGTCAACTGAGGAGTCGAAGGCGTGATCGAAAAAAGATCAATCGTGAAGGCGATAAAGGCCAGCGCCATTTCGTCCGTGGTTTCTTCTCCCCAACGGACGGCTTTCGGTGGGAAATTGGGATTCAGCGGATTATCGGTGGAATTGTCATACGTGCAGGTTAGTTTGACGCGCGATCCGCCCGGCGCGGTGATGGCGGACTGATAAAGATAGGACCCCTGCCAGTTGAAATCCCAACTGGGGATGTTGATCAGGCATTGCGTCGGTTCATTCGGGCGCGTGATTTCGACTTTGATCTGCTTGCCCAGCAAATGCATATGCGGCGTGACGCCGACAATCTTGCCCGCCATCAGCGAGGGAACGTCGAAGTTCTGTGTTACCTGATGCTGTTTTGCCCCGGCGGGAATGGTGAACGTCGTATTGACCAGCGGCAATAACAACAGATTTTTCTGGACAGGCGTTTTGGCGAAATAAAAGCCAACCGATGTGCGGTCAGTTTCCGGCTCGCCGGTTGGATGGTAATGGACTTGAATGACGACTCGGTCGTTCGCTCCACCAGAAATCTTGATACCGGAGCTTTCAGGCGCGAAGTATCCGCGCGCGCCAGGCGCCCAACCGCCCAGCATATACGATCTGCCCGCGAGCACATCCGCCACGCTGGTCGAAATATCGAAGCCCGGTCCGCCAAAACAGGTGTAGCCCGGCCCGGGGTCTTTGGCATCAAGTTCCACGGATTTTCCGCCCGGATCGGGATAGGCAATTACGTGATGCACGATCTTGCGATTGCCCGGACGCACATCCAAGCCTTGAAGAAATCGGTCGCCGCGCAGCGATGAAGCGGGGATGCTGAAGCAGCGGTAAGTGTCCTGACCTTGTGGAGGCGTGAAATCGGTGTCCGGCGTCGCGACAAAATCCGGCGCGCCCAGCGGCCAGCCATCCGGAAAGACCATTGCCGCTGGCAAATCCGCGGAGCTGCCTTCAGGCGCTCCGCCGTCGGCCCAGGCGACCAGCGTGTTGATTTCATCCTGCGATAACGCCCGCGTATCACGAAAATCTCCGCAGCCAGGCATCGGCTTCCACGGCGGCATCCGGCGCACGATGACGGCTTCGCGGATGGCTTTGGCCCAGGGGCGCGTTTCCTGGAATGTCATCATTGAAAACGGCGCAATGTCGCCCGGATGATGGCAGGTCTGGCAATTCTTCTGAAGAATGCGAACGACCTCTTTGTTGAATGTCGGCGTCGTTTGCGCACGTTTGGATGTTTTGACTGACGAATCTTCAAAAGAAGTTTTTGTTGCGGCAGTCAGTTCCCGGCGATTGACTGCCAGAAACATGGCGCAGATGAACAGAAGGAGAGCAAAGAACAACGGCTTGGCAATTCGATTCATAATGTCAGAAGTCCTGTCAGAGTAAATCCAAGTTGGTTTGACGAGTTTTTCACGTTCGCGAAGACCGGCGGATTGTATGAGCCGCCACTGACCATCGCAAGAGGAAGGTTGCCGGAAAACCATCCCCTGCTCAAAAAAGCGGTTGACAGATTCTCCGCCCGCCGCGTAAGCTTCGTGTACTTTCTACACTAAGTGAGGCGAAGCAAGAATGCGCAATTTGGAACCAGTGAAAGTTACGCATACCGCGCCGCGGTTGTCCGGGCTGGCGACCGATTTGTACCAGTTGACGATGGCGGCGGGCTATCACGCCAATGGGCGTCACGAACGGGCAAGCTTTGAAATGTTCATTCGGCGGTTACCGGAAAATCGGTCGTATCTGGTCGTTGCCGGGCTGGAACAGGCGTTGAGTTATCTGAACAATCTGAATTTCAACGAAGAGGAAATAGAGTATTTACGGCGGCTGCCGGTTTTCGCGCACGTGTCACGCGAATTCTTCGACTACCTCTCTGAATTTCGCTTCAGCGGGGAAGTTTGGGCGATGCCGGAAGGAACACTGGCTTTTCCGGGGGAGCCGCTGTTGCGCGTCACTGCGCCGCTGATCGAGGCGCAGATTGTTGAAACCTTTCTGCTTTCGACGATCAACTTTCAGACGATGATCGCGACCAAGGCGGCGCGCATTGTCGAAGCGGCGCAAGGCCGCGGCGTGATTGAATTCGGCGCGCGGCGGGCGCACGGAATGGGCGCGGGAATTTATGCGGCGCGGGCGGCGTTCATTGGCGGATGCATTGGCACGTCGAACGTCGAAGCCGGTTATCTGTTTGATCTGCCGGTTTACGGGACGGCGGGGCACTCATGGACGCTGGCGTTTGAAAAAGAGATGGACGCCTTCCGCGCTTATCATCAGGTTTTTCCCGAAAGCACGACGCTGCTGCTGGACACTTACGACACGCTGCAGGCGGCGCGGCTGGCGACGGAATTCGGTTTGCAGTTGCGCGGCGTTCGGCTGGACAGCGGCGACATCGGCGCGCTGGCCAAACAAGTTCGCGCGATTCTGGACGAAGCTGGAATGACCGAAACGCGGATTCTGGCCAGCAACGATCTGGACGAATACAAGATTGCCGAATTGCTGGCGGCGGCTGCGCCGGTGGATCTGTTCGGCGTCGGCACGGAGCTTTCGACTTCGCGCGACGCTCCGGCGCTGGGCGGCGTGTACAAACTGGTCGAAGTCGAATTCCCGGACCGCATCGAGCCGAAGATGAAATTGAGCCGCGAAAAAGCGACGTACCCATATCGCAAGCAGGTCTGGCGCAATCTGGACTCCGAAGGAAAGTTCGCCGGCGACATCATCGCAATGGCCAGCGAAACCGATCACCGCGGTGAACCGCTGCTGAAACCGGTGATGCGCGAAGGCCAGTTGCTGGAAGCGCCGCCAACGCTGAATCAAGTTCAGCAATACAGCAAACAGCAATTGGCGGGATTGCCGCTTCGTTACAAAACCATCCGCGATGCCGAAACCTACCCAGTGCGATTCAGCGATGGTCTTTTCCAGCAGCGGATGCAATTGATGAAGCAGCTTGAACAGGGGTGAAGCTGAAAGGCGATATGCGAATCGAGATTCGACAAGGCGAAATCGCCGATTTCAGGCTGCCAGAGTCTACAGCCTAAAGCTGAGCTCCATGCGGAAGAGGGGAAAATGATTTTTTTCGATGTGGATACGCAACGCGATTTTATGGATGTAGATGGCGCGCTGGCTGTGCCAGAAGCCGAAGCTATCAAGCCAAATCTGGAACGTTTGCTGCGCGCGGCAGGGCAGTATGGCATTACAACGATTTCTTCGCGCTGTGCGCACGAGCCTGGCGATGCGGAGTTTGAAATCTTTCCGCCGCATTGTCTGGACGAAACCCCGGGCGCGGAGCGAGTTTTCGAGGCGTTGCCGGAACTGCCGCGCCATGAAATTCCCGTGGACGCGGTCGCCGATCCGCAGGCGAAACTGGCGGCGGGTGAGCATTACATCCTTAAAAAGAAAGTCTTCGATCAGTTCTCCAATGCCTGGCTGGCCGGTTTGCGGCAGAGCGGTGCGTTCAAGGATGAAACTTTCGTGGTTTTCGGCGTGGCGACGGATTACTGCGTGCGCGCCTGCGTGCTGGGATTGGCGGAAGGTGGCGCGCGCGTTCAAGTGGTTGAAGACGCCATTCGCGGCGTGGCGCCGGAAACCACCCGGCAAACTTTTGCGGAAATGCGCGCCGCCGGAGTTGAGTTCACGACGACGGATGAAGTATTGAAGAACCTCGCTGATATCTGAAATCCAAACAGGAGAAACCCCGTCCGAATGAGTTATACCTACGAATACCCTCGCCCCTCGGTCACGGTTGATCTGGTGATTTTTACAATCGCCGACAATGACTTGAAAGTCCTGCTCATCCGCCGGGCTGCCGAACCTTTCAAGGATCGCTGGGCATTGCCCGGCGGTTTTGTCGAAATTGATGAATCCCTGGAAACAGCCGCCGCGCGCGAGTTGCAGGAAGAAGCAGGCGTCACGGATGTGTATCTGGAACAGCTTTACACCTTTGGCGAACCGCAGCGCGACCCGCGCGGACGCATGATCAGCGTGGCGTACTTTGCGCTGACTGATGCCGCCGGGCAGCGAATTCGCGCGGCTTCGGATGCGACGGACGCGCAGTGGCACTCGGTCTTCAGTTCCAGGCTGAAGGCGAAGCTGGCGTTCGATCATAAACAGATTCTGGAGTACGCGGTTTGGCGGCTGCGAAACAAGATCGAATGGACGACGGTGGGATACGAACTGCTGCCGAAGAAATTCACGCTTTCAGAGCTTCAGCGCGTTTACGAAATCATCCTGCAGAAACCCGTGGACAAACGGAACTTCCGCAAAAAGATTCTCTCCCAAGGCCAGATTCGTGAACTAAATGAAACGCGAAGCGATGGCGCGCATCGCCCCGCGAAGCTCTATTCATTTCGGAAAAAATAACTGCAGGTGGCTAGAAGCCCTTAGCCGCCAATGCCAGCAGGATGAGACCGGCGATTAAACGGTAGGCAATGAAGACATAGGTGGAATGTCTACGCAGATAATTGATCAGGAACGCGATGCTTCCATAGCCGACGACAGCCGAAATCAGCGTCGCCACCAACAAATTGAGCATATGAGTATTGCCATTCAGAATGTGAATGGCTTCGCGCAATTCCAGAATGCCGCTGGCGGCGATGGCGGGAATGGACAGCAGGAAAGAGAATCGAGCGGCGGCTTCGCGCGTCATCCCGGCAAACAGCGCCCCGGCGATGGTCGTGCCTGAACGCGACGATCCGGGAATCAACGCAAATACCTGCGCCGTTCCGACGATCACAGCTTCGCGTAGCCCCGCATGTTCCATCTCGCGGCGGCGATTGCCGACCTGCTCCGCCAGCCACAGGATCAAGGCCCAGACGACCATGCTGGTGCCGATCACAAACAGGCTTTTGGTCAGGTTTCCTTCGATGATTTTTTTTGCCAGCAAGCCGACAACGCCAATCGGAATGGTGCCGACGATGATCACCCAGCCCAGCCGGGAAGCCTTGCGCGCGGTGTAACCACGATTCCCGCGATGGCCTTGCAGCCACATCAGATTGCCCTGAATCCAGCCGAGAGTAATGCTCAGAATGTCGCTGAAAAAATAGATGATGACAGCCGCCAATGTGCCGAGCTGCATTACCGCCACAAACGCCGTGATCTGTTCCGGCGTCATCGTGGTTTCCAGTCCCATCAACTTTTCGGCAATGATCAAATGTCCGCTACTGCTGATCGGAATGAACTCGGTTAGTCCTTGAATGATGCCGAGAATGATTGCTTGGAGGAGATTCATTTGATTGCGAATTGCGGATTGCGGATTGCGGATTCTTAAGATTGAAGAGTCGGCTGAAAACCAAAATCCGCAATCCGCAATCCGCAATCCGCAACCGTTTCATCTGAGTTTGCTCAACAGATAAGTTTCCAGTTCGGTAATGGCGATGCGAACCTGCTGCATGGAGTCGCGTTCACGGACGGTTACGGTTCCAGTGAGAGATGCCGCAGCAGGGTCTTTGCCTTCGCCGAGCGTGTCATAATCCACCGTGATGCAGAACGGCGTGCCGATTTCATCCTGGCGGCGATAGAGTTTGCCGATGGCCGCTGTGTCGTCGTAAACGGCGCGCATCAGCGGTTGCAAATCTCGTTTGATCTTTTTGGCGACTTCAACGATGCGCGGCTCGTTCTTTTTCAGCGGAAAGACGGCGACTTTGATCGGTGCAAGCTGCGGATGCAGTTTCAGCACGACGCGCGTGTATTCGTCGCCCAGCTTCGAGGTAATTTGCCGGACTTTCTTGAGCAACTCGATTTTGTCCGCGCCTGGCAAATTGCAGGCGTCTTCCACATCCAGAAGCGTTTGCGGCAATCCGGCATCGGCGGTTTCCAGGGCCGTTTGAATCGCTTTCAACTGATCGGCGGTCGGAGCGACTGGTTCGCCCTTGGCGGCGGCTTTCTCAGCTTCGCCGATTTTCTTGGCAATGCTTTTCAGCGCGGCGGCATTGGCTTCGCGCAAAGGCGTCAGCACTTCGGCTTTTGGTTCGCTGACCAGCTCTTCGTTGTAGGCTTCGCACAGGAACGCCAGCGTCGCGCGCGTCGCGCCCGCCGAAGGTTCGATGACGTAAGGAATGTAACGCGCGCCTTTTTTGCCCGTTGCCGGGTCAACAAACTGATCGTCGAAATAATCCAGCTTGCCGGTACTGTCCGGGTTGGCGGTGAGTTTCAGCCGCTGTAAATCGGCTTCGGGAATGTCGCGGCTGTGCGCGGACAGATCGTAGTCCTGCCGGTTGGCGACGCCTTCCAGTTCGCTGAAACCGAGCGAGCCGGGGAATTTGTATTCAATGTCCACGGTCGCTTTGGCGTAATGCGCCAGTTCTTCCTTGGCTTGTTCACGCTTCATCAACTTGGCTGGATCAAGCCCCAGGTTCACGTACCAATTGAAACGTTGTTCGACCCATTCCTGATGAAGCTCTTCGTCGTTCTTTTCGCCGGGCTGCAAAAACTGCGGCGGTTTGCAGAAGAACTCGATTTCCATCTGCTCGAATTCGCGCGTGCGGAAGGTGAAATTGCCGGGCGTGATTTCGTTGCGGAATGCCTTGCCGATCTGGGCAATGCCGAAGGGAAGTTTGCGGCGCATCGCCTGCTGCACGTTGTTGAAGTTGACGAAGATGCCTTGCGCGGTTTCCGGGCGCAGGTAGGCGATGTTTTCGTCGCTTTCGACCGGGCCGACGGTCGTTTTGAACATCAGGTTGAAATTGCGCGGCTCGGTCAGATTGGTCGAACCGCAGCTTGGACATTTGCCGTCCTGCAGGTGATCGGCGCGGCTGCGTTTGCCGCATTCGCGGCAGTCCACCAGCGGGTCGGAGAAGGTCGCTTCGTGGCCGGAATAGCGCCAGACCAGGCGATTCATCAGGATTGCGGCGTCCAGGCCTTCCATATCATCACGGTCGTAAACCACCGAGCGCCACCAGGCGCGCATGACGTTGTTTTTCAACTCAATGCCGAGCGGGCCGTAATCCCAGGTCGAGCCGATGCCGCCGTAGATTTCCGAATTCGCGAAGATGAAGCCACGCCTTTTCGACAGGCTGACGATCTTTTCCATGCTGGGAGCTGCCATTGCTGCTGATGAAACCTTTCGATGAATTAGGATGAATTTTGTGCGGGGTCAATTGTGCAGGCACAAAAACGAGGTGCGGATATTAGCAGACGAGTCCGAGACGGTCAAAACTCGATTTGGCGCGATTTGGCAAACCGGAATGCGGATGGCAGAATACGCGACTTCAATTTGGCGCGGGCTTCAATCGCGCTGGAATTTCTATCAGTTGCACAAATCAAATGACCGGTAACATCAACTTTTTTTTGCAGTGGGAAGAATATTTTGCGGCACAGGAGTTTTTCCGCCGCAGCCGGCAGTCGTTTCTGCCGGATTGGGGCGTGGGAGCGCTGCTGTTTTTGCTGGGCCTGGTTTTACTTTTCGTCAGCGGATTGGACATTCCGGCGGCGGCGGCAATGCTGGTGGGCTTGGTCATTATTTTCGGCGGGCCGATGATGCGGCGCTGGGTTTCCTGGCGCAAATGGCAGCGCGAGCCGTTGTACCAAACCGAACACGAAATCGTTTTCAGTGATGAAGGGGTTTATTTCCGAATGGGGCGGATCGAATCCAATCTGGATTGGAAGTATTACCAGCGGTTGTTGGAAAGTCCCGATGGATTGCTGCTGATTTATGGAGAAGATTCTTTCAATCTGCTGCCCAAACGCGCTTTTTCCAGCGAAAAGCTGCTCCATGATTTTCGCGCGCTGGCGCTGAAAAAGCTGAAGTAATCATCTTTATTTATGACACTCGACGAACAAATCTCATTTCTGACCAAGGGCTGCGTGGACGTGATCCCTGCCGAAGAGCTGAAAAAGAAGCTCGAACAGTCCGCCGCCACCGGGCGCAAACTGCGCGTCAAACTGGGCGCTGATCCGACCGCGCCGGACATTCACCTGGGTCATTCGGTGGTCATCCGCAAAATGAAAGCCTTTCAGGAACTGGGCCACGACGTGATTTTTCTGATCGGCGATTTCACCGGCATGATCGGCGATCCGACGGGACGAAACACCACGCGCCCGCCGCTCACCCGCGAACAAATTCTGGCCAACGCCGAAACGTATAAAGCGCAAATCTTCAAACTGCTCGATCCGGAAAAGACAATCATCGAATTCAACGCGAACTGGCTGAACGCCTTCAAGCCGGAAGATTTCGTCCGGCTGACGGCCAAAGTCACGTTGGCGCAGATTCTGGAACGCGACGATTTTTCCAAGCGCCTGGCTGCCGGCGTTCCGATCAGTTTGCACGAACTGCTGTACCCGCTGGCGCAGGGCTACGATTCGGTCGCGCTGAAAGCCGACGTGGAACTCGGCGGCACGGATCAAAAATTCAATCTGCTGATGGCGCGTGAAATCCAGCGCGCATACGGCGTCGAAGCGCAGGTCATCATGACCACGCCCTTGCTGGAAGGCCTGGACGGCGTGGAAAAGATGTCGAAAAGCAAAAACAACTACATCGGCATTACCGAAGCGCCAGACGACATGTTTGGCAAAGTCATGTCCATCAGCGACGAATTGATGTGGCGGTATTACACGCTGGTGACCGATCTGACTCCGGCGGAAGTAACGCAGTTAAAAGCCAACGTCGAATCCGGCGCGAAGCATCCGCGTGACGCCAAAGTCGAACTGGCCAAACACATCATCGCGGACTTCCATTCGCAAGCAGCAGCCGACCACGCCGAAGCCGAATTCAATCGCCGTTTCCGCGAACATCAGGCGCCGACAGACATCGAAACGCGTACATTCACCGCCGAGACTGCGAAGATCAAAATTGCCGATCTGCTGGTTCAAACCGGCCTGGTGGCGTCAAAGGCAGAGGTGCGGCGGCTGATTTCGCAAGGCGGCGTGCGTTTGAACAACGAACGCGTCGGTGAAGCAGCGGCGGAACTCGATACGACGGAAACGAAGGAAGTCTTATTGCAGGTTGGTAAGCTGAAGTTTTTGAAGATCGTGTTTGAATAGTCCGAATTAGCCATTCGCCATTGAGCATTACCCATTATTTGACAGGGAAATCTTCTCTGCCTTTTCTGTAATGGGTAATGCTCAATGGCGAATGGCGAATGTTTTTGGCTTTACGGGAAGATGCCGAGTTCAGCATAGGCCCGCGCGACTTTCTCAATGGCGTCCAGAAACGCTGCCGTGCGCAGGTCTGGAACGCGCGAATCGCCTTTCCAGATTTCCCGCAGCCGCTGATAGGCCACGACCATCGTATCTTCCAGCCCGGAATTGACGAAATCCTGTTCGTCGGACCCTTTCGCCACCTTCGTGAAAATGTCGTCCGTGAACTTTTGGCCGGTCAATAATTCGACGGCCTGCAGGATGCGGCGTTCGTTGGCTTCCTCGGCGCGTTTGCCCAGGCGGCCGACGCGGACATGCGAAAGGTTCTTCAGCCACTCGAAATAAGAGACCGTCACGCCGCCGGCGTTGGCGTAAATGTCAGGAATGATTAACACGCCTTTTTTCAGCAGAATTTCTTCGGCTTCGGGCGTGGTCGGGCCGTTCGCGCCTTCGACAATGATTTTGGCCTGAATGCGGGCGGCATTGTCGGCGGTGATCTGATTTTCGAGCGCGGCGGGAATCAATGCGTCGCAATCGAGTTCCAGTGCGTCCAGACTGTTCTCGATATTGGTTGCGCCGGGGAAATTCAGGATGGAGCCGGTTTCCTTGCGATGCTGGAAAACGTCAGTTTCGTTCAAGCCGTTCGGATTCGTGATTGCGCCTTCGCGCTCGGCAATGGCGATGATGATGGCGTGGCCTTCTTCACGGCAGATTTTGGCGGCGTGATAACCGACATTGCCCAAGCCTTGCACGACAATGCGTTTGCCCGCGATGCCGGGGCTTAATCCCAGCGCCTTCATATCCTCAGCGTGAGCGCAGGCTTCGCGCAGCGCGTAAAAGCAGCCGCGTCCGGTCGCTTCCTTGCGTCCGCGAATGCCACCCTGCGAAAGCGGCTTGCCCGTCACGCAGCCGATGGCATCCAGATGGCCCGGATTCATGGCCATGTAGGTGTCGGCAATCCAGGCCATTTCGCGTTCGCCGGTTCCGTAATCGGGCGCGGGAACATCCACGCCGGGGCCGATGAAATTCTTCTTGGCCAGTTCGTGGGTGTAGCGGCGCGTGATGCGTTCAAGCTGGTCGAGCGTGTAATTGCGCGGATCAATCTGGATTGCGCCTTTCGCGCCGCCGAAGGGCACATCCACGATGGCGCATTTGTAGGTCATCAGCGCGGCCAGCGCCTTCACTTCGTCTTCGTTGACTTCCGGCGCGTAACGAATGCCGCCTTTGGTGGGCAGCTTGTGATGGCTGTGTTCGACGCGCCAGGCCTTGACGACCTCGATGCTGCCGTCCGGATGGCGCACCGGGAATTCAAAGTGATAGACGCTGTTGCAGTGTTTGATCTGGTCGAGCAGGCCCTTCGGATGATTGGTCAGGGCGGCGGCTCGATCAACATAGTTGATGACGTTCTCGAAAAAGCTGGTGTGAGCTGTCATTGATGATTCCTTTCGTTGTTTTTAGTTGATGGATCAATTTCGTTTTGCCGGGATATTTGCGGAGTGCATTACGGATGGTCGTTGGGATTTTCGGTTTGCAAGCCTTCTGATTCAGCGGCGCGCTGAAGCTGGTCGTCGGCGGTAATGAAATAAAACTGATTGAAATTGAGGCCGGCGGTTTTCAGGCAGTTCACGGCTGTTGCCAGGTGAACTGCATCGTAGGCGGCGAGTGGTTGTCGGCCAATCAATTGTGCGGCGTGTTGGATAATTTCTTCTGTTGAGGGGAGAAATAGGTACTGATTGGTTTCCAAATGCTTTCTGAATTGGCTTCGGCTGTGATAGACCTCAAATTTCAGCAATGCTCCCTGCCTTTGCCTCCGACCGAATGCGGCGGCTATTTCGGCAATTGTCAGCGTGCTCGTCAGCAACTGCTGACGGCCACATTGGCTGCGAAACCAGATGCTGCCCGGCTCTTTCAAGTATCTTTTTACCAGTGCGCTTGTATCGCAGTACCAGACCATCCCCTATTCACCTCGCCGCATTTTGATGACAGTGACAGACATTGGTTCCGCTCCTTCTGGCAGTTCTGTCAATTCCCACTCTTCCTCCGGCAATTCCATTTCCCTGAGTAACCGCTGCTTTTGTTCATCCGTCAGATCGGGGTCAGCGAGCATTTCATCCAGCCAGAATTGAGCTAGCCTGCCCCAGTCGTATGGCCCATTCTTTTCCTGCTTGGTATCTGTTTTTGGCAGCATAAAACCTCTTTCAGTGAATTGCATTTTGACTCAGGCATTCTAACGACGCACTCCATGCCCGGCAAGCCTGCGATCTTCGACCCAATCAGCCGTCAGCATTCTTCCTGATCTGATGATGCAGCCAGACTTTGGCCATGCTCCATTCGCGTTTGACAGTGGCAGGCGAGATGCGCAGCACGGTGGCCGTTTCTTCAATCGAAAGCCCGCCGAAATAGCGCAATTCGACGATCTGGCTCTGCTTCTCGTCCAGCCGCGACAATTCATCCAGCGCATCGTTGAGCGCCAGCAGATTCACATCCTTTCCTTCCGGAACGCCCAGGGCTTCGTCGAGCGCGATGTTTTCCTCTCCGCCGCCGCGTTTTTCGGCCTGGTGAGCGCGGGCATGATCCACCAGGATGCGGCGCATCAGGCGGGCAGCCGCGCCGAAAAAGTGCGCGCGGTTTTCCCAATTCACGCGGCTTTGATCAATCAGTTGGAGATAGGCTTCGTGAACCAGAGCGGTGGGCTGCAACGTGTGATCGGAGCGTTCACGACGCAGGTAGCGCCCGGCCTGACGGCGCAATTCCTCGTAAACAACCCCCATCAATTGATCGCGCGCTGCCTGATCGCCGTCGCGCCAATTCCGCAAAAGCAGCGTCACGTCCGGGGACGCCGGGGGCAACTCAGATGTGGACATGAAATTCGTGCCTCCTCTCAGGATTCCAAGCAGGGCGGATTATGGGTTGCGTGGCAGGTGGAGGCAAGTTCCGGCATCCCCGGCCCCAAGACGGCGCAGGCGGCAAATTCCAAAGCATTTGAAGCGGATGGCGATTCGGTTTTGATTGTGCGGATTGCGTCTGGCCGACAAAATTGTAGAGGCTTTGGCAGGGCTTTCCGGTTTGAATCCGCGAAGCTTTGCTTTAGTATGCAGGCTCGCCTTTTGAATCCCGCTTGAACACTTCCTGGCGGCGAAAGCACATCGTTACAATTTGGAGGTCCTGGCAGTGAGAAAACAGTGGCAGCGATTTTCGATTTTTTTCATCACCATCAGCCTTTTTGTCAGCGTCATTGCCGTCCGCCCGCAAGCGCTGACTGGTGACCGTCTGGCGGAAGGCAAGCTTGCCAAAGACTACATTCAGGCGATGGAGCTGATCCGCGAAAATTACGTGGAAGAGATTGATTACGAACCGCTGACCAGCGCCGCCGTTCAAGGCATGCTCCGCGTGCTCGATCCTCACTCCAATTTTTACGACCGCAAGGCGTTTGAAGAGATGCGTCTGGAACAACGCAGCCAGTATTACGGCATAGGCGCTTCCATCCAGGCGCGCCATCGCGGCGTGTACATCATCGAAACCTTCAAAGACACCCCTGCCGCTCGCGCCGGGCTCCGCTATGGCGATCAGATTATCGCCGTGGACGACAAGAGCACGGACGGCTGGAATTCCGACAAAGTCCGCGATCATCTGCGCGGCGAACTCGGCACCGAAGTCAAAGTGACCGTTCAACGGGAAGGCGAAGCACAGCCGGTCAATGCCAAACTGGAACGCGCGGCGGTGGACCTGCCTTCGATTTCTGGTTCTTACATCGTCAAACCCGGTGTTGGCTACGTTGCGTTGTCGCGCGGATTTCATTCAACCACCAGCGATGAATTGACCGGCGCGATTGCGGGATTGAAAGAACAGGGAATGAATTCGCTGGTTCTGGACTTGCGCGGCAATCCCGGAGGCTTTCTGGACCAGGCGATTCGCGTTGCCGATAAATTTCTACTGCGTGGCCAGGGCATCGTTTCCGTTCGCAACCGCGAAGGGAAATCCGCGGATAAGGACTGGCCGGCGGAATCCGGCGTGCCGGAGAACTTTCCACTGGTTGTGATGATAGACGAGGGATCGGCTTCGGCTTCTGAAATCGTGACCGGAGCCATTCAGGATCACGATCGCGGCCTGGTCGTCGGCGAACCCAGCTTCGGCAAGGGGCTGGTGCAGACGATTTATCCGTTGCCGGGGGGCGCGGGATTGACACTGACGACCGCGCGTTATTACACGCCGAGCGGCCGCCTCATTCAGCGCGATTATTCGAACGGATCCGCTTACGAATATCAGTTTCGCCGCAATGCCAACGGCAATATTCCCGCGGCCAAGCCGAAAAACGATATGCGCCGCACCGATCTGGGCCGGCCCGTATTTGGCGGCGGCGGCATCGAACCTGACATCAAGGTCGAAGGGCCGACCATCAACAATCTGCAGGGGACCATCTGGACGACCGGATTGTTTATGTTCGTGCGGGAATTGATGGCGGGCGAAGTTGCCGCCGCACCGAATTTCAAACGCGGTCCCATTGAATTCGATCATCAGCCGCAGCCGAATGAATTTGTCGTTACCGACCAGATCGTGAAAGCCTACCGCGAATTCATGGCCGATTTCGTCGCCAAGAACGAAGATTACGGATTGACCATGAAAATGGTGGATGACAATCTGGAATGGTCCCGGAAAAAGATTCGCGAGGAAGTTTTGATCGCCGCTTACGGCGTGGACACGCAGAAACGCATGACCACTGATCTCGACCCGCAGTTGCTTCGCGCCATCGCGGCGATGCCCGAATCCCAGCAGCTGGCTGAAAAAGCGCGTCGTATGGCGAAGGCATCGAAAAAATAATCAGAACGAACAGGACACTTTCCAACGGCGGCGCGCGGAGCTGGCAAGGCTTCCCGCGCCGCTTTGGCATTTTTGTAAATCTTGTAAAAAGAACTTCCGCAGTCTTTGCAATCCGTATACGACCGGACAAAAATCAGAACTCGGCAGGTTTTTTGGACGTAAAATCCACTCGCTTCCAACCCGATCAGTATTGTTTACAATCAGGAGCCGAATTCCATGATCAAGCCGATCTTGACGATGTTTCTCGTGTTGGCTTCAGCCAGCCTGTGTTTGGCGCAGTCACCAACGACATCCCAGGCCTCTGGCCAGATGTCTGGCGAAGCCACCCTGTTCCAAAAGCCTGCCGTCAATCGAACCCATATCGTTTTCAGTTATGCCGGAGATTTGTGGATCGTTGCGCGTCAAGGCGGCGATGCCAAACGGCTGACGACGGGCGTTGGCGTCGAAACCGATCCGCAATTTTCACCAGACGGAACTCAGGTCGCCTTCACCGGGGAGTACGACGGAAACATTGACGTATACACGATCCCGATGACCGGTGGGGTTCCAAGGCGTCTGACCTACCATCCCGGTGCGGATGCTGTCGTCGGTTGGACGAATGATGGCAGGCGGGTGCTTTTCAGTTCCTCACGGAAAAGTTCATCCGGTTGGCCGCAATTGTTCACCCTGGGTCTGGATGGCGGCTTTCCCGAAGAGCTTCCTCTGCCGATGGCTGAACGCGGGGCTTTTTCCCCGGACGGAACGCAGATCGCCTACGAGCCCCTGACACAGTGGCAGCCGGACTGGAAACGCTACAAAGGCGGGCAGGCCGATTACATCTGGATCGCCAAACTTTCTGATTCTTCCATCGAAAAGCTCCCGCGCGAAACTTCCAACGACAAAAATCCGATGTGGCCCACCTTCGGAAATGCCGACAAGATTTACTTCCTGTCCGACCGCAACAATCCGAACGGAACTGTTTCGCTCTTTGCCTACGACACAAAATCGAAGCAGGTCGCGCAGGTCGTCAACAACAATGGGCTCGACATTAAATCAGCTTCGGCGGGGCCGGATGTGATCGTCTACGAACAGTTCGGCACGATTCACCTTTTTGACCTGAAAACCGGCAAATCGCAGAAAGTGAACATTCGCGTTGCCGCGGACCTGACTTTGCTGCGGCCTCGTTATGAAAAGGTCGGCAACCGCATCGCCGTGGATTTGTTCAGCGGCCGTCCGCAAGCTGCTATTTCTCCCAACGGCGCACGCGCTGTGTTTGAAGCGCGCGGCGAAATCATTTCGGTTCCAGCGGAAAAGGGCGACCCGCGCAACCTGACCAACACGCCCGGCGTGATGGAACGTTCTCCGGCCTGGTCCCCCGACGGCAAATGGATCGCTTATTTTTCGGATGAATCGGGTGAATACGAACTGCATCTGCGTGACCAGAAAGCCAATGGCGAAGTACGCAAAATCAAACCCAGCAATCCGCAAACCTTCTATTACTCGCTGACCTGGTCGCCGGACTCGAAAAAAATTGCTTACTTCGACAAAAAGCTGACGCGTTATTATCTGGAAGTCGAGAAGGGCACGCCGGTCAAGGTGGACAGCAATCCCGTTGGCCTGAACGACAGTGTCATGGAGCCCTGCTGGTCGCCCGACAGTCGCTGGATCACCTACACCCGGCAGTTGCCGAACCTGCTGCGCGCGGTCTTTATCTATTCGCTGGAAAACGGACAGACGAAGCAGGTTACCGATGGGTTGAGCGATGCGCGCTTTGCCGCGTTTGACCGTGGGGGCAAGTATCTCTATTTCACCGCCAGCACGAACGTCGGCCCGGCGCTCAGCTTCCTGGATCTGTCCAGCATTGCGCATCAACCGACGCGCAACGTGTACGCTGTCGTTTTGCGCAACGATATCCCGTCGCCGCTTGCGCCTGAAAGCGATGAGGAAAAGGTTGCCGAAGAGAAGAAAGACGGGGCGACGGGGGGACAAGCAGACGGGGCGAAATCTGTCGAGCAGAAAGCTGCTGACACTGCCAAACCGCCTGCGCCGAAAGGGCCGGAGCCAGTGCGCATTGATTTCGACGGCATTGATCAGCGCATCGTCGCCCTGCCGATTCCGGCGCGCCCCTTCACGGATTTGCAGGCGGGCAAGGCAAACATGATTTACCTGCTCGAAGGCCCGCCGGTGGACGTCGCGTCGTTCGCGCCGGCGCGTTTCACCGTTCATAAGTTCGATCTGGAAAAACGCAAGTTCGACAAGGCGCTGGATGGCGTGGGCGCATTCCTGGTTTCGGCCAGCGGCGAGAAGGTTTTGTATCAGCAGGGATTCGCGAACTGGCTGGTTGCCAACGCCGCATCGCTTGGCTCGCCGCTGCCGCCGGGCGCGCCGGGCGGTCCCAGTCTGCTGAAGACCGCGGAGATGGAAGCGTATCTTGATCCGCAGGCGGAATGGCGGCAGATGTTCAAGGAAGTCTGGCGCGGCGAACGCGACTTTTTCTACGATCCGAATTCGCACGGTCTGGATTTGAAGGCGGCGGAGAAGCTTTATGAACCTTACCTGAAAGCCGTCGCCCATCGCAGCGATTTGAATTACCTTTTCCGCGAAATGTGCAACCAGCTCACCGTCGGGCACATGTTCATTGGCGGCGGCGACGTGCCCGATCCGAAACGAGTGCCCGGCGGGTTGCTCGGCGCGGATTACAAGATCGAAAACGGGCGCTACCGCTTTGCCAAGGTCTACAACGGAGAAAACTGGAATCCGCAATTGCGCGCGCCGCTCACGCAACCCGGCGTCAATGTCAAGGCAGGCGAATACCTGCTGGCCGTCAATGGCCGCGAACTGCGCGCGGCCGATAGCGTCTACAGCTTCTTTGAAAGCAAGGCGGGCAAACAGGTCGTTATCAAGGTCGGCCCGAACCCCGACGGCACAGGCGCGCGCGAAGTGACCGTGACGCCCACGGCCAGCGAACAGGGCTTGCGCAATCTGGATTGGATCGAAGGCAATCGCCGCAAAGTGGGCGAGCTTTCCGGCGGCAGACTGGCTTATGTTCATTTGCCGGACACGGCCAATGGCGGTTATATCAACTTCACGCGGTATTACTACGCGCAAACCAACAAAGAGGGTGCGGTGATTGACGAGCGCTTCAATCAGGGCGGATTTCTGGCGGATTACATCGCCGAAACGCTCAACCGCAAGCACCTCAGCAATATCTATTTCCGCGAAGGCGGGCAGGACGTGATGTCTCCGACCGGCGCGGTTTATGGCCCCAAAGTGATGATCATCAACGAAATGGCCGGTTCGGGGGGCGACGCGCTGCCGTGGTACTTCCGAAAACTGAAGACCGGCACGCTGGTCGGCAAACGGACCTGGGGCGGATTGGTTGCCTCGTTCCCAATGCCGCAGTTGATGGACGGCGGCGTCGTGCGCGCTCCGGATGCCGCGATTTACGGAACCAACGGAGAGTGGGAAGTCGAAAATGTCGGCATCACCCCGGACATCGAAGTCGAACTTGATCCGGCGGCGTGGCGTCAGGGGCGCGACCCGCAACTGGAAAAAGCCGTCGAGATTTTGATGGAAGAATTGAAGAAGAACCCGGCGACAAAATCAAAACGCCCGGCGTTCCCGGTTTATCAAAGCGGGACGAAGGCCGTGGTCGGATCGGGAAACTAAAAATCGAACGCGAGGTGGAGCAGGTTATCCAACCTGCTCGGTCTGCCGGCTGACGCATCAGCCGGCAAGAGCAGGTTGGATAACCTGCTCCACATCCTCTGAAGGAGATAATGACTATGAGAAAGATATTGATTGCACTCTTGATTTTGCTGGCCATCGTCAGCATTGACGCCGGCTTTGGCTCGGCGCAATCGCAACAGACGCTGCTGATGCGCCAACCGACGATGAACGGCTCGCAAATTGTGTTCGCCTACGCAGGCGATTTGTGGACAGTCAGCCGCGAAGGCGGCGAAGCCAGCCGTTTAACCACTGGCGCGGGCAGGGAATTCAGTCCGCAGTTTTCACCCGATGGCAAAACAGTCGCCTTTTCCGGTGAATACGATGGCAATGTTGACGTTTATACGGTCCCCGTGGCGGGCGGAGTGCCGAAGCGGTTGACCTATCATCCGGGAGACGATGCTTTCGGCGGCTGGACGCCCGATGGCAAGAACCTGCTCTTCACTTCCCAGCGGGACAGCAACTCAGGCCGCTACGCACGCCTCTTCACGATGCCTGTGGACGGCGTCAACCCCAGCGACGTGCCATTGCCGATGGCCTTTGAGGGTTCGTATTCACCCGATGCCACGCGCCTGGCGTACGTGCCGCTGCCACGCGGATTCAACGCCTGGAAGCGGTATCGCGGTGGAATGGCGACGCCGATCTGGATCGCCAATTTGAGTGATTCCGCCACCGAAAAAATCCCGCGCACGGATTCCAACGACTTCAACCCGATGTGGATCGGCGACAAGGTGTACTTTCTTTCTGACCGTAACGGCCCGATCACGCTGTTTTCATATGACACAAAGAGCAAGCGTGTCACGCAGGCCATCCAGAACAACGGGCTTGATATCAAATCCGCTTCGGCCTCGGCGGATGGAATCGTGTACGAACAGTTCGGCTCGCTCAATGTGTACGACCTGAAGTCAGGCAAGACGCGCAAGGTCAACGTCACGATCAATGCGGATCAACTGGCTTTGCGGCCAAAGTTTGAGAAGGTCGGTTCACGGATCGGCGCCGCCGCGATTTCGCCGACCGGCGCCCGTGCGGTTTTTGAAGCGCGCGGCGAGATCATTTCGGTGCCTGCGGAAAAAGGCGACGCGCGCAATCTAACCAATACTTCGGGCGTGGCGGAGCGCTCCCCTTCCTGGTCGCCGGATGGAAAATGGATTGCGTATTTCAGCGATGAATCCGGCGAATACGAACTGCACCTGCGCGACCAGAAGGGGGTCGGGGAGGTCAAAAAGATAAAACTGGACAGAAGCTTTTACTATTCGCCCAACTGGTCGCCCGACAGCAAGAAAATTGCCTTCAGTGATAAACGGCTGAATATCTGGTACGTGGATGTGGAAAAGGGCGCCCCCATCAAGGTGGACACCCTGAGCCGCGGTTTTTCGCTCGCCTCCAGTTGGTCGCCGGACAGCCGCTGGCTGGCCTACGCCAAGCCACTCAAGTCCTGGTACAACGCCGTTTATGTTTACTCGCTCGAAGACGCGAAATCGCACCAACTCACCGACGGGTTGAGCGACGCCGCCTCGCCGGTTTTCGATAAGAGCGGCAAGTATCTTTACTTCACGGCCAGCACGGACATCGGTCCGCGCGTTTTCGGCTTTGACATGTCCAGCTATCCGCATCGTCCGACGCGCAGCGTTTATGTTGCCGTGCTGAAGAAGACCGATCCTTCGCCGCTGGCTCCTGAAAGCGACGAAGAAAAAGTCGCTGAAGAGAAGAAAGACGGGGAGAAGGGGGGACAGGGAGATGGGGAGAAGAAACCTGCGGAGCAGAAGTCTGCTGATGCTGCCCCAACTGCCGCTACCGCTGCCAAGCCGGGCGACAAGAAAGAGCCGCCCAAAGTCACCATTGATCTGGACAACTTCAGCCAGCGCATCCTGGCGCTGCCCGCGCCGAACCGGAATTACGTCGGCCTGGACGTTGGCAAAGCCAATACGCTCTATATCTATGAACTGCCCGATGGCGCGCAGGGCGTGGTGATGTACAAGTACGATCTGGACAAGCGCAAGCTCGATAAAGCGCTGGACAACATCGCCAGCCTGGAAGTTTCGTCCAATGGCGAAAAGATTCTTTATCGCCAGGGGCCCAACTGGTTCATTGCTTCGAGCGCGACGCTTGGCACGCCGGCCTTCAAACCCGGCGATGGCAAGATCAAGACCGAGGACATGGAAGTCCACGTTGATCCGCGCGCCGAGTGGAATCAGATGTACCGCGAAACCTGGCGCATTGAACGCGATTTCTTCTACGATCCCGGCTATCACGGACTGGATTTGCAGGCGACGGCCAGGAAGTACGAACCGTACCTCAACTCCATCGCGCATCGCGCCGATCTGAATTATCTGTTCCAGGAAATGCTGGGCGAACTGACCATCGGTCATCTGTATGTCAATGGTGGTGACACGCCCGATCCGAAACGCGTCGCGGGCGGATTGCTGGGGGCGGATTACAAGATCGAAAACGGGCGGTATCGTTTCGCCAAAGTCTACAATGGCGAAAGCTGGAACCCGCAATTGCGAGCGCCGCTCACGCAACCAGGCGTCAATGTCACGGCGGGCGAATATTTGCTCGCGGTTAAAGGCCGCAATCTGAGCGCCAACGACAATCTCTACAGCTTCTTTGAAAGCACGGCGGGCAAACAGGTCGTCATCAAGGTCGGCCCGAATCCGGACGGCACAGGCTCGCGCGAGGTAACGGTCGTGCCGGTGGCGAACGAAAGCGGACTGCGCAATCTGGCCTGGGTCGAAGACAACCGCCGCAAGGTGGATCAACTCTCCGGCGGCAAACTGGCCTATGTTTATCTGCCGGATACGGCCGGTGGCGGATATACCTTCTTCAATCGCTACTACTTCTCGCAGCTCGACAAGCAGGGAGTGGTGATTGACGAACGGTTCAACTCCGGCGGCCAGGCGGCGGATTACGTCATTGATTATCTGCGCAAACCGCTGATGAGTTACTGGGCGGTGCGCGACGGGGAAGACTGGCGTCAACCCTTTGGCGTTATGCCGGGACCGAAGGCGATGCTGACCAACGAGTATTCCGGTTCGGGCGGTGACTACCTGCCGTATATGTTCAAACGCGCCGGGCTGGGCCCGCTGATCGGCAAACGCACCTGGGGCGGTCTGGTCGGCATTGGCGGCTATCCGAACTTGATTGACGGCGGCAGTGTGACCGCGCCGCACTTCGCTTTCTACACGCCGGAAGGGAAGTGGGAAATCGAAAACCATGGCGTCGCGCCCGACATCGAACTCGACCTCGATCCGAAAGCCTGGCGCGAAGGCCATGACATTCAGCTCGAAAAAGCGGTCAGCTATCTGCTCGAAGAGCTGAAGAAGAATCCGCCCAAAGAGCCGAAGCGTCCGGCCTATCCGAACTATCACAATAACAATCAGATGATTCCTGCCGGTCAATCCGCGCAAATCGGCAAGGCAAAACAGAAATAGTTTTCTCGCCGAAAGAAGAAAAAGCGCCGCCAGTAAAGAGTATTTACTGGCGGCGCTTTTTCTTCTTTCGGCTCCCACACACGCAGATGTAAATTCTCGTAAAACTCTTTTCCAAACGGCAAATCGCGCCTCTCGACAAGCTCCGCTCTGCTTATACTTCCAGCTCTCCTCCTGCAAATTATCGGCAAACGACCGGACAACCAACCAACGATTTCGGCTTCAATGGAGGTATCTATGAAACAATTTTTCCTGTTGGCTTCGCTTTTGCTTTCGCTTTGCGCGTCGGCATTCGCACAAAACAATCAACCCTTCAATCGTTTTGCCATCAAATCCGACGTGCTCGGCGAAGAGCGCGCCATTCTGGTGCGCACCCCTGCCGGATACGAAGGTGGCAAACAGCGCTTCCCGGTGCTTTACCTGACCGATGGCGATGGGCACATCGCCCACACCAGCGCCACGATTGAATTTCTGGCGCGCAACGGGCGGATGCCGGAAATGATTGTTGTCGGCATCGTCAACACGGATCGCACGCGTGATCTGTCGCCCACCAAAGCTTCGATGACCCGGCACGATGGCGGGCAGCAGGAATTTCCCACCAGCGGAGGTGCGAACAACTTCCTGAAGTTCATCGAAACCGAGTTGATTCCGAAGATCGAAAGCCAATACCGAACGCAGCCCTTCCGCGTTCTGGCCGGGCATTCGTTCGGTGGCCTGTTTGCTCTGCACGCCTTTCTGACAAAGACGGATCTGTTTAACGGCTACATTGCCGTCAGCCCAACGATGCACTGGGACAATAAATATCCCGTTCGGAAAGCCGAAGAGTTCTTCAAAGATCGCATGGAGTTGAACAAGACGCTTTTCGTCACGATGGGCAATGAAGGCGGCGAGATGCTGGCCGGGTTTAATCAGTTCAAGGCCCTGCTCGGCAAACAGTGGCCCAGGGGCTTCGCCTGGGAGGCCATGCTGATGGAAGACGAAGACCACGGCTCGGTCGTGATGCGCAGCCATTACTTCGGCTTCCGCAAGATTTTCGATGGCTGGCAAATCCCTCAAGACCTGGCGGGGGGCGGATTGAAGGCCGTCGAAGACCATTACAAGAAGCTTTCGGCCAAGTTCAATTACGCGATCCTGCCGCCCGAAGCGCTGGTCAATCAGATCGGCTATCAGTTGATGGGGCAGGGCAAAATGGAAGAAGCCATTGCCGTCTTCAAATCCAACGTCGAGCGGTATCCGAACTCGGCCAATGTCTATGACAGTCTGGCGGAAGGCTATGAAAAGATGGGCAAACTCGATCTGGCCAAACCCAACTATGAAAAAGCCTGGCAGGTGGGGAAGGAAACCCATGATCCGAATCTGCAAGTTTACAAAACCAATGCGGACCGGGTGACCGAGGCGTTGAAGAAAAGCGCGGAAGCCAAAGGAAGCAAGTAGGCTTCAGTCTGAAGCATAGACAGGATTCACAGGATTTCCCCACAGGATTGACAGCAGATCTTTCTGTTCATCCTGTTCTTAATCCTGTGAATCCTGTCTTGTTTTAGGTGGAAGAAATGGCGTCTTCGATCTTGAAATTGAAACCTTCGAGCATGGCCTTGCCCAGCTTGTACACTTCGGAACGGCCCTCGACGCGGATGTAGATGTCGTCGCCATCGGCATCCGAAACTTTGACAACGGTCGTTTTGCCATTTTTGTCGGTCAGGCGAAATTCGGCGATGGGCTTGGCGAGTTTGGCATTGATCGCCGCGGTTGGCTTGTCCACCACCTCGGTCGCTTTCGATTCAAAGGGCGTGAAGAGTTTGAAGGTCTGGGCTTCCTTGTCTTTTTTATCCGCCGGTTCGACAACCAGCCATTTGTCGTCTTTCTTCACGGCGACGAGCTTGCCGGTAGAATTCTTCATTTCAAAACGCGTCAGTTCGTCGCGATTGATTTTGACGAACTGTTTGCTGCGCAGGGCGCCGAGCTTGATGTTCAGCTTGTCGTAGAGCGCCGAATCAATCTTGAGAATCTGCGCGTTGTCGGCGGCTTTGGCATAGTACTTATCGTCCACCTTCGCGCCGACCAGCAGGGCTTTTTCGCCGCCCGTGCTGAGTTTCGCCGTGGCGGTGACTTTCGGTTTGTCCAATCCGAACTTGGCCAGATCATCCGCCGGTTCGCTGACGATTTCGGCGGCTTTGGCCGAAGTGATGTCGCTGATCAGGCTGTTGACTTCGCTGTCTTCGGCGGGGCCGGAAACAGGCGCGGTGATGGCCCATTCGGCGTCTTTCTTGCCGAGTTCGAAGCTGCCGTTTTCGTTGGTCACTTTCAGCGACGTGATGTCGTATTGCGTCGCGCCGAACACCGAACGGTCGCGCCAATCGTTCAGCGGTTTGTCCGCGTTGGTCAGCAGCGAAGCCGCCAGCACCGAAACATTGGGCGAACCATCCAGCCTGGCGTACACGGACGAACCGAGCGGGTCTTTACCGCCAAGTTCAACCGTGCGCGTCTTGCCGTCCTTCAGCTTGATTTCCAGTTTGACTGCCGCAGGTGTCAGACCATATTCCTTCAGCGCCTCCGCCGAAGCGTTCGGGAACTCGCGTTCGACGCGGGCGCTGACCAGATCACCGATCAGGGAATTGAGCGCCGAATCATCTGCCGCCGCATTGACAGGGCTTTTGACCAGCCACTTGTTATCCTGATTTTCCAGTGCAATGGTCTCGCCGCCGCGCGTCACCGTCACGCCGGTGATGTCTTCGCGCTTGAAGCTGAATGCTTCTTTGGTTGCGTCCGGTTGTTCGTCGCGCGGCTTGCCGGGTTTGATTTCCAGAAAGTAGATAACAACGCCGCCAACGACGGCGGCCAGGAGTAGTAGAAGTGTACTGCGTTTCATAAGGTTATAGGTTGTAGGTTGTAGGTGACAGGCGCTGGTGGCAGGTGCGAATGAAACCTGCCACCAGCCCCTTGCCACCTACAACCTTATCTGCGTTTCCACCAGGTATAGGTGCCGAAGCCGATGACGGCCAGCGGCATAATGATCACGACCAGCCACCAGAAAGTGCTTTGCTGCGCCGCGCTCATCGTCACGCTGCGGCTGGTGGCGGCCTTCGGGCGGATCGAAATCAGGTCTTCGTCCTGCGCCAGCCAGTTGATGGCGTTCATGAACAGATCGCCGTTGCGCTGGAACCGGAACGCCTGATTCGAGGCGAAATCCGAATCACCGATGACGACCAGCCGTGCTTCCTTGTTTTCGCCCGCGCTCTTGCTGGCTGCAGCGCCCAGTGTCACAGGGCCTTTCGTATCCTTGCCCTCGTCAAATTTCGGCTCGACGCCGGGCTTGAGTTCCGTTTCGCCCCAGCTCTGTTCCGAAGTCGTCAGCAGCGTTACGGCGTTGACTCCGCTGCCGCCGCCCTCCGCCACCTTGACCGAACGCGCTTCCGGGAAAATGGTCATCGTGTTGCGTTTGAAATTGGTGGTGATGGGGTGCGAGCCGTAACTGAGCACCAGGGGAGCCGCCGGGCCGCCGCCGAACATCTGGCCCACTCCGCTGACATCGAGCGCAAAATCTTTTCCAAGCTCAATGGACCACTTTTTCAAAACATCGTCCAGTTGCGGATCTGTCTCCGGGTCAAGCAGCAGCATGACCTTGCCGCCACCATCCAGGTACTGGCCGATCATCGCGGTTTCGGGGGGCAGAATGCTGGTCTTTGGTCCGGCGACGACCAGCACGGCGCATTCGGCAGGGACCTGTTTTTCGCGGGCCAGTGTGACTGACTTGGTCTGGTAATTCTCGCCTTTCAATTTGCCGTCGGCCTGGCTGTAGCCTTCCGTCAGCGTCTTTTCTTCGTGGCCTTCGACGAAGCAGACGGTCTTCAGCGAATCGCGCGTGACTTTCAGGATGGCATTGACCAGCGATTGTTCGTCCGTTGTGGAGGGCCGCTCAATGCGGTCGCCAACGGCGACGACCGTCTCGCCCAGCGTTTTGACGGCATATTGCCGGGCGATTTCGGGGCGGGCCTGCGGGTCAATCCGTTCGTAGCTCAATTTGCTGGTCTGATACCGGAACTCCGCCATCTGATCAGACAATTGCTGATCATCGGCCTTGTCAAACTTGATGACCTTGACGTCTTTTTGCAGGTTGGTCAGCACCTTTTTGGTCTGGTCTGACAACGTGTATAGGCCTTCAGTCGTCAGGTCGAAGCGCTTGTGATGCCGGTAGCCGAGAAAATTGGCGATGGCGATCAAGCCAATCACGGCAACGCTCAGCAGGGCCATGTTCGCGCCCAGCCGTCCCGAACGTCCGCGGAAGTAGCCCACAATGCTGCCAAAATTGAGAACGATCGAACCCAGTAAGAGCACCAAACCGACGATCAATAACGTCAGATTGAACCAGCCCCAAATTTCCTGAATCGAATGCCGCACATACCCGGCCAGCGCCATTGCGCCGCCGATGAAGCCTGCCAGCCGGGTGAGTTCTTGACGATTAGTGTTCATAAGTTTTCATTTTCCATTTCCCATTTATCAGTTGCCATTTGTCATTTGTTGTTTCCGAAAGCAATGACAAATCAGAAATGAACGATGGTAAATGGTAATTCCTTTAGGCTCTTCTCCATCGCATTGAATCGAGCGAACGCAGCGTGAGGAACAGTCCCAGTACGATGCCGGAGAGGTAAAAAATCACGCTCGACGTATCCACAACGCCTTGTGAGAACTCTTCGTAATGTTGCAGGATCGAAAGGTATTTGAAGATTTCGCCCACGGCTCCCGTCGCGCCGCGCACGCCCATATCCATTACCCACAACAGCAGGAAGAGCACGAAAGTGATGACGCCGGCGACAATCTGGTTTTCAGTCAGCGACGAAATGAACGCTCCCAGCGCCAGCAGCACCGCGCCCAGCAGGAAGACTCCCAGATACCCGGACCAGATGATCTTCCAGGGCAGTGCGGGTTCGCTGTACATGCCCATAACCACGTGGTAGATCAGCGTCGGGGCCAGCATGGTCACATACAGCGTCAGCAGCGCCAGGTACTTGCCGATGACGATCTGAAATTCGGTGATCGGCGAAGTCATCAGCATTTCCATCGTGCCGCGTTTGCGCTCTTCGGCATACACGCCCATCGTCAGCATCGGCATCAGGAAGAGCAGCATGGTCGAAATGACGCCGACGAAGTTGCGAATCACCAGTCCAGGCACATCAATATCGGGCGGCGCGCCGCCGCCCCGCTGCATCGCCTGCATCTGCGCCATCATCGCGCGTTCGACCAGGATGCCCAGGATGTTCGAGAAGAAATACCCCGTGACGACCAAAAACAGTCCGATCACGATGTAGGCAATTGGTGAAGCGAAATAGCTTCCCAATTCGCGGCGATAAATAGCAAGAATCCCCTTCATCAGGAAAACTCCTCAAAAAAAGTGTTTGTAGTTCCGCCTTCAGGCGGCAAGCGCCGGTAGAGAAAGTTTCCGCCTCAAGGCGGGGCAACGAACGCGCTTTAGGCCGCTTTCTCTTCATCCGTCGTCAATTGCATGAAGATCTCTTCCAGGCTCAGGGAAATCGCGCGCAGTTCCAGTAACTCGTGGCCTGCGCCGACCACCGCCGAAGCGATCTTTCCGCGCAGATCAAGGCCCAGTTCGCTTTCGACCACCACGCTGACGCCACCGCCATGTTCAAGCGATTCCACGTCAACTTTCTTCACGCCTTCGACGATTTCCAGGGCGGCGCCCAGGCCATCCGCTTCGCCGCGAACAACGATCTTGACGCGTTCGCCGCCTTTCAGTTGCGAGGTCAGATTTTCAGTCGTGTCAATCGCGGCGATCTTGCCCTTGTTGATGATGATCACGCGGTCGCAGGTCGTTTCGACCTCCGACAGGATGTGCGTGGAAAGAATGATGGTGTGTTCGCCAGCCAGACCCTTGATCAGATTGCGCACTTCGTTTCGCTGCGTGGGATCAAGGCCAACAGTCGGTTCGTCCAGAATGACGACGTCCGGGTTATGAACCACCGCCTGGGCGATGCCGACGCGCTGTTTGTAACCGCGCGAAAGCTTTTTGATCAGCCAGTCCTTGCGGTCCGTCAGATTGGTCATCTTCATCGCTTCAGCGACGCGTTTGGGCAAATCGCCCGCTTCAACGCCCTTGATCCGGGCAACGAATGCCAGGTAATCGCTGATGGACATATCCGGATACAGCGGCGGTGTTTCCGGCAGATAGCCAATGCGTTTACGGACTTCCATCGAATCTTCGAACACGTCATAACCAGCGACGCGCGCAGTTCCGCCCGTCGCCGGTAAATAACCTGTCAGGATTCGCATTGTCGTGGTTTTGCCCGCGCCGTTGGGACCGAGGAACCCAAGGATTTCGCCTTTTTCGACTTTGAAAGAAATGTCGTTGACAGCGCGCGCCTGGCCGTAGCTCTTCGTCAGATGCTCAACTTCAATCAAGCCTGCCTCCGATTTATTTGCTCAGGATGTTTTTTGCAGATTGCCGTGAATGGTTTCGCCCAATCGGGCGTAACGAAGTTGCAGATTCTAGTCAGCGCTTACAGATGCGTCAAGAGACTGTTTTCAGCGTATTTTCGAGACCTGTGTTTGGCGGCAAATTTGCCTTATTGCATGGTTCAAAACAGCTTCGTACAATCCCGCCGGCCCGGTAATCGTTGCGCGGACTTGCCGTTTGCGCCTTCGTTTTCGATCACCCTTGTACCTAACCTTCGGAGAAACCATGAGACTCAGCCCTGTTTTTCGTCTGCTTGTTCCGCTTTTCCAGATTGCGGCAGCCTGCCTGTCTGCCTTTGCACAAACCAAACCGCCGGATGATCGTCCGCGCAATGCTTCGATCTCGGGGCGCGTTACAGTGAATGGTCAACCGCTGGCCAACAAGACGGTCACCGCCCGCGAATTGCAAGAACGCCGTAGTCGGGCAGAGTTCTTTGGGACACTGGGAGATTCGACGAATAACTGGCGTTATCATTCAGTCACCAGCGATGCCAATGGACGTTATCTGTTTGCTGACCTGACTGCCGGAACTTATATAGTTGAACTAAACGCACCTGCTCATGCATCAGCCAAAGACTCATACCCTCGCGAAATTGGGATTGATTTGAAAGATGGAGAGGCCAAAACTGGCATTGATTTTGGATTGACACGCGGAGCCGTCATCAACGGGCGGGTCACGGATGCCGACGGTCATCCGGTCATTGATCAGCGCGTCGAGATCAGAGTGAGCGCAAATCAGCAGGATGAACAGAATCGTCATCAAGGCAGGCTCTCCCATTTGCAGGAAAGCAACACGGACGACCGGGGAATTTACCGGATTTACGGACTTCCGCCGGGGCGCTATTTGTTGTTCGTCAGCGGGGTCAATTATCGCTATTCACTGCTGGGAAACTCAGGAGCAAAATATACGCCGACTTACTACCCCGGCGTGACGGACGAAGCGCAGGCCAGAGCCGTTGAAGTCGGCGAAGGCAGCGAAATTGCAGGCATTGATATTCGGCTCGGCGGCGCGAAAAACACTTACGAGGTGCTGGGCCGAGTGGTGGATGCTGAAAACGGACAGCCGGTTCCGCAGCTTTCCCTGATCAGCATCGGTATTCAGGAAAACCGGCGAACGCCGGGCGGTTCCGTGGGCACGGCGACCAGCGATGCGAAAGGCCATTTTCGATTCGCTGGGCTGACCTCCGGGAAATACCGTGTGATGCTTTCCCCCGCCAATGCCTTCACGGGGACTCAACCTCCCGACCATTTTCTGGAAGACGTCAGCTTTGAAGTCAGCGACGCCGATTTGAAAGACCTTGAATTTCAAGCCAAACGCGGAACCACGGTCACCGGCAGAGTCGTGATCGAAACCGGTCCGAATCAAAAAAAACAATTCAGTCCGTCGCAGTTGGTGCTGACGTCCATTGTTTCTCCTCAAACGCCACTGAATCCGGGCAGTGAGGAAGCCAACATCGGATCAGGCGCACACAATGTTGGTCTGGCCAAAATCACGAGCGATGGCAGCTTTCGTCTGTCGGGATTGCCGGCAGGCAAAATGATGCTTCGGGTTGGAAGCCTGACCGGCGGCGGGCCGAAGCTCATAAGAATTGAGCGCGATGGCATCCAGATGCCCGAAGAGATCGAGATTCGCGCGGGCGAAAACGTCTCCGGCGTCAAGGTTGTGATGGCGCTCGGCACGGGCGTGATTCGCGGACAGGTAAGCGTGGCGGGCGGCAAACTGCCGGAAGGATACATCCATGTTACCGCCAAACGGCAGGGAGGCAGTGAACTGGATGGTGATGAAGACACCCTGGTGGACAACAAAGGCCGCTTTGTTCTGAATGAGTTGCTGGATGGGATTTACGAAGTGACGGTGACGGCGATGGTTGATGGCAGTTCTGCATTTTCTGGACGGCAAACCGTGCAGATCGTCAATGGCGCGGAAACGGCCGTCAACATCACGCTGGAACTGATCCGGAGGGACCAGCAGGAGGAACGCCGATGAAATCCGAAATAATTCTGCTGGCAATCTTAATTTGCGCACTGCTGCAATCGGCCTTCGCCCAATCGCCCGCAGCCATGGAAAAACCGTCCACATCGCGAGACGGCACCATCACCGGGCGCGTCACCAGTGATGGCCAGCCGCTCCGTGACGTTCAAATCGCCGCCATCGCCGTCAACGCCAAAGCCGGAGAGATCGTTCCCACCACTTGTGACGACGAAGGCAATTTCAAACTGACCGGCTTGCGCCCCAGCGCGTACCGGTTGATGGCCATTATGCCGGGCTATATCTCGCGGCAAGCCTCTGAAACCGAGCTGTACCGCGCGGGCGACACAGTCACCATCAACATGGTCAAAGGTGGCGTCATCACCGGTCGTGTCACAGACGCTGCCGGCGATCCGATGCCCGCTGTCAGAGTCACGCCCTTCCTGATCCGTGACCTGACCGGCAAGCGCGCAAACTCCTTTGCCGCGATGGACAATCCTGCGCGCGCCGGACGCCTGACCGATGACCGGGGCATTTACAGACTCTTCGGACTCCGTCCCGGCATTTATGTCGTCAGCGTCAATGGCAGCGCGAATGACCTGACGGATATGTCGGAAACGCCCGCTTTTGAATCGCCGACCTATCACCTGTCCGCCACGCGCGATACCGCAACGGAAGTCAGCGTGGGCGAAAGCGCGGAAGTCACCGGCGTGGACATCCGCCATCGCGGCGAACGCGGGCGCACCGTCAGCGGCACGCTCAGCGGAGAAACCACCGGCGATGCCCTGATCAACGCGGTTTCCATTTTGCTGAAGTCCACAACCACCGGCCAGATTGAAGCGATGGCGGTGACAATGGGTTCCAGCGGGTTTGCGCTGCACGGCGTTCCCAACGGTGAATACGATCTGGTGGCCGTCCGTTTCAATGAAAGCAACGATCAGGCGGCGTCCATGCCGCGCCGGATTTCAGTCCGGGGCGTGGACGTTTCGGGCATCGAACTGAAATTGCTTAAACTCGGTTTCATCGCCGGGCGAGTCATCATCGAAAAATCCGAACCCGCCAAAGCCTGCGAAATCAAAGAAAGTTACACCGTGCAGGAAATTTCGCTCAGCGCCAGCCGTGAAGATCAAAAGGGCGGCGAGCCGAATTCTTCGCTGAATTTTTTTGACCCTGGCGGCGGATTGCCCCGAAGTGTTCCCGGTGAGAAAGGCGAGTTTATGCTGAAGAATCTGGAAGCGGGCACTTATCGTCTGGCGAGTGATCTGCCGGGAGAAACGTGGTACGTCCGCAGTATCACGCAGTCAGGAATTGGCGCGGCCAAAAGAACCGATGCCGCTCGTCAGCCATTCAGCTTGAAACAAGGCGAAAAGCGAACCGGCATCGAACTGAGCATTTCCGAAGGCGCGGCCAGTTTGACTGGAAAAGTCGTTGCCGCTCGGGAGGGGCAAAAGCTGCCATCCGGTTTGCGAGTTTACGTAATCCCGGCGGAAGCTACGGCTGCGGACGAATTGCTGCGTTATCGCGAAGCCGCATTGGGCCAAAGCGATTCTTTCGAGTTCAAGCATCTTGCACCAGGAAAATACTGGCTGCTGGCACGACCTGCCTCCGATGGCGAAGCGAACAGCGTGAAGGCAGCTTTCGACCCGATTCAACGCGCCCAGCTTCGCGGCGAAGCCGAAGCCGCCAAAAACCAGATTGAGTTGAAATCCTGCGGTCGCGTGAAAGATTCAATGCTGCGCTTCTGAGTTTTTGGCCCTGTCATTCCAGCCAATCGTCGCCCAATGCCTGATCGCGTTGAAACTGACGCGCATTGGTGCGGCGCTGGCTGATGCGCTCTTCAGCGGTTTGGGCGGTGACGACTTCGTACAGCACGGCTTGCTTATCTGGCTGTTTGCGCAGGATGCGCCCCAGCCGCTGGATGTGTTCGCGTGAAGAGCCGGAACCGGAAAGCACCACCGCGACAGAAGCTTCCGGAATGTTGACGCCTTCGTTCAAGACCTTTGAAGTCGCCAGCGCCAGCACATCGCCTTTGTTGAAAGCGTCCAGCCACATCCGCCGTTCCTTGATCGGCGTTTCATGTGTGATGGCCGGAACCAGAAACTGTTCCGAAATGCGATAGACCATTTCGTTTTCCGCCGTGAAAACGATCAGCCGTTCGCGGCGATGCCGCTGCATCAGCTTTTCCAGCACGTGCAGCTTGGCGTCCGTGCCCAGGGCGATGCGCTTCGATTCGCGGTACGCCTGCATCGCCCGGCGGCCTTCTTCGCTGCGGGCGCTGAGCATGATGAAATTCTGCCAGCCGCGCGGATCGCCGAAGTTGATGCCTTTTTCCCAGATAAACTGGCGAAACAAACTGCGCGCACGGTCATACGCTTCGCGTTCCTCCGGCGAAAGCACGACCGAAATTTGCTCCGTCGTGTAATCGGCCAGGAATTCACCCGCCAACTGCTGCGCTTCCCGGCGATAGACAATCGGCCCGATCAACCGCTCCAGCACTTCATTCGCGCCAGCTTCTTCTCCTGGCCGCTCCGGCGTTGCCGTCAAGCCCAGCCGGAAGGGCGCAATCGCCATCTCCGCCGCGTAGCGATACACATCGCTCGGCAAATGATGGCATTCGTCAAAAATGATGAAGCCGAACTGATCGCCCATCCGTTCCATAAACCGGAACGCCGACGCATACGTTGTGACGATGATTGCGCCTTTTTCAAAATACCCGCCGCCGATCAAGCCAATCTCCGCGTTGAACGAAGACAGCAGCAAGTCGTACCACTGGTTCATCAGATCAATCGTCGGCACCACCACCAGCGTCGAACGCCCGACCATCTCAATCGCCATCTGCGCGACAAAGGTCTTGCCCGCTCCCGTCGGCAAAATCACCGTTCCGCGCCGTCCAGCGTTTTTCCAGGCGGCAATGGCATCTTGTTGGTAGGGACGCGGTTCGGCGGTCAGTTCGGCGCTGAACTGAAATTCGATGTATTGGCGGGCTTGATCCTGATGCGGAATTTTGCCGCGGACGAGTTCGGTGACGATCTGGCGATACGCGATGGCCAGCGCGCGATAGCGGCGAACCCGTTCATCCCAGGCGAAAGGCGGCGGCGCGGCGAACGATTGATCCGCGCCTTCCAGCAGCAGCGTCCCCGCATCGAATTGCAGGATAAGTTCTGAATTGTCCTTATTGATCGTGTCCGCCATTGTTCGGATTGTGCCACAACTGAGACTCACGACAAGTCATTTCACGCAATGTATAATGCCTGCCGTTCACCACAGACTTTTCACTACTCAGAGGCAAGCATGGAATATCCGGTTCATACCGTAGAAGACGCGTACGACGCCTGTCATCCCGAGGAGCCGTTGCTGTCTGGCGATCCGCGTTACGTTGATCTGAATGCCGCGCGTGGCGATGAAGACCTGGCGGCCAGAATCTCTTTTCGTATCACAAACACAAAAACTCCCAACTTTCACCGTCAATTGATCACAGGTCATCGCGGCTGCGGCAAATCCACGGAATTGCATCAACTGCAAGCCCGGCTGCGGCAAAAGCGGTTTTTCGTCGTTTACCTGGACGCGGAAGAAGTGCTCGATTTGGGAGAGATCAAATATCAGGACGTACTGGTCGCCATCACCAAGGCGATTGAAGAACAGTTGCGCGATAACGGTGTCGAATTGAATCCCAAGCTGCGCCAGGAACTCGATGCGTGGTTTGCCGAACACATTCTGCTGCACGAAAAGAAAAAAGATTGGGAAGCGACGTTCAAGGCCGAATTCGGCGTTGACGCGAAATTACCGCTGCTGGCGCGCGTGCTGGCCGCCGCCACTGGGCAGATCAAGGCCGCCAGTTCCCGGCGCGAAGAGATTCGCCGCCGTCTGGAACGCGAACTCAAGGTTTTCATTGACCGGTTGAACGCATTGATTATCAGCGCGCGGCAAGCGGTGCAGGCGAAAAACTATCTTGATCTGGTGGTCATTGTGGATGGTCTGGAAAAGATGCAATTTCGAGCTGAATCCGATGGGCGGACGAATCACTCGATGCTGTTTGTCCACCACGCCGAACAATTAAAATCGCCGGAGTGCCACATCGTTTACACCGTGCCGATCTTTCTGGCTTTCAATGACAACCTGCGGGACGCTTTCTCCGACGATCCGTTTATTCTGCCGATGGTCAATCAGAAATCTGAAACCGGTTTGGATGCCTTGCGGCGAATGATCGGCCATCGCCTGGTGATTGAGGAGGTCTTTGAAGACGCGTCTTCCGTGGATCGGTTGATTGCGATGAGTGGCGGATCGGTCAGGGATTTATTGCGGCTGGTTCGCTCGTCCTGCGAGGGCGGCGCCGACAAAATCAGGCCCGCCGATGTCGAACGCGCCATCAGCCGCATGGCCAAAGAGCTTGATCGTCTGCTGCAAAACGAAGATTTGGACGTGCTGCTGCAAATCGCCCGCGAACAAACCATCACCAGCTACAAATCGGCAAGCAAGTTGCTTCATCTGCGCCTGGTTCACGAATACGAAAATGGCGTCCGCTGGGCCGACCTGCATCCGGTTTTGCGCGAAGTGCGCCGCGTCAAAGAGGCCCTGGCAAAAGGCTCGCTGATCAACGCCGGGAAGGATTGAGATGACGGAAACCGTGCGCGAAAAAGAGAGCTTTGATTCCCTGTTCACCGAACAGCCCGACCTGGCGCGGATGTTATGGGCGCTGCGCCGCGCCAAAGGCTTTGCCCTCTATTTCGCCCGATGCAATGTGCCAGCCTACCGCGCCAAACTGATCGAAGCGATTCGCGCTCATCTCGCCCGTCCGATTATTCTGGTTGAAATTAAACCGCTGGCCGAAACTGAAACGCGCCTGCAATCGGTGGATGGTTATGTCGAACAACATCTGATGGATGCTCCGGCGGAGGCTGTAGTCTTCATTACCGGACTGGAAAATTTGCTGCCGTCGCGTAACGAAGCGCAGATGCTGGCCACGACACAGGAATTGAACTGGCGGCGCGGCGCATTCCAGAAGATGAGCCGTCCGATGGTCTTCTGGCTGCCCGAATATGCGCTGACGGTGCTGGCCCGCAATGCACCCGACCTCTACGATTGGTACAGCGGCGTTTACGACCTGGAAATCCCCCAACAGATGCGTGCGGATGTTGCGCGAGCAACGCTCGACACGATCCGGCAAACCGAAGATCGCCGCTGGATGGACAAAGACGAACGTGACCGCTGGGAAGACGTATTACGTGAGTTGCTAGCTGCCACGCATCAACCCGGAAATGAACTGACTAACAAGTCTAAAGAAATTGCTACTGAGCAATCCAGTTTACTCAACCAGCTCGGCAAGCTTTATTACGAACAGGCTAGGTATCCCCTGGCGAAAGACTATTTCGAGCGCGCTTTGAAAATTGATGAGGAAGCATTCGGCTCTGAGCACCCTAATGTAGCAAGGGACATTAATCATCTTGGCCTAGTATTTAGGGAGTTAGGCAAGTTTCCTATGGCCCAAAACTTCTTTGAACGTGCTCTTCATATCCACGAAGAATCTTTCGGTCCTAATACCTCAAATATAGCGCCAATCCTCAATAATCTAGCTAGGACGCTTCAGGATTTAGGCGAACTGGTTGAAGCCCGCCCACTGCTTGAGCGCGCTCTAAAAATTGATGAGGAAATATTCGGTTCCGAGGATATCAATGTGGCGAGAGACGCCAATAACTTGGCCAACCTACTCAAAGACTTGGGTAAGTTGCAAGACGCACGTAGATTTTTCGAGCGTGCTCTACATATATATGAAAAAAACTTTGGCTCCGAGCATCCCTACGTTTCAACAAGTACCAACAATCTTGCCTTATTGCTCAAAGATTTGGGCGAATTGGATGGAGCAGGACGGCTCTTTGAACATGCTCTAAAAATTGACGAGAAATTATTTGGCTCCGAGCATCCAACTATTGCTAGAGACCTCAACAATCTCGCAAGTGTATTTCAAAAAAGGGGAGAGTTCGCTGAGGCGCGACAACTGTTCGAGCGAGCGTTAAATATCAATGAGAAAGCATTCGGTTTGGATCATCCAAATATACCTGTGATCATCAACAATCTTGCTGGTCTACTTCAAGATTCGGGCGAACTTAAAGAAGCTCGTGAACTCTTCAATCGATCTCTCAATATCTGTCGTAAGTTTCTGGGTGATGACCATCCCAAGACAAAAATGATTGAAAGAAATCTTGATGTTCTATTGAAAAGGATTGCAAAGAGTAAAGGTTGAGAAGCCAAACCAGAAACAATCACCAAAGATCATATCCGCCCAAGGGGTAAGAGGAGTCGCAGGACATAGAGAGAAACAGCCCTGACTTTCCGGAGCAGGGAAGTCAGGGCTGTTTGATTTTGGAAAAGATGACGGAGGCGTCAGACCTTCAGAATTTCGTCTTCCTTATGCTTGCTCAGGTCGCTGATCCGGGCGATGAACTGGTCGGTCAGCTTTTGGACTTCATCCAAACCCCCGCGCTCTTCGTCTTCGGAAATCAGCTTGTCTTTGAGTGCTTTCTTCAGCTTGTCATTTTCGTCGCGGCGAATGTTGCGGACGGCGGTTTTGTGGTCTTCGGCCATTTCGTGGACATTTTTGACCATGTGTTTGCGGCGCTCTTCGGTCAGGGGCGGGATCGGGATGCGGATCAGTTTGCCGTCGTTCCCCGGGTTCAAGCCCAGGTCGGATGAGCGAATGGCTTTTTCGATGGTATTGATAAGCGTCGGGTCGAACGGCTGAATGGTCAGCATGGTGGCGTCCGGCGCGTTGAGCGTGCCCACCTGATTGAGCGGCATCTGCGCGCCGTAGGCTTCGACCGTGACGTTATCGAGCAGGTTGGTCGAGGCGCGTCCGGTGCGCACCGAAGTCAGTTTGTGCCGGAAATCCTCGACCACTTTTTCCATTCGCGTTTTTGTATCTTTGCTGATGTCTTTGACCATTTTGTCCTCCACAAGCTGCACTTAACTGCACTGTAAAACGGCAACGAGTGACAAGGGGTTTGCTTGTCACTCGTGGTTGCTGTCTGGCGCTGGGCTACTTCTTTCCAAGTTCATCCTCGGGTCTGATCACCGAGCCGACCTTCTCACCCAGCACCGCGCGTTTGATGTTCCCGTGTTCGTTCATATTGAAGACCAGGATCGGCAACCGATTGTCTTTACACAACGAAATCGCCGATGCGTCCATCACTGCCAGTTCATCCTGCAAAACACGCATGTAACTTAACTCGTCAATTTTGATGGCGTTGGCATCTTTGCGCGGATCGGCGGTGTAAATGCCGCCCACGCCGGTTGCCTTCATCAATACATCGGCTTTGATTTCAAGCGCGCGCAGCGCGGCGGCGGAATCGGTCGTGAAATAGGGATTGCCGGTTCCGGCGGCGAAGATCACGACGCGGCCCTTTTCCAGGTGGCGAACGGCGCGGCGGCGAATGAAGGGTTCGGCTATTTCCCGCATTTCGATGGCCGAAACGACGCGAGTGTAAACGCCCACCTTTTCCAGCCCGTCCTGCAAGGCGATCGCGTTCATGACCGTCGCGAGCATGCCCATGTAATCCGCCGAGGCGCGGTCAATGCCCATCGCGCTGGCGCTCAATCCGCGGAAGATATTGCCTCCGCCGACGACCAGGGCGATTTCGACGCCAAGTTCGTAGACTTCCTTGACTTCCTGCGCGATGCGAATGACGACTTTTGGGTCAATGCCGTAACCGGTATCGCCCATCAGCGCTTCACCGCTCAATTTGAGCAGAATGCGGTGGTAGTAGGTCTGTGATGTGTTGGTTGAATCTGACACTGAACCCTGATGATTTTCCATTTGTCGTTTTCCGTTTGCGATTTGTCATCGCGTTGTTTGCGGGCGCAATCAATTGCGGATGACAAATCGCAAATGACAGATGGAAAATGAAATTACCTATTTGGTCATTGACGCCACTTCGGTGGCGAAATCATCGGCGCGTTTTTCCAAACCTTCGCCCATTTTGTAGCGCGTGAAGCGGCGGATGCTGCATTTCTCGCCGGTTTTCGCCGTCAGATTGGTCACCAATTCGCCGACGGTGACGGCCTGATCCTTGACGAAGGGCTGTTCCAGAAGGACGGCTTCGGTCAAGAATTTGTCCACGCGGCCCTGCACCATTTTCTCGATGATGTTTTCGGGCTTGTTGGCATTCTTCGGATCCGCCATCGCCGCGCCGCGCGCGATCTCTTTTTCTTTTTCGATGACGCTGGCCGGAACTTCGTCCTTGCTGACGAATTGCGGCTCGGAAGCGCAAATGTGCATCGCCAGATCCTTGACGAATTTCTGGAAGTCTTCACTGCGGGAAACAAAGTCCGTTTCGCAGTTGACTTCGACCAGCACTCCGACTTTTCCGCCCATGTGAATGTAGGAGGCGACAGTGCCTTCGGCGGCGATGCGTCCTTCGCGTTTTTTGGCGCTGGCCAAGCCTGCCTTGCGCAGAATTTCAACGGCCTGTTCTTCGTTGCCGTTGGCTTCGGTGAGTGCTTTTTTGCATTCCATCATTCCCGCGCCGGTCTTTTCGCGCAGGTTTTTAACCATTTCTGCCGTAATTGCCATAACTACCTCATTGTCAGTTTATGATGATCTGTGTTCGCAGAAACGGCGCAGCCGCGCGGATAATGTGGGCTGCGCCGTCCTGATTAAATCGAAAGGAATCTGTTGAACCCGGATTTATGCCGTTTCAGCCGCTGTCGCCTCTTGAGGTGTTTCCGGAACTGTAGGCGCTGGAACTGCTGCCGTCTCAACCGTGGCCGGAGCCATCACTTCAACGGGTTGCGGCGCGGCTTCCACGGGAGCAGCAGGAGTTTCAGCCGGAGCCGGAACGGGTGCTGCCGGAACTGGGGCTGCCTGCGCGGGCGCTTGAGGCGCTGCTGCTGCGGCTGCCGCGCGGCGCGGACCTCTGTCTCCACGATTATCGGCTCTGCCGCCATCGGCTCTTCCGCCGCCGCCACCACCAGGACCACGACGATCACCGCCACGGTCGCCACGACCGCGTTCACGGCCACGGCCGCCACGGTCGCCGCGCTCACCACGATCCCTTTGCTGACGCTGCTGAATATCCACGGTGACGCCGCTGATTTTTGCCTGTTCGGCGGCAATTGCTGCTTCTTCAGACTCTTTTTGCTGCGCCAGTTGCTGGCCTTCGGCGACCGCATCGGCAATGCGCGAGGCGAATAGGCGCACGGCGCGCAACGCATCGTCGTTTCCGGGGATGACATAATCCACGCCTTCGGGCGAGCAGTTCGTGTCAACAATCGCAACCACGGGAATGCCCAGACGATTCGCTTCTTTGACAGCAATTTCTTCCTTGTTGGTGTCAATCACGAAGATTACATCGGGCAGTTTCCGCATTTCCTTGATGCCGGAGAGGTTTTTCTCCAACGCCAGTCGCTCGCGCTCGATTTCCAGCCGCTCTTTTTTCGCGTACTGCTCAATGCGGCCATCGGCTTGCATCGCTTCGATTTCTTTGTAGCGCTTGATGGATTTCTGAATGGTCTGGAAGTTGGTGAGCAGACCGCCGAGCCAGCGCTGATTGATGTAAAACTGATTGCAGCGCAGCGCTTCTTCCTTGATCGCGTCCTGTGCCTGACGCTTGGTGCCGACAAAGAGGATCGTCTTGTTGGTTCCTTCGCTGGAAAGACCGGTGACGAATTTCATCGCCTCTTTGAACATGCGCTGCGTCTTTTGCAGGTCAATGATGTAAATGCCGTTGCGCTCACCGAAAATGTACTCTTTCATCTTCGGGTTCCAGCGCCGCACCTGATGCCCGAAGTGTACGCCAGCTTCGAGCAGTTCTTTCATCGTAACAGTAGCCAAACTAAGCCTCCGTGAATTGGTTTATGTACTCGCCTTCCCCAAGCTCCGTCTTTTGTCCGCAAACAACCAACGACGAGGAAGGCAATGGATTGGTGATTGGTGGCTGTCGGAGAATATGGACCCGGCAAGCCACCAACCACTGAAATTAACGTTTCGAGAACTGGAAGCGCTTGCGCGCGCCCTTCTGGCCGTACTTTTTACGCTCTTTGGCGCGGGGATCACGCGTCAGCAGTCCGGCTTTCTTGAGCTTTTTGCGCAATTCGCTGTTGAATTCAATCAGCGCACGGGCAATTCCGTGACGGACTGCACCTGCCTGTCCGGCGGAGCCGCCGCCGGCAACATTGACCAACACGTCGAATTTCGCCAGCGTGTCGGTCATTTGCAGCGGTTGGCGGATGATCATCCGCAGCGCTTCGTTCTTGAAATAATTGTCAATCGCTTTGCGGTTGACTTTGAATGTGCCGGTTCCCGGCCGCAGGTAAACCCGTGCGGTCGCACTCTTCCGGCGGCCCGTTCCGTAGTACTGGATATCAGCCACGTTTGAAATCGCTCCTGAATGTATTGGTCGCTCGCCGTTTCGCTACGTGAGAGGGATTGATCCGGACGAGGAAGTTGGTGTTGGGCATTTTAGGCTGACAGCGTGAGCGGTGCGGGCTTCTGCGCGCCGTGCGGATGCTCCGCGCCGGCGTAAACCTTCAGCTTGCCGCTCATCGCGCGGCCCAGCTTGGTTTTGGGCAGCATGCCCCGGATGGCCAATTCGACCAGACGCGCGGGCTTGTTTGCCAGCATGTCTTTTGCCTTGACCTCTTTCAAACCGCCCGGCCAGCCAGTGTGATGCCGGTAAATCTTGTCTTCGGTTTTGTTGCCTTTGAAAATAATCTTTGCGGCATTGATGACGATCACGTGATCGCCCATATCCAGGAATGGAGTATAAGTTGGTTTGTGCTTGCCCATCAGGCGGCGGGCGACTTCGCTCGCCAACCGACCGACAGTCAAACCGCTGGCATCAACGACGTGCCAGTCACGATGCTGCTCCAATCCCTTGCCACTCGGGAAGTAGGTTGACATAGATAGAATCTCCGTATTTCAGCGTGAAAAAAGCGAACGCGAAGAATACGTAAAGCCGCATTGGGTGTCAAGGCAGGCTCAAGGGGAACTTGCCGGTCCGGCACAATTTTTGTTTGGCGGGCCGGAACAGGCGTTGATTCCGCCCTTATTCGCTGACCGGGGAATGTTGCGCGCGATAAATGAAGTGAGCGCGGCCAAAGCGGACTTCGCAACCGTCTTCAAGCGTCGTTTCATTGATGCGCTTGCCATTGACGAAGGTTCCATTGCTGCTGCCGAGATCGTAAAGGGCGTATTCTTCGTCTTCCGCAACGACGCGGGCATGGCGCTTGGAAACCGAAGGGTGTTCGATGACAAAGGCGTTGTTGAGCGTGCGTCCAATCAGGATTTCGTTTTCATTGAGGATGTAGGCAATGCGCTCTTCTCCTTCATTGCTGACGGCGACAAAGTGCGGGCGGGAGTCCAGGTTTTCTTTCGCGGGTAGTTTGATATTTGCGCCACAGCGCGCGCAGAACTTTGCCCCTGGACGCTGCGGCGTTGTGCAAATTGGGCAGAGTTCCAGTTCGTCAGGATCAGGAATAAATACGCCGCATTTCGGACATTGCATTCCGGTGGCGCCTTTCGCTCCGCACTCCTGGCAGTAGCGGCGGGTTGGCAGTACCAACGTGCCCTCACGATGCGGCGACGTTTCGCTGTGAAAGCGAATTCGGGCGCGAACCTGGAAGAACAGCACCACCATTAATGCCACCAATAATCCGAAGAAGACGATGCTGACGCGCGACGCCGCAACCAGCAGAATATCGAACAGGGAATGCAGCAGCGATGCGTAAATCCAGCCTTCGAGGATGATCGGGAAACGTTTTTTGAACAGATTGGGTTGAGTCTTGGCGCGGCTCAGGCTCATTCCCCAGACGGCGGAAAACAGCGCGTGACCTGGATTGGACAGCGGCCCGCGCAGCAACACCAGCATCGGGTCGTTCTGCGCAAGGTAGACGACGTTTTCGATTGCGGCGAAGCCAAGCGCAGCGGTCGCGCTGAAGGTGACGCCGTCAAGCGCCTCGTCAAATTCCTGCTGCCGGTAAGCGTAGAAATAAACAACCAACAGCTTGATGGCTTCTTCAACCGGCCCAACGACGAAAATCAAGACCAGCAGGTGGGACCAAAGAGTGCTGCCAAAGAGGTTTAGGAACAGGGATTGGCCGAACAGATTGAGCAGCAGCGCCGGCAATGTCGCCAGCGCCCCGAGCAAAAACGTGAAACCCAGGACGCGAACCGAGGGACGTTTGTAGCGAGTCCGGCTGGAGAAATACCACAGCCACAGCACGCACGGCAGCAGTGAAAGCACGGGGACAAAGATGAACTGTTGCAAGGCACCCATTGCGGAACGCTGATCTCAACTCTCAAAACTCAATTATAAAACTGTCCCTCAATCCTCACTGCTTTTCCGTTTCACAATCACCAGTGTCAGGTCGTCCACGCTTTTGGCTTTGCCGACGAATTTCGCCAGCGCCTCATCAATTCGGTCTCGCAATCCGGCCGCCGTGCGGCCACGATTCCGTTGCACGATTTCGATCAAACGTGCTTCGCCAAATTCTTCTTCCTGCTCGTTGACGCCTTCAGTCACCCCGTCGGAATAAATGACCATGACATCGCCCGGCTCCAACTCCACCCAGCCTTCGCGGTAATCGCAAAAAGGCGTAATGCCGACGGGGAAGCCGCCGATGTCGAGCGTCGTCACTTCGCCGTTTGCGCGCACCAGCATCGGCGGATTGTGGCCTGCGTTGATGTAGGTCAATTGATGAGAGCGCGGGTCAAGTTCGCTGTAAAACAGTGTCACGTAACGATTGGCCGGTGTGTTGTCGTAAATGTACTGGTTGATTTCGCCGACCACTTCGCTCGCCGACAGCCGGGTTGTGGTGTGTGCGCGCACAGCGGCGTGAACAGAGGACATCAGCAACGCCGCGCCAGTGCCTTTGCCGGAGACATCGCCCAGTGCGATGACATAGCGCCCGTCCCGCTTTTCGATGAAGTCAAAATAATCGCCGCCGACTTCGTAGCAGGGAAAGCTGACGCCGATCATGTCGTAGCCCGAAAGCGCCGGCGGCGCTGCCGGATGCAGACGCAGTTGAATCTCGCTGGCGACGGCCAGTTCGTTGGCCAGCCGCTTCTGTTCCTGCTGGACTTCCAGTAGCCGGACATTTTCGATGCGGATGGAGGCGACGTCCGCGATCAGCTTCAAGAGTTGCAAATCACGTTCGGTAAATCGGTTGCTGTGATACGGGTTGTCCACGTAGACCATTCCCGAAACCCGGCCTTCGACCGCCAGGGGGACGGCCATCACGGAGCGAACGCCGCCCAGCACGATGGATTGCCGTTCTTGAAAGCGCGGGTCCTGCTGCGCGTCGGAAGTCAGCACCGAGTCGCCTTTTTTCAAGACCTGTTCGGTAATCGAATGGCTGATCTGAATGTCCTGCTCCGGCGTCGGCGATTGGCGGCGCGATTTGAGCGCTTTACAGACCAGGTCAAATTCAGCCGTCTGGCCTGCCTGAGGTTTGCCTTCCCTGGGTTCCAGCAGCATCACGTAGCCGCGATCAGCCGACAGCACGTCAAAAATGCAATCCAGCACCTGTTGTAATGTATCTTCCAGTGAAAGGGGGGAAAGCAGCGTCAAGCTGACGCGGCTGATGATGCTCAACGCATCGTCTTGTGGAACCACTGGCGGCGGGATCGTCTTTAGAAGCAGGTTCGGAGACGGGGCGATGAACGTTTGATGCGATGTGCCCAATGACGAAAGAAGGTTGGCCGCCGAGTTTCGCGAATTGGCCGTGATCGTCGCTTCGGGCGCCGGAGTGTAGCTGTTATCGGAGAACAGAATACTGGTGCGGCCTCGCGCGGGCGCAGTGTCAGCGCGTTCGGAATATTCGATCTCGGTTTCTCCAATGCGGACGATGTCACGGTCATTCAGTTGCACTGGAGCCGTTAAGCGCAGCCCGTTGATCAACGTGCCGTTTGCGCTGCCCAAATCGCTGATCCAGAAGGAATCGCCGCGCCGGCGAATCTCAGCGTGCAACCGGGAGGCAAATGGGTCTTCGACACACAGGTCATTTCGTGCGGATCGGCCAATTGTTGTGCGCAACCGGCTCAATTCAACCACTGAATCACCATGCGAAGGCGTGGAACGGACGATCAAACGTGGCATAGAAGTAAGGATGGGAGACAAGGGGAAAAAGGGGGGAGCGGCAAGAAAACCGCGGTGGTAATTTATGTTCCCGGCCCCCTCTTCTTTTCCCCGTGTCTGGTTTCTACTCCAGACTATTGTTCAGGTTATTTCTGGTTTTTCGATCCGCGTCATTCTTGACCTGGTTTTGCGAATCGTTTTTGAGCAGTTCCCGGCGCTTAAACTCCTCGCGCGCGGCCTTTTCGGTTCGGGCAGCGCCAGATTGTGCGACGCCGACATAATTGCCGCTGTCCACTCGTTTGTAATAATCATGGGCCAGCGCCTGCTGGCCCAATCCGTAATAGGACGAGCCCAGAAAGTAATAAATATCCTTATCCCCAGGCGTCAGCCGCAAGGCGGAGAGGAATTCCTTAATGGCCGCATGGTATTCGCGCACGTTAAAGTAACGCAGTCCCAGTTTTTTATGGCCATCGGCCGCGGCGCCAGGATCGGGACTTTCTTCGGGCCGATTGCTGGGGCTGGCCGGAGGCTTGATGCCGGGGGCGGCTGACAGTCCGGGAGACAGAAGCGGAACTCTCACCTGTGCCATGGCAGTCGGCAGGGAAACAGGAGGGGGGCTGGCTGCCACACGTGGACGAGGCATTTTTACCGCGACAGTTTCGGTTTCGGCGACCCCCTGCGTTTCCATTGCGGCCAGCGCGACCGCAGCCTGCGGACTATTCTGATCAAGCGCGATGATGCGTTGGTACTCCTGCAATGCCGTATTCCAATTTCCGCGCTCGCGGTTGATTTCCGCGACTTGCAAACGCGCTTCCAAATGGTCAGGCGCGATTCGCAACAACGCCTGATAATTTTTCATCGCCTCATCAGTCTGCCCGGCGCTGTTATGAGTTTGTGCCAGCAGGAAATGAATATCCGGGTTTTTAGGGGTCAGAGCCAGGGCATTGGTGAAGTAGCCAATGGCATCGTCGTAATGACCCTGTTCGCGGTCCCTTTGCCCCAGCCGGACAAAATCCGCGCTTTTCTCTTCGGCGCTCAACAGGTTCCGCCCGGCGTCCACCGCCCGGGTGGGATTGGTCAGCCGGTCTCGCAACAGGAAATAGCTGCCTGTGGAGAGCACAACGATCGCCGCAATTAACCCGATCCTTAATTTTGAGCCGAAGTTTGATTGCTTGCCCAAGCCCGAGGCCTGCGCCAGCACGGAAGACGGGCCGTGCGGCGGAAGTTGCCCCGAGGCAGACATTGTTCCAGCGCTGCGCAGGGCGTTGGAAGAGGACAGCGGCATTGAGTTTTTGCGGTTCGTTGTCGAGGAACCGGAAACCATGGAAAACGCGGATGAGTTGGATTGAGCTTTGAGCTGCGCGGAAGCCCTGGTCTTGGTCTGTGGCGCAACCGGAGTGGCGGGAGAAATTACCGGTGAGGTTGTCGGAGGCGGAACCGGAGGGGCCGATTGCCCTTTTGTTTCAGATTTACTCTCGCTCCGGCCTTCAATGGATTCGGAGATAATTTGATTGATTCGTTCCTGCTTCTTTTTGACGGCGCCAGTGATCAGCGGGCCGGAGGCGCGAAGCCGTTTCAGCGATTCACTAATTGCTTTCGGATCTTTTTTCTCCTCCTTGTTCCGTTCCGCCGAACTCTGGGACGCGGGAATTGGGAAGGGTGGTGGTGTGGGGGGCGCTGGTTTGGCAGAGGCCGCTTCTTCGCGCGGGCGCTCTTTCGGGGTGTTGTGTGCTGAAAACTCCACGTTGAGCGGCGAAGAAGTTGAAGAGAAGGCCGCCTGGTTGTGTAATTCAACTCCACATTGGCGGCAAAATCGAGCGGCCGTTCCATTGGCTGCTCCGCATCTCCCACAGTAATTCATGGTCATAACTTCATCCCTCGAAAAACACGCGCGAAAAAGTGTACGCCAATTTTCCTGGATCCAATCAGCGCACTATATCTTGGAGGGCTCGCCGTGCTTTCAAACAGCTAATATAGCCAGTTCAATAATTTCGGCTCGCCACCTGTTCCCGTAAGAGCGGGAAGCGAGTCAACTTTCAAAGGCAATGCCAGGTTGCAGTAAGGAATACCGGCCACTCTATTCGAAGCTTGGATCAATCCTGAATGACGACGGTTTTGGCCAGTTTATCGTGCCAGCCGCGCTGTTGATCGTCCCAGAGCATCCAGATGAAGCCGAGGGCGAACACGGACAGCGAGAGGATATAACCGAACAGACGTATGATCGCGGTCTTGTAATCCATCAGTTGGCCGTCCACCCGCACCACGCGCAAACCGATAAAGCGTTTGCCGAAACTCTGGCCGTAGCGGACGTAACCGTAAACCCAGTTGGTGAAAATCACCGCCATGACCAGAACATAACCGACATACTGGAAAAAATCGGCGACCGTCGGTTCCAGCAACCGGCGCTTGACATAAAAAGCCAGTACCAGTGTGACTGCCAGTGGAAACAGCGTCAGAATATAATCCAGCAGAAACGCGCTGCAGCGGGCATTGATACTGGGGACGGTGACCAGATCCGCCACGGATGAATGACCCGGCGTGTCTGCGTCGTCGTCATTTCGGAGTTTGGGCATAGCGATAAAAGTTTCTTCCGAACTCATAGCGTCGGAAAACGGGCGTCGCCCGTGCGTTAGCGAGGGCTTTGGCAGCGGGTCAACTTTCTGCTCTACGGACCTGATGGTCAGGGGAACTGAAACGTACTTACGAAACCACGAATTTGAGCGTTGTTTCGCCGAGCTTGAGTTCGTCACCGCTGACGAGCATGTGTGGTTTGCCTTGAGGCAGTTTCAGTGAGCCGTTGACGACTGTGCCGTTGGCGCTGCCCAGATCTTCGATAAAGAATTGAGTGCCCTGTGCCAGGATTCTGGCATGACGGCGCGACACGCGCGCGGATGGATCATATTTCGACAGATCCACTTCGGGACGAATACCGCGGTTCGGATCCATTCGCCCAATCAGGCTTTCGCCTTCCAGGTTGAGCGCGAACTGCGCGTTCATTTCGCTGGTGCCCATCACGATCAATTTAGCCGTTGTTCGTTTCGACGGCTGGCGCGTTCCGCAATACGCACAGAAAACATCATCCGCAGCAAGTTCGCGGACGCAGTTCACACACAGATTGACGGGGCCGAAGCTCTGTGCCGTTTCATAAAGATTGACGGGAACAGCGCCTCCACCAATCTTGCCTTCCTGCAACTGACGCAGATGCGACTGCAATTCCTGGCCGAAGGCCCGGGCGGTCGGAAAGCGGTTTTCCGGTTTGTGCTCGACCGAGATGCAGATCAACTCTTCCATTTCGACTGAAATCGCCGGGTTGATCTGGCGCGGTTTCGGGTTCTTGGCGAAATCGAAGATCAGCAGTGGATTGTCCTGCGGGTCCACGCCGGTCAGCAGGTGAAACATTGTCGCCCCGAGCGAGTAGATGTCGGACTGGGGCTGGACATTTCCCGCGAACAATTCCGGCGGCGCATAGCCCATGGTCCCAATGGCCGTCACCCCTTTCTGCGTGGGAGCGACGAAACGGGCAATGCCAAAGTCAACCAGCATGACGCGATTGGTGCGGGCATCAATCATCAGGTTCGCCGGTTTCAGATCACGGTAGATGATCGGAGGCGACTGCGAGTGGATGTAATCGAGCACATCGCAGGTATCAATCGCCCATTTGGTGACAGTCGCTTCATCTACCTTGCCGCCCATCACACGCTGGCGGGCGGCAAGGTCACCGCCGTCAATATACTTCATCACCAGATAGTAGCGTCCGCGTTCGGTGTCGAAGAAATACTGATAGATGGTCGGGATGGAGGGATGATCGAGCCGCGCAAGCAGTTCCGACTCGCGCTTGAAATCCTCAATGGCTTTCGTGCGCGCGCCATCGTCGGCGAACATTTCGACCATCTCTTTGACTGCGACTGGGCGATTGGCCAGGTTCTGGTCTTCAGCCAGATACACTGATCCCATCCCGCCGCCGCCAATACGCTTGGTGATCTTGTAGCGATCCACCAGCAGCGTGCCTGGAGCGAGTTGAATTCCTGTTGGGGTATTACCGGAAGCGGTCATACTCATAACTCCGGTGCGAGCCGGGCCAACCGGCGCGACCGCGAAATTGATCGGTGGATCTTGCCACGCGCCACATTCGCCGCAGTATGGATCACCGGCTGTGTTAGGCGCTCCACATTCGGGACAGAATGGCATAACTCAATGGGTGCTGGATGAGTGACAGGCGACAAGCAATTTGATGGTGTTTTCCGTCTCAATCTCATTTCACTTTTCACTTGCCCTGATCACTGACAATTAACTCAAGATAAACTTCAAAAAAGTCTTGCCCACGATGATTTCATCGCCGTTGTTGAGCGGCTGTTTAATGCCGGGCAGCAACCGGGGACCGCGATTGACGAAGGTGCCGTTGGTGCTTCCCAAATCTTCGATCAAGTATTGATTGTTCAAGAACTGGATCCGTGCATGGCGACGCGAAACCTTGGCCTCGGGGTCATCCTGATCCAGATCCACGTCCGGAAAAATTCCTCCATCGGCATCCCAACGGCCAATCATCGCGTCGGTGCCGACGAGGGGAAACTCTTTGCCGACCTTGCCGCCGCGCTGAATGATCAGTTTGGCGCGCACCGCAGGTATCGCTGAGTTCGGAAATGGTTGGGCGCTCATAGAAGGTTGTTGTCCGCTGTCCGGGTGAAAGGGCGTTCCGCGCAGGTCACCGGTCGGGCCGTTGAAGTTCGTGGTTTGAGTCGTCGAATCAATTGCGGTGACAACCGGTGGTGGAACCTGAACGCTTGTCTGCGCGATTGCCGGCGGAACGACCTTGGGCGCCGCAGGCGGAACGGAAGCCTGCACCGGCGGTTGTGCCATGGATTGTGGCGGATGAAAGACCGGCGGCGGCGGCGGCGTATACGGTGTGGCCGGTTTCGGCGTAATTGCTTCACGCGTGAATGCCGGCGGCGGCGGCGGAACGGGCACTTGCGGCGAACTCGCCTGTGACGTCATCTGGGAAGAAAGCGGAGGTTGAAAGGACGGCGGCGGCGCAAACGCCGGCCGCGGCGAACTTGCCGCAGTCAGTTTGGTTCCGCACTCGTCACAATATTCCGAGCCGTCAAGATTGTCAGTGCCGCAGTGGTAACATCGGATCATAGCTGCAATAGCCTCCGCTTGAGCGAAAACTTTGGGGGCGTCAAATCTACGGAAATTGAATGGGATTTCTATTCTTCAACTACTTTTGCCAAACAAGCCCCTGAAACAGTGCGCCATTCTACACACAATCATCTGTGGGCGCTAGTTGGGTTCAAAGAAAGTGTAAGTTGAGTGCTCGGCGCACTTGGCGACGCTCGTCTGCAAGTCGGGACTCGGCATTTTCGGAATCAAAGTTCTGTTTCGTGTTCCGTTGTGGATGATTTATGATCCGCCTCCTTCGTTCCAAATATCAACCAAACCCGGAGTCACGACTGATGAACATGACGGAGCGCGTGCGGCAAATCGGAATCATTCCCGTTGTTAGCTTGCCCAAGCTGGAACATGCGTTGCCCTTGGCCGAAAGCCTGCTCGAAGGCGGTTTGCCTTGCGCTGAAATTACCTTTCGCACGGCGGCAGCGGCGGAAGCAATTGAAAACATCGCCCGGCACTTCCCGGAACTTTTTCTTGGAGCCGGTACGGTGCTGACGACCGAGCAAGCTCAACGCGCGTTGGATTGCGGCGCGCAGTTCATTGTCTCGCCCGGCACGAACCCAACGACCGTGGAATTTTGCCTGGCAAAAGGCGCGACAATTTTTCCCGGCGTTTGCACGCCCACCGAAGTCGAGATGGCGCTGTCGAAAGGCGTTGATGTTTTGAAATTCTTTCCGGCGGAACCCGCCGGCGGCGCTAACTTTCTGAAGGCGATTTGCGCGCCGTACCGCCAGGTCCAGTTCATTCCCACTGGCGGAATTGACACGAAAAACATCGCCCAATATCTGGCCCTGCCGCAGGTTGTTGCCTGTGGCGGAAGCTGGATGGTCAAGCCGGAACTGTTTGAAGCGGGAGATTTCGTGACCGTCAAGCGGCTGACCGCCGAAGCCGTCGCTCTCGTTCGTGAATTGCGTCAAAGGAAAGATTGATCAACGATGACTGTTCGTCTGACGAAAAAACAGGAAGAGATTGTCGCGTCTCCGCCGGACGCCAAAATTTTTCTGCAAGGTTGGGCCGGAACCGGCAAAACCACTGCGGGCGTTTGGCGTTTGCGGCAGTTGATTGATTCCGGAGTTCCCGCGCATTCAATTCTGGTGCTGGTCCCGCAAAAACGGCTGGCATTGCCGTATTTCAATGAAATCCGTAACCCGCGCCGCAAGGCCGGCGCTGACGCCACCGTGGCCACGCTCGGCAGTCTGTCGCATCAAATCGTCAATCTCTTCTGGCCGCTGATTGCAGGCAAGCTCAGCCAGAGCGACCCTTATCGCCGCCCGGCATTTCTGTCGTCGGAACTGATTCAATACCTGATGTTCAAACTGCTCGAACCGCAGATCGAACGGAATGATTATTTCAACAGCGTCACGATTACTCGACCGCGTCTGTTTGGCCAGTTGGCCGACAATTTGAATAAATCCGCGCTGGTCGGATTTCCGCATACGACGTTGGCGCAGCGGCTGAAGACAGCCTTGCCCGGCGATCAGGAACAGGCGCATATCTACGATGACGCCCAGGCCTGTGCCAATCTGTTCCGCGATTACTGCCTGGAACACCGGCTGCTCGATTTTTCCTTGCAGGTTTCGCTTTTCATTGATCATCTGTGGAAACACAGTGTGCCGCGTACCTATCTGATCCGGCGCTACAAACACATCATCGCGGACAACATTGAAGAAGACACTCCGGTCACGCATCAATTGCTGAGAGATTGGCTGCCCGGCTGCCAGTCGGCCTTGCTCATTTACGACGAGCAGGCGAGCTATCGCCGCTTCCTGGGCGCGGACGAAGTCAGCGCTGAATTGCTGAAAGAGCTGTGTCCGGCGCGGCATCAACTGGGAGCCACGCGCGTGATGTCGCCGCCGGTCCAATCGCTGCTCGGCAACCTGAGCGAACTGATGACCGGAGAAGTGGCGTTGGACGCGCCCAAACGAAAAGCCGATGCCAGCGTGGCCATCGGCTACACGCCCGCCAACCGCAGCCGCTTTCACACACAAATGGTGGACTGGGTGGCTGATTCGATTGCCGCGCTGGTGCGGGAAGAAAACGTCAAACAAAACCAGATTGTCATCCTTGCCCCGATGATGAGCGATTCACTGCGCTTTTCGCTGGTCTCACGGCTGGAAAGCCAGGGCGTGCAAGCCTACACGCTGCGCCCGTCGCGCCCGTTGCACGCCGAACCGGCAGTGCGGGCGCTGGTCACGCTGGCCAAGCTGGCGCATCCCGCCTGGCAAATCGAACCGCGGCATCAGGTCAAACGATTCGATGTTGTGCAGACCCTGCTCAGCGTCATCGGCGAATTGGATCTGACCCGCGCGACGTTGCTGGCCGAAGTTCGTTTTGTCGGCGGCAAGCTGCTTCCGTTTCAGGAAATCACGAAAAATCCCGAAATGAGATCGCGCATCACCGAAGTCTTCGGCGAACGCTTCGACAAACTGGTCGGCTGGCTGGACGCCTATCGTGCCGGAAACCCTGAAACGATAGACATCTTTTTCAGCCGGTTGTTCGGCGAGGTGCTTTCGCAAAAAGGCTTCGGCTTTCATTTCTCCAAACGCGCCAACCCGCAAAACGCTTATGACGAAGCGCGCATCATCGCCAACCTGATTGATTCGTCGCGCTCGTTTCGCCACACGCTCAATCAGATTGAACCGGATACGGACTCCGGGCAGGAATACGCCCGGATGGTGGATGCGGGAATTCTGGCCGATCAATACGAACCCAGAGACTGGAAGAAAAACCCCGACGCAGTGCTGATTGCGCCGGCCTACACCTTTCTGCTCCGCAATCAGCCGGTGGACTATCAATTCTGGCTGAACATTGATAGTCCTGCCTGGACGCGCCGTTTGCAGCAGCCGCTGACGCAGCCTTACGTGCTCAGCCGTCAATGGCCCTTGGGGAGAGTCTGGACGGAAGCCGATGAACAGCAGACTTCGCGCGAAATGCTGCTGCGCGTGGTGACTGGTTTATTGAAACGCTGCCGGAAAAAAATCTTCGTCGGCTACAGCAAATTCGACGAACGCGGCAACGAACGCGAAGGCGAGATGCGGGTCATCTTCGATCTTTTGTTGCGCAGCATCGGAAGCGTGGACGAATCAGCCATTGACCATTAACCATTCGCCATTACCGGACAGGAGAATGCTTTGTTTTCCTGCTTGATAATGGGGAATGCGCAATGGCTAATGGTTAATACGGATATTGTGATGATCAACTTTCAACCCAGACCCAGTCAGGCAAAGGTGCTGGAATATTCCGGCGGCAAAATGGGCGTGTCCGCCGTGCCAGGCAGCGGCAAAACGACCACGCTGTCAGCGCTGGCCGCCAAGCTGGTGCGCGAAGCGAAGCTGGAACGCGGCCAGCAGATTTTGATCGTCACGCTGGTCAATTCCGCGCGCGGCAAGTTTGATCAATCGGTGCGGGGCTTTCTGGGCGAAGGCAATCTGGGAACGCTTTACCGCGTGCGAACGCTGCACGGTCTGGCCAACGACATCGTCAGCGAACGCCCTGGTCTGGTTGGCTTGGCCGATGATTTCCAGATTGTGGACGAATTCGAGGCCAAGGCGATTCTGACCGAAGCGGTCGCCGCGTGGTTCAACGCGCATCGCGATTTCGGCGTCGAGGAATATTTCAGCCCGGAACATCAAACGAAAGATCAATCCCGGCGCGCGTGGCGCGAGCGGGCAACAGACATTGCGCTGGAAGTGATTCAGAAAGCCAAAGACTACCGCTGGCGTCCTGAGGCGCTGCGGACGGCGCTCAGCGCGACGGCGCAACGTCTGCCGCTGGCCGAAATGTTCATTGAAATTTACGAAGGCTACGAACGCGGCTTGCGGTATCGCGGCGGCGTGGATTTTCAGGATTTGATCCGGCTGGCCGTGGACGTGCTGGAAGCGTCGCCGGATTATCTGGCCGCGCTGCGCCGCCGCTGGCCGTACATTTTGGAAGACGAAGCGCAGGACAGCGGCAAATTGCAGGAAGAGATTTTACGCCGTCTGGCGGGTGACATGGGAAACTGGGTGCGCGTTGGCGATCCGAACCAGGCGATTTACGAAACTTTCACCACGGCCAGCCCGGAATTCCTGCGCAGTTTTTTGCGCGAACCTGATGTCACCGCCGTCGAATTGCCAGAAAGTGGCCGCAGCGCGCCGCGCATTATCGCCACGGCCAATCGCTTGATCGAATGGTCGCTCAATCATCCGAATCTGAAATTGCGCGACCGGCAGCCGCTTTCGCCCCCCTGGATTCAACCAGCGGAAAACAATCCGCCCGACGAAGGCCCGAATGTCAAAATCCTGTGGCAGGATCGCCGCTCCTCGGAAAAAGAGCGCGAGGACGTGGCGAAATCCGTCCGCGCCTGGCTGGCCGAAAACCCTGAAAAGACCGTCGCCCTGCTGCTGCCCACCAACGCCAATGGCGCGAAAATGGGCGAGGAATTGAAAAAGCTAAAAGTTCGCCACGTTGAAGTGCTGCGCACGACGACTTCCACCCGCGAAGTCGCGCGTACATTGCATCACATCGTGGATTTTCTGGCGCATCCGACGGAGGCCGCGATGCTGGGAAAAGCGTTTTCCGCCTGGCTGCGCGAAGAGCGCGAATCCGCTGAAACAGCGGAGGCCGTCAATCAGCTCAAAAAGCTGAAACACGTCGAACAGTTCACCGCGCCGCGCGACAAGGACTGGCTGCTGGATGCGCGCACGGCTTCGAGCGCGCCGGAAAAGTTTGAACGATTGGAAACCTTCCGTGCGCTGATGCAACGCTGGCAGGACGCGGCCCTGCTGCCGATTGATCAACTGCTGCTGACGATCAGCAGCGACCTGTTTAAGGAGCCCGCGGAAATCGCCACGGCCTACAGCATCGCTTTGCATTTGCGCGGTTACGCCGAAACGAATCCCGAACACAGGCTGGCGGAATATGCCGTCGAACTCGGCCAGATTGTTCGCAACAATCGCAAGTTCGCGGGTCTGGGCGAAGAAGACGACCAATTCGATCCTTCGGGGTTTGCCGGGCAGGCCGTCGTCATCACGCATCACAAGGCAAAGGGATTGGAATGGGATCGCGTCTATCTGATGTCGGTCAACAATTACGATTTCCCGTCCGGCGACGCCTTCGACAAATATCAAAGCGAAAACTACTTTGCGCGCGACCAGTTGAATTTGAGCGCCGAAGCGCTGGCGCAATTGCGGGCCCTGGCGATGGACGAACGCTACCGCGAAGGCGAAGCCAGCGAACAGGCTCGCATCGAATATTGCGCCGAACGCTTGCGGCTTTTGTTCGTCGGTATCACGCGCGCCAAACGCGAATTGATCATCACCTGGAACACGGGCAAGAGCACGGACCTGCGCCCAGCCAAACCGCTGCCGGCGCTGGCAGCGGCATTAACACCAGAGGGACGAGGAGGCGAAGCGAATGAGCCTTCCTGAAAATTTCACCTTCAGTCAAAGCATGCTGCAGGATTTCGTGGATTGTCCGCGCCGGTTCGAGTTGCGCTATCTGCTGGATGCGCGCTGGCCGGCGCAGGAAACCGCGCAAGCTTTGCAGTATGAAGCGGGGCAGCAAAAAGGGCAGGAATTCCATCATCTGGCGCATCAGCACGCGCTGGGCGTTCCAGCCGAAGTGCTGGGAGAAACGATCGCGGATGAGGAATTGAAAACCTGGTGGTCGCGCTATCTGGCGTGGCAAAGCGCGAACCTGCCTGACGAACGTTATCCCGAATTGACCCTGACCGTGCCGTTGGCGGACAGCTTGTTGATGGCGAAATATGATGTGGTGGCGAAACTCGCCGACGGAACGTTTCTGATCGTGGATTGGAAAACCGGGCGTCAGCCAAAACGGTTGCGGCTGGCGGATCGCATGCAAACCATCGTCTATCCGGTTGTGCTGGCGCACGGCGGAGCGTGGTTGAACGACGATCAGCCGATTGCGCCGGAACGAATCCGGCTGGTCTATTGGTTCGCGGAAACTGGCGAAACGGTCGAATTCAATTTGTCCGCCGAAAAGCTGCGCCAGGACGAAGCGCGGCTGGTTTCTTTGCTGCAAGGCATCGCCAGCGGCGCGGAATTTCCGAAAACGGCCAACGAGCGCCACTGCCGGTTTTGCGCCTACCGCTCGTTGTGCGAACGCGGCGAGCTTCCAGGCAATTGGGCCGGCAACCTGGAAGAATTGGACGAAGACGGCGCGCCGGACGTTCTGTCGCTGGATTTGGACGAAATCGAAGAGATCAGTTTCTGAACCGGCAGGATCGCGGACGTTCCGTCGGCGCTGCCATGTTCTCAACCAATGACACGCGGACGGAACGTCCGCGCTCCGGCTTTTTCCTGATGCGCTGGCAACTTCCTCAATCTGTCTTCATTCCTGACGAACTGCGAACTTTTGTTGGCGGGCATCCGCTGGTTGCCGAACGTTTAACACGCGCCGGGCTAACTAACATCGCTGCGGCCAAAGCCTTTCTCGATCCCAATTTTTATCAGCCGACTTCGCCGTTTGAACTCCCGGATATGGCCGGCGCAGTTGAACGGCTTGACCGCGCCGTCCAACAACACGAAGCCATTCTGATCTGGGGCGATTTCGACGTGGATGGGCAGACAGCGACAACGTTGCTGTTCACGGCGCTGCGCGCACTTGGGGCAAACGTGCGGTATCACGTCCCGCTGCGCGACGGCGAAGGCCATGGCATCCATTTGCCGAAGCTGCAAGACTGGCTCGCCACCGGCATCAAGCTGATCATCACCTGCGACACCGGCATCACCTCGCACGAAGCCGTCCGCACGGCGCAAGCGGCGGGCGTGGATGTCATCATTACCGATCATCATCTGCTCGGCGACACGCTGCCGGAGGCCCTGGCCGTCATCAATCCGATGCGTTTGCCGCCGGAACACGCCCTGCGCGAATTGCCTGGCGTGGGCGTGGCGTATGAACTGATGGTTGCTCTTGGCAAATACCCGAATACCGACGAACTGCTCGATCTGGTGGCGCTGGGCATCGTTGCCGATGTTGCCGAACAGAAAAAAGAAACGCGCTCGCTGCTGCAACGCGGCCTGGCGCGGATGCGTTTATCTTCGCGGCTGGGCTTGCGCGCGCTGCTGGAACTGGCGCGAATTAATCCGCTGACGCTGGATGAATCGGACATCGGCTTCGGTCTCGCCCCCCGCTTGAATGCGCAAGGCCGCATGGGCAACGCGGCTGACAGCGTCGAACTGCTTTCGACCGAAGACCCTGCGCGCGCCGCTGAATTGGCCAGTCAATTGGAAGGCATGAATGCACGCCGCAAACTGGAATCCCGCCAGGTCGAAGAAAGCGCGCATCGCCTGCTCGAAAGCGATCCGTCCTTGCTGGAATACGCCGCGATTGTGCTGGCTCACCCGGATTGGACGGGGGGAGTTGCCGGCATTGTCGCCAACCGCCTGGCCGAGGAATTTCACAAACCGGTCGTGCTGCTTTGCGAACAAGGCGATCTTGCCTTTGGTTCAGCGCGTTCGGTTCCCGGCCTCGACATTACGGACGCGCTGAAAGCCTGCCGCGAAAAATTATTGAAATTCGGTGGCCACACGATGGCCGCCGGAATGACTTTGCGGCGCGAAGACGTTTTTGATTTTCGCCGCCTGCTGTCGCGCACCGTGCGCGACAGGACGACGCAACCGGCGGAAGAACCGATTTTGCAGATTGATGCTTATGTTCGTTTGTCGGAAATCAACTTTGCGTTTGATGCGGATTTGCGGCGGCTGGCGCCCTTTGGCAACGGCAATCCGGCCCTGACACTGGCTTCCACCGGCCTGCACATCGCGCGCAAAAAGAAGCTGGGACGGCAGGGCGATCATTTGGAATTGATCGTGTCCGATGATGACGGGACGCAACAGCGCGTGCTGTGGTGGAACGCCGGGGACAAAACCCTGCCCGCTGGAAAATTCGATCTTGCTTATCAGTTGCGCGTCAGCCGCTTCAACGGGCAATCAGAGCTGGCGGAATTGGTGCTGGAACCGGTTGACCTGCAAGCGCGCGAAAGCGAAATGATTGAAGTCAGCAGTCAGGCGGACGAACACCAGGTTGAGGATTTTAGCAATGCGGCTGATCCGCGCGCGCGACTTGCGGAAGTGCTGGCCAGCGATCCGGCAGCAGTCGTCTGGCGCGAAGCGGATACCTCGGTCGCCGGAAGCCATCGGCTGGAATTGACGAAGGCCGAAACACTGGTGGTTTGGACAACTCCGCCAGGACCGGAGGAATGGCAGGCCGCGCTGGACAAGGTCAAACCGCGCCGGATTGTCGTCTTTGGTCATCGTCCGGCGGAGTTGACGATGGAAGCGTTTCTGCAGCGGCTCGGCGGATTGCTCAAATTCGTGCTCAATTCCAAAGGCGGAGATACGACGATTCAGGAATTGGCCGCCGCCATGGCGCAGCGGGCGGATGCCATACGCTACGGGTTGAACTGGTTTCTGCAGAGCGGCCAGCTTGGCGTGGAACTGCGCATCAGAGGCCGCGTCAGCATTGTTCGCGACCGCGCGGCAGGCAATGATGCCGGCCGCGCGGCGGTTGAAAAATTGCTCAGCAGCGTACTGGCGGAAACGGTGGCCTATCGAAAGTCCTGGGCGCCGTAACTGTTCACGACAGTTTGCGTTCGAGCGTCAGCGCGCGCACGGCTCTCCCCAGTTCCTGCGTCAGCCTGGCCAGCTCTCCTTGCGCTTCGCGTTTTTCCCTGGCGATGGCTTCCAGCCGCGTTTCCTGTTCGCCGGCTTTGGCGATGTAGCGCGTGACCAGTTGTTTGGCTTCGTTGGTGTTTTTGAGCGTGGCGATGTTTTCGCGGAGCCGTTTTTGATCTTCGCTGATTTCTTCGGCTTCCTCTTCCAATGCCTTGATGCGGCTTTCCTCTTTGACGATCCTTGATTTCAGCTCAATCAGTTTTTCCAGTTCCGCCCGGATCGCCGCGTCAATGTAGTTGCTGGAAACGAACAGTTCCACGTCGCGCGAACTGAGGTTGTAAAGCTGGTAGCTGTCCATCAGCGCCTGCGTTTCGGCGACGAGGAGTTCTTTCGATTCGCGCGGTTCCAGTTCGACGCGGAAGCGGTAATAGCTGACTGTCTTTGACGCGGGCGCTTGCGTGTCATCCGACAGCTTCCAGCCTTCGCGCAGCGGGTGTTCGATGTACACGGTGCGCTTTTTGTCGGTCTGATTGAGCAGCGTGTAAGTTTTCTTTTCGGTGCGGTAGTAATGCGTTTCAAAAACGCCTTTCGTCGCGCGCACCAGAAAGACCGGGCGGCGTTCGCTTTTGAATTTCGTGGTGATCAGCGTGCTCAAATCCAGGCCGAAAGAGATGAAGCGTTGTTCGCCGGCCTTCAATCGTTCCATCAAGGCTTCGCCCGCGTAGGCGTCGCCGTCCAGCACGGTCAGCGAGCCGCCTTCCAGCGTCAGCGGCGAAGTGTTCTTCAACCGAATGCCGGTCATCGGACGATCCTTGCGCGTGGCTTCGTTGTAAAGCGAAACGCGCTCGCCCTCCATCTTTGTTTGCAGAATCGGAATCAGCGCTGAACGGTCGCGGCGCACGGTGACGGGCTGATCAATTCGGTATTCAAACAACTCGCCGACTTCGCCGCCGGTCGCGGCGGTTTCAACGCCTGATTCGCCGCTGGTCAGGGCGCTGCTGACGCTGGTCGTGGCGCGAGCAAAGCCGGTGGCGTTTTCACTCATTTCAAATTTACGGTTCTGAGCCTGCAAATCCGATCTCGGAGCGGGTGGCGGTGGGGCATTGCCAGCGCCGTGAAAACTTTGCCCGCCGCCAACAATTCCTGCCTGGCCAACACCTAAACCACTTCCAACACCGCTACCAACTCCGACGCCGTGCTCAGGTTCGTAAACCTGCGGGTCGAGATTCAAGTCTGCGGGAATCGGAATGATCGGGCGGTAACGATAAAGCGGCTTTTGAATCTGATGAATGAACGAAACTGGCGTGCCCGACACCAGGGAGAGCGCGATGTTTTCCCAGTCTTCTTCGCCGACGTTGTCCACCACGGCCCAGCCTTGAAAGAAAGGCTTGCCCGCAGGGTCGAGCACCAGCCGATACGTCGTCTTCCAGATCGGCGCGGCGACGGTGTAGCTGACCACCATCTCGCGCTGCGCTTCACCGTCCGAAGTGATGGTGATGGTTTTGGCATCGCGGCGGCGGGCGGAAGCTGAAGCGTCGGCAAACTGCGCGATGTCCTGGCGCGTGCCTTCGTCCAGCAGTTTGATGCCGCGCACTTCCGTCAGGTCGAAGCTCTGCAATTCGCCGCTTTCGGTGGCGATGACCAGCGTATGCGTTTTGACTGGCGGTTTGTCTTTGTCGGTTGCGGGAAGTTGGCGTTCGCCGATGGTCAGGATGGAGCCGGTGGCCGCGCGATTGTTGGCAGTGACGGCGACGCGCGCGCCTTGCAATTGTTCCAGCACACCGGCCAAGCCGCCAGTGGCGTCGGTGCCGGTGGCTGCTTCGATGGAAAATGGAATTTCGTTCAGCCTTGCGGAAGGCGGCGCGGACGAATTGTAACTGACCGCGCCCACGCGCCCTTTGCCCAGATCAAGCACGACCAGCGATTTCAGCACATCATCCACTTGCGATTGTTTGAACGACAGATTGATTTCGGCGCGCGCGCTGACAGTTCCGCGCCGCTCGAAATAGGCCACGCCGTTGCTATACAGAATTGCCCGGCGCAACGGCAGCGGGTTGGCTTGTGCGATTCGGGCGGCAGGTTGCGGCGATGGCGAAGCGGCGATGGCGGGCGGCGCTTGGCGTTTGACAACGGCTTTGCGCACAACGCGTGATTGAGCCAGCGCAACCAGCGAAATCGTCAGCGCGATGGCGACAGAAATAAAGGTGCGGCTTGATCGGCGGTAAAACGGCATAAAGATTCTCCTTCAAAAGGTGTGATGCGGGTTGTTCAACCAGAACAGGAATGGGCGTTGGCTGAACGCCGGGACGTTCGACGGCTTGCGAACCCATTTTCTGTTCGCTGGTTGGACTCCCGCCGCGCGGAAGTGTTCCGCGTATTGCCTGAGTACAAAACAGCGGGTAGAGTTTGCGGCGCTTGCATTTCAACCCTCAAACACAGGAGCAAAGACGATCTTGCAAATCAAACCGAAAGAAGAATGCCGTTGGGATTTGGTCGCACTGGGCGAAGTCATGCTGCGGCTGGATCCGGGCGACGGGCGCATTCACACCGCGCGTCAGTTCCAGGTCTGGGAAGGCGGCGGCGAATACAATGTCGCGCGGGGCTTGAAGCGATGTTTTGGAATGAACACAGCGGTCGTAACGGCTTTTGCCGATAACCCGGTCGGACGGCTGGCGCAGGATTTGATCTATCAGGGCGGTGTGGATCAATCGCATGTCAAATGGGTCAAATACGACGGCGTGGGCCGACAGGTGCGCAACGGATTGAACTTCACCGAACGCGGCTTCGGCGTGCGCGGCGCGGTCGGCTGTTCGGATCGCGGCCATACGGCAACCGCGCAATTGAAACCCGGCGATATTGATTGGGAAAGAATTTTTGGTCAGGAAGGCGCGCGCTGGTTTCATTGCGGCGGCATCTTCTGCGCGCTGTCGGAAACCACGCCGCTGGTCGCGCAGGAAGCGATGGAAGCCGCGAAGAAGCACGGAACGATCATTAGCTACGATCTGAACTACCGCGAATCGCTGTGGAAGGGAATTGGCGGCCACGAGAAAGCCCGCGAAGTCAATCGCTCGCTGGCTTCGCTGGTGGATGTGATGATCGGTAACGAAGAAGACTTCACCGCCGCGCTGGGTTTTGAAGTTGAAGGCGTGGACGAACATTTGTCCGACCTCGATCCGGCCAACTTCAAAAAGATGATCGGCAGCGCTGTCGCCGAATATCCGAATTTCAAAGTCGTGGCGACAACTTTGCGCAATGCAAAGACGGCGACGGTCAACGACTGGGGCGCGATTTGTTATGCCGGCGGCGAGTTCTATTCGGCGACGTTGCGCGAAGACCTGGAAATCTTCGACCGCGTCGGTGGCGGCGATTCGTTCGCGTCGGGATTGATTTATGGCTTTCTGACCGGCAAGGGCGCGCAAGCCGCCGTCGAATATGGCGCTGCGCACGGCGCGCTGGCAATGACCACGCCGGGCGACACTTCGATGGCCACCTTGAGCGAAGTCGAAAAGGTGATGAAAGGCGGCGGCGCGCGCGTGGCACGGTGATGGCAAATTCAGTCTCATACTGGCAATGCTTGCATAAGAGTTATGCAAATTTGCCGAATCTGCGGAAAGCGAGTTCGCGTACTAACAGTCAGGCGTGGTGAAGGCGAAAAACGCTCGCTTATCATCGCGCACTCCCGCAAACAGGAAATCTCTCAACGTCTTTAGAAAAAGGAGAACTCACAGTGTTCAAGAAACGCTTACTGCTTTCACTCTGCGCCGCCAGCGTTCTGGCGGCAGTTACGGCGCTGGCCGGCGTCATCGGCGAGTTGCCGGAAGTCGGCAAGGCCGCGCCGGAATTCAAACTCAAGACCAACGAAGGCAAGGAAGTCAGCCTGAAGGATTATCGCGGCAAATGGGTGGTGCTGTACTTCTACCCGAAGGATTTCACTTCCGGCTGCACGATTCAGGCGAAAAACTTCCAGCGCGACATTGCCCAGTACGACAAAGCCAACGCGGTGATTTTGGGCGTCAGCGTGGATACGGTGGAATCGCACAAGGATTTCTGCGCGAAAGAAGGACTGAACTTCAAATTGCTGTCGGACACCGAGGCAACGGTTTCAACTGCCTACGGTTCGTTGATGGAGGGCAGGAAACTTTCAGCGCGCAACACCTTCCTGATTGATCCGAAAGGCACGGTGGTCAAAGTCTTTCCAGGCGTCAAAGTCGCACAACACAGTGAAGAAGTCCTGGCGGCGTTGGCTGAATTACAGAAGAAGTGAGTTGACGGGCATTGCCAAGCAGAAGGTCTTTTTGCCCAAATGAAAGGCGAAAGCCCTTGATGATCAGTTCGACGATCATCAAGGGCTTTTTTATGGCTCCAAATGCAGAGCTTATTCTTCTTCGTCCAGCATGCCTTTCTCGGCCAGTTCCTGGCAGGCGATGCAGTAACGCACCCAGGGCAGCGCCTCCAGACGCTTGGGCAGGATTTCCTTGCCGCAGTTGGTGCAGACGCCGTACTCTTCATCTTCGATGCGTTGGAGCGCTTCTTCGATTTGCGTCAAGATCAGCCGGTCGTTGGTGGACTGACTGAAGAGCAGTTCTTTGGTGTACGAGTTCGAGGCCTTGTCCGCCGGGTCCTGGGTGGCTTCTGTGTCGGCTTCGCGTCCGTAATCTTCATTGCGATTGACGACCCCGGAGAGCGCATTGCGTTCAGCAAGCAGACGATCCTGATAAGCTTTCAGCTTCTTTTTGTCCATCCATTCTTCTCCTAAAACTGAAATCGGTGTTTTGAAGGCGGCGATTAGACTTCAGAATTTGTGATAAGGCAAGCCAGCCAATATGGTAAATGCGCGATAAATTTGCTCGGTCAAAATCACTCGCGCCAATTCGTGTGTCAACGTCATCCGCGAAAGCGAAAGTTGGAAATTCGCCCGCTGCCTGACCTCTTCGCTGACACCTGCAAAGCCGCCAATAACAAATGCCAGTCGCTTGATGCCAGACTGCTGTCTGACGCTGACAAATTCAGCCAGATCGGTAGATGTCAATTCGCGGCCTTGTTCGTCCAACAGAACCACGAAATCGTCCTTTTCAATGGCGCTGAGCAGCTTGACGCTTTCCGCCGCGATGACCCGCTTTTCATCGCCGCCACTTTGTTCTTTCAACTCGCTGACTTCGCAGCCAGCGAAGCGTTTGATTCGATCCAGATAATCGGCGGCCAGCGCCGCGCATTGCCGATCCTTGGTTTTGCCGATCCAGACGAAATGCAGTTTCATAACAGAACTGAGAAACAAGGACTGAGTGAAATCCGTCAGCTCAGCGCTCAACACTCAGTACTAAACATCCACTCGTTCCGCGTCGCGCCACAATCGTTCCAGGTCGTAAAACTTGCGGGCTTCTTCGGTGAAGACGTGAACCACGAAGATCCCGTAATCAATCAGTATCCACTGCCCGGTGTTATAGCCTTCGGTTTGCAGCGGGCGGACGTTGACCTTCTTCAATTCCACCGTGATTTCGTCGGCGATGGCTTGTGTCTGGCGCGTCGAATTGCCGGAGCAGATGATGAAATAATCCGTGAATTCCGTGATGGCCGATAGCCGCAGCACCAGAATATCAAGCGCTTTTTTCTCGTCGGCGCAATGTGCGACCAGTTTCACCTGCTCGAAGATTTCCTGATCCACCTGCGACATCGTCGCGGGCTGCGCCTGAACTTCCTTCTCTTTTGCAAAAACTTCTGTTTGTACTTCAGTCATTATGATTTTCGATAGAGCCTGTATTTTTCGATGTACCTGGCGACAGTTGGCGGAACCAGATCGTTAATCGTTTCCCTCTGGTCCAGCGCTTCACGAATATTGCTGGATGACACATCCACGGAAACAAAATCGGTCAGATAGATGTGCTGCGTCGCCAGATCATCAATCGCAGGGAATCGCCCGCCGCGAAGGTCAACACATCTGGCTTGCAGATGCGCTGCAAGATGGGCCGCGATGCTTTCATCGTCTCGATAGCCGGGGCGTGTGGCAACGATGACATCATATTCGGTCAGCAGGCGCTCGTGTTCCCGCCACATCGTCACATCCCTGAACGAATCCGTTCCCATCACAAAGAACAACTGCGCGCCGTCAAATTCGGCTTGTAATCTTCCAAGCGTTTCAATCGTGTAAGGCCGCTCCGGCGCCTCCACTTCGATGGGGGAAACAAACATTCTGGCTTCATCAGCGGTTGCAATCGCCAGCATTGCCAGCCGATGAAACGCGGAAGAAATCCGCTGATCCCGTTTGTGCGGCGGAACAAACGCAGGAACGAAAAACAGCCAATCCATTGCAAACGCCTTCAGGATGGCTTCGGCCACCCGCCAGTGGCCATTATGAAGCGGATCGAAAGTGCCGCCATAAATTGCGATTCGTTGCCGCAAGCTGTCCTCACTCAAAATTGACTTGCCGTGGCGGCCAGCGTGACTGCCAAGGCCGCCTCTTCTTCGCGTTTGAGTTGATCCAGTCTGCGCTCCACGGCGCGTAATAATTCTTTTAATCCACTGCCTGACGCTGCTGAGATGGTGTGAAATTCCACCCCTTCCCGCGCGCAGAATTGTCCAAACTCATCCAGCCGTGACGAATCGTCGAGGGCATCCAATTTGGTCGCGACTGCCAGTTTGGGCTTGGCGGCGACTTCCCGGCTGTATGCCTCAAGCTCATGCGTAACCGTTTGATAATCGGCAATCGGGTTTTCAGACATCCCGGAAACATCCACCAAATGCAGCAGCAACTTGGTGCGTTCAATGTGCCGCAGGAACCGGTCGCCAAGCCCTGCTCCGATGTGCGCGCCTTCGATCAATCCGGGAATGTCCGCCACCACGAAGGTTTTGTAATCGCCCAGGTCAACCACTCCCAGATTGGGTTCCAGTGTTGTGAACGGGTAATCCGCGATTTTCGGGCGAGCGGCTGAAATTCGGGAGATTAAGGTGGACTTTCCAGCGTTTGGCAAACCAACCAGGCCGACATCGGCGATCAGCTTCAACTCCATCACCAGCCAGCGTTCCTGACCTTCCTTGCCGTCTTCATGATAACGCGGCGCGCGATTGGTTGATGTCGCGAATTGCGCATTGCCGCGCCCGCCACGCCCACCGGACGCTACCAGGACACGTTCACCAGCCTGAGCGAAGTCATGAATCAATTCACCGGTGAGTTCATCCGTAACAATTGTGCCCACGGGAACCTTGATGACAATGTCATCGGCATCCGCCCCGTGGCACTTGCTGCCTTCGCCGTGTTTGCCCCGGCCAGCGATGTGTTCCGGGTTATAGCGAAAATGGAGCAGTGTGTTCATCCCTTCCGTGGATTCAATGAACACGGAACCGCCACGCCCGCCGTCGCCGCCGGAAGGGCCGCCACGCGGTACAAACTTTTCGCGGCGGAAAGCCAGAATGCCGTTTCCGCCGTTTCCGCCTCGCACGTGAATTCTCGCGCGGTCAATAAACATCTGTTTTCAGTTGGGTCTTCAGTTTTCAGCTTTCCGCAGCGCCTGCTGTTGGAAACTGAAAGCTGAAAACTACTCTGCCGGGTAAACACTAATGAAGCGTCCGCCACGGCCCTTGTCCTCGAACTTGACGACGCCGGTAATACAGGCGTAAAGCGTGTCGTCGCTGCCAATGCCAACGTTATTGCCGGGTTTGAAGCGAGTTCCGCGCTGGCGAACCAGAATTGAGCCGCCTGAAACCAACTGGCCACCAAACCGCTTGACGCCCAGACGCTGCGCGTTTGAATCGCGCCCGTTACGTGAACTGCCTACACCCTTTTTGTGTGCCATTTTTCAAAACTCCTGATAGATGCAGCAAGCTTCAGCTCGCCTGGTATGTATTAAGCCACGGATTCAATCTTGACTTCGGTGAAACCCTGGCGATGTCCTTTGGTCTTCTTGAAGCCTTTGCGCTTTTTGAACTTGAAGACAATGATTTTGGGCGCGCGGCCATGTTTGACGACCGTGCCGGTCACGCTTGCGCCAGCAACCGTCGGCGAGCCAATGCGGATGCCACTGTCGTCGCCCGTGGTCAGGACCTCAAATTCGACCGAATCGCCGGCATTCTTTTCGGCGATGGACGGGATGCGAACCACATCGCCCGGACTCACACGAAACTGTTTTCCGCCTGTGCGGATGATTGCGTATGCCACTGTTGTATCTCCTGTAATGAATCGTCTGACTGCAAAGCGGCAGATTATAGGTACCCATCTCAAAAAGTTCAACCGGGCCGCCTTTGACAGGCAAACTTAGGTCGAGAAAACTTGCGCCGATGAAAAATTCTCCATCTTGCGGGGCAGCGGAATAAATTCATTTGCTTTCGCAATACACAAGATGAAAAAGAAGGGCCGGACTGGCGGTCAGCACGGCTCAAAAAGTACTAAACTTAAAAGGATCAATAGTTTGGTCCAGGACGGCGGGAAAAACTCAAAACAGAAGTTAGAAACTTTCGAGGCGGAAGCGCTCGGCTTTACCGATCAGCTTTACCGCGTCGCGCTACGGCTTTGCCGCAATCCGGCGAAAGCCGAGGATTTGGTGCAGGAAACTTATTTGCAAGCTTGGCGGTCGTTTCACCGATTTGAGTTGGGGACAAATTTGCGGGCGTGGCTTTATAAAATCATGTTCAATGTCTATTACAGCGGACAACGGAAAGAACGGCTTCATTTGGTGCCTGCTGAAGAGACCATTGCTGAAACGATTGCTTATGACCCGCCGACGCCGCAGCATTTGACAGAGGAAGAGGTTTTGGCCGCCCTGGAACGATTGCCGCGAGATTTCCAAATTCCGATCATGCTGGCCGATGTCGAAGAGCTTTCTTACAGGGAAATCGCCGATGTGATGGAAATTCCGATTGGGACTGTGATGTCCAGGTTACATCGCGGAAGAAAAACCCTGAGGGCGGACCTGGTTAATTACGCGCGAAATGCCGGTTACAAAATTCAGGAGAATTGAGGGAGAAGATTCGGGGATAGGTGAGAGAGGCGCGATTGCGATTGATGTATGCAAAAGATGGACTGTCGTAATTTCAAAGAAATGCTTGATTCGTATCTCTGCCAGGAACTGGCGGTTGAAACGAATCACGCAATGCTCAGTCATGCTGAACATTGCCCGTCCTGCCGCCTGGAATTGGCTTCGCGGCGGAATCTGCGCGAGGCATTGCGTCGCGCCTGCGATGGAGATCGCATGCGCGACGAAGCCTGCCAACGGCTGCGCGCTTTGTTGCGGGCGGAAGCCGCAAGCAAGGAAACGCCGAATTCGGCGTTTGCCGGTTGGCGGGAACAATTGGCGGGCTTTTTCAAATTGCCTTTTGCAGCGCCGGTGACGGCGATGGTTGCCATTCTGATTTTATTTGCAGGCGCTTTTACACTCTATCGGCTGCAAGGAGAAGGGCGGGAAACCCGGCTTGCCGCGCTGCAATTGAGCGATGCCTTGATGACGGATGCCGCGGACGACCATCGAATGTGTGTGCCCTTTGTTAAGCCGGAGAGTTTGTCCGCTGGAATGCCCGATACGGTCAGAACCTTCGACGAAGCCTGTGTCGGCTTGGATAAGGTCCTGTCCGATGAGGCAAACGGCCTACAGTTGTGCTCGGCACACGTTTGCGGCCTCAAAGACGGCAGACGTTTTGCCCATTTGATCTATAAACACGACCAGGAAATGGTTTCGTTGCTCGTGACTCCGCGCGACGAAAAAGCGATGAAGATCGGGCAATTGCCCGACTTGGATTCCTGGCAGGCCGGTTTTCAGGAATCGCGGCGGGAAGAACTTGCCATCGGAGCGTATCAAACCGCGAAGCGAATTGTTCTGGTGGTTTCCCGGCTGCCGGAAAACGAAAATGAAAAACTGGCGCGGATGCTGGCGCTTCCCGTAGTTACGCATCTGCGTCAAATTGAAGGGCAACGGGCATCTTTGAACCTGGCCGGACTCGCAATGATCGCGAGTGTCAAAGGAGGAGAACTGAAATGATGGCAACAGCAACAAATTTAGCTACAACTTTAACCGCAACAGAACAGGCCTGGCAGACGAGTTTTCCGAATCTGCTGAACCTGCCCCATATCGAAAAGACTTTCTGGCGAGGAATGACCGTGTATTCGCTCGAAGAGATGGCCTCGCATGTTTACGTTGTGCTGAAAGGCCGTGTGAAGATTTTGCGGACTTCGCCGGACGGGCAGCAAAAGATTCTCTCCATCCGCTATCGAGGCGAACTTTTCGGTGAATTGGCGCTGGCAGGCGGCGCGGTCGAAACTCGCCGCAGCGACGAAGCCGTGGCGCTGGATACGACACGCGTCGCGATGATCCGCGTCTCCGACTTCTGGAATGCGGCACGGCGCGATCCGGCGTTGATGCAGAATGCGATGCAATATGTGGCCAAGCAACTGGCTGAAGCGCATCGTCAAATTGAATCGCTGGTGTTTGAAAACAACCATCGCCGTTTGGCGTGCGCGCTGGTGGATTTGGCCAATGAGGCTACCAGCGCCGGAGAAGCGAGCGTCCGCCTGACGCACGAAGAAGTGGCTGAGTTGATCGGTTCAACCCGTGAAGTTGTGACCGGAATGATGATCGAATTTCGTCAGCACGGTTTGATCGAATACAAGCGCGGCGACATTCGCCCGAACCTGGCCCGGCTGATGCGCTTTCTGGAAGAAGATCAAATCATCGGGCGTCAAATGATGAAAGTTTGAGCCGCTCAACGCGCTGATAAGTTTTTTGGGTAGACGACCACTTATGCGCGAAGCCTCCCGCCAAACCAATCATCGAATTGGCTTGGCGGGAGGCTTCGCGCGTTTTTTATTTTGACGCCTGGGGACTGATCTTGTTTGTCGAACCGGTTGCTGGCCAATTGCTGCGCCGCGTTGCGATTGAATCCGGCGTCAGGGGAGAACCAGGGATCAACGTCGCGCAGATCTTCGTCGAGCGTGACGTTGTTGATGTCACCATCGAACGGGACAGCATTTTAGTTTGTGTGTTTGAGAAAGTTTTCCAGCCAGAGAGTCAGACGATCCACCTGCTCCGGAATGGTCGCATGTCCCATTTCCAGAGCCAGCAGCAATTCCTTTTTGCCTGGGATGACATTGTAAGCCGAATACATCGAAGTTGGCGGGCAGGTTTCGTCATTGAATCCCCAGGTGTAAATGCCCTGCACTTTGACGCGCCGCGCGAAGTTGACGACATCGTAATATTTCGAGGTTTCGATCTTTTCCTTCGTTCGGTGCGAATCCTTGCCGGTTGCGCGAAACATGTGCGGCCAACCGCCCGCGCGATTGCTCAGATAACCTGTCATATCGCTCAGCGCGGGGTAGGACGCCGCCAGTCCTTTGACGCGCGGATCGAGCGCCGTTGTGACGATGCTGAGCGCGCCGCCCTGACTGCCGCCGGTGACTGCCAAATCCCGGCCGTTCCATTTCGGCAGGCTGGTCAGAAAATCGTTGGCGCGCACGCAACCCAGATACACGCGACGGTAATAATAGGTATTCCGGTTGTCCAGATTGTTGACCATATACCCGGCCAACCCGCCGCGACCGAGCGAGTCGTAAACCGACTGATCCAGAATCACCGGCAATCCGTGAATGCCGATTTGAAAGGTGATGATGCCTTTTTCGGCCAGGGCGATCATTCCGCGATAAGGCCGCACACCCGCGCCGGGAACACTCAGCGCCGCAGGGTATTTTCCTTCGGCTTTCGGCTCGCACAGGATGCCGTACAGCCGGCTGACGCCGCGCCCGTCACCGCCGACGTTCTGCAAATTGACGTGATAAACATTGACCGCTGGCGTGCTGTATTCAGGCAGCAGCGTCAACTTGGCATCCAGCGGTATCTTGGCCAGATCATTTTTGCCTTGCGTCCAGAACGTATCGAAATCCGCCGGATCGTCGGTCGTCGGTTGAATGGTTTCCGGGCTGAAGCCTGCCGTTGCCAGTCCACGATACATCTTGCCGTCCACTTCCACCGTCACTATGCAGCGTAGAAAACCCGCTTCCTTCATTGTTCCGGCTTCGACGATCAAACCTGTGGCTGGAACGGCTTCGGTCTTTTCCAGTCGCGGGTCCATCATTTCCGGACCGATCTTGTAACTGGCGCGGACGCCCGGCACCGGATGCCCGTTTTGCAGGACGTTGATTTGAAATTTAACGGCTTCGCCCGGTTTGTACGTCCAGTCGGCGTGGTCTGGCCGGACTTGCACCTGAACTTGCCCGGTTCTGTTTTGCGCAAAGGCTGTTGTGCAGGCAAACAAAAGCAAGGCCAAATTCGCCGCGCGGAAAATTGACTTGAAAATACTGGTTCGTTTTTTATTCATGGTGTCTCCTGAATTGAAGCGGATTAAAGTGCGGTTTTATTCTTCCCCCATTGATGATGTCAATGAGGTTGACCGGGAAATAAAAAGGCCGGCCGCCAGGACAAGCTTGGATTGACTGTGCAACTCCGAAAACAAATACTCCGAATATGACTCAAGTAGAAAAAATCGTTGTCAAACCGCCTGTCTTGCGGGCTGGCGATGTGGTTGCCATTGTTGCCCCTGCCAGTAATCTGAAGCGTGATTACCTGATGCGCGGTGTGGCCGAACTTGAACACCTGGGATTCCGCCCCCGGTATCGCGAAGACATTTTGGACAAGGCTCGCTACACCGCCGGTTCGGACGCGCGACGAGCGGAAGAATTAATGACGGCGCTTGCCGATCCGGCAGTCAAAGCCGTCTGGGCGGCGCGCGGCGGGTATGGGGTCATGCGAATTTTGAATATGCTGGAGGATGACGTTTTGCGGGCGAATCCGAAAATCTTCATCGGTTACAGCGATCTGACGGCATTGCATCTTTCCCTTTACCGCCGGTTTGGCTGGGTGACGTTTCACGGGCCGATGGCGGCGAAAGATCTGGCGGGCGGGACGGAACATTACGACCGGGAAACCCTGCTGGCGGCGCTGACGCGAGCCAGGCCGATGGGCGAAATCAATGCTGCCAAAACTGAAATGTTGCATTACGGATCGGCCAGTTCAGGCTACACGGCAACGGGGCGATTGCTGGGCGGTTGTCTGTCGTTGGTTGCGGCGATGATGGGAACGCCTGATGAACTGGACACGCGCGGTTCGATTCTGTTTTTGGAAGACACCGGGACGCGGCCTTATGCGATTGACCGTATGTTGCGACAGTTGCGGCTGGCAGGGAAGTTCGACGAAGTGCGCGGAATCGTTTTCGGCGAAATGACGGATTGTGTTCAGCACGCCGGGCAGGGTTACACGATTCAGGAAGTGTTGGCTGAATGCACCGCGGATTTGGGCGTGCCGGTGATGTTCGGCCTGCCCAGCGGCCACAGCCCACGCGGAAATCTGACCTTGCCCTTGGGCGTAAATGCCAGGCTCGACGCCGAGCGTGGCATTTTGTGCGTGGACGAATCCGCGGTTATTGTTTCTTCTTGAACTCCAATTCCGTGAACCAGAAATCATCGTTCGGAACGTTCACTTTCATCTCTGTCACCTTGCCTTGCTCGTCCATTAAAAACTGAACTTTGCCTTTGCCGAAAAACGCAAAACGTTTGTGCCAGTGAATTTCAAACGTGTCGAAATGCCAGTGCGACAGATCGCCTGTCAGGTCCGGATTGGGCAGAAACTTGATGGCCAGGCGGCCGCCTTCGACAGTGACTTGCGCATCGCCATACATCGGGCCGCCGTAGGTTCCGGCATAAGCGGTGAGCGTTAGCGATGGTTTGGTATTGACCATACGTTGTTTGACTTCTTTTGCCTGCGCTTCCAGTTTGCGCTGTTTCGCGGCACTGGCGCGCGCCAGGGTTTCAGCGCTCCAATCGCGTTCCGCGCCGCCCAGAAAAGCGTCGAGCGTGCGGTACATCAGCGGCGAATTGATGTCGGTCATGCTGTTGGTCAGAATCACCATTCCCAATTTCAATTGCGGGGCCAGAAACACGCGCGAATACATTCCGTCATAACCGCCGGTGTGCGAGGCGATGAGATGTCCTTTGTAATCGTTCAATCCCCAGCCCAGTCCATAACCATTGAAATTGATGTGAGGATTGCGTTCGGCGCTTGCTTTGCTGACGGTGAAGGAAGCGTGCGGCGTCCACATCAGCCGCGATTGCTGGTCGGAGAACATCTGTTTTCCATCGAATGTGCCGCGATTCAGTTGCAGCCGCATCCATTGCGCCATATCGCTGACCGAAGAAATGATGCCGCCCGCCGGAACCATGCTGTCCCAGTTGTACCAGGGAAAGGTCGTCAGTTTCCCGTCAGGTTCGCCGTAGGGGGATTCGCCGTGGGGCGTGGCGACGTTGGATTTCGCGGCCAGGTCTTTGGTGGAAAGCACAGTGTCTTTCATTCCCAGCGGCGTCAGAAAGCGTTCCGTGATGAACTGCTCCCAGGATTTTCCGCTCGCCTTTTCGATCACTTCGCCTGCGGCCAGGTACATGATGTTTGAGTAACCGTAGCCGGCTCGAAATGGAAACGCCTGGGGCAGAAATCGCGCGCGGCGGACGACTTCTTCGCGGCTGTAAGGCGTGCCGTACCAGATTAAATCTCCTGAAAAGGTCCCCAGCCCGCCACGATGTGACAGCAAATCCGTGATGCGCATGTCCGCGCTGACATAAGGATCATAAAGCTGAAAGTACGGCAGGAATTTCTGCACGCGGTCGTTCCAGGCAAGCTTCTTTTCATCGGCCAAAACGGCGAGCGCGGCGGCGGTAAACGCTTTGGTATTTGATGCAATGGCAAACACCGTGTGTTCATCCACCGGCGCGGCTTTGCCGAGTTCGCGCACGCCGTAGCCTTTGGCGAGAACGATTTTGTCGTCTTTGACAATGGCGATGGCCATTCCCGGCACTTCCCAATCGGCGCGGGCTTTGGCGAAGTAAGCGTCGAGTTTGTTCAGGTCGGCTTGCGCCAACGCGGATAGATGCAGAAGCAGGACGGCGATGAAGAGGAAGAAGGCGCGTTTCATCACGGTATCTCCGATGCGGTGAATTGTTTGGAATGCGGCGATGGGCACGGACGCCCAAAAGCTGATGTGTTCATCCGTGCCCGTTGAGGGTCAGAGGCAATCGCTACCAGCGGATCGTCACCGTGTACTGGCCACGGTTGTCGCGCAGGTAATCGTCGTTGATGCCCAGAAACAGGCGGCCATATTCGCCCCGTTCGGTGGCCGGCGTGCCGCGCGAGCCAATGTAAACGGCATTGGAATCGCGTCCATCGCGGTAGCGAATTTTGCCAATCAGCGCGCCGACGCCTTCGTTTTGCATCGGATAAGTTGACGTTCGAACATTCGCGTTGCGATTGCCGTCGGGGCGGGAAAAGGTGCGGCTGCTGATTTCAACTTCGCCGTCCGCGGTAATTTCAAATGTCATATTGGGTTCGACATCAATGCCTGTGTCCGTCCAGGCTTGCGTGGCGGAAACCGTGACTGTTTTTTGCCGACCCTGGCTCGGTCTGGAACCGCTGCCGCTGCCTCCGCTGCTGACAGCTCCGCCGGAATTTCGATCAACCGAAACCGTGACGCGGAATTGACCGCGGGCATTGCCCGTTTCCCAATGGTTGACGGTGAAATAGAGCAGCCCGTCATGGTCTGCGACGAAGTCCTTTGAGCGGCCAATCAGAATTGGCGGCGAATCCTGGCCGATGGCGGCAATGAGCGCGCCGTCGTTTTCGTTCGGCAGTGGCGCATCCGGATCGCGGCGGCCATTCAACCCATCTGGCCCGGTTTGTGTGCGGCCTTCCAGGGTGACGTTTCCGGTCGCCGTGACGCGGATGTTCTGGCCGCGTGTGACCTGGATGGTCGAACGAATCCATTGATCTTCCAGCCGGACATCAAATGCCGGGGCCGCTTCCCATCTGGGGCCGCTTCCTGTCGTTCCACCTGGCGGATTCGGGTCGCGCGTTGGCGGCGACGGACGCCCTGGTATCGGCGCGCCGGTGCTGGTGGCAACGTCCCGCTCCATCACCAGACGCTCGACTTCGGCGGGACGGAATTTCAGACGGTTGCCGTTGGTCAGTTCAAAGATGAATTGGTTTGTTTCAAAACCGATAAAAGTGCCTTTCAGCACACTGCCGTTTTTCAGGTAAAGCGTATCGGCCAGCGCCGCGCTCACCAAAAACATCGCCAGCGCAATCACAGTTAGAATCTTTCGCATAATTTTCCTGCTCATCAAGCGGTGAATTCGCTCGACGAAACACCTCCTTAAATGCTTGCCAGATTAGTTTGGACCAGTTTGTAAAGTTACTTCATTCGTTTGTGGGAAGTCGGCGGCAGTATAACAGGAGCGCGGACATCCTGTCCGTCTTCAAGAGCGGTTTGAGTTTCGCGGCTTGAAATCATAAACTCTCCACCTACTGTCGAAACTCCATAACCTGGAAGCATTTCCGGAGACTCGATGAACAAAAGCAAGTTCCTGCACGGCAAGCGCATTGCGCCGACGCCCATCACCAAAGACATCTCTGTCGTTCAACTGATCGAATCCACCTTTCAAGCCTACAACGCCGCGCGTTTGCGAGAAGGCGCGCAACTTTTCGCCGAACGAATGCTCGGCGAAGACGTGACCGTCGGCTTGACGCTGACCGGCGCGCTGACTCCAGCCGGGTTGGGGATTTCCACGATCATTCCTTTGATCGAAGCCGGGTTCGTGGACTGGATTATTTCGACCGGCGCGAATCTTTATCATGACACGCATTTCGGCCTGGGGCTGGCGATGCATCGCGGCAATGCCCAGACCAGCGATGTGATCTTGCGCGAAGAAGGCGTTGTGCGGATTTATGACATTTTCTTCGATTATGACGTGCTGCTTTCGACTGACGCTTTTTTTCGCGAAATCATTCGCGCCGAAGAGTTCCAGCGCGAAATGTCAACGGCGGAATTTCACTACCTTTGCGGCAAATACGTCGCCGAACGCGAGCGTGTGCTGGGACTGAAAAATCAATCGGTTTTATCGGCGGCATACACGCACGGCGTGCCGGTTTACACTTCGTCGCCGGGCGACAGTTCCATCGGCATGAACGTTGCGGCGATGGAACTGCAAGGCGGCAAGCTGCGGCTGAATCCGTCCGCCGACGTGAACGAAACGGCGGCGATTGTGCTGACCGCCAAACGGGGCGGAGGCAAATCGGCGATCTTCATCTGTGGCGGCGGCAGCCCGAAAAACTTCGCGCTGCAAACCGAGCCGCAGATTCAGGAAGTGCTGGGCATTGAAGAAAAAGGCCACGACTTCTTTCTGCAAATCACCGACGCGCGTCCGGACACTGGCGGGCTGAGCGGCGCGACTCCTTCCGAAGCGGTGAGCTGGGGCAAGATTGATCCCGACCAATTGCCGGGAACGGTGGTTTGTTATGTGGATTCGACGGTGGCGCTGCCGCTGATCACGGCGTATGCAATGGCCAAGCATGAGCCGAGACCAGTAAAACGTTTGTATGCCCGCCGCGAAGAAATGATGAACTTGCTGAAGAGCGAATATGAGCTTTCCGCGCGCAAGTAACGCGCAAGTAATATGATATTGTTATAGCGAAATATCTGGTGCCTCATTAAGGAAGTAATTCATGAAGTTGTCCCTTTTTTCGAGTTTTAACCGAGTTTTTTCTGCCCCGGATATTGCGATTGATCTTGGAACCGCGAACACACGCCTATACGCTTCCGGGCATGGACTGATTGCCGATGAGCCGTCCATGGTTAAATTTAGCGCGGAAAGTGGAACTGTCGAATCTGTTGGCAATATCGCCGTTCAACAACCCTTCACCGACCACGATAAGGATTTCGTGTCGCCATTGCGTCAGGGAGTGGTCGCGGACGTAGAGGCTGCGTCCGCCTTGCTTCATCCGCTGTTCAAGCGCGCGCGCTGGTTGGGATTCAGCCGTCCGCGTGTGCTGGCTTGCGCGCCAACGGATGCCCGCGAAGAAGAACGCGAAGCGCTGGTCGAAGCGACGCGCCGCGCCGGAGCTTCCGCCGTCGCATTAGCGCCGGAACCACTGGCCGCCGCCATTGGCATCGGTATGGATGTCGCGTCGGTTTACGCGCAAATGATCGTGGACATCGGCGATGGCGTGACAGACATTGCGGTCATCCGTTCCGGCTCACTGGTGGCCACCTCTGCCGTGCGGGTTGCGTGCAGCAATCTGATCACCTCTGTGAGTCAGGCCATCATGGAAAAACACAATGTCGAGCCATATCACCGCGAAGCCGAACGCCTGATCTGGAAAATCGGCGCCGGACGCGCCAACGCGTCCCTGCCTTATGTGGTCGCCGGAGCTGACTGCAACACGGGATCGCAACGCCGCATCTACGTTCATCGCCGTGAAGTGACAGACGCCATGGTCCCCGTGCTGAATACCATCGTCACCGCCATCCGCGATGCCGTGAAAGATCTGCCTCCAGAAATCGGCTGCGAAATCATCGAAAGCGGCATTCACCTGACCGGCGGCGGCGCCTGCCTGCCGGGCATGGCCGATCTGATTGCCGCCGAAACCCGCGTGGATGTGCATCCGGCGAAAAATCCGTTGCGCGCCGTAATCAATGGCGCACGGCAAATGCTGGTGACAGGGGCACAAACTGATATTTGGGCTGTTTCTTAAAATTACAGCCGGCTGTTCATCGGCTGAGGTTACGGCAGGCAAACCATTTCTGTTCGGTGAGGCTGCCCCTCAGAAAGCTGCCGCGAACTAACAGTCCACGGCGGGGATTTATCCCGAAATCTGTATTTTCCTTCCCAACGGCAGAGACTGTTTTTATCTGCCGTCAAAACCAAATTTTGGAGACCTTAAGAATGCCGAGCACGATGCACGACCGTGAGGCAGCGCGCGAAACGCTGCTGGACGCCTTCGATTTCGCACAGGATCAGGTGAGCGCGCTGCTGGAAAAATACCCTGCCGATTATTACCCGATGTACACCGTCGGCGGGAAATTCGGCCAGGATCGCAAACGCTGGACGCACTGGTGCGATGGGTTTTATCCCGGCCTGATGTTCATTTTTGCCGAAGTGACCGGCGAAGATGAATGGCTGGAAAAGGCGATTTCTTACGCTACGCCGCTGGAAGATCGCCAGTACGACCGCGCGGTTCACGATCTCGGATTCATTTTCCATTCGACTTACCTGCGCTGGCTGGAACTGGGCGGACCGGCAGAACGCATCCAGCCGGTCTTGATTCAAGCAGGCAAGACAATGGCGATGCGGTTTATGGAAAAAGGGCAATATCTTCGCTCTTTTGTCGAACCGGCTTCGCTGTTCATAGACATCATGATGAATGTCGGCACCATCTTTCATGCCGGGACGGAAACGCATGACATTGACCTGCTCGACATCGCGCACCGGCATTGTTTGACCTCGCGGCGCGTGCTGGTGCGCGGCGACGGCTCGACTTCACACGAAGCGATCTTCGACCTGCAAACCGGCGAAGCCCTGCGCCAGTCAACACACCAGGGCTATCGTGGCGATTCCTGCTGGAGCCGCGGCCTGGCGTGGTCGCTGTATGGTTTTACGCGTTCGTATATTCAAAGCGGGCAGGTCGAGTTTCTGGAAACGGCGATGGCCAACGCCGACTATTACCTGGAAAACACACCCGCCGATGGCGTGACACCCTGGGATTACGACGCTCCTGAAGAAGGCCCGCTCGCCAAATCGCAGGTGGACACTTCGGCCTGCGCCATTGCCGCTTCCGGCCTGCTGGATTTGGCAGACACGGTTACTGATCGTACCAAAGCGCGCGCCTACCGGGACTTCGCGGTGACTTCGCTGCTGACGCTTTCCGAAAAATATCTGGGCGACAAAACGCCCGGCTTTGAAGGCATTCTGAACGGCGGGGTGTATCACATCCATAAAAACCTGGGCGTTCACGAAGCCGTCATGTTCGGCGAATACTTCTTCGTCGAAGCCCTGCAAAAAGCGTTGGAAGCGCTGGACGGAGAGCCGATTCCGCGCCAGTTGATACCGTATCCCGAAGATTCCTTGCCGGCTTCGGCGAAGAAATGGGCGGACGGCCCCACCGAAGAAGACCTGCCCGCGCCTGCCGAGGAGGCCGCAAATGGTTGATCGTCCGGTTTCGCTGGTGACAGGCGCGGGGCGGGGAATTGGACGCGGCATCGCCGTCGAACTGGCCAAACTCGGCCACGCAGTTGTTATCAACTACGCAGGCAACGCCAGCGCGGCGGAAGAATGCTTGCAGTTGGTGCGCGACGCGGGCGGCGATGGCATCACGGTTCAAGCCGATGTTTCCCTGGCGGAAGACCGCGCGCGGCTTTTGCAGGAAGTTCTAGCCGCTTTTGGCCGGATTGATCTGCTGGTTAACAACGCGGGCGTTGCGCCGAACGTCCGTGCCGATCTGCTGGAAGCCGGCGAAGAATCCTTTGACCGGCTGATCAACATCAACCTGAAAGGGCCTTACTTTTTGACGCAAGCCGTGGCGCGGCAAATGATCGAACAAGTCGAAGGCGGCGTGGCGAGTTCATTCGGCTCGCCGCGCATCGTCAGCATTACCTCGATTTCGGCGTTTACGGCTTCGATCAATCGCGGCGATTACTGCGTGGCAAAAGCGGGCCTGGCGATGATGACGAAGCTGTTCGCCGCACGGCTGGCCGAATTCGGCATCAATGTTTACGAAATTCAGCCGGGCGTCATCGCCACCGATATGACCGGCGGCGTCAAGGAAAAATACGACAAGCTGATTGAACAGGGCGCGTGGCCGATTCGCCGCTGGGGCTTTCCCGAAGATGTCGGACGCGCCGTGGCCGCGATTGCCCGCGGTGACCTGCCTTTTTCGACCGGCGAGGTCATCCGCGTGGACGGCGGCTTCCATCTGCGAACACTCTGATTGAATGTGTCAAGTCAACGTGCTTTGCGATGCAGACGATTTAGTGCAAATGACCATACCGAAACGTGTGAAGAGTTGTTCGACTCCAAAATTGGCAAGTCGGTTTTACATTTTTTCGGATGAACTTGGTAAGCTATATTCCAGTATTTGCGTCGAATCGCTCAAAGCTTCACTCCTTAATTTTGCCGCACCTTTTCTAACCTTAAGCATATAAACAAGGGGAATTATATACTTGACAAACCCAGCCTGAATCTGTAGAATCCCCTCATTGAAACAGAGGAGATTTGACCGATGCTGAAAGACATTCTGAACCACGCCGACATTGCCACCCTAATCGCCGACGAAGACGCCGCGAGAACATTCATTGAATCCCTGCGCTGGCCAAACGGCGTCGGTTGCGTCCATTGCGGTTCGTGCAAAGTCTACGCAATCACAGCCAACAAAGCGAAGTCTGTCCGCAAAGGACTGTACAAATGTGGCGACTGTGGCGGACAATTCACTGTCACGGTTGGAACGATTTTTGAGGATTCGCGCATTCCGCTCAACAAGTGGTTTCACGCGATTCACCTGCTGTGCTCTTCCAAGAAAGGAATGAGCGCGCATCAGATTCACCGCACTCTCGGCATTACTTACAAGTCAGCTTGGTTTTTGATGCACCGCATTCGCTACGCGATGGCAGAAGAGCCACTGGCCAGCCAACTGACGGGCATCGTTGAATCCGATGAAACCTACATCGGCGGCAAAGCGAAGAATATGCATGCTGACGTTCGCAAACAGAAAATCCAGGGGCGCGGCGCGGTCAATAAAGAAGCCGTTGTTACGCTGGTTGAGCGCGGCGGACGGGTGAAGACAACACACGTTGGTCACGTGACCGGCGACAACTTGAAAGAAGTTCTCCGCGCCAACGTCGCCAAAGAAGCGCGCATCATGAGTGATGAAAGCGCGATGTATCTCGGCGTTGACAAGGAATACGCGGATCATCAGAGCGTTAATCATAAGAATGGCGAGTATGTGCGCGGCGAAGCGCACGTGAACACGTCCGAAAGCGTTCATAGCCTGATGAAGCGCGGCGTGATTGGCGTTTATCACCATTGGTCGCCAACGCATCTGCACCGCTATTGCAGCGAGTTTGACTTTCGGTTTAACCGCCGGAAGATGGCAGACGGCGAACGCACGGTTGAAGCGTTTCGCAAGGTTGAAGGGAAACGGTTGATGTACCGGGACTCATCCCGGAAGAACAAGTGAAACCTAAGCAACCCGAAGAAAGTCTAACTGGACAAGGGGGACTTATGGCAGAGCGAAATGACAACCTTTTGCAAATCGAAGTTACTGGCTTGGGCGATACTATCCCGGCAGAGTCTTACCTTGAATTAGTCCAGACTGCTTTGCAGGTGCTCAGCGAAATTGATCTATCTATCTCCCAGACTGAAAAGCCTAGCCTGGATTGGCAAATCGTCTCTGCAAGCCTTAATAGCCCTATGCTGCTTTCCATTGAGGGAATGCCAGCGGAAGGCGCGAACATTGGGCGGAAGGTCATTCACGCATACGTCGGCGCATTGCAGTCTTTTGAGAGAGGTATAGCCAAAAAGCCCAGATACTTTACCGACGCTGCCTTGTATAAGGTCAAAAAACTGGTTTCCGTTTTGAATGAAGGTATCAGGAACATGAGGTTCATCACCACAGATGGGATTAGTGTTTCTCCTAGCCTGAGAGCAGCGGAAACAGTTGATGAGATATTGCCGAGTGCGCCAGAGCAAGAAGAGTTGGACGATGAAGGCGAGGCGCTTTCTTCTAAGACAAAAATGCGCATAGAGGAAAGAGCTACCTTAGTCGGTAAGCTTGAGGGCCTTGATGTACACGGCAATAAGCCTGTGTTCCATGTTTACGATCCGCTTACTGGCAAAAAGGTGCGTTGCTTATTTGATAGGGAAAAGCTTGATACGGCCAAGGAGGCGCTGCCTCATCGTGTGTCCGTTACCGGCACTGCCACATATAACTCCAAAGGACAGATCGTGTCCATTAAGGTAATCCACTTCCGAAAACTGCGCAGCCGTAACGAGCTACCACAGGCAAGAGATTTAGAAGACATTGATTTTACTGGTGGTCTTGATCCAACTGAATATATCAGGAGGCTGCGCGATGCCTAATCCCCCTAAGTTGATATATTGGGATAGCGATGTTTTCATTTCGCGTTTTCAGAAGTGGCCCGGCAGGATTGACGTGCTTCGTAAATTCACTGATGCCGCAGAGCGAAATGAAATCAATCTTGTTGTTTCCACGTTCTCGCTAACCGAGATAGCAAAGGTGCCTGGTTTATATGGCGATCCAGCAAAGGACAAGCCGCTAAAAGAGAAACAGCTTGCTAAGGTCTCTGCGTACTTTGAAAATGATTACATCGTTGTCAGGCCGCTGACTGTGGATATAGCGGAGATGGCGCGAGAGTATGTGTGTAAGCACGGCATAAAGCCCGGCGATGCCGTCCACGTGGCGACAGCAATCTACTGGAATGTCCCCTTGCTTCATTCCTACGATGAAAGGCTCTGCAAGCGAAACGGCTTAATAGGTGATCCGCCGCTTGTGATTGAAAATCCAATTTGGCGCGGACAGGAACTCTTATTTGAGAATGCGGAAGCGCCTAGTAGCCCAATAGAGGATGAGCCGCAGGGCGACGAAAAGGCGGCGGCTAAAACTGATGAGGCGTCCGTCAGTGTAACGCCGGGAAAACCGCCGGAAAGCACGGTCTAGTTATATGAAGAATTCACAATCACAACCGAAACAGGAAGAAAAGCGCACCGCCGAAAAGCCTGTCTCACTCGCACCACTCTCAACCACCGACGCCTTGCGCGGCTTGCTTCAGGTAAAGCCGATGAAGGGCGAAGCGATTAAGAAGGCGAGCAAGAAACAGACGGCGAAGAAGGCAACCAGATAAACGTATTCAATTCCCGCAAGAGTCAAACAAAGGGAGTTACTATGCCACTGCCAGACAGAATGACAGATCAAGAGCTAGCCCTAAACGGCTTCAAGGTTATCTCAGCGGGAGAGGCCAGACATGAAGAACACCCGCAATCCCTTCGCCATAAATGCGAGGACTGCGGTTTATGGGTAAAGCAGAGGTTCAGCCGTTCAGGGAAGAAGTATTGCAAGACTTGCCTAACTAAGCAGAGGTAGAGTAGCGCGTGCAATTATGAACCTTAAAGTCTTCTTCCTTGTGATCGCCATCCTCATCGCCGCCTCAACGATCTATCCGCCATATCTATGGGGACTTGAGCGCAAGACGGAATGGGAGCTTCTTGTCCGTTATGAGGTTCCTACTCGCCATACTACGATCCCTGATTTTGCTCCTGTTAAGGCCCGGAGCTTTCTGTTCAGTTCAAACGAAAAACAAATTCAGGTTGGTTGGGGATGGGATCATGAGCGAGGCGCATCAATTCCGGCAATGGAATTACTCAAGCGCCAACTCAGTGGGGAAGACCTTCTGCTTGAATATACCCTGGCGCTGTGCGTCGCGTGCATCGGCGGCATGCTGGTATCGGCCAGAAAGCCTAAACAAGAAAGTTGAGGTTCTCTGGGAACTGCCGGATAAACCCCAATATCTTGTGATCTTGGAGCGTGGTTGAAGTTGTGGCAGGCTGAGGTCGAATCAATCCTCTTTTGAAAGGTACCAATCGATGCCGCCGATGATCGAGTTTCCGTTGAATT
>JAJNQA010000066.1 GCA_021155085.1 Heliomicrobium sp. | reverse complement strand
CGCTCCTAAAGCAATTTGACTGGAGCGGGTAAAGTACCCGCTCCACATCGGGCAATTATCTGCCGACCAGTTCGCCTTCCAGCGTGGCGACAAAACCTTCGTGCGAAGGAATGATGATGTCGTCCAGTCGCAGCAGGAAATCCAGACCGTCAAAGCCGCAGGCCGTGCAGCCGGTCGGGGCCAGCACTTCTTCAATGGCGCGGAAGACTTCGTTCAGTTTCGGCGGACGTTTCTGGTTGAAGGAAAGCCGCAAGACAGCGGTGGGTTTGCGTGGCTGAGCAATCAGCCGCTGCGCGTAAATGTTCTGCGCGGCGGTCGGCGTGGCGGCCTTGGCGGTGATGCCGGCCAGCGTGCCGGCGGCGACCGTGCCGGCGGCCAGCGTTTTCATAAAGGAGCGTCGGTTGGCCACTTCCGCATCGGCGGCGACGGAGGAAGCTGCCAAAGTTTCATCTTTCAGTTCCTTGTTTTTCATAACTACCCTTTCTCTTGAAAAGTTGATCTTGGCCCGGCTGAAATCGGCTGGGCTGAGGAAAGCGGCGACTGAATCCCGCTTGCACTGATATAGGCGAGAAAAGGCGGCAAAAACTGGAACGTGGCAGAAATTAAATTGAATTTTCTTGGGCCGACCGCCGCGCAACAAGCGCGGCAGGCAGGCCGACAAAGAACATATGGATGATCACGCCTTGCAGCATTCCCGTCAGTGAAAACGGTCCTTTCGTGACGGCTGAAAAAGGCAGCACCAAATACTGCATCGCGAAATAAACCATCACGCCGTAAATCATCCCGCAAAGGCCGCAAAGAATTGCCCGCTGGATCAGGATCGGGAGTTTGCGGCTGGCAAGGTAATAAATGGCCGCGACGCCAAAGGCGATGATGAAATGAAGAAGCACGCCGAGCCAGACGGTCTTGATGCCGCCTCGAAACGAATCCCGTCCCAGCAGCCCGCTGGCGACGAATTGAAACACGCGCGTCGGGCCGACGCCTCGCAATGCGGAGGAAATCACGGCAGCCAGCCCATCCAGCACGCCGACGGCCAAGCCACCATAAAGAATATTTTTCATGGCGAATTATTTTCCCGCGTCACAGAAATGGAACCCTAAATGGTTTGCGCCTGGGTTGGCTGGTCCAGCAAACTGCTGAAAAGCAGCGCCAGCGTGATGAAAAGAAATTTCTTCATTTTTTCTCCTGCAAATTAAAAATGAGCGGTTGAACAACCACACGCTGTGCAACCGCTCGTGGGTAGTACATCTGTCTTCTTTGTTTTCATCTCGCCAGCAGGAAATTTCGGTCTTGGAGAAGTTCGCGTCCCCGGCGCAAGTTCAGGCTTGAGTCGTCCGTAGTCGCCTAAGCCTGCGCCGGGTTGCGGACAAGGTTGTGAGTTCGTGATTGTCAGGACTAAAATGCCGCGCAGCTTTGACCGTGACGGCGGCGAATTGCGTGACCAATCTTCCACCGCCTGAAATCTCCGGCTGCGCTGAAAGACATATAGTTGGACACAATCCTGAAAGTCCTGAAGAAAACCTCAAAATTGGCTGATCGAGTTCCAAGCAACCTGCAAGCGGATTCCGAAGATGCCTTGTCTGGTGGTTATGTATAAACAGAGCAAGCAGTTATATAAATTTGGCCCGTTTCATTTGGATTCGGACGAACGATTGTTGATGCGCGGCGGACGGGTCGTGCCGCTGCCGCCGAAAGTCTTCGATACCTTGCGGGTGCTGGTCGAAAATAATGGCCGCATCCTGGGCAAAGACGAATTAATGCAGATGCTGTGGCCGGGGACGTTTGTCGAAGAAAGCAATCTGACGCAAAACATCTCGCAGCTCCGACGGGCGCTCGGCGCGGACGCGTCCGAGGGGCAATACATCGAAACGATTCCGAAACGTGGTTACCGCTTCGTGGGCGAAGTGCAGATGGTTTCGCCGGATGCCAGTGTTCCGCACGCCGGAAATGGAAATGGTTCTCTGAGCGGAAAGGGCCAGCCAGACGAGAATCTGCCAGCAGCGATTGTCGAAACCTCCGCCGCTTCCGTTTCGGGAGGGACTGGAAACAGTTCCTCCTTGGCGGGAGCTCAGCCGCCCCTGGACAAGAAAAAAATGTTGAAATCGCTGACGCTGCTGCTGATCAGCCTGGGGGTTCTGGTTTTTTCCCTTGTCAGTTCATATCGCCGTTCAAATCACGCCAAGACGGCATTTCAGCAACTGACGCCGGCGAAACTGACGACTTCGGGCAACGCCCTGCTGGCGGCGGTTTCCCATGATGGCAAATATGTCGCCTTTGTGGCACAGGATGGCGATCAGCAAAGTTTGCAGGTCAGGCAGGTGGCGGCGATGAACAATGCCGCGGTGGTGGCTCCGGCGGATGTTCGATACCACGGCGTGACGTTTTCGCTCGATGACAATTTTCTTTACTACGTGACGAATCCGGCGGGTGACACGCTCTGCAAGCTATTCCAGGTTCCCGTGCTGGGCGGCACGCCGCGAGAAGTGATGCGGGATGTGGACAGCCCCGTGACCTTTGCCCCCAATGGCCAATACATCGCTTTTGTCAGGAATTTTCCGGCACAACGGGAAACCGCTCTTGTTTACGCCAAACTCGATGGAACGGAAGAACGGAAGTTGCTGACGCGAAAAAGGCCTGAATTCCTTTCCCTGCAAGGGCCTTCGTGGTCGCCGGACGGAAGCATCATTGCCTGCGCGGCGGGTACGAGTTCGGGCGGTGAAATGACCATGCAAGTGCTGGCGGTCAATACAAATGACGGCACGGCTAAACCGATTGGCAATCAATCGTGGACCAGCATCGGCCAGGTGGCCTGGCTGGGGGATGGCAGCGGCGTTTTCCTGAGCGCCTGGCGGCGAAGTTCGGCGGTGTACGGCGATCAGCTTTGGATGCTTCCCTTTCCCAAAGGCGAAGGGCGCCGAATCACGAATGACATGACCAGTTACGAAGGCATCAGCCTGCCGGCGGATGCCAGCCTGCTGGTTTCGCGGCGGACAGACCGTGTTTCCCGCATCTGGGTTCTGCCTGTTGGCGCGGCGGGCCCGGATGCCAGCCGCGCGACGCAAATTCAATCCGGCTTTGGCGACAATTACAGCGAACAGTTCGGGCTGGATTGGACGCCGGACGGGCAGTTGGTTTACGCCGCGCACGCCAGCGGCAACCTGGATATTTGGAGCGGGACTGCCGACGGCAAGCAGCAGAAACAGTTGACGCGAGATGCCCGGACGGATTTGCAGCCCGTCGTTTCCGCCGATGGCCGTTACATCGTGTTTCTTTCCGACCGTGGCGGGAAAAGCACCATTTGGCGAATGGATGCGGATGGCGGCAATCCGAAACAGTTGACTTACGGTCAGGGTGATTCCGCGGCCAACATATCGCCGGACGGCCAATGGGTGATTTATTCCTCCATGAACAATGACAAATGGACTTTGTGGAAAATGCCGATTGACGGCGGCGAGCCCGTGCAATTGACGCAAAAGATGACCTCGCGCCCGGTCGTTTCGCCTGACGGAAAATGGATCGCCTGTTATTACCAGGACGAAACCGACGGCAAAACCAAAGTTGCGCTGGTGCCCTTTGACGGCGGCGAACCGCAGGTGATTGAACAAATGACGCCGCCTGAATTCAATCTTTTCCGCTGGTCGCCGGACGGCCGCGCGCTGACTTATATTGTTACGCGCCAGGGTGTTTCCAACCTTTGGAAAAGGCCCATTGATGGCGGCGAGCCGAAACAATTGACGAATTTCACCACGGATAAAATCTTCCGTTTCGCGTGGTCCAGGGATGGCAAACAATTGGCCTGCGAGCGAGGAATGGTGATCAACGATCTGGTATTGATCCGCAGCGGCAAATCGGAATGATTTATCGAATCACGCTGGCCTATGACGGAACCAATTATTTTGGCTGGCAATTCCAACCCGGTCACGCCACGATCCAAGGCGCGCTAAACGTCGCGGTGGATAAGTTGGAAGGCGCGCCCGTGACGCTTCATGCCGCGGGCCGAACAGACGCCGGCGTCCATGCCGAAGGGCAGGTTGTATCCTTCCGATTGGCTAAAGAACGGGATGGCTGGAGAGTGCGAAATGCGCTGAATGGCAATCTGCCGCAGGATATTCGCGTCATGGAAGCGTCCCCGGCGGCGGATGATTTTCACGCGCGAATCCACGCCAAAGCGAAAACATACCGCTATCGGATTTTCACCGGAGAGGTGATGAATCCGTTGTATGAGCGTTATGCCTGGCATCATCCGTACCGTTTGAGCGCCGAAAGGCTGATCAAGGATTCACTGGAACTGATCGGCACGCATGACTTTACGGCCTTCACCACAACGGAATGCGAGACCCGGACTCGCGTGCGGACAGTGACCGACATTCGCCTGGAACGTGAGGGGGAATTGTTCACGCTTTATTTCCAGGGCGAAGGATTCCTGCGCTACCAGGTGCGCACAATGGTTGGCGCGCTGGTTGGAATCAATCGCGGAAGGCTGCAAACAGGTTCGATGGCTGAATTGGTTGAGAAGCGCGACCGCAGGTCAAGCGGGGCGTCGGCTCCGGCGCGAGGGTTGACGCTGATGAAAGTCGAGTATTAGTATGCTTTGCCGGTCGTTCGCGGTCATTCATTCATCACAAGTCGTACCGAACTATCCCCTGCAGCAGTGCGCGGAATTCCCGAACAAATAGTGGATTCGCGACCGGCGAGAGATCAAGTCCATGCACCCGACGGCGAGAAAAGATGCTTCAAGACTTCACTGGACTAATTGAGCCAGGCTCACGCGACGAACAGTTGCTCAATCAAATTGACTTCACCCGCCTGCCGCGTCACATCGCAATTATTATGGATGGTAACGGACGCTGGGCGAATCGCCGGTTGCTGCCGCGCATCGCCGGCCATCGCGCCGGCGTCGAAGCCGTTCGCTCGACAGTGGACACCTGCGCGCGTCTGGGAATCGAAGCCCTCACCCTGTACGCCTTCTCGGTCGAAAACTGGAAACGTCCGCCATTCGAGATCGAAGCGCTGATGACGTTTCTGAAAGAGTATCTGCGCAAGGAAATCGAAAACATCCACCGCAACAACATTCGCTTTCAAACCATCGGACGGACCAACGAACTGGATGAGTCGGTGCAATTCGAGTTGCGCTCGGCGATTCGCAAAACCGCAAACAACACCGGAATGGTTTTGAACGTGGCGCTCAATTACGGCGGGCGGGTCGAATTGGTGGACGCATTCCGCAAACTGATGGAAAAGTGCGAAGGCGAAGGCCGCGCGCCGGAAACCATCACCGAATGCGACATCGCGCGGCAACTGTATACGGCCGATCTGCCCGATCCTGACTTGCTCATCCGCACCAGCGGCGAAATGCGCATCAGCAATTTTTTGTTGTGGCAGATCGCCTACGCTGAAATTTATGTGACCAACACCCTGTGGCCGGACTTTCGCCGCCCGGACGTCTTCACCGCCATCGCGGATTTCCAAAAGCGCGAACGCCGTTTCGGCGGCCTCATTGAAAAGGGCGAAAGCGCCCGCCGCGCCGTTGTCAACGCTTCCTGATCGCATTTACCTCACCATGGCTCGTGTTCTTAGCGCTATCGTTTTTCTGCCAATTTTATTTTCCGTGCTTTGGTTTGCATCGCCTTTCTGGTTCGTCGCCATCGCCTCGGCGGGAATTCTATTGGGGCTGTATGAATATTACGCCCTGGCAAAACAGGGCGGACAAGCGCAGGGTATGGCGGCGGCAGTGGCAATTCTCGCCGCTTTTTATTTTGGACGGCATGAACTGATCGTCGCGGTGATTGCCGCGCTGGTCATCATTGAATTGCTGGTTCAGCTTTTCAGCAACGCCGACCGGGAAGATTTTGGCCACGTGTTGCCCGCCGCGGGCTTGAAGACGTTTGGCGTGCTTTATGTTGCCGTGCTCGGCGGTTACATTGTCGCGCTGGCCGTGGTTGAAAGCCCGATTCCGAAATTGCCCGCCAAGCTGCTGACGCTCTTTTTCATCGTTGTGTTCGCGGGTGACACAGGAGCGTATTACACCGGGCGAAATTTTGGCCGCCGCAAACTCGCGCCACGAGTCAGTCCGGGAAAAACCATTGAAGGGCTTTTCGGTGGATTAGCCGGGAACGTGGTTGCCGCCCTGACTGCCCATTTCACGTTTTTCCCTGAACTGAAAATCGCATATGCAATTCCGCTGGCGATTGTCATGGGATTGCTCGGTGTCGTCGGCGATTTGTGCGAATCCATGCTCAAGCGCGGCGCGAAGGCGAAAGATGCAGGCAATTTGATTCCCGGGCACGGCGGCTTGCTGGATCGGCTTGATAGCATGCTCTTCAACGCACCGCTGCTATATTACTTCTATGCGTTTTTTTTGAAGTAATCAGATGAAGTTATGAAACAGATTGCAATTCTCGGCTCCACCGGTTCGATTGGCTGCAACACGCTGCGCGTCGTTGAGGCATTCAAGGATGAATTTAGTGTCGCGGCGCTCGGCGCAGGATCGAACATTGAGCTGCTGGCCGAACAAGTTGAACAATTTCGTCCGCGACTGGTTTCCGTTGGCAATGAATCGCATGCGGACACATTGCAGCAGGAATTGAAGAAGCGAAATGTGACCGCACAGCCAAAAATTGCTTTTGGTGTCGAAGGCCTGTGCGAAGTGGCAACCGTTGACGGAGCGGAAATTGTGATCGGAGCAGTCGTCGGCGCGCTCGGTTTATTACCGACGTACCGCGCGTTGGAGATGGGACGGCGGGTTGCACTGGCGAATAAGGAGACGTTGGTCATCGCCGGAGAACTGATGACGCGCGTGGCCGAAAAGTCAGGGGCGGAGTTATTGCCGGTAGACAGTGAACACAACGCGTTACATCAATGTTTGCGTGGAGAGCGGCGGCACGAACTGAAACGGCTGATTCTGACCGCATCCGGCGGGCCGTTTCGAAACGCGAGCCAGGAAGAGATTGAACGTGCAACCCCAGCGCAAGCGCTTAAACATCCGACCTGGCGCATGGGCGCGAAGATCACCATTGATTCAGCCACGTTGATGAACAAAGGTCTGGAAGTAATCGAAGCCCGCTGGTTGTTCAACTGCTCGGCCGACGAAATTGACATCGTCGTGCATCCACAGTCAGTCGTTCATTCGATGATCGAAATGGTAGATGGCTCAATCATTGCGCAACTCGGAGTTACTGACATGCGCCACGCAATTCAGTATGCACTGACCTATCCAGACCGACGGCTGTCACAATTGCCCTCGCTTGACCTCGCCACCATGAGCAAACTGGAGTTTTTCGCTCCTGATACCAACAGGTTCCCATGTGTAGAATTGGCATATCACGCGCTGCGAACCGGTGGAACCATGCCGGCCATCTTAAACGCCGCCAACGAAGTAGCTGTCGCTGCATTCCTGGATGAAAAAATTAAGTTCGGCGATATGGCTCGCTTGATTCAAGCTGCTTGCGACGCTCATTCGGTACAGCCAGCATCAAGCCTAGACACCGTGTTAACAGCAGATCGCTGGGCTCGCGACTGGGTTAACGCTCGGATCAGTGAAGAGCGAGTGCTCAGAACATATGGTTCATAGAGTTTCATTAGTTTGCCCGGTTTGCAGGCAATGAAATTTTTCTGTTGTAGAAATAAAGAATTCAAATGGTTTGACCAGTGTGGGCAATGGCCCCGTATAAAAATTGAAAGGCTTAGCGATGCCTCACTCATCGCTAAGCCTTTATGCGAACTTCTTACGGAAGGATGATGGTGATCTGAAGTGTTACTCAAAGTACCCTCACAATACTTACGAGCTATTGATCACCGTAATTGGCCACATACACGCCGAGGCATTTGAAAAGTTCCCACCAACTCGAACTTTTTCAGGGAAATTTTGAGGCAAATCCGAATCGCAGAATTCTCATCCTGAACTCAGAACGAAAAACTCGCAGCAAAAATTTTCCTGAAATTTTGAAAAACATCGTGGAACTTTCTTCTGGGTAGCGCGTTTACCAGCCCAAGAAAGATGATCAGTGAGTTTGAATATAGTGAGGATATTCAAGACTGAAAACATTGATCATCAGCAATATTCAGCATGTGAGTTCGCATTAAGGCTCAAGGTGAGTGAGGCACCTTGAGCCTTTCTCCTTTTAGGGCCGAGTAATTTGCGGGTCAAGTTTGTATTCCGTTCCTATTTCCTCGTTGATCGAGAATTTTCCTCGTTGATCGAGAATGTTTTTTTGTTGGCTTTAACAAGATAATCCGCCACGTTTCAGGCCCTCTGTGCGATGCCTTTCCCGCTCCTTGGCGGCCCGAATGCATCGCTGGCAAAAACCAAGACCAGCGCGACAAACAACGCACTCTAAAGCCACTTGTGACTTAGTAAATCGTTTTCGCTCCTCGCTTTGCCGCTTTGCGTTTGTTTGTTAAGCTCTCGATGTTGTGGACTCCTCAAAAACAATCAAACCTGAACCAACTCAATTTGGAAGGAGAAACTTATGCAGACCTATTCCGGAAAAATCGCTCGTTTCATATTGATGGTGAGCTTCCTGATGCTTGCCGCGGGAACTTTCAGCAGTTCCCTGGCACAGACCAAGAGAAAGCCCATCAAAAAAGCCACACCCGTGCGAAAAGCCACTAGAATTCCTGTCGGCACCCAGATGAAAATTCGACTGGAAGACACGATTGACACAAAGGAATCAAAAGACGGCGACAAGTTCAAGGCGGTCGTTCTGACGCCGAGCGCCTACGCCGACGCAACCGTTGAAGGCCACATTGCCAAAATTGACAAATCTGGAAAGTTAAAGGGCAAGACTGAACTTGCGCTCGCGTTTGACCGCATCCTGCTGAAAAACGGCGAAAATTTAGTGATCGGAGCGCAAGTCGTTCAGGTATATGGCGAAGATTCCGCCAAGGAAGTTGACGAAGAAGGCAACGTCAAAAGCGGCAGTAAAGGCAAAACCACTGCCGTCCGTACCGGTGGCGGCGCAGCAGCCGGCGCGGTGATCGGCGCGATTGCCGGCGGCGGCAAGGGGGCGGCCATCGGCGCAATCATCGGCGGAGCAGCCGGTGCCGGTTCAACCTATATCCAGGGCAGCAACAAAGTAAAACTCGAGAGCGGAACGGAGATTCTGATCAAAACCACACGCTAAGCTCGCTAAGATTGAAGTCAGAATGCTGAATGCTGAATGCTGAATGCCGATGGCTACAAACCAGTTCATCATTCATCACTCATCCTTCAGCATTCATCATTCCAATGAATCCTGCTAATTCTGAACGCTATTCCCGCCAAATCCTTTTCTCCGGCATAGGCAAAGAAGGTCAACAGCGGTTATCCGAAAGTTTCGCCGTCATCATCGGTTGCGGCGCGCTCGGTTCCATGCACGCCGAAATGCTGGCCCGCGCAGGCGTAGGCCGCCTGCGGCTGATTGACCGTGACTTTATCGAAGACTCCAATCTGCACCGCCAAATCATGTTTGACGAACGCGACGCCGAAGAGCGATTGCCTAAAGCCGTCGCCGCTGCCAGCCGCATCGCGCGCATCAATTCCGAAGTCCGAACCGAGCCGGTCGTCAAGGATGTCAATTACTCGAATATCGAAGAATTGATCCGCGACGCTGATGTTGTGCTGGACGGCACGGACAATTTCGAAGTCCGTTACCTGCTGAACGATGCGGCAGTGAAGCTGAAGAAAGCCTGGATTTATGGCGCGGCGGTCGGCGCGTATGGCGTGCAAATGACCATCATTCCGGGCCAGACGCCCTGCCTGCGCTGCGTTTTCGCCGAAATGCCGCCGCCGGGAACTTCGCCGACCTGCGACACAGCGGGTGTCGTGCTGCCAATCATCGCCACTATCGCGTCCTATCAAGTTACCGAAGCAATCAAAATCCTGACTGGACAGTTCGATAAACTGCATGGTTCGCTCCTGCAATTCGATCTGTGGCAAAACACGTTCACCAAATTGAAAATGCGTGAACGCATCGCCGATTGCCCAGCCTGCCAGCAGCACAAGTTTGAATTCCTGAGCGCGCGCGGCGGGCAATTGGTCACCACACTTTGCGGACGCAACTCCGTCCAGATCACGCCCGCCGCCAGCCACCAGATTGATTTCGCCGAACTGGCCGACCAACTGCGCGAAGTTGGCGAAGTCAGCTACAATCGTTATTTGCTAAAGCTGAAGACCAGCGAGCACGAGATTACAGTCTTCACTGACGCGCGCAGCGTCATCAAAGGCACGGACGATCCAAGCGTCGCCCGGTCTTTGTATGCCCGTTACATAGGCGCTTAATCATTGCGAAGCGCAGATTGCGTCCACCAAATCCGCAATCCGCAATCCGCAATCCGCAATCAAAAATGCCCAAAACAGAAATCATCGTTCCCGCCTCCACCTCCAATCTGGGCGCAAGTTTTGACACTTGCGGCCTGGCGTTGTCACTCTATCTGCGACTGGAAGTCGAACCGCGCGCCAGCGGCTTTGAAATTCTCCCGACCGGCGAAGGCGCGGAAAAAGTTCCGCTTGACGAATCGAATCTGATGGTGCGCGCCGCGCTGTTTGCCGCCGAAGCCCGCCGCCAGAAACTTCCCGGCGCGCGCATCCGCGTGGACAGCCAGATTCCCCTGGCGCGCGGCCTGGGCAGCAGCAGCAGCGCGATCATCGCCGGTCTTTCCATCTACGAAGCCTTAACCGGCGATATGCTGGAAGAATCGGATTTCTTCGATTTTGCACTGCACTTTGAAGGACACGGCGACAACTTGGCTCCGAGCAGGCTCGGCGGTCTGGTGGTCGCCGTCGTCAAAGAGCGAACGGATTACGCCGGCAACGAACGAAGGTCACTGCTGGCAGTCAAACGCCATTGGCCGGAAAAGGTCAAAATTGTTATTTGCATTCCCGACTTTGAAATGGAAACCGCCAAAATGCGCGCCGTGCTGCCGCAGATGACCACGCGCCACGATGCCATCTACAATTTGCAGCGCGCCGCCCTGCTGCAAGCCGCGCTGGCGGAAAAGCGCTTTGATCTGATCAACGAAGCCCTGCGCGACCGTCTGCATCAACCCTATCGCGCACCGCTCGCGCCGGGAATTTCCGAAGTCCTGCACCTGAACGACGAGACGCACAAATATCCGGGCTTGCTGGGAGCAGCCATCAGCGGCGCAGGCTCAACAATGATTGCCTTCGCGACGGAAAACTGTGATGCGATTGCCGCCGCGATGACAGAGCGGCTGGCGGCCAAAGACGTTAAATCTCGAGCACTGGAAGTAAAAGTGGACAATCAAGGGCGGCGGATGTCTTGAGCCGCAAGCGAGGAGAACCGTTTTTCATGAATCTTTTTGATCTTTCAGGCCGCGTGGCAATCGTGACCGGCGGCAACGGCGGCATCGGGCTGGGCATGGCGCGCGGACTGGCAAATGCCGGAGCCGCCGTTCTGGTCGCCGGACGCAACCCCGCGAAAAATGCCGCTGCCGTGGCGGAACTCGAAACGCTCGGTGCCAAAGCCGCCGCCGTTGAAGTTGAAATTACCAGCGAAGCTTCCTGCCGGGCGATGGTCGCGGCGGCGGTTGAACACTTTGGCCGTCTGGATATTTTGGTCAACAACGCGGGTACGAACATTCGCAAGCCGCCGCAGGAATATTCGCTGGCCGAATGGAGCGAAGTGCTGGAAACCAATCTGACCAGTCCCTTTGTCTGCGCGCAGGCGGCGTATCCCGAAATGAAACGCGCGGGCGGCGGCAAGATCATCAACATCGGTTCGATGACTTCGCTGTTCGGCGTGCCCTTCGCCGTGCCCTATTCCGCCAGCAAAGGCGGCATCGTCCAATTGACCAAAGCGCTCGCTACCGCCTGGGCCAAAGACAACATTCATGTCAACGCCATCTTGCCCGGCTGGATTGATACTGATTTGACGCGCAAAGCACGTGAACAGGTAAAAGGGCTTCACGAACGCGTCCTCGACCGCACTCCGGCGGGCCGCTGGGGCGTCACAGATGATTTCGCCGGGATTGCGGTTTTCCTTTCCAGCCCGGCGTCGGATTTTGTGACCGGCACGGCGATTCCGGTGGATGGTGGGTACTCTGTGCAGGGATAGTAGGCCCATGAGTGCTCAAGTTACGATTCAACTTTCGAATCAAACAATGCGATACGCTAGGCGCAGTGCAGCTTCTCTTGGTCAAAGCGTAGAAGAATTTCTTTCCGGTTACCTCGAATTCTATTTTGCCGAACCGAGAACTGGCTCAGAATCGATAGAAGAAATGCAGGCGTTGCTAAAAAGTTATGTCCTCTCTCACCAAAATTCCGGCAGGGGTCCAGTACTTCTTTGATGAAGAAGTCCGTCTGCGCCGTTCGGTCGAAGCGCGCGCGATGCGCGTGTTCACCGGATGGTCGTACGACGAAATCATCCTGCCGATCTTCGATTATCACGATTTGTTCGCGCGCGGGATGGGCGCGGAAAAGGCCGAAGCGACGTATCGGTTTGTAGACCGCGACGGCGCGTTGCTGGCCCTGCGTCCCGAACTGACTTCGCTGGTGGCGCGGACGGTGGCGACGCGATTCATCAAGCGTGAGCGTCCGATCCGACTGAGTTATTCCGGCGAAGTCTTTCGCTACGACAATCCGGCGGAGCGCGCCGCGCGGGAGTTTCATCAGCTTGGCGTGGAGCACATTGGCGAGCCGGACATCATTGCCGACATTGAAGTCCTGCTGGTGGCTGCTGAAGTGCTGACCGCGCTGGGCCTCTACGACTTTCGCATTGCGCTTTCGCATGTGGATTTTTTCAGCGGCGTGGCGGGCTTTCTGGAGCTGGATGAAGCCGAGCGCGGCGATTTGCGCGAATTGATTGACCGGCGGAACAGTCTGGCGCTGGCGGAATTTCTGCAAAAGGTCGCGCCGCAGATTGAGCCATCGCGCCGCAATGATTTCTGCCGGCTGACGCAAATTGCCGGCAAGGAAGACGCAATTGAGCGGGCGCGGAAAATCCTGCTGAACGACACTTCCCGCGCGGCGGTGGAACATCTGGCGCAAATTTATTCGACGCTGACCGCGCTGGGCCTGCGTGAAAATTTCGACATTGACCTGGGCGACACTGGCGCGCAGGCATATTACACCGGCCTGGTTTTCAAGGTGTTCGTGCCGGAACTCGGCGTCGAAATCGGCAGCGGAGGCCGCTACGACAACCTGATTGCCAACTTCGGCGAAGCGGAGCCGGCAGTTGGATTTTCGTTCGCGCTGGACGGGCTGGTCAGCGCGATTTCCAAAAGTCAGACCGCAAGTTTGCCAGTTGAAAATGAAGCGCCACAAGCCATCAGCGTCAATGGCGATTTGACTGCCGCATTCGGTGAAGCGCGTGCGCGGCGAGAACAACAGAAGCAGGTGAAGATCAGTGCCAAATGACCCGAAAACATTGACGATTGCGCTCTCAAAAGGCCGGATGCAGGATGATGCGCTGGCGCTGTTTGCCCGCGCCGGAATCGTTGTCGAAGAAAGCGAACTGAACTCGCGCAAGTTGATCATTCATTCCGCTGATGGCCGCTACGCATTTATCCTGGTCAAGCCTGGCGACGTGCCGACTTATGTCGAATACGGCGTGGCCGACGCGGGGATTTGCGGACGCGATGTGCTGTTGGAATCCCAAGCCGACGTTCACGAACCGCTGGATTTGAAGTTCGGCTACTGCCGGATTGCCGTCGCGGGCAAGCGCGAAGTGATGGGACAGGATTACAACCTGCTGGCCACAGTCCGCGTGGCGACGAAATACACGCGCATCGCTTCGGAATACTTCCAGCAAAAAGGCGTGCCGATTGAAGTCATCCCGCTGTCGGGGTCGGTGGAACTGGCGCCGCTGATCGGATTGTCGGATCGGATCGTTGACCTAGTGGAAACCGGACGGACGTTGAAAGAAAACGGGCTTGACGTGATCGAAGTCATCACGGAATCTACCGCGCGGCTGGTGGTCAATCGCGCCAGCTTTCATCTGAAACGAGTCGAAGTCGGAGAGTTGATTGCCAAACTGAGTGAAGCATTAAATTTATGATCGAAATTATCAAACTAAATCCCTCCCGCCCCGAAGAAAGCGAAAAGCTGCAACACATCCTGAGCCGGAATGTCGGTCTGAATGCCGAAATCATGGCGCGCACCGAAGCGATTATTCGCGACGTGACCATGCGCGGCGATGCGGCGGTGGTCGAATGCACGCAGCGTTTCGACAACGTTGTGCTGTCGGCGCAAACCATGCGCGTCGAACGCGAATGGATCGAGGAACTGGCCGCCAGAGTGGACGAAGAGTTGATTGCCGCCATGCGCGAAGCCATCTCGAACATCCGCTATTACCACGAAAAACAGATGGCCAAAGACTGGCACGTCGAAATGGCCAACGGCGTCCGGCTGGGACAACGGATTCGCCCGCTGCAAATCGTAGGACTGTACGTGCCGGGCGGCAGCGCGGCCTATCCTTCGACGGTGATGATGAATGCCATTCCGGCGCTGGTGGCGGGCGTGGAGCGAATCGTCGTCGTGACGCCTCCCGCGCAATTTTCGCAAAATCCGGTCATCGCCGCCGTATTGAAGGAATTGGAACTGTTCGAAGTCTATCTGGTCGGCGGCGCGCAGGCGGTCGCTGCTTTGGCGTGCGGAACGCAGACGATTCCGCGCGTGGACAAAATCGTCGGCCCTGGCAATCAGTACGTCGCTGCCGCGAAAAAACTGGTTTATGGCGCGGTGGATATTGACTCCATCGCCGGGCCGAGCGAGATCGTGGTGATTGCCGACGACACCGCGCGCGCGGATTTCGTCGCGGCGGATTTGTTGTCACAGGCCGAACATTCCGAAGACGCCGCCGCGATTCTGATCACAACCAGTGAAGCGCTGGCCGAAGCCGTCGCCGGAGAGTTGATCAAACAAACCGCCACGCTTTCCCGCCGCGAAATCATCGAACGTTCGCTGACCGAATATGGCGCGCTGATCATCGTGGATTCGATTGATGACGCCTGCGAAATGGTCAATCGGCTGGCGCCGGAACATGTCGAAGTGATGACCGCCGAGCCGGATGTGACGACGGAAAAAATTCGCAACGCCGGGGCAATCTTCGTCGGGCCGTACTCGCCGGAATCGGTCGGCGATTACTTCGCCGGGACAAATCACGTTTTGCCAACCGGCGGCACGGCGCGCTTTTCTTCGGCGCTGGGCGTGTACGACTTTTTGAAGCGGACCAGCGTCATTCGCTACACGAAGGAAGAGTTGATGCGAACGGCTGCTTCAATTGAACGGCTGGCGCTGTCGGAAGGCTTCGACGCGCACGCGCGGGCAGCGACGATTCGGTACGAATAAATGGCTTCACCACTCGACAAAATCAAAGAAAATGTTCGCGCGATCAAAGCCTATACGCTTGATCCGCTCGACGCGCCGATCAAGATCAACCAGAACGAAAATCCGTTCGGCATGCCCGCCGCGATCAAAGACGAAGTATTGCGCCGGGCAAGAGAACACGACTGGGCGCGCTATCCGGACTTTGCCCCAACGCGGCTGCTGGAAAAATTGGCTGCGCGCGTTGGCTGGACAGCGGACGGCGTAATGGCGGGCAACGGCTCGAATGAGATGATCCAGTCGGTCGTCAATTCAGTGGTCGAAAAAGGCGTCAAAGTCATTCTGCCGGAGCCTACCTTTTCCGTTTACCGTCAGGTCATTCAAGTCGCGGGTGGCGAAGTCATCTCGGTTCCACTTAACGAAGACCTGTCGTTCAACATTCCCCGGCTGGCCAGCAAACTGGTTTCAAGCAAAGCTGAAATGGCGATCATCTGTTCGCCAAACAATCCGACCGGGTGCACGATTTCGCCGCGCGATCTGGCGTCGCTGCTGCGCAACAGTGAAGCGATCATCGTCGTGGATCAAGCCTATCTCGAACTTGGCGGCGACGATTTCATCCCGTTACTGAACGAATACAAAAATCTCGTCATCCTGCGCACCTTTTCCAAAGCGATGGCGATGGGCGGATTGCGCGTCGGCTATTGTCTGGCCGCGGCGGAACTGATCCAGGAATTCAACAAGGCGAAGATGCCTTACAGTTTGAACTTCTTTTCGATGACGGCGGCGGAGGTGGCGCTCGACAAGATTCACCTGCTGGAACCGCTGGTCGAAAAGATGCGGCGCGAACACGAGCGCCTTTTTACCGCCCTGCAAAAGTTTGACGGGTCGCTGATTCCCACGCCATCGGCGGCAAATTTCTTTGCGGTCAAAACCGCGATTCCGCCGAAAGAGTTGTTTGAAGCGTTGCATGCGCGCGGCATTCTGATTCGCAATGTCAGCAGCGCACCGATGCTGGAAAACTACGTTCGCATCAGCGTTGGCACGCCGGAAGAAAATGACAAGCTGATTGCCGCGCTGCGGGAGATTTTCAATCGCCGGTGAGGTCGGCAAAAGTGAAGCCACGCTCAGCCACGGAACGGAACGAACCTGCCGCAATTCCCGGCGCCAATCAGGACAGCGCGTGGAAAGAAATGCTGAACGTTTGCTTCCCAGCATTTGTGGCATTCTTCTTTCCGAAGATTCACGCTGAACTGGACTGGGCACGCGGTTACGAATCGCTCGACAAGGAACTGGCGCAGATTCATCCGGCGCACGTCACCGGCAGGCTGATTGCCGACAAGCTCTTCAAAGTCTGGCTGAAGAGCGGTAAAGTGACCTGGCTGCTGGTTCATGTCGAAGTGCAGGATCAAGCGGGGAAAGGGTTCGCGCGGCGTATTTATGTTTACAATTACCGCCTCGTGGATGCTTTCGGCGTCGAGGTTGTCAGCTTGGCGGTCGTGACCGGCGGCAACCGCAAAAGCGCGGATCAGCCGATTGAAAAGTATGAAACCGGGCGTTGGGATTGCGCGCTGAGTTTTCAGTTTCCCTGTGTTCGCTTGGCGGATTACGCTGACCGTCTGGAAGAACTGGAACAAAGCCGCAACCCATTTGGCATCGCGGTGTTGGTCACCTTGAAATCACAAGAAACCAAAGGCGATGCCGAATGGCGGCTGGCGTGGAAGCGAAGAATCCTCTTCGGATTGTATCGCAAAGGTTACAATCGAAAGGAAATCATCAACCTGTTTCGTTTTATGGACTGGGTTATGACACTACCAAAAGAATTAGAAGAAAAGTTGAGACGCGAAGTCTTCAAACTGGAAGAAGGCCAAAAACTGCCGTTTCTCTCACGAATGGAAATCTCCGCCATCACGGATGGCTGGGAAAAAGGAATTAGGGAGGGTCGGCAGGTAGGTCGGCGGGAAGGTTGGCAGGAAGGCCGGCAGGAAGGCCGGCAGGAAGGCCAAGATCACCAACGCGCGTTCATCTTGCGTTTGTTGGGACGGCAGATTGGGGAAATCAGCGAATCGCTCAACAAGAAACTGTTGCGCCTGCCGATGGAACAAATGGAAGCGCTGGGTGAAGCGCTCCTGGATTTTGAATCCAAAGCCGATTTAACCGCCTGGCTCAAAACGCAGACGACGAAAAGACAGGCCGCTCGCGCGAAATAAATTCACACTTATGCGTCAGTCTGAAATTCAACGAACCACCAAGGAAACCGATATTCGTCTGGTCCTAAACCTGGACGGATCAGGCAAAAGTTCCATCAGCACGGGGGTGCCATTCCTGGATCACATGCTGGATCTGTTTGCGCGGCATGGGCTGTTCGATCTGGAATTGACCTGCAACGGCGATCTGCACATTGACGATCATCATTCGGTCGAAGACATCGCCATCTGTCTGGGGCAGGCTTTTGCCCAGGCGCTTGGCGATAAAAAAGGAATTGTGCGTTACGGTCAGGCTTACGTGCCAATGGATGAAACCCTGGCGCGGGCCGTGGTGGATTTGTCTGGGCGGTATTATCTGGTTTATCGCGTGGAAAACACGCGCGACAAAGTCGGCACCTTTTCGGTCGAACTGGCCGAGCATTTCTGGCATTCGTTCGCCGAGCACTGCAAGTGCAATCTGCACATCGAAGTGCTCTATGGCCGCAATCAGCACCACATTATTGAGGCCGTTTTCAAAGCAGCTACCCGCGCGCTGTCGCAAGCCGTCCGGCTGGATGAGCGAATTCAGGGCGTCATGTCCACCAAAGGAGTGATTTGATGAGCATCGCAATTATTGATTACGGCGTCGGCAATCTGCGCAGCGTCGAAAAGGCTTTCACTTCGCAAGGCATCGAAGCCGCCGTCACCAGCGACGAAAAGATTTTGCGCGCGGCGGATAAACTGGTGTTGCCCGGCGTCGGCGCATTCAAGGCCTGTATGGATGGACTGCGCGCGCGCGGATTCGACGAATTGGTTCTGGACGCGGCCAAGGCTGGAAAGCCGATTATCGGATTATGCGTTGGCTTGCAGATGATGTTTGAGGAAGGGCACGAGTTCGGCGTGCATAAAGGGTTGGGCTTGATGCCAGGGCGCGTGGTGAAATTTCCCGACAAGCTGCGCGTGCCGCACATTGGCTGGAATCAGGTGGCATTTAGATATGACCAAGCTGATCACCCTGTTTTCAGCGAATTGCCCAGCGAGACATTTTTTTACTTCGTGCATTCCTACTACGTTGAAACGCCGGATGTGTCGTGCGTGCTTGGGGAAACTGATTACGGAATGCGTTACGCTTCGATCTGTGGACGCGACAACGTCGTTGGCGTGCAGTTTCATCCCGAAAAGAGTCAAACTGCAGGGCTGAAGCTGCTCAGGAATTTTTCTGAAATGTGAATTGGGAACTACTTTCCTGCCGCCGGTTGTGCTTTCAATAATTCCATTGCCTTGTCCGCCAGCTTGATCAAATGCGGATGCGCACGATTGCCGTTGGTAAGAATGGCAAAGCCGAGTTTGCGCGTGCGGTTTCCCAACAGAAATGCCGTGTAACCGGGCACGCTGCCGCTGTGGGCGAAGTACACATCCCCCCCGCGCTCATCCACCCACCAGGTCAGCCCAAAACCCGCCGCCTTGCTTCCCCACAGGTTTTCCACCGGCCCCGGAAATTGCGGGTACTGCTTGGTCAACATTTGTTTGTGCGTGGATTCGCTGATCAGCCGTTTCCCCTCAAACTCGCCGCCGTTCAAATTGGCAATCAGCCAGTTCGCCTGGTCGTGAATCGTACCGTACACCAGTCCCGCCGGCCACACCTGAGCGCGCAATCTGGCGGTCGCCTTTTGTTCGCCCGTCTTTTCGTCCACCACATAAGGGGTCGCCAACCGCTCCTCCATGTCCGGACGCGGGTTGAATTCCGTGTCGCGCATTTCCAGCGGCGTAAAGATGTTTTCCCGGACATATTGCTTGAACGGTTTGCCTGACATTTTTTCCACCAGATAAGCGATCAGGGAAAAAGCCATGTTCGAATAAACCTCCTTTTGCAAGGGCGGCGCCGTGACTTTGAGTGAGCTTTTCAGATAGTCGCGAAGTTCGGGCGGATTCGCATCGCCCCACAATGGAAACGGGCCAAAATCCGCCGGCATTCCCGAAGTGTGCGTCAGCAAATGGCGAAACGTGACAGGATGATTCGAGTCTTCACCTTGAATCTTGATTTCGCCAAGGTGTGTGCTGACTGAATCATCAAGCTTGAACTTGCCCTGCTCCATCAATTGCAGCAAAGCGATGGTTGACATCGCCTTGAATGTCGAGCCGATCAGATAAACGCTGTCTTTTTTGGCCGGTGTGCGCGACCACACATTGGAATAACCATAAGCCTGCTGCCATACAATTCGGTCGCCAGAGGTCAGCGCGACGGTGCATGAAGGAATGTTCCCGGCTTCCATCGCGCTTTTGATCTCAGGCTCGAACTCAGCGGCAAAGCGCTCCAGGGTGACTGGCGCGCCAGTGGATTGTGCCTGGCTGCTACTCGCGATTACGGTAAACAACAGGATTACGATCCAGATTTGGACGGCGATGACATTGATTCTTCGAGACATTGGGCCTCCAGCCAAGCAAGGTTCAAAAGCGGCAGGAGTCTAGCTGAAGCATTGCAAAGCAGCAATCGGACTGAACGATCCCTGCCTTACCCCTGTCTGTGCTTGGAATTGAAGGTTTGGGAAAATTCAGCAGGAAGTAGCACAATTTAACCCGTCTCAAAGTGTTAATTTTTTCCAGAATGGCTAGGAGGCCTGAAGCTTTCCTCATATAATCCTGTCGGTTTCTTTACTACATCCTCCAATTAAACCAATTTTCTCTCCGAGCTGACTCCCCAGTCTTGAGTAGAAAATTCTCCCTGCTAGGTTTGGGCGTCGCGAATCTCCAGTGAAATCGCGAATGAATCCGCACTTCCCCCAATCGAAACTGCCGAATTTTACAATTCCGTATCTGGGAGGGCATCGTCATGAATCGAAGTGAAAGGTCGAAAACATCACAATCCATGTGGACGCGTGCTGATCGCCGCACACGTTTGTTCTCCGGGCTGATAATCACCGCCTTATGTCTGGTGGGAATATGTTCGTTGCTTTCGTCACGTCTTGAGCAGGTAACGGAAGCAGCCTGGGAACAGAATTTTCAAGCTTCGCCGGACGGCATGTGGCAAGAAATCAGCGCGCAACAGCAAGAAGAAACGCAGACACCGGTTCCGGCCAGATATTTTCGTTTGAATTCCGCGGCGTTGACACGTGTGTTGGAGCGCGCGCCTTTTGAAATGCGCGCGCCCCTGGCAGAGAGTGAAGCGATTCTGGCACTACCCATGCCAGACGGATCATTCGCACGATTTCGGATGGAAGAGTCGCCGGTGCTGGAGCCAGGATTGGCGGCGCGTTTTCCGGAAATCAAAAGCTTTCGAGGCCAGGGGCTGGGTAACAATCCGATGTCCCTGCGGTGCGATTGGTCGCCAAACGGATTTCACGCGTTGATTCTTAACGGTCATCAAACCGTCAACCTGCATCCGGTCAATTTGGGAAATAACGAGATATATACCAGCTACTTCGGCAGTGACATTCAGCAACAAGAGACACAATGCCTGACGAATGAGATTCACAAAATCAATCCAGGAGAGGCGCGTATTGCCGGACCACTGGTTTCCGTGGGGCCGACCCTGCGCACTTACCGCATTGCGATCGCCACAACCTGGGAATACAGCAACAGCTTCGGCAGCGGCACGAATGCAGGCACGGTGGCTTCGCTCAACACCTGGCTGAACGCCGCGAACGCGGTTTACGAACGTGAGCTGGCCGTTCACCTCAATCTGGTCAATGACACCGATATCTTCTACACAACCGAGCGTGGTTTTACCGCAAGCACGGACCCGTTTACCAACAGCAATGTGGGCGCAATGCTCAGCGAAGTCCGTCCTGTGTTGCGCGATCAGGTCGGTCAGGCCAATTACGACTTCGGCCACGTTCTGGGATTGGCAGGTTCCGGCGCATCAGGCGTCGCCTTTATCGGAATAATCTGCGACAACACCAATCAAGGTGGTTTGGGGGCGCTCAAAGGCGGCGGCGCGACGACGGTTAGCGGTGCGGCAGGCAACAGTCTGGCGCTCGGTGTCTGGGTTCACGAACTCGGCCATCAGTTCGGAGCGAACCACAGCTTCAACGGCACACTCAGCAATTGCAGCCAGCGCAACGCGGGCACGGCCTACGAATCAGGCAGCGGCGTGACGATCATGGGCTACTCCAACATCTGTGGCGCGGACAATATTTCCAGTTCGCGCGATCTGCGCTTTCATGCCGGGAGCTTCGCTGAAATTACCAGCTACATCCTGGGCGGGACCGGCGGCACCTGCGACGCGACCAGTTCAACGGGAAACACCGCGCCAACGGTCAATGGCGGGTCGGATTTTACGATCCCGCGAAACACGCCTTTTACGTTGACCGCGATGGGCAACGATGCCGACGCGGGCGATGTGCCCAATCTGACTTATGCCTGGGAGCAGATTGATTCAGGTGGCGCTTCGTTTCCGCAAAACGGCACCAGCACTTCTTACAACGATGCCGCCGACGCCGGCTTCACTACACGACCGATCTTCCGCCCGCTGCCGGTTTCGACATCAGCTTCGCGAACCTTTCCCAGCTTGAATTACATCCTCAACAACGCCAACGATCCGCCCGACACCATGGGCGGTCTGCAAACGGCGGAGGAATTGCCGCGCATTGCGCGCACACTTAATTTCCGCGTCACCATCCGCGATAACCGTGCTGGCGGCGGTGGAGTGAACGAAGATTCAGTTCAATTGACCGTCGCCTCTTCCGGCCCTTTCCTGGTCACTGCGCCCAACACGGCGGTGTCGTGGACAGGCGGCGGAACGCAAACCGTTACCTGGAGCGTCAACGGCACCAGCGGCGCGCCAATCAATGCTGCCAACGTCAGAATTTTGCTTTCCACAGACGGCGGACTGACGTTTCCCACTACGCTGCTGGCGAGCACGCCCAATGACGGCACGCAAACCGTCACCGTTCCCAACGGTGTTTTCACCTCGGCGGCGCGCATCCGGGTGGAAGCCATTGGCAACGTCTTCTTTGACATTTCAGATGCAAACTTCTCAATCGCGCCCGGCGATTCCTGTCCGGTCGTCACCGGCATCAGCCCGCAGGCCGGCAATGTTGGAAACAGCGTTGTCATCACCGGAACCAATTTCACCGGCGCCACGGCGGTTCGGTTCAGCAATAATGTCAATGCCGGTTTCACCGTCAACAGCAACACACAGATCACCGCCACCGTGCCGGCAGGTGCGGTGACCGGTCCCATTACCATCAGCAAGACAAGCTGTAGTGATGCCCAGACCGGGACGTTTTCCGTCTTCCCTTCTCCACCGGTTACGCTTTCCGTGGATGACGGCTCGTACGAAAACGCATCCAGCTTCGGCAGCAGCGGGACGGTCTACTTTGTCAACCGGCTGACGCCGGCCAGTTATCCAGCCACGCTCAGCCAGGTTAGTCTTTATTTCGCCAGCTTTACCAACATCTCGGCGAGCACGCCGATTATTGTTGTCGCAGGCCTGAATACTGACGGCGACAACAATATCAACAACACCCAATTGCAGACGCTCAATACAACTGTCGGAGCCGTCAACCAGTTCAATCACTATTCAATCACACCCATCACCATCAATTCAGGCGACTTCGTCGTCGGTTTCGGCATTGCGGCGACTGCGGGGCAATTCCCTGGGTTGCGAGACACGACCGCACCCAATATGGGGCGTTCTTATGCTTCGTCGGACGGACTGACATTTTCGACGATTGACAGTCTGGGATTCGCCGGAGACTTGCCGCTGCGCGCCCAGGTCTTTATTGGCAGCGGGGGCGGTTGCACTTACGCCATCCTTCCGACTTCACAGAACTTCCCGGCGGTGGGCGGGGTAAATGCAGTGGGGGTGACGACATCGGCTGGATGTGCCTGGACGGCGACGAGCAATGCCGGATGGATCACAATCAACTCAGGAAGCAGCGGCAACGGTTCCGGCACAGTCAATTACACAGTTACGGCCAACACCGGCCCGCAACGCACAGACACGATGACCATTGCCGGCCAGACGTTCACCGTCACGCAGGAGAGCGGCTGTCCCACACTCACTGTAAATCCGGCAACCCTTCCGAACGGCATCATCGGCACGGCATACAACCAAACCATTTCTGCCTCAGGCGGGACCGGGCCGTACACGTTTACGGTGATTAGCGGCGCGTTGCCGAATGGGCTGGGGCTTTCCTCCGCCGGAGCACTCACTGGCATCCCCACAGCCCTGGGGTCATACAGCTTCACGGTACAGGCGACCGCGGCCAACGGCTGTTCTGGCACGCGCGCCTACACGATTCAGGTCAATTGCCAGACCATCACCGTCAATCCTTCCTCGCTGCCTGCAGGAACGGCGGGAACGGCCTACAGCCAGGTCTTCACCCATACCGGCGGAGCCGGCACGGTCAATTTCAGCCTGACCGGAACGTTGCCAACGGGATTGTCATTCAACGCGGGGACAGCGACGCTTTCCGGCACGCCGACCCAAACGGGCGCCTTCAACAACATCGTTGTCACAGCGACCGACAGCAACAACTGCACCGGTTCGCGAACGTACTCGCTGGTCATCAACTGTCCGACAATCACGGTCAATCCGGCGACGCTGCCGAATACGACCATCGGCTTGCCCTACAGCCAGCAACTCACGCAGACAGGCGGCATCGGTGCCATCTCCTGGAGCAGCACCGGCACTCTGCCCTCCAATATGAGCCTGAACGCCAGCGGCTTGCTTTCCGGCGCGCCAACCACGGCGGGCAATTTCACGTTCACTGCGCGCGCCACCGATGCCAACAACTGTTTTGGCGAACGGCAATACACAATCAACGTCAGTAACTGCCCGGCGATTACGATTTCCCCGAACACCTTGCCGGGCGGAGCTGTCGGCGCGGCCTACAACCAAACCTTGAGCGCCTCTGGCGGCACGCCGGGCTACACCTTCACGCTGGATTCCGGGACGTTGCCAACGAATGTGAATTTATCCGTGGCAGGCGTGTTGTCCGGCGCGCCGACTGCGGCGGGAGCCTTCACATTCACAGTCAAAGCCACGGATCAAGCCGGATGCCTGCATACAAGGCAATACACTGTGGTCATCTGCGCCACGATCACCGTTCTTCCGGCAGATTCGGCGCTGCCTTCTGGAATGGCAGGAACATTTCTTTCGCAAAGCTTTTCTCAAACGGGCGGCGTTGGAACAAGCACCTGGAGCAATACGGGCACGTTGCCAAATGGCTTGGCGCTGGGTTCTTCAACTGGGGTGCTGTCAGGCACACCCACGACGCCGGGGCCATTCAACTTTATGATTCGCGCAACGGACATAAATGGCTGTTTCGGCGAACGCCAATACTCAATCAACATCAACGGCGAGCCGCCGCCATCGGGATTGCAATTTTATCCGCTTGCCAGTCCGCTTCGCCTGCTCGACACGCGAGCCGGACAAGTCGGATGCGATGCGCCGGGCGCGCCAATTCCAGGCGGCACTTCCCGCACGCAAACAGCGGCAGGCAGAACCTGCGGCAATCAAACCATTCCGCCAGCAGCCCGTGCGCTGACCGGCAACATCACCACAGTCCAATCCGGCAGCGGCTACTTGACGCTGTATCCCGGCGATGCCGCGCAGCCGCTGGTTGCCAATTCCAATTACGGCCCGAACGAAATCGTCAATAACGTTTTCACCGTCGGCCTGGGAACGACGGGTCCGGACGCCGGCGCATTCAAAATCTTCGTTCAGAACACGACCGACATTGTGGTGGATGTGACAGGCTATTACGCGCCGCCGGGCGCGGGCGGGCTGTATTTTCATCCGCTGCCAAAACCGGTTCGCCTGCTGGAAACCAGAGCCGGCTTCGGAGGGTGTTTCAATCCGGGCGCGCCGCTGCCGGGCAGTGCGGAAACTGCGCAACAGGCGCGCGGCCCATGCGATGGCGTGACCATTCCGAATGCCGCGCTGGCCATCGTCGGAAACGCGACAACCGTCAACCCACAAGGGCCGGGTTTCCCGTTCCTGACGCTCTTTCCGGCGGACGCCACTCGGCCTCTGGTGGCAAGTTCCAACTACCTGCCTGGGCAGGTGATGAACGCTCCCTTCACCGTCGGGCTTTCGGCCACGGGCGCTTTCAAAATCTACCCGACAACCCAGACCGACCTGGTGGTTGACGTGTCCGGTTATTACAGTCCGGAAGCGAATGACGTGAACGGTGCGGGCTTGCTCTTCAATCCATTGCCGAAACCAGTGCGATTACTGGAAACGCGAGCCGGATTTGGAGGCTGCTTCAACCCGGGCGCACCGCTGCCTGCCGGAAACATACGGACACAGCTTGCGCGCGGGCTGTGCGACGGTGTGACGATTGCCCCCAATGCCCTGGGCATCATCGGCAATGCGACCGTGGTCTTGCCACAGACTGGCGGCTACCTGACCTTCTGGCCCAGCGACGCCGCGCAACCAACAGTAGCCGCGTCGAACTTCACGGCGGGACAAGTCTTCAACCGGCATTTCACCGTAGGGCTGGGGAATGCCGATGGCGCGTTCAAGATTTTCACTTCGGCGACAACCGATCTGGTGATTGACGTGTCGGGCTTCTTCGCGCCGTAAAGGCGTGCCCCCTGCCAAAAATCAAAGCCGGAGCGGCAAGGACATTACGCCCTGCTCGCTCCGGCTTTTGTTTTCGGCAACGCCCAATTGCCCGCGTATCCAGCGTGGCCAACTTGCGGAAGTTGAGGCGAAAAGCTTACCGACGGCTCACAATACTTGTTTACTGACGGCTGCCCGGTTTGATTGCCGTCGAGCCTTCCTTGCACATCGGGCAGTCTTCCGGTTTGTAGGTCGGCACTTCCAGCACGGCCAACGCGTGGCGCGGCACGCCCAAATCCACCGCTCCGCCGCTGCGATCAATCAGCGAACCTGCGCCGACCGCCACGCCGCCGTGCGCCGCGACGACTTCCATCACCTCGCGCGTGGAGCCGCCGGTGGTCACCACGTCTTCGACAACGAAACAGCGCTCGCCCGGTTTGATCTGAAACCCTCGGCGCAGGGTCATGGTTTTCTCCTGCCGTTCGGTGAACAATGAACGAACACCCAGCGCGCGCGCGGTTTCGTGCGCGACGATCACGCCACCCAGCGCCGGGGCAATGACCAGATCAATCTGGCCGACGCTGGCGTCAGCATTGGCTTTGGCCGCCAGTTCGGCGCACAAGGTTTCGGCCACTTTGGGATGTTGCAGCACCAGCGCGCATTGCAGATAACGCGAACTGTGCAGGCCGGAGGTGAGCAGAAAGTGGCCTTTCAACAAGGCCTGGTGTTCTTCAAAAATTTTCAACACGTCTTCGGTCGTCATGATTTTTGTCCTATGAAAATGTAACGATAAGGAAAATGGCGAAAAATATTCAGCCGCAGGTTGGCGGCGTGTGCAATTTCGGCGAGGTCCGCGTCGGCAAAGCCGCGCAGCACCGACACCGCCGAATCATTCCGCACCAGCCGGTTGCCGGTGAAAATGTGGCTCAAGACTTTGATCGCATAATAGGCCAGCGGATGCCGCCGCAGGTCGTTGATGATAAAGGCGACGCGCGAGACGCGGGCAAAGCTTGCCAGCAACTGCGCCGCCGCCGGAGATTCAAAGTGGTGCAAAAACATCGAAGCCAGCACGAAATCAAAACTTCCGTCGGCAAAGGGCAGCTTCAAGGCATCGCCGCGCACGACTTCGATTTCGGGATAACCAGCGGTTTGCTGCCGCGCCTCGCGCGCCGCGATTTCGTTCAGGTCCAGCACGACAAATTCGATCTGCAAACCGCGCGCGCGCGCCCAGTCAACGATCATTTCCGGAATGTCCGCCGAGCCGGTGCCGACATCCAGCAAACGAATCCGCTTGCCATCCAAAGCGTTGATCATCGGAAACAGATGCTTCGCCAGCGCGCGCTTGCCGCCCAGCCAGCGATTGACCCGCCGCAGATCTTTCAACGATTCGACGAGTTCATCCGCGCCGTAAGCCGTTCCGTCAATCAATTCGGCTTCGTTGCTGCGTTTGGCGAAATTTGGGGCAAAATCATTGAACACTTGGTGACCTCAGCGCCGGATTATTCCACGGCGGCAAAGCGATTGCGAACAACAAAGATCGGCAAAGGCCGGCAAACGTCATTTGTAGTTCGCTTCGGGTTAAGCTTGCGATTGACCAATGCTACAATCGCGCCGCTTTACGAACCGCAATCTAACAGGAACTTACATTTAACGTTTCACAATTCAATCACTTGTGGCTGCCTGTCGGTCCACAAATGCCTCAAAGTCCGTCTGGCGCGCGACTTTGTCCCGGGAAAAATCTATGCCGAAAAAACTGAATCTTGAAGAACACATTTCCTCCAAACAGAAAAAGCAAAGCTATGTCACCCAGATGTTCGAGACGATTGCGCCCCGCTACGATCTGATCACCCGGCTGCTGTCCTACGGGATGGATGGCGGCTGGAAGCGGAAGCTGATTGCGATGCTCAATCTCAAAGGCAATGAAAAAACGCTCGATCTGGCGTGCGGAACCGGCGACATCACCTTTGCGCTGGGCGAAAAACTGCCTGCCGGAGAAGCCATCGGACTCGACATCACCAAGGGAATGATCGAAATCGCCAACCGGAAACGGCGCGAAAAAAACGTCCACAACGTTTCCTTTCAACTCGGCGACATTATGGACATGCCGTTCCCCGATGCTTCGTTCGATTATGTGACGTGCGGCTACGCGCTGCGCAACGTGCCGGATGTGGAGCTGGCGCTGATTGAAATCCGGCGCGTGCTGAAACCCGGCGGACGGTTGCTTTCGCTGGATTTCGCGCACCCGAACAGCCGGATTTATCGCTGGGCGTACCTGAATTACCTGATTATCGTGGGTTCGACGGTCGGGATTCTGCTGCACGGGGATGCGGATGTTTACCGCTACATTCCCGAAAGCCTGAAGCGATATCCGGGACAGCGCGGCGTGCGGGAGATGATGGAAAGGCAGGGATTCACGGAAGCAGGGTTTATCGAATTCGGCGGCGGTATTATGGCCATCAATTACGGGACCAAGCCCCGTTGATCAGTACGCGAGCGTGAGCGAGCGGCAGCCGCTACCTCACCGGCGTTCGCTCACGCTTGCGTACCACATTGGCTAAATCAGACCACAAAAGATTGGTACACGTGGGACGGACTTTAGCCTGTCTCCACGCCGGGACAGACTAAAGTCCGTCCCACGTTTGGTTGTTCCGATTTAGCATCAAGCCTCGAACCTTTTCACCACCAGCGCCGAGTTCTTCGAGCCGAAGCCGATGCAGTTGCAGAGTGCGGTTCTGATGTCCGCCGGGCGGGTGGCGTTCGGGACGTAATCCAGATCGCATTCCGGGTCGGCTTCGTCCAGATTGATGGTCGGCGGCAAAAAGCCCAGATTCATCCCGCCAATCGTCGCCATCAAGCCAGCCGCGCCAGAAGCGCCCTGGGGATGACCGATCATGCTCTTGGTCGCGCTCATCGGAATCTTGTAGGCGAGGTCGCCAAAAGCATTTTTGACCGCGCGGGTTTCAATCCGATCATTCAGTTTGGTTGAAGTGCCGTGCAGGTTGATATAGTCAATCTCTTCCGGCTGGACGCCCGCATCCTTCATCGCCAGCGACATGGCGCGCGCCGGTTCAATGCCGCTTTCGTCAAGCTGGACGCGGTGATGCGCGTCGCAGGTCGAACCGTACCCGGCGATTTCGGCGTAAATTTGCGCGCCGCGCTTCAGGGCGTGTTCCAGCTCTTCCAGCACGAACAGGTAGCCGCCTTCGCCGATGACGAATCCGTCGCGGTCTTTGCTGAAGGGGCGGGAACCGCGCGTCGGTTCGTGATTCCAGGACGGCGTCATCACCTTCATGGCGCAGAATCCAATCATAAAGCTATGCGCCAGCGGCGCGTCCACGCCACCGGCCAGAACGGTGTTAATGCGTCCGAGCGCAATGTTCTGCACGGCGTAATTCAATGCGTCCGTCGAAGAGGTGCAGCCGGTCGAAATCAGATGGCTGAATCCCTTGATCCCGAACGGCATGGAAAGCTCGCTTGGCAGTGAGCCGGGAGTCGCCGTGGGCACCGTGTAAATGCTGGCGCGCTTGGCTTCGTTGGCGAAATAGTAGCGGTACTGTTTTTCCAGGAAGCTGAGGCTGGCGCCACCGCTGCCCAGAACAATGCCGATGTCGCGCTTTTCATCCAGGCTCATTTCGCGCGGCTTCAGCCCCGCGTCGGCAAAGGCCAGTTCAGCCGACGCAATGGCGTAGGCCACGGCGTGCGAAACATGCTGGCGATCTTTGGGAGGAATAAATTGATCGGGGTCAAAATCCTTGATCTCGGCGGCAATCTGGACGGGCAAATCTTCCGCCTCGAAGCGCGTGATGCGGGCAACGCCGCTACGGCCCTCGCGGACCGATTGCCAGAATTGTTCTTTGCCGATGCCGATGGGGGTAACGCAGCCGATACCGGTGACAACGACGCGCCGCAGCGTTTTAGGTATTTGCATATTTTTGATCTCGTTTGTGAAGGAGGTTTGCGTGATTGCGGACGATAGCTTACCGCGACTGGCCGGATTCGCCAACCTGTCACGGACAAGCCGCCGCTGTCAGGGAATCAATCCAGATAAAAAATCAGCGCGTAAAGTCCGAGCCTTACGCGCTGATTTTTGAGTTCATGAAAATCTCGGGCTGATTTTTATGGCTTCAATTCCAGGCTTCCGCGTGTGGTCAGTTCGTAATAGGAGCTGAACTCGCCCGCGTCGAAGCCCTTGATCAGCGCGTCAATCGGCTGCAGCAATTGCACGCTGAAATGATTTTCAATCGTCTGCGGATGCTGATTGGTGTAATAGGCGTAATTGAAATAGCTGCGAATGATGACGCTGCGGTTGTCAATCGGCAGATATTTCAGGTTCTCGACAAAGCGTCCCATCGAATCCTGCCGGAAGAGATAAAACTCCACGTTTGACAGATAAAAGGCCGAAATTTTCTCATTGATCTCTTTCGCGAATTCGCCAATCGCCCGAATCGCCTTGACGCCGGCGACATCGCCCGTGGCCGGGATGATTCGGTTCTGGTCATGCATGGTCTTGATGACCATAAAATCGGCTTCCGTCGCCAGATAGTTGCGATACTTTCCGGCCAGGTCTTTTTCCAGCAGCAGGTCGCGGTAAGCCGGAAAAAACCGGCCCGTCGGACGGTCGCGGATCGTGTACCGGACTTCCAGACAGTCGGTGTAAAAGGCCAGGTAAATTTCGTCAATCGTTTCCCAATCGCGCTGGTTGAGCGGCACGCCGAAGCTTTCAATCTTTTTGTGCATTTCGGCTTTGACCTTGTCGGCGATTTTTTGATCGAGCGGCGTGCGGTCGAAATAATCCACCAAATCGCGAATCGGGCGGTCATTCCATTTCTTGTAGTCTTTCGGCAGCGGGCGGCCAAACAGATTTGCCAGGTAATCAATGCGGCTGCGCGACATCATAAACACCGATTTGAACATCAGGTGCTGCAACAGCGCATCGCGGCGAATGTCCGTCATAATGGCCAGTTTCGGTTTGATCTGCGCCATGTAGGTGAAGTTCTGATCCGGCCCGACGCCCAGATAAATTCCGCCGGTTACGTTCATCTTCGACAGCGTTCCGAGCACATGTTGATAAGTCAGTTCATTCGAGACCAGATTGTCCGAGCCGAAATACCCTGCCTTTTCCGACAGCCGCGCAACCAATTGCGCGAAGTCATTGCGCTTTTCGCCGGCGTCGGCTTTCTGCTGCGCCAGCGCCGACGACGAAAAGGCGTGCAATGAGACAACGAGAACTAACAGAACGGCTCGAATTGGCGATTGACGGAAATACTTCATCTGCGTCTCTCCTACAAATTTGGAATGGTGGATTCTGGATTTGAGATTTTAGATTCAAACCTCGCACAGGCAATAAAACATAGTTTCGCCGGAAAATAAAAGACCTTTTTCCAGGTTTACCTGGTGGAGGTGTGGTTTCTGGTGCGGGTAGAGAAACGATTCTGCGTTGATGGAAATCGGATAACCATCTTTGTATGGCTTCACTCAGCCAGCGATCTTCAATTCGTAAATGCCGACCTTGATCGTCTGTCCCGGCTTCACTTCAGCGCTTTCGCCGGGCTGGATTTCGCGGCCATCCACTTCGATGGCATTGCGCCCCACGCATTCCAGTTTGAAGGCGCTTTCCTGTTTCGTCAGAATGGCGTGTTTGCGGCTGATTTCCTGATCGCCATCGAGTTTCACATCCACTGGAAAATCTTTTGAGCCGCGACCGATTTCGATTTTGGCTTTGGATGATTTGAAAACTTCAGGGTCTCCACCCTGCCGGATGAAATTGATGATAAACAGTGGCGCGCGCGGGCGGATGATCGTTTTTTCTCCATCTTCCGGATACAGCGGTTCGGTGTTGCCGGGTGTAACATCGAGTTGGGGATCCGGCTCCGGCCTGGGTTTTCTCTTTCGCGCGGTGACTTCGGTCTTCGGCGAATTGTCGTCCCAAACGGCCTGCACGCGAACCTGCCCCTTGTTGAGCGCGCCGTCAATGCTCAAACTGAGCGCGATTTTGTCTGTCTTGAGGGATTTTCCGCCAACCATTTCCTTGGCCCGCTGCGACAGACTGATGGCCAGGCCTTCTTCCAGGCCTTCGCGTTTGCGGCCCTGCCACATCGAATCGTCGTCCTTGCTCAGATAGATGATGTATTCGCCGGGCAGGTAGGTCTGTCCGCCGGGCGGCGTGAACATCTCTTTCTTCATGACGGTTTCGACTTCGCGCGCAATTCTGACGAAAAACTCGTCCCACTCGCTCAACTGCTGTTGCTGTTCGGGCGTCTGCGCAATCGCGTCCTCGCCGTCCAGCCACTTTTTGACATTGCTCAAAAGCTTCATCGCACATCCTCAATTTGCCGAAATAGACATGATCAACAGGATTCTCTTCAGGATATTCAGAATTGAGAGCACCTTGTTCAATCCTGAAAAAATCTTGTTCATCCCGTCTATCTGGTTCACATTCACCACCAACGCCGGGAGACTACACGAACGTATTCCGGATTTCCATTGATCCATCCCTGCTTCGCATCAAGGGGAGCGTCTGTTTCCAACTGCGTCCACTGGCTGACTTCAATTCGCAGCCAGCCCTGCTCGTTTTGCTCAATGACCTGGTGCCGGGTGCCGTTGGAAATCGTGCCGATCGGTTTGAACTGCGTGCCGGGACCGCTGCGCACATACAACCCGGAAGACGCAACCATCACCTCTTTCGGCTTGCCGAACTCACCGCCACTGAAAAAATTGTAGACACTGACCAACAGGCCGATGAAGGCTGCTCCCATCAGTCCGATGAAGACCCGGCGACGGAGTTTTTCTGAAAACTGGCTGGCAAACTTCGGCGGCGGAACTTTCTGCTGCGGCTTTGCCAGTGGTTGTTTGGCGGCCGGCCCTGCGGGTTGCGGCTGCACCGGCGGCACTGCCGGTACGATGGGAGTCGCTTTTTTGGGTTGCAGGTCAATGAAGATTTTCCCTGGACGATCCGCGCGGCGTATGGGCTGTGCATCCATTGGAATCGGTGAAACTTCGCTTCCCTGCCCCGCCGGCTCGGATTTGGCCGAATCGGATTTGGATAATGGTCTGGTTTCGATTTGCGGCTGTGCTTCGACTGAAATCGCCGGAGCCACGGCCATCTGCAATCCCGAGGTCGCGGGCGTCAGTTCGAAATCCGGCAGCACGGGCGTTTTCGGCAACTCGCCTTCGCGCCAGCCGGCCGGAATGCTGAGCCTGGGTTTGACGATGGTCTCTTCGTTTGGCAGTTCTTCGGGTTTCACGGTGGCGGTGAGCACGGCGACTTGCGCCAGTTGGTGCCAGAATTCGCTGACCGTGGCGTAACGGGCCTTCGGGTCGTCTTCGGTCGCCTGGCGCAATACATCCACCAATGCTTTCGCCCATGGCAGCCTCATCATCGGTTCCGGCAGCGAAGTGATTGGATCGCATCTGAACTGATTCGGCGCGCGCCCGCAGATAACGGTGTAAAAGCTTTTGGCGAGTGAATAAACATCCGCCGCCGTCGTCAGATGGTGCAATTCGGCAGTATCTTCGTTGGGATTGTGCTCGGGCGGCGCATAAACATCCGCCCCGACGCGGGTGATTTCAGAAGCCTCGCCAGTGGTGATCTTGGCGACGCCGAAATCGGCGATTTTGACCGTGCGTTTGTCCGCGCTGAGCAGCAGGTTATTCGGCTTCAGGTCGCGATGGATGATGCCCCTGCTGTGCGCGTAAGACAGCGCCTCGCAGACTTGGTGAAAATAAGAGAGCGCCTCTTCCAGCGACAGCGATTTGTTCGGGCGATGGCGGCAGAGTTCCAGCAAATCGCCGCCGGGCATGTATTCGAGCACCAGATAATGAAACGGCACGCCGCGCAAATCGGCGGCGGTTCCGTGATCCATCCGCAGAATGACATGCGGATGGCGAACCGTATCGAGCGCAATGGCTTCGTTCTGAAAATTTTCGACCAGCGTGCGTTCCAGGTCGGGATCAGGCGTGCCCTGCAAACTGGTGTTGAGCGCCTTGATGACAACCGGCAGACGGTGGGCGTGGCGGTCGTACGCAACGAAAATCTCGGCGTAACTGCCACGGCTCAACCGGTCGCAAACTTCATAGCGGCCGTCAACCAAACTATTTTCCAGTTTCAATTCGGGCATATCTGGGATTGGGAGACTAAATCAGTGCAAGAGACATTGATGCGGTACGCGAGCGTAAGCGAGCGCCATCAGTGCCAGGGGGCGCTCGCTTACCGCCTCCCACGTACTAACTGGGAGCCCCTGGAAAACGGCTTCGCCCCGTCGCCCTGTCTTGAATTAACCAACCGGCTTTGTCGTGCTCTCCGGCTTGCTGCTGGCGGAAGGCGACGGCGACGACGCCGGTGTTGGCAAAATCAATTTCTGCAAGCTGTCAGAAGCGTTGCGCGCCTGTCCGATGTTCAAATAGGCCGCCGCGATAAAGACCCAGGCTTCGTCCAGTTCCGGATTGAGTTCGACGGCCTTTTTGAATTGGTTGACCGCCTCTTCATACCTCTTTTCAGTGTAATCCAGACGGCCCATGCAATAACGGGCTTCGGCGTTGCCCGGGTTCGTCAACAGGATTTCATTCAGCCGCCGTCTTGATTCGTCGTTGCGCCCGGCGATCATCAAACCATAGGCATCCGCGACGTTGGGATCGCTGGGACTGTAGCGCAGCACTCGCGGCTGGTTGGGTTCCAAGTCCGGCCTGCCATTATTCAGGACTCGCGACAAGGGCCCGCCAAAAAGCCCGCCCAGGACAAATCCAGCCAATAACGTGACAATCAGAATGCTCCGGCTCATAAGCTTCGACATCTCCTGTTTCTGCTCAAACTGCTGAGCGGGTTTAATGCTTGAAGCCGCCTGTTTCCGGCTCTCTCTTCTGGCGGCGGCCGGCTCCGCCTGTGAGGCATCGGCCTTCAACGAAATGCTCCCGCCGGAAGCCTGGGTTGAAATTTCGTGCGGATCGAAATCCTCCAAATCGTCTGGCGGGAAATTCGCCTGGCTGGCCAAATCAAACGAATCAGGCGGAGTGGAATCCGTTTGCCCGCCAGTCAGGTCAATTTCAGCAAATCGTTTGGGTCTTTCAATTTCCCTGGCCGTCTCGCTCGCGACTCCGGCGGCAGATGCTCCGGCGCGCCCAGCGTGCATGGGGGAACGAATTGGTTTGGTCTGTTCATCAACTTCGACCGGGGCTTCGATCAGCGCTTCAGTCTGCGCGCTGAATTGCACAATGATGGCGGTCAGATTGTCTTCCGCGCCGGCGTTGTAACAAATTTCCTTCATCGTCTGGCAAACGGCCTGCGGGTGATCGCCGCTGCGCAGTAACTTTTCCAGTTGCGCGTCGCTGATGTGACGAGTAATGCCGTCGCTGCACAACAGCAGCATGGTATTGCGGTCAATTTCGATCTCGATGATTTCGGCTTCGACTTCGGAATCGGCGCCGACGGCACGGCTGATGACATTGCGTCGCGGATGATTTTCAGCCTGCTCCGGCGTCAGAATCCCGGCCTTGACCGCTTCGTTGACTTCGCTGTGGTCTTCAGTGAGCTGAATCAGTCCCTGCGGATCCAGGCGGTAGACGCGGCTGTCACCGACATGCGCAATGATCGCGCGGTTGCCTTTGACGGCTGCCAGCGCCAGCGTCGTCGCCATCCCATCCAGTTCGGAATTCAATTCCGATTCAGTAAAGATTTTCTGATTGCAAAGATCCACCGTGGTGCCAACCAGCTTGCGCAACTCCTCCATCTCCGATTCGGGCGGCGAGGGAGGCTGCGGCTGACTGAAAACACGCTCGAAAACTTCGGCCACCGTCCGGCTGGCGATTTGCCCGCCGCGCCTGCCGCCCACGCCGTCAGCCACCAGAAACAGACCACGCTCCGGCAACGCCAGTAAGTTGTCTTCATTCGCCTGGCGTTTGAGCCCTTTGTCCGTAATTTGTCCGATTGTGGTTTTGAGCATATCCAACGAGCAGTTGGCGGTCACGGATGACTGCCGACTGCCGACTGCCGACTGCCGACTGAATTATTCCGGTGCGAAATCGCCATCAACATTCCCAGCATAAAGAAGCTCGTGATCAACGACCAGCCGCCGTGACTGACGAAGGGAAGCGTAATGCCGGTCATCGGCAACATGCGCAGCACACCGCCAATGTTGACCAGCGCCTGAAACCCCAGAAACGCCGTAATCCCCGCCGCAATCAATTTCGTGAACATGTCGCGCGCCTCGATGGCAGTGCGCATTCCGGCGATCACGATAATGATAAACGCCAGGATGATCACAGCGCCGCCGACAATTCCCATCTCTTCGGCAATTGCGGCGTAAATGAAATCCGAATCGGCAATCGGCACGCTTTCGGGATAACCTTTTCCAAGCCCCGCGCCGAGCATCCGCCCATCGGTGATGCCAAACAGCGCTTGTGACGGTTGATAAGCGTATTTGTTATACCATTTTTCTTCGTCCGTGTTTCCCGGAGCGCGGGCGGCTTCTTTCGCCCACCATTCGTTCTCTTCTTCATTCGGCGCGATGCCGCCGTGCAGCCACAGGTAAAAACGCTGCTTGATACGATCCGGCACGCCTTCGCTGACAATGCCCTTGACGCGTTCGACGGAAGAAACCTGCGCATCCTCGGTGAAAATATTGACGACCGTGTTGTAAATGCCCGCGGCAAAAATTGAAGCGATCAGCAGCGCCGCCATCAATCCAATGGCAATCGTCACCTGCGGCAATCGTCTGACCGCAACCACATACAACGTCACATAAGCGCCCAGAAACACCAGCATCTGTCCGAAATCCTGCAAGGCAAAAAACGGAATGATCGGAAGCGCCGCCACCAGCAGAAACGGCAGCACGAACCGCCACGGCGGAATCCCCCAATGCGTTCGCGAAAGATTGCGGTAATGGTCGGCCAGAATTCCGGCGTAGCTGAGCAGGAAGGTCACTTTCACCGGCTCCCAGGGAGTCGTGTTGCCCAGTGATTTCCCGCGCTCGGAAAGAAAAATGGCGATGAAGGCGAACGGCAACGTCGTGATCAACCCCAGCAGAAAACTATGCCGTTGCAGCCAGAGCAGAATGTCATCCCGCCGCATAAACGCGAACGCCAGCGCAAATCCCAGCAGCGCCACCAGCGGAATCAGCGACGAAATCGAAGTGAAAATGCGGCCCAGCGTCCAGTATTGCGGCGCGACGGCTTCCGGCGGATTGTCCGTTTGAAGCTGAAAGTTCGGATTGCCAAACAGCGCCTGTTTCTTTTCAGCGTCGTAATACTGATTGATGTTCTTGTATTGCTGAATTCGCGCCTTGGCCATGCGCGCCTGCCGCACGGCGGCGCGACCGGTGGCGCTGTATTCCGGATCGGTGAACAACCGGTACTGGACGAACTGCCCGATGCTGAACAGCAGAATCGCGACGGTGAACAGCGTCAAATCGCCCGCGTATTTATGCCGCCTGGCCAGCCAGACAAAAACGAAAAAGATCGGCACAAACAACGCCAGATCCCGCGCGGCCAATAAAATGGATGGCGAATAGCCGCGCGCCGCGCCGGCCCAATAGATTGCCAGATACGCCAGCGCGTCCAGCGCCAGCAACAGTAGCAACAGTAGCAAATGCGACGAAGGGCGATTTTTCATGCCTGCTTAATGACGAACGACCCAAAAGTTTTGTTCAAGGTTTGTAAAGCGGGCGCAATCATAAGCTGCTGTGGAAAGAGCAAACAACTCCTCCCGCGTCATCCGGCAAGGAAAAATTCCCGATGGTCTTTGCCAGAGCCAGGACTTTGGGCCAAACTGGCCTATCCACTCTCCCAAGTCAGAAAATGAAATCTTGATCTTCAACAATGAATTCTCCTGTCACTGAGTACACACAACGAATCGAAGCGCGCCGTGCCGCGCTTGCCCGGAAGCTGCAATTCAGCCGGAAGCTGTGGACGCTGCGCCGCGTATTGATGGCCGTCATCGCCGTCATGATCATTCTGGCGGTGGACGGACGCATTCGGGCTTGGTGGATTGTCCTGCCCGTGGCCGCGTTTATCGCCGCGATGGCCATTCATCAGCGCGTGCTGGCCGAAGTCGAACGGCTGGAACGCGCGGTCAAATTTTACGAACGCGGTCTGGCGCGCATTGCAGACCGTTGGGCCGGCACCGGCGAAACCGGCGAACTGTTCGCCGACAAATCGCACCCGTACGCCGAAGACCTGGATTTGTTCGGCAAAGGCTCGCTGTTTGAACTGCTTTCGACCGCGCGGACGAAATCCGGCGAAGAAAAGCTGGCGGCCTGGCTGCTCGCTCCGGCTTCGCCAGCTTCGGTTGATGAAATTCGCGCACGGCAGGCGGCAGTTGAAGAGTTGCGCGGACGCCTGGATCTGCGCGAAGACCTGGCGCTGCTCGGCGCGGAAGTCCGCGCGGGCGTCCACACCGAGGAAATCGAAACCTGGGGACGCGCGGCGCCGGTGTTCAACGCCAGACAGCTTCGCTCGCTGCCGTTTGTCGCGGTGGTCATTGGATTGCTGACGCTTTCGGCGGTCGCGGCCTGGCTGGCTAACTGGCTTCCCGGCGAATACCGCCTGGTCATGCTGGCAGCTTTGCTGATCGAAATGAGTTTCTACTCGATGTATCGCCGTCAGGTCAGCCAGGTGATTTCAGAGGTTGAACGCCCAAGCCGCGATCTGAATTTGCTGGCTGAAATTTTGGCGCGATTGGAGCAGGAATCTTTCACCTCGCCGAAACTGGCGCAATTGCGCGCCTCGCTCAACACGGAAGGCCTGCCGCCGTCCACGCAAATCGCCAAGCTTGGCCGGTTGGTGAACTGGCTGGATTCGACGAAAAATCAGTTTTTCGCGCCCTTCGCCTTTCTGCTGCTGATTCCGCCGCAACTGGCGCTGGCCATCGAACACTGGCGGCAGACTGCCGGGTCGCGTATTCCGCAATGGTTGGACGCAGTGGGCGAAATCGAAGCCTTGAACGCGCTGGCCAATTTCGCCTACGAACACCCGGAGCATCCTTTCCCGGAAATTATCGAAACCGAAGCCTGCTTTGACAGCGAATCGCTCGGCCATCCGCTGATTGCGGAATCGCACCGCATTCGCAACGACGTAAATTTGAGCCCCAAACGCCAGTTGCTGATCGTCAGCGGATCGAACATGTCCGGCAAAAGCACGCTGATGCGAACCGTCGGCGTGAATGTCGTGCTGGCGCTGGCCGGAGCGCCGGTTTGCGCCCGCAGCTTGAAAGTTTCGCGGCTGACCATTGGCGCTTCGATTCATATTCTGGATTCGCTGCAATCCGGGGCTTCCAGGTTTTACGCGGAAATCACGCGGTTGAAGCAGATCGTCGAATTGACGAAAGGAGAATTGCCGCTGCTGTTTCTGCTGGACGAAATTCTGAGCGGCACCAATTCGCATGACCGGCGCATCGGCGCGGACGCCGTCGTGCGCGGGCTGGTCCAGCGTGGGGCCATCGGCCTGATGACCACGCACGATCTGGCATTGACGCGCATCTCCGAAAACTTGGGCGAACGCGCCGTCAACGTCCATTTCGAAGACCACATGGAAAACGGACAAATGATCTTCGATTACAAAATGCACCCCGGCGTCGTGCAGAAAAGCAACGCGCTGGAATTGATGCGCGCGGTTGGATTGGACGTGTGAGCGTCCGCTTGAGTGATCCTTTTTCATCGCAAAGGAACAACGGAGCAAAGGGACAACGGCAAAAAAACAGGCAAAATTGATCATGCTTTTGCCACTTTGAACCTTTGTTCCTTTGACCCTATGTGTTGATTTAGCCATCTTTACATCGTGACTTTCCAGGTCATGTCGGCAACCTCACTTTGGAGCTTTATTGTTTTGTTGATGACAGCAATTCATTTTCTGGCAAGTATGTTCTCCCTTGCCGAAGCGGCGTTTGATCAAGCCGCTGCCGCGAATCCTGAAGAATCCCTGGAAATCTTCGCCTGGTTCCGTGACGCGCTGGGCAACAGCCTGACCTTCGCACTGGCGCTGGGTTCTGCTACCGGTTTGTCGCTGGGATTCCTGCTGCGCGCCTGGATTCGAGAAACCGGCGGCGTGTTTGTCGGGCTGTTTACCGGAGCGACGGGTGTCATCGTCTGCGGATTTATGCTCAGCCCTGTTTTTCGCATAGACCATACCTGGATGATTCTTTTGCCGGTGGCCGGCATGATCGTCTTCCGGTCGGCGATCAGCGCTCTGTCGCTGAAAATACCGAAGGAAGGATTCGGCAGTTACTTCGTTTTGACTGCCGCTTCCGTGGCGCTGGCGGAGCTGGCGCTGCTGCAGGCGCTGCTGTTTCACGAAGATCGCATGCCCATCGCCAGTTACGAGCGATGGGGCTTCACTCTCATCGGCCTGCTGTTTTTCGCTTTCAGCTACTTTCAACCGCTCCATTTGGCGGCGTACTTGTCCAATTACCGGCAGGCCAGAAAATCGCCGGAACCGTTCGAGATCTTTCACGATTCCATGGTTGATTGGGGTCCGTGGATCGAATCGCTGAATCTGTCGCTGCCGCATCTGGGAGACTGGCTGTTTAACCTGCTGCTGGCGGATCGGCCAAAAGGCATGGAGGCGGTTCTGCTGGTTGCTGACCGAACCCCTTCGCAACTTCAGGCGGTGGAAGAAGCCGTGCGCAGGATCGTCCCCGAAGACCTCAAACGGCTGGAAACCCTGGACAAGATCGGGCGCGCCAATGAGGTATTGGAATACATTCCGGCGGAGATAAATTGCCTGTCCAACGAATTGATGGAAGTCCTGCGGCAAGTCAGCGCTCTTGCTTATTCGGCACAGGATTACCGTTACGCGGAAACGACTGTCGAACGGTTGGAAGTCCTGCGCCGATTTCAGGAAAAGATCACGGCGTTTCGCGAACAAATATCGGCGATGAAACCGCCGCTTGGCGCGCTCTTCCAACCCATCGCCGTTCGCTGGCTGGAAATCGCCAAAACGGCGGAAGCCATTTGCCACCTGCAAAAAGAGCGCGTGGGAAAAAGCGAATGGAAAGCATAAGCACTGCTTTATGCCAGAAAGTCAGGGCAAGAAGAATTGCAGCGTGCGAATGACGTTCTCGCCCATGATCTTCCGGATTTCCGCTTCATTGAAGCCTGCCTGCAACAGCGCGTCGGTGATCAGCACCATCCCCGTGGCGTCAAACGGCGCGTCAATCGCGCCATCGAAATCCGAACCGAGCGCGACGTGGTCAATGCCGATCAAATCCACCGTGTAGCGGATCGCTTTCGCAATCGCCGCCGCGTCGCGTCCGCAAACAGCGGTATCCCAGAATCCGATGCCGACAACGCCGCCCGCCACGCCAATGGCTTTCAACTGTTCGTCGCTCAAATTGCGCGCATTGTTGCAAGTTCCCTTGACGCCGGTGTGCGAAACGATGACCGGACGCGTGACGAGTTTCAGCACTTCGTCAATTGTCCGCGGCGAAGCGTGCGCCAGATCAATAAACACGCTTTTTTCCTGCATCTTTTCAATCAGCTTTTTGCCGTCTTCGGTCAATCCGCCTTTGGCGACGCCGTGCGCCGAACCGCCCATCTCGTTGTCGAAGAAATGCGCCAGGCCAATCATCCGGAAGCCCGCGTCATAGAGCCGGTCGAAGTTGTTCACATCGCCGCCAAGCGCGTGCGCGCCTTCGATGCCCAGAAATCCGCCGACCAGATCTTTTTCCGTTTTGCGGCGTTCCAGAAACTTCATCACGTCGTCTTTGGTTTTCAGGAGGACGAGTTTGCCGCCCGATTTCGCCGCCGCTTCGTCCAGCCGCCGCGCCTGGTAAAGCGCGCGCTCCGTCAGATTCGACCAGGCCGCCATGGGCCAACGCTCGGCAATGGCGAGCAGCTTGATGTTGTCTGTCTCGCCGCTGTTGCTGTCAATATTCATGTCGCGCGGCGTTTTGGTGACGACGGTGAAGGCCTGGACGGCGACATTTCCTTCCTGCAACCGCGGCAAATCCACATGCCCCCAGCTTCCTTTCGACAGCAGGTCGCGGTTCCATAACAAAGTGTCGGCGTGCAAGTCGGCCACATACAATCTCTTGTGCAGTTCTTTCGCCGCGTCAGAGGCCGAGTATGGCGGGGCGGTGAGCGTCTTGTTCATGCTCCTGCCGACTTGCGACGGGACAATCCCGAAAAAGACGATGACGGCAATGACCAGCAGAATTGCCAATCCAATCAAAACTTTTTTCATTATGAGCGAAGCCTCCGGTGAGTTGATGAACGGGTGAAGAATCGAGCGCGCAAAATACCATCAAGCCACGGAAACGCCAACTCCGGCCCTGAACTTACCCGCATTGAAGATACTGCCGCAAAGCAAGAGCGGATTTGTCACCCGTCCGCGCGCCAGATTAAGCAGTTTCGCCCCCAAAATACCGAATTCTACGGATGTCCACGCAGAACGCTTCTCCGTATACTGTGGCCCGCGCGCGTGACGAGAGCGAGCGTCGGCGCTTGCTCCAATTACGGCAAATCTTCCAGGAGTTGACGAAAAAAGCGGATTAAGATTGTCAGTCTGGTGGTCCCCACGGCGATCGTTTGATGCGCCCGAAGTCAACTCCACGCCGATGCATTGATGCAGAGTTCTCCCCCGCTCTGTATTACTGCATCGGTCAGGTTGATTTGCCACCACCCTGGCCGAGTGCATTTTCCGCGGCAGAGTGCTCGCCCAATCGGGCTCAGCCGGAAAGCAGACACAGTCAGCACGCGAGCAGGGGGGATCGGCGTCATAATTCGCCAGCGGTTGCTCACGGCAATTCAACCCGCTGGTGCCTGATCAGGGCAGCTCCGCGACCGGTCGAAAGCTCGATTGGAAGCAAGGTGACGGTGACGGCAAACTCTCCACCGGTCGCGAAACTGCCCCGGTATAAAGCAGTCCAACAGGGTGCGAACAAACGGTTCGCACCCTGTTTTTATTTGCTCATCAAGTTGGATAGACCATTTGCTTGACACGTTTTGGCACGTCGGGCAGACTCTGAAACCGATGGCTGATTCCCTTCTTCGCTTCGCCATCACAAGCTTCTGATAGCTTTCTGGCACTGATTGTTCATCTTCACAATTAAAATCAATGCGATTGCGAACGAGCCGCAGCGCTTGTCCGTCGCTGATGTCATCACCTTCGAAAAGGAGCACCTTCTATGTCCGTCAAAGCATTCGAGCCGAAATTTATGAAGGTCGGCGTGCTGACCGCTGCCCTGCAAGAACTGACACCGCGTGAAAAACGCGATCCCGATCCTGATCTGGCCATCGAAGAATGGGTTCAGTTCGCCAGCGAATTGGGCGTGAATTACATTCAACTGGGTTCCGCCCTCCATCCGTCCGAATCCGACATTCCGGCGGAAGCCATGCTCGATCCAACCGCCAATCATCTGGATTTGCGCCAGCCATTCAATTCGGACCGCGCCAAACGCGTGCGCGCCTGTTTGCAGGAATACAAGGTGGGCATTTCCGAAGTCGGCTACTTTGACAACATGCTTCATCACGATCCGGCGCTGCGGAAAAAGAAGCACGACTTTATGCTGCGCATCATGGATTCGGCGGTGGCGTTGGATGTTTCGGCGGTTTGCGGATTCGTCGGACGCAACCAGCAAACGAACATGGACCAGAATCTGCTCGATTTCGAGGAATGGTTCATCCCCCTGCTGAAAGCCGCCAAGGAACGCGGCCTGGTTTACCGCATCGAACAATGCCCGATGCCGGGTTGGGCGCCGGGCGACAACTGGCATAACAACATTGCCTACACGCCGGGAACCTGGATCGCGCTGCATCGCATTTGCGAAAAACACGGCGTCGGCGACCAATTCCGTATTCACTACGACCCGTCGCACGCCATTCTGATGGGACAGGATACGCGCTCGCTGTTCCAGTACCTGAAAGACGAGGGCTACAACTTCCTGATCGGCGGCTTCCACGTCAAAGGTCAGGTGATTGACGCGAAAGGCGTTTCGGCCTGGGGCTACGGCGGCCAAACCGTCGAACGTGGCGATATGATCAACGGGCAGCCTTCGCCAAATGCAGCCGACCACCTGAACGCCTGGAAAAAACAGGTTGTCCTGTGCGAACACGAACTGCCCGGCACGGCCAAACACGATCCGCTGGCTTACCTGCAAAACCGCACGGTGGATTGGCTGGATCACCAACTGGCCGCCCGCGAATTACTGGACCTGGACGTGGAAAACACCTTCCTGATCGTCGAGCACGAATACCCGAAGGCGCGCACACAGGACAAAGAACTGCTCAAACCCATCCTGCAAGGTTCCATCGCCTTCACGCGCCGGATTGACGAAGCGGCGGCCTGCATGCACGCGCTGCAAACCGAAGTGCTGGCCGCGCAGGGCATCCCGGTGCAAGGCATTGGGCGGCAGGCGTATCGGTCGTAGAATGATTCGGCGAGAGCGTTTCAACTGCGCTCTCGCCATCCCGTCAAGTTTTGGAGGTAAGTATGGACGCTGCGCTGCGCTGGACATCGGCGGATTTGGAAGTGATGCCAGACAACGGCAAACGCTACGAAATCATTGATGGAGAACTCTACGTGTCAAGATCACCGACTTTTCATCATCAGTTTGCCTGCGGACAAATTTTTGCCCACCTGAATAGTTGGAGTCAGGAAACGAACCTTGGCATGGCCAACTTCGGCACGGGTGTCATCTTTGCCGACGATGATGACGTGATTCCTGATGTCGTCTGGATCAGCCGCGACCGTCTCGGCAAACTTCTAGGGAAAGACGGCCATTTTCACGCCGCCCCCGATTTGGTGGTTGAGGTCCTGTCGCCCGGCAGCGCCAACGAAAAGCGCGACCGCGAATCGAAGCTCAAGCTTTATTCGCGGCGCGGCGTGCTGGAGTACTGGATCGTCAACTGGCTGCTGAACGACATCACCATTTATCGCCGCAAAGGAAAAGGGCTGCGGCTGCAGGAAACACTGCACTCATCCGACACGCTTGCTTCTCCATTGCTGCCGGGATTCAACTGCACAGTAAAAAGCATTTTTGATGTTTACATTGACATCGGCAACCTGGCGGATGCGAACGGTTCCGCCGAAAACAACCCAATCAACTGAGGAAATCATGCAAACCAGTGCCAAACGAATCGCTCTGCTTTCACTTTGCGCCACGGTGTTCGTCTTCGCCCTCTGCGCGCAAACACTCAATACCGCCAGCGCCCAACGCAAAACAAAGTTGCTCTTCGTCACCGAATGCAAAGGCTTCCGCCATCAAGTCCTGCATCAGGCCGAAGAGATCATGGAACAGCTCGGCGCAAAAAACGGCTTTGACGTGACGATCACGCAACTGGCTGAAAACAAGCTGACACCGGAATATCTCAAAACGCTGGACGTGATCGTCTTTTACACCACCGGCGAAATCCCCTTTTCAGACGCGCAGAAGAAAGCCCTGCTCGACTGGGTCAAGTCGGGCAAGTTCTTTTATGGGATTCACAGCGCGACCGATACCTTTTACAAGTGGCCGGAGTATGGCCAGATGATTGGCGGATATTTCAACCAGCATCCCTGGACGCAGGACATCGAAGTCACCATCAAAACCGAAGACCGTACGCATCCCGTCACCAAACATCTGCCCGAAGGCTGGACGATGAAGGAAGAGATTTACCAGATCAAGGACTTCATCGGACGCGACAAGGCGCACGTTTTGGTCAGTTTGGATCAATCCAAAACCGATATGACGCGCAAAGGCGTCGTGGCCAAGGACTTCCCGCTGGTCTGGTGGCAGGATTACGGCAAGGGCAAGGTGATGTACAACGCGCTGGGCCACCGCCCCGACGTATGGACCACCGACTGGTATAAAACAATGACCGTCAACGCCATCAAATGGGGAACCGGCCAGATGAAATAACCCTGGAGAAAAGCCGTGGCGGCAAATCCTTTGCAATGCCCAAAGTGCCGTTCACGGATATCGGAATTTTTCGGCAACTTGAAAAAGCGAATGCCAGCCGTTGGTCGCGGCTGGCATTCGCTTTTATCTCCTGGAAATCCGGCTTACGGCGCGAAGTATCCAGACACATCCACAATGTAATCGCTGGTGAACTGCGTCAGGATTTTGAAGGTCCCGTCCGCCGGACTCAGCCCCACGTAGTAATGCCGGTTGTAGCCGAACACCACCGGGAACGGATAGTTCGTCGTCGCCACCGTCGGAGCCGTCCCCACATCTCCGGGAAAGAACGTTCCGAATCCGGCCCCTGCCGGATTGATCGCCGTCACATTGCCGACCAGTGCCCGGGCCACGGTCGGAATGGTCAGCGGCGGCTGATCCGAGCATTGTCCCCAAGCCTGCTGTGTCCGGATCCCTCCGGTTCCACCCGGAATCGGCGCCTTGGGTTGATAGCAACCTGTCAGCGGGAAACCGGATATGTTTCGCGTTTCCAGCAAACGCATGGGTTTCGGCAACGGATTGAACAACAAACCGGCCCCGTTCGCGTCGTTGGAACTTGCGCTGTAATAACCCGAAATGTCTATCACCAGATGCGTCGTCGAGAAGGTATAAACCTTGAACCTTCCATCCGCTCCCAGTTTGACGGCGAACGGTCCGTTGACGATGCCGTTGTTGCCATAATTGGAACTGGCCACCGTCGGGCGTGTTGCGTCGCTGGGATAGATCGTCAGATAGCCGAAACCAAACGGCGCACTGGGAAAAACCGTTGTGGCATTGCCAACCAGTACCACGGCATCGTCAGGAATAGCGTTGCACGGAGAAGGCAGCGTCCCGCCTCTGCCCTGTACCATCAAATCGAGTGCCGGATTCGCATTCGGATCGTTCGTTCCCTGAAGCTGCGTCACCGTCGGATTGGCGAAACAACCCGTCTGTCCGGGGAAGGTCTGCACCAGCCGAACCGGACTCGGCAGGGGATGGTAATAAAGCCCGCCCGCCCCCGGCGGCGCGTAATAGCCCGTCAGATCAATGATCACATCCGTCGAGGCATTGGAGAAGATTTTGAAGGCCCCATCTGCCGCTCCAAGACCAACGGTGAAAAAATTGTTGGTCACTTCGCCCGCCGTAAAATTGGAGTTGGCAACCGTCGGCTGTGTGGCATCGCTGGGAAAGAGCGTCAGAAAGCCCGATCCCGAGGGCACAACCGTGATATTGCCGATAATGGCCGTGGCGTTGGCCGGAATGGTGGAACAGGCTGTACGCGCAGGCTGCGTCCGGGTGGAACCTGCGGGAATTGCGCCCACGCCCGTCACGCAGCCAGCCACGCCACTGCGGGTATCCAGCAAACGTACCGGCGTAGGCAAAGGATAAAACTGCAAGCCATTGCCCACTGAATTGATCGTCAAAGAGTACTGCCGCTCGCCCAGGCAGGCATTGGCGTCAGCCGCCCGAATCGTGAAAGTGACGGTAGCCGCCGTGGTTGGTGTGCCGGAAAGCAGGCCGCCCGAAGACAAGCTTAACCCACCCGGCAGTGCCCCCGCAGTGATGGTAAAGGTATAAGGCGACGCCCCGCCGCTGGCAGTTAGCGATTGGTTATACGCCGTGCCAACGGTTCCTGCTGGCAACGACGGCGGGTTGATCGTGATGATCGGACAGACCGACAGTGTATATTGACGCTCTCCGGTGCAGCCATTTGTATCGGTCGCTCTGATTGTGAAGCTGAAGGAGCCGAATCCCGTCGGCGTGCCCGAAAGTAATCCTCCCGTTGACAAATTCAATCCTGGCGACAGGGTTCCTGCGCTGACCGTAAAACCATACGGGATGGCGCCTCCCGTCGCCGTGAAGGTCTGGCTGTAGTTCTGACCGACCGTGCCAGGCGGCAACGTCGGATTTGCCGGATTGACCGTAATTGTTGGGCAGGTAACGGTCAGGTTGAAGGCGGCGTCGGTCACCGCTCCGCAATTGTCCGTCGCTCGAATCGTGATCGTATGCGTGCCGCCCGGCTTCGCATTGCTCAGCGAGATCACGCCCGTGCTGTTGTTGACCGAAATCGTC
>JAJNQA010000057.1 GCA_021155085.1 Heliomicrobium sp. | reverse complement strand
ACCGGCAACCTATCGCCTGGAATCGAAAAAGCGGAAAAAGGCGCTGGAAATGTCAAAGAGCGAGTGAAACGTTGAAATCAATCAGCTCTTCGCAGCCCGATGGAAGGTCGGGCTTCGGAAGAGCGTTATCTAAACTCGAATGAAACACCACGCCCAATTCACGTTTCTGCGGTGAAAGCTGCCGCGCGTCCTGCCCATTCAAAAACAGCGCCCCCGCGTCCGGAGTGTCCAGACCCGCGATGATTCGCAGCAAAGTGGTTTTGCCGCTGCCCGATGGCCCCAGCGCCACCAGCGCCTCGCCCGCCGCAATGTCGAAACTGATGCCGTCAAGAATTCGCTGCGCGCCAAAACTTTTCGACAGGTTGACGACACGTATCGCGGATTGCTGGTTAACCTTGGTTTCAAATTCCATAAATTGTCCAGGATTGAATCGGCAGACATTATTTGCGGCAGGGCGTTGGTTGGCAACCGGCATTTTTGGCAAGCACGAATTTACATCGCTTACAAAATCTTTTCCTGCGCTTTAACACTCTTCGGGCGGAAATTGACATGATGCCCGCCGTGAAGCCAAGCGGCATTCACACTCTCCACGAGAGAGTGGCCACGAGAGAATGGCCACGAAAGAATGGTTTGATGGGGACGGCGCTGTTGAAGCTAGGTGCGTGGCGCTGTCCTCTCTCACCATCCTGTAGTGATAATTTGCAGGAGAGTCCTTCCAACTCCAACTGGCTGAAAAAGTGTAACCAGGGTTGTAGGCAGGAAACGAGAAACAACAGTCCGAATGAAGCAAGAAGAGAGGGCGTTTTTCGCAAACGTCCTCTCTTCTTTTTTGTCCGCGGCAAGTCTTTTATGCGGCGGCGGAAGCTGGCGTGGAATGCCGCGAATTCATAAACCGCCGAATCCCGTACACCATCAACACGCCGAACAGCAGGTAGATCATTGAATTCATGCTGATGCAGGCGCCCATTCCATAACGCGCGCTGGCCATTGCAATCGCCGTCGGCGCCATCGCGCCGCCCAGCCAGCCGATGGAATTCATCACGCCCACGGCTGTCGCGCGGCGTTCCGGCCTGACCACGTCATACAGCGAAGCCCAGATGTTGGCGTCGTAAATCCCCTTGAAAAAACCGAAGCCGATCATCGCCGCAATCAGCAGCGGCAAGGAAAGCGTCCAGCCGGTCAGAAAGATAAACGCCACGCCGCCGAACAGCCCGATGGCCTGCGTCATCATTCGCCCGCCCAGATACTTCCGCGCCAGCCGATCCGCCAGAATGCCGCCCACCAGCACGCCGACCACCGAAGCCAGTTGCTGATACACCGTGCCGCTCAAACCCGCCATTGAAAGGCTCATCCCAAATTTGCGCAGCAAAAACGTCGGCATCCACGTCAGGAAAATCGAAGCGACGAAGTTCGCGCCGACAAAGACCAGAATCAACACGCGCACCATCGGCGTGCGGAAGAGTTCGGCGATGTCCGCCCAGACACTCCGATGCCGCCAATCCAGCGTCGCGTGCCCTGAAGTATCTGAATGCCCGGCCACTTCAGCAGCGGCTTTGCGCGGCGGTTCTTTCAACGCCATCAGCAGCACCACGCCCAGCAGCACGCCCAAGCTTCCGAAAACGACAAAGCTCGACCGCCAGCCGTAATGCTGGCCCATATAACCCGACAGCGCGCCGCCCGCAATCGTCCCGGCATAGACACTGGATTGGTGAATGCCCATCGCGCGCGACTTCGTGCCGCTTTCGTCGTGGTAACTGCTGATCAGCGACATCGAAGCCGGAAAATAAAATGCTTCGCCAAAGCCTTCCAGCGCGCGCACCAGCACCAGATGCCAATACTCCGTCGCCAGCGCCGTCCCCACGGTGACCACCGACCAGAAGACCAGCCCACCGATGATCAGAAACTTCCGGCTGATCCGGTCGCCGATGATCCCGGCCAGCGGCCCGGCCAGCGCGTAGACGTACATAAACGCCGAGCCGACCCAGCCAAGCTGCACATCGGTCAGTCCCATTTCTTTTTGAATCGGCGTGAAGACGGAAAAAATCGCCTGCCGATCCGCATAGTTGAAAAAGCAGACAAACCACAACAATCCCACCACAACCCATTTATAGTTTTTGTTGTTCATCGAGTTCTCTTGCCTATCGCTGGTGTTTTGCGAGTTGAGGCTGTTTCAACACAAGGGAACAGAGGAACAAAAGGGCAAGGCCGGTTTGGCTGATGTCAATCCAATCCGATAAATGCGCGGGTCTTTGTCGCATTGCGGGGCTGACTTTAGGCCAGTTCTTCGCCGCATCGCGGCGGTTGACTTTAGCCCAGTTCTTTAAATGCGCTGGTCTTCGCCGCATCGCGGAGCTAACTTTAGCCCAGTTCTTCGCCGCATCGCGGCGGCTGACTTTAGCCCAGTCCTTTAGGGCTGGGAATGCGAAGAGGAAAAATTCTCGTCGCGTAGCGACGATTGAATCTCCGCAATGGTCAGCCCTAAATTCAGTCGTCGCTACGCGACGAGGTGATTGGCAACCGCTTCCCGGCGTTAAAACGCCGGGCTAAAGTCAACCGCCGCGATGCGGCGAAGAGTCTCAGGTTTCGGCAAAAATGACCGCACCCAGAATTCAGATCCTTTTGGGATGTGTTGTTCCTGTGAACCTTGGTATTGAAAAAGCTCGGTCTCTGTTTGTACCTAGTAAAGTGAAGTTCGCCGCCATCATAGGCACGTATGCGCTTCTTGGCTATGGCTTTCAAGAAAAACAGGTTTTGAGTCCTGCCTTCATGCGGGACTCAAAACCTGTTTTTCTTAACTCATTTCTGTGTCTCGGTTTTCTCTTCCGGCAGCGAAGCCAGCCATTCGCGCACCAGGTTGATGCCTTCCCGATGCACCATGGCGCGCCCGATTTCCGGCATCATCTCTTTGGGCCGGGTGGATTCCATTCGATAAATCATGATCGAATCCGCCGGTTTGCCCGGCACAATGTCGAAGTTGCGTCCGCCCGTGTACCCAGCGGAGTTCGGCGGTTTGAAAAAGCCCAGGCGGCGCAGGTCCGTTTCGTTGTAGCTGAGCCAGGAGCCGGTGTAGCCCGCCACACCGTTCGGGTTGTGGCAATGGGCGCAGTTATTGTCGAGGTAGGCGCGCGCGCGCGCTTCGAGCGAACCGGTTGCCGGATCGTTCCAGACAGGAACTTTCGGCGATTGTTCGGGCGGCGGCGCGCCTTTCAGGTAACCGATTTTCGTCAGGTAGGCGAGTTGATTCGCCGTCCCGTCGGCGTAGGCGAAATAGCGATTCAGGTTGCGCGCTTTGGGGCCGATAGGCATCAGCACTTTTGACCGGTCGTGGCATTGCGCGCATTCGTTGGCGTTGGGAATGGAGTAGTTGATTTTGTGCAGTTGGCCTTCGGGGTCTTTGCCATCTGGAATTCTGAATGCTATCTGGACCGGGCTGGCGGCGATTTCCAGTTTGGCTTCGGTTTGCGCTTCATTCCAGACGTAGGGCAAGGCGAACCATTTCTCCTTGCCGCGCACCAGCAAGCGGGTTTCGATCAGGCGCTGCTTGCCGGGATTCTTCTCTTCGGGAAAGGCGAAGGATTTCGAGATGATCGTGCCTTCGGGAAACTCGAAGACGTCTTCGCCGTTGTACGTGGCCGAAGTTCCTTCCGGCATCCAGATGAAGCGGTGTTTGCTGGCGTAATCGGAAAACAGCGGCGTGTTCAAATCGTAAGGCACAACGCCTTTGTTTGGTTTCAGCGGCGCGCCTGCGTCCGGCAGAAACATCCGCCATTTCGACAGCGTTTCCGGGAACGGTTCCGCCAGGTACGTTCGCACGCCGCTGCCCAGCAGGTTGCAGCTCAAAGAAAACAGCGCCAGCCCGGCGACCAGCGCCAGCCGCAGAAAACCGCCCAACTTCATTTTCCGCCTCCGGCCTGTGCCGCTCCGGCGTTCGGCAGCGTGATTGCGGCCAGCGCGGGCAGCGAACATTGGTAGCCTTTCGCATCGCGAACCATTTTCTTGAAGCCATTGGCCGCGTCGTAATTCAGGAAACTTGCGTCGCCGTTGTTTTCAATGCAGAGCTTGGCGTCTTCCGGTTTGGCGGGTTTGCCGTCTTTGGGTTCGACGACGCCGTCGTAAAGAATGTCGGCGTAGTTCTTCGCGACTTTGATCAGAGCGGCGATTTTGGGCAAACGAACGTCGGGCGATTTGCCGCCGCCGGAAATTTCGTTGTCGTGAATGTAGACCGACGAAACGAACTGGTTATAGGCCGGATTCTTGATCGGTTTGCCGTCAGGCGGGAAGAAAGTCGTGATGTTGATGTTGGCGGTGTTGTTGTCTTTGATTGTGTTCTTGAAAACTTCGACGCCTTTGATGGCCATCACCAGAATGCCTGTTCCCGTGGGCAGGCCGGCAACGATCTGGCTGGTCGGCGCGAAGTTGGGCGTGTTGTTGGCGATGATCTGGTTGTTGTAAATCCGCACGTTTTCCCCGCCCTGCACCGGCAGGTCGGGCAGGTTGAACGCCATAATGCCGCCGCTGTTGTTGGTCGCGGTGTTTTCGTAGACGTCGGCGTTTTTTGTGTTTTCGATTTCGATGCCGGCGACGTTCTTCTCCGCGCGGTTGCGGCGCATGATCACGTTGTCCGACTGACCGACATAAATCCCTGCGTCGGAAGCGGCGATGGCGACAGAATCTTCGATCAGGACATTTTTGCAGGTGACGGGGTAAATGCCGTACGGCCCGTTGGTTTCCTTCGGCCCGGCGGTCCATTCCACGCGAACGCGGCGGATGGTGATGTTGGTTCCGTTTTCAACCTTCAAGGCGTCGCCCGCGGCGTCTTCGATGGCGAGATCTTCGATGATGAAGTCATTCGCTTTGACCAGCATTCCGGCGGAACCGGCGGTTTGCCCGGTGAAGGAGAGAATGGTTTTGTCCAGACCCTTGCCGCGCACGGTGACTTTGTCCACGTTCAGCGAAATGGTCTTGTCCAGCGTGAACTTGCCCGCGGGCAGTTCGATCACGCTGCCGGGTTTGGCTTTGATCAAATCCTCTTGCAGCTTTTTCTGGAAATCGGCGGGTGACGCCGAAGCGGCATTGCTGCCGTTGGTTTCGGAACTACAGCCATTGGCCAGCATCGCGATGGATAACGCCAGACACGCAAACACGAATCTCTTGACGGTTTTCATAAGTTTTCGCCTCTCGTTGCCTTTTGTTGATGGGATGGGTACAGCAGGCGGTTAGGCTACGGGCGTTGCAGGGGGAAGTCAATTGAGGCGAAGAAGCTTTTCCAGTAAGCTGCGCGCCGTACAGCGGACTGTCAGTCCGCTGAAGTCTTCTCTACACAAAAGCTATTAAAAATGGTCAGGTGACTGGCCAAGTCCTACAGCGGACTGACAGTCCGCTGTACATTTTAGGAGAGTCATGAAAGCAATCGTCGTTGAAAACACCGGCGGGCCGGAGAGTCTGGTTTATCAGGATCACGAAACGCCCGCGCCGAAAGCAGGAGAAGCGCTGGTCAAACTGGAAGCCGTCGGGCTGAATTACATTGACGTGTATCATCGCACCGGTTTGTATCCGCTGCCCCGTCCGTTCATTCCGGGAATGGAAGCGGCGGGCACGGTGGAAGCGCTGGGCGAAGGTGTCAGCGAAGTTGCCGTTGGCGACCGCGTCGCTTACGCAATGTATCCGGGCGCGTATGCCGAATATGCCGCCGTGCCCGCGGGGAAGCTGGTCAAAATCCCGGATGGCGTCACCGCGCAGCAAGCCGCCGCCACAATGCTGCAAGGGATGACGGCGCATTATCTGGTGACTTCCACTTATGCTTTGAAAGCCGGCGACACGGCGTTGATCCATGCGGCAGCGGGAGGCGTGGGCTTGTTGCTGATTCAATTGGCCAAACGCATCGGCGCGCGCGCCATTGGAACCGTTTCAACCGAAGCCAAAGCGCAGCTTGCCCGCGAAACCGGCGCGGACGATGTGATCTTGTACACCGAACAGGATTTTGAATCCGAGACGCGCCGCCTGACCGGCGGCAAAGGCGTGCAGGTCGTTTACGATTCGGTGGGCCAGACGACGTTCCTGAAAAGTTTGAACTCACTCGCTCCGCGCGGAATGCTGGCGTTGTTCGGCCAGTCTTCCGGCCCCGTCGCTTCGTTTGATCCCGCGCTGCTGGCGCAAAAAGGTTCGCTGTTTTTGACGCGGCCCAGCCTGGCCGCTTACGCCGCCACACGTGAAGAATTGCTTTGGCGCGCGGGAGAATTGTTCGACTGGATCAACGCGGGCGAACTGAAGCTGCGAATTGAAAAGACCTTCCCCCTGGCCGACGCCGCTGAAGCGCACCACCAACTGGAAGGCCGGAAGACGACAGGAAAAGTTTTGCTTCTGCCTTAACCTGAATTCAATTCGCCTTCACGGCAGCGAGCGGAATCCGTTCCGCTCGCACTGCCGCGTGATAGGCAAACGAAGCCAGCACCATCGCGCATTGCTTCAGATCGTCAGCCTTTACCCGCTCATATGTGTCCATGTTGGTGTGATGCGTGCGCACATCGTAATCCACGTAATCCTGCACCGGGTTGAAGCCCGCGAGGCCGGCGCGCGTGAAGCTGAGGTGGTCGGTGTTGCCGATGCCCTGAATGATATTGCGCCTGGTGCCCAGATCGCGAAACGGTTCCAGCCAGGCATCGAAGATGGGTTTGACGGCTTCGTTGTTTTCCAGATACCAGCCGTAAATCGGCCCGGCACCCGGATCGAGATTGAAATAGACGTTGAACTTGTCGCGCGCGGCTTTGTTCGCGTCACCCGCCAGATACTTTTCTACATAGCGCCGCGAACCGTGAAGGCCCTGCTCTTCGCCGCCCCACAGCGCCATGCGGATGGTGCGTCTGGGCTTGGCGCCGATCGCTTTCAGAATGCGCATTGCTTCCATCACCACCGCCGCGCCGTCGGCGTTGTCGGTTGCGCCGGGCGAAGAATGCCACGAATCCAGATGCCCGCCGATCATCACCACTTCGTCGCGTAAGCTGGGATCAGCGCCCGGCAATTCGGCCAGCACGTTGTAACCATTTTTGTCTTCGGTCAGAAATCGCGTTTGCAGATTGACGCGCAGTTTGACCGTCAAACCGCGCTGGATCATCCGGGCGATCATGTTGTAATGCTCCGAACTGAGAATAACGCTCGGCAGGGCGGCTTCGCCGTTGTCGCGGCCCAGCACGAACAGTGTTCCGTGTTCGCCGCGATTGGGACGCAGCACAACGCCCGCGCCGGTTTCGCGCAGCAGCCGCGCCATATTTTGCGGCGTGATAAACGGAGCGGAACCGGATGGAGGACGCGGCTGGCCGATGGCAACAGGTTTATCGAACATTGTCGGCTGCGGGCGATCCGCGCGCTCATACGAAGTTTGAATCGGCTGGCTCATCACAATTGCGCCTTTCAGTTTGCCCCGCAGTTGTTCGACTTCGTCTTGTTTCTTGTCGCCCAGAAAAATCGGCGCCGCCGTCAGTTCGCCCGCCGTCGAAGCCGACCAGGCTTCGGGATAACCGATCAGCGGCATGTAGCGCGGCTCGATCATCTCAATCGAAAACTTATCAAGCGTCCAGCCGCGTCCGAACTCCCAGGCTTCCAGGCGTGGATTGGCCAGTCCCCATTCTTTCAGCTTGCTCTGCGCCCAATCGGCGGCGGCTTTGTACGCGGGCGAAGCGGTCAGGCGCGGGCCGATCTCTTCGGTAAAGTGCGTGAAGGTGGAATGGACTTGGGAACGATTCAAGCCTTCGTCGCGGATTTTGGCGACGATGTAGCGGTCAATGGCTTCCTGCGCTTGCACTGAACCCGTCGGAAGTAACAAACCATTCAGGAACAGAAGCGCAGCCAACAAGTGACACTTCATCTGATAAAAACCTCACATGGGAAATTGGGATTGCTTGATTGTTAGGACTGCGGCTGAAGAGAGAACGTTTCAAAATTCGCTTGTTTCAACGGTGAGCCGATCAGTAATGGTAGCGTGCCTGAAGGAAATCAATTCGCTTGTCGCTGACCAGATAAACAATGCGATGTTCCTGGGTCAATCGTCGCGACCATGTGTTGGGTGCCAGATATTTCAGCGGTTCCGGCTTTCCAATCCCGCTGAATGGATCCCGCATGATGTTTTCGATCAGTTCTAAGGCACGCAGAGCGATCTTGCGGTCTACTTCCACCCAATAACGCAAATCTTCTCGAAATTCGGGATGAAATACAGCGTCTTTTTCTAGTTTTGCTGTGGGCTTACTCTTCTTCATCCAATTTCAGTTGCTGGCGCAATTTTTCCAGCGGCTGAGGCTTTAGTGTCTTTGCCTGCGCGCGGCGCAGAGCCGTCAGCAAACGCTGCGCATTTTTGGGCGAACGCAGCAAATGCGCGGTTTCCAGCAAACTGGAGAGTTCCGAGGCGGCGACTAGCGCGACATCCTCGAAACCACGCCGATTGATGATCACAATTTCCCGATCAGAAGTGACCTGCTCCAGAAGTGAAGCAAAGTTTTCCCGCGCATTGCTGTAACTTGTTTGAATTGCCATAAATGTCTTATTGCTGGACAAAATTACTGTACAACTCGGTTCAGACGCAGTCAATTGAGTTGCCCAATGCAGAACTGGACTGCAGTAAAAAGCCCGGCGGGGCGACTCAGAATCGAGCCACCCCGCCGGACCGGTTTCATCACCGAGGGGCGATGAGTTTAGAAGTTGATCTTCGCGCCGATGCGAATCTTGCGCGATTCATTGACCACTGCGTCGCGGATGCGCCCAAAGGTCGTGCTGGTCAACACTGCCGTCGGGAAACCGAAGTTGGCATGATTGAAGACATTGAAGAACTCAAACCGCAGTTCGAAGTTCGCCGTTTCCGTGAACTTCGTGCGCTTGAGCAATGCCATATCCACATTCCATCCGCCGGGACCGTTGAAGTAATTGCGTCCGGTATTGCCCAAATCGCCCGGCGCAGCCTGCGTGAATTTGGCGAGTTCTTCCGCAGTGAAATACCCGACGGTGTTGCCAAAATTGCTTGCTGACTTGTTGACTTCGCCCATATTCCGCGAACAGTTATTGCAGTTGGCGGTCGCGTTGAGGATGTTGCTGACCTGGTTTGCCCCGGTATAAACGGTGAATGGACGGCCCGTTTGCAGCGTCACCACGCCGTTGGCGTTCCAGCCTTCGATAATGCGCTGCACGAAGCCCGGCGCGTCCTTGCCAATCCAGCCATCCTTGCCGAACGGCAGATCCCAGATGGCGTAGCCAGTGAAAACATGCGTGCGGTCAAAATCTGAACGCGCGTAGTTCAGGAAGCGGCGATAGTTGTCAAAAGGTGTTGAAGATGCCGATTGACCGTTGCCGGTTCCCGCCGTCGTGAAAGCCGGATCGAACGAGCGCGTGTCGAGCGATTTCGAGAAGGTGTATGACCCCTGGAATTGAACCCCCTTCGACGCCCTGCGGGAAACCATCACCTGCAGCGCGTTGTAGGTCGAATAATCATTCGAATCAATCACGTTGATGCCCGCAAATTGCGGGAACGGACGGAAGAACGTCGTGGGCAATCCGGCCAGTTCCAGCAGCGAACGGCCACTTTGAATACGATTGGCTGCGTCTGCTGCAATCGCAGCCACGCTGTTGATGGCGATTTGGCTGGCGAACTGGGAGCGGACAAAATCCGATCCGGTAGCGCTGGCTGCACGCCGTGTGTCAGGCCCGTACAACTGATTAAACAGCGGGCTTTGATAACTGGAACTAGCCACCAGCTTCTGGTACTCGGTCAGGAAACCATTACGGTAAATATCCACCTGGCCGATGTTATACGCACCGAACAGACTGGAAGCGCGACGGCCGATGTAAGCCACATCCACGACGATGCCCTTGCCGATTTCGCGCTGAATATCCAATCCCCACTGATTTGTCCGCGGAGCGCGGAACGATGGGTCAACCACGGTGATCGTGCCCGCGCCGAAAGCGGCAGGCTGCAATTGCGCCTGTGGAATCACGTTCGCGGCTGGGGACACTGACGGGATGCCGTCGCGAATGCGTCCGGCGGTGCGGCCTGCGCCGCCGGTCAACCCGAATTCGGTGTTGACGGCTCCAAGCGTGACCCCCGGAATGGTGTTGTAAATGGCCGACGAAAGCACGAAGGTGTTCAGGCGGTCGTAAGCCAGACGATAGTTCGCGCGAACTGAAGTCTTGCCGTCACCTTTCGGATCCCAGGCCAGACCGAGGCTTGGCGACCAGTTGTTCAGCGAACTGTCATACAGGTCGCGATCCACCCAGCGCAGCGCATTGGTCGGCGTTTCGCCAACTCTGACCGGCGTGCTGGGCGCATACAGACGGCCGCGCGCAAACGGCGTCAGCTTCAGTTCGTTGCGCAAGCCCAGATCGAGCGTCAGGTTCGGACGCAGTTTCCAGGTATCCTGAATGTAAAAGTCGTACTCGCCATAACGGGCGTCGTTCAGGAACAGCGTGCCGCCCGGCTGAAAACCAGTCAGGCCGATGTCGGCGACAAAGCCTTGCGTAATGGTTCCGACACGGCCCAGCAAATCGTTGATCGAAGTTTGCAGACGTGTGCGATCCAGGTTGTTGATGCCTGGCGCATTTGTCGCCGTCAGCGCGGGCAGGCAGAAAAACTCCTGTCCGGAAGCGTTGACGCCTGACGCGCCGTTCAGACAAGCAACGTTGGTCTGACCGCTGCCGGCAATGTTCACGATTGGATTGGCATTCTGTCCGGCAATCGAACCGCGCACATCCCGATGCTGCTGATAGCGGAAATTGATGCCGCCTTTGACCAGATGCGCTCCTGTGTTCCAGCTCAGGTTGTCAACAATCTGGTAGGTGTTGATCGTTCGCAGATTGCCCACGGTGAAATCCAGCGGATCGGTCGGATTGATCGTGACAACGTGGAATGGTTGTTCGCCCGCTGAAGGATTAATGAAGTTGAAAGTGAAGTGATTGCCGCCAACGACGAATTCATTGACCAGCTTCGGCGTCAGCACCCAGCGGTAATTGATCGCCAGATTGCGCGGATCGCGCGTGGTGTTGACCTTGGGAGGCAAGCCTGGGAAGCCGGGCGCGCCGGAGTTGGTCGTGTCATTGACCGTGTCCTGTTTGCCCCAGGCGTAGCGGACGGACACGTTGTGACTATCGTTGAACTTGTGATCAATCTTGAACACGAAGTCGCGCTGCGGATCAAGTCGTCCGATGGAGAAGGTATACCCGGCGGTGTTCAGGCCATCGCCGACCGCGTAATTATTCGGCGCGGGAAACAGGCTCAACGTGCGCTGCTGGATGGTTGGATCAATCCCCAGTTTGCGCGGATCGTTCTGGACGATGTTGTAGCTGGCAATGCAGTTGGTGGTCACCGTAGCACTGCAATTGGGCAGCAGTGGCGCACCACTGGCATTGACGCTTGCGCCTGTCTGCCCGGCGTTCAGATTCTGGCCGCCCTGAACATAACGGTACACGCCGCCGATTAGAGTTGGCGTGTAAACCGTCCGCGTCAGCGTGACCGGAAAAACCTGTTTTTGTCCTTGATAGTTGAAGAAAAAGAAGGTGCGGTCCTTGCCATCGTAGATTTTGGGAATGCTGACCGGGCCGCCAATGTCGCCGCCGTATTGATGCTGGCGAAGCGCCGGTTTGGCCACGCCGTTCAGGTTGTTGCCAAATTCGTTGGCCGCCAGCGCCGCGTTGCGGTGGAAGTAAAACAGGTTGCCGTGAAAGTTGTTCGTGCCGGATTTGGTCACAAGGACGACTTGCGCGCCGCTGTTGCGTCCATGCTCAGCGGTCGCGTTGCTGGTGATGACGCGAAGTTCCTGCAAACTGTCTGGATTGGTGCGCAGCGGCGAAAATTCCGATCCGCCCGCTGACGATTCGTTGATGTCAATTCCGTCCAGCGTGTAGTTGAACGCGCGGTCGCGCGCGCCGTTGACGTGCGAGCCGCCGCCAGTGTTCGCGCCGGTCGTCACGCCAGGTTGCAGACGGACGAAAATCAGCGGATTGCGTCCGCCCGTGCCCGATTCCAAACCCAGCGGCAAATCGGTCAGGGTCTTGTTGTCCAAGGTCGCGCCGAAGTTGCCGGAAGTCGAAGTCTGCACCCGCTCGGCGCTGCCAATGACTTCCACCACTTCCTGCGCGTCGCCGACGGAAAGCTGCGCGTCAATCGTCAGCGGCTGACCGCTGCCGAGCGCGTTGCCCTTGGAAACGAATTTCTTGAAGCCCTGTTTTTCGACCGTCACGGTGTAATTGCCGAGCTGAATACTGTCGAAGACGTAAATGCCTGCCGAAGTCGTTGTGGTCGTAAAATTGAGATTGGTTCCTTCGTTGGTCAGCGTCACGGTCGCGCCGGCCACGACCGCGCCATTCGAATCTTGAACGACGCCGGTGACACGCGAAGTTCCGGTTTGCGCCAGAGCTGATGACATTAGCCCCGTACAAACAACCATTAGAAGAATCGCGAAAAATTTTCTGGTTGCCATCCTGTGTTTGTCTCCTGACTTGTTGGGATGAGTAAACAGCCGGCGAGCCCATTGGAATTCCGCGCCCTGCCGAACCTGTTTTTATCGGTTTTGCCTGATGAATGTGTTGAGAAGATACTTGTGAATCGCATTTTAAAGGCAACTTATATTCCAACCGCATTGAAGTAAAAATCGCCCATTTGGATACACGCGGTGGTGGGTTATCCGAAACTATTTCAGCAATTATCCCCAAGAAGTGGGAAAAGACTTGTCCGCTCAATGAAATGCAGGTTATCTGCAATCCGAAAATCCCAACTCAATTCCGAAAAAATGGACAAGAAGTTGTCCGTGCCGATGAATGTTTGGCTGAGTGAAAAACAAAGAGTTATTTATCGCTCGTTCAATGACCTCTCTTACGCACTTTCAATGCGATGCGAACTCATCATCATTTCTCCGTAAACAGGGCGAAATTATGCGAGTAATGAGAGGCTGATGCCCTTCCATAAGCCGTTGCGGCAAATATCCTCTTCGCTGGCTTGGAGAACGGCGGCGCGGAATCTACAATCAAGCGCATCAAACCGCCGGTCGTTGCCAATGTGGCCGCAAACAAAACGGCTGAACAACGTTCCATCAGGCGCGAGGAGTGAAACAAATGAAAAGTAAAGTGATGATTTTTGCATGCGCACTGCTTTGTGCGGGGATGATGGGAGATTTCCTTTCAATCAGTTTGGCGCAGAGCGCAGTCACGCCCCCACTATCGAACCAGCCGCTGACGCTGCAGGAATTGAATATTCTGCTGCGCAGGGCTGTGGGGCGAAATATGACCGAAGCAGACCTGGCGGTTCATGCCGCGCGCGTCGGCATTGCGTTTGATCCAACGCCGGAAGTCGTCAGCCGCCTGCGCGCCAACGGAGCGCATCCGCATCTGCTGAACACAATCAAACGCGAAGCGGAAAAACTGTCCGCTTCCGCGGGAAAAGTCATTGCCACGGGCGAACCGGTGGACGATGACTTTCTCAAAGAAACGCGCAAAAACGTCCGCGATTATCTGGAAGAGCTTCCCGATTTCATCTGCCAGCAGGAAGTTCAGCGCTACTACGACATTCAAGGTTCAGGCGCCTGGGACAAGGCCGATACGCTGACCTACGAACTGACCTACAATCGCAAACGCGAATCCTACAAGCCGATCAATTCCGTTGGCCGCCCCGTCACTAAATCCCTGGAACAGGCAGGCGGAGCGTATTCGACAGGGGATTTCGCGTCCGCGCTGGCGACCCTTTTCGACCCAGAAACCAAAGCCATCTTCAAACCGGCAGGCAAGGAAAAGCTCGGCAACCGGCAAAGCCTGATCTATGATTTTCGCGTGCCGGTGAAGACTTCCAAACTGACGATCAAGGCGGATGACGCCCCTGTCATCATTGGCGGTTACAGCGGCAGCATCTGGGTGGATGAGGAGAAAAAGCTGGTGCTGAGAATTGAACAGGCCGTGGATGATTTGCCGAAAAGCTATCCACTGACCCATTCGGAAAGCATCATTGATTACGACATGGTCAAGCTGCGCGGGATTGACGTGGAATGCCTGCTCCCGATCAAGGCCGAATTCATCATCGGCGACCGGCGCAAAAAACATCAGTCCCGCAATTTGCTTTATTTCAAGTTCTACCGGAAGTTCGAGACCGACATCAAGTTTCTGGATGACGCAGCGACACCGCCGCCAGCGACCAAACCTCCAGGCGATTTTTGAGATGAATTGTTTTGGAGAGAGAGAATGAAGCCGACTACCAGACTTGAACTGGTGACCTACTGATTACGAATCAGTCGCTCTACCAACTGAGCTAAGTCGGCTTAAAGAAGGGTTCGATACTGAAAAGATTGCGTTTGCCACCCGGTATCAGCGTCAAACGAGCGGGCATCTTACACAAGCCCCCCGCATTCGTCAAACCGAAATTCCGGCGAAACTTGGATGAATTGCGCCTTTCCGCTGTCAAGCGTTTTAATTTTTCTTCTTGACACGAAAAATGCCCTGTGGCAAATATACGCGCAATCTGACTGTTGATGGGGTGAGGACATCAGCAGCTCTTGAGCCGACCAGCGAGTCCCAAGCTTGCGGTCGGCTCTAAAATTTTAGAGGAAAATTTTCCAGCTCAGATTCCCTTCAGCTCAGATTCCCAACGTCGCTTTTGCCCGCTGCAGTTCTTGCTGAACCTGTTCAGGCGCGGTGCCGCCAAGCTGTTTCTTCCCGGCCAGCGAGCTTTCCAGCGAAATGGCGTCAAACAAATCCTGCTCGAACAACGAAGAAAACTGCTGGCACTGCTCCAGCGTCAGATCATTCAATTCCCTGCCCTGTTCGATGGCGTAAACAACAATGCGTCCAATCACTTCGTGCGCCTTGCGAAACTCCAACCCTTTACGCACAAGGTAATCAGCCAGATCCGTGGCATTCGTGTAATCGCGAATGGCTGCGGCGCGCGCGCGTTCGCGATTCAGTTCAATATTTCGCAAAACTGTCGCCATCACACGCAAGCTGTCGGACAAGGTGTCAATCGTGTCGAACAATGCCTCTTTGTCCTCTTGCAGGTCCTTGTTGTAGGCCAGCGGCAGGCCCTTCGCCAGCGTCAGCATGGCGGTTAAATGGCCAAAGACGCGCGCCGATTTTCCGCGAACCAATTCCAGCGAGTCGGGGTTTTTCTTTTGCGGCATCAGGCTGCTGCCCGTCGCAATCGCATCGCCCAGCTTGATAAAGCCAAATTCCTGCGTTGAGTAGATGATCAGGTCTTCGGCCAGCCGTGACAGATGCATCATGGCCGTGGCGGCGCAACTGACAAATTCGATGATGTAGTCGCGGTCGCTGACGGCATCCAGGCTGTTTCGCGTGACGCCGTCAAAGCCCAACTGCTGCGCCATCCATTCGCGGTCCACGCCGAAATTGGTTCCGGCCAGCGCGCCCGATCCTAGCGGCAAGACGTTGACGCGCTTTTTCACATCGCGCAGCCGGTCGCGGTCGCGTTCCAGCATTTGAAAGTAAGCCAGCAGGAAGTGTGCAAGCAGGATAGGCTGGGCTTTTTGCAGATGCGTGTAACCAGGCAGCGGATCAGTGGCATACTTTTCCGCCAGCTCGATCAATGCCCGTTCCGTGTCACGCATCACTTCGTCAATCCGCTCAATTTCTCCGCGCAGGAACAGACGGGTGGCGACGGCGACTTGATCATTGCGGCTGCGTCCGGTGTGCAGTTTGTAGCCCACTGGACCGATCAGTTCCACCAGCCGTGACTCGATGAAGCTATGCACATCTTCGGTCGCGGCGAATTCGGAACGATCCAGAAAGCCTGGCTCAGCAATCATGTCGCGGATCTTTTGCAAACCTTGCGTCAGCAAGTCCGCTTCGGCTGCGGGCAGCACGCCCGCGCGTCCGAGCGCCTGGGCTTGAACAGCGCAAGCCTGCAAATCGGCAAAGATCAATCTTCTGTCAAAACGAAAACTGGCATTGAATGCGGCAAAGTGTTGGTCGGTTTCGCCGGTGAATCGGCCTCCCCAAAGGTTCATCAGTTGTTTTTTCCCATCACGTAATTTTGAATTAGTCGGATCACCAGATCGGCTTCGGCCTGTTGGCCACTGCCCGGCGCGAAGACAAGCGGCCTGCGCACATTTTCGGCGGTGATTGTCACCAAACTGCTGGTGGCAGTCAGAATTTTCGACAGCTCTTTGATCTGCATGCCACTTAAACTGGCGAGCGTCTTGTTGGACGGATCGGTCAGCGCGATTTGGCCGGGGCGAATGCGGAGCCAGCCGGTGCGCGCGTCTTCCCAGCCGAAATTGCCCGCCTTCAATTTCGCCATTCGCCGCCATTGGCTGTCATAACTGATTTTGACGACCGCCGCGCCCTTCAGTTTGATGGCCTGTTCCATGGCCTGTCCGGCTTTTGCGGCATCGTGTTTGTTGTACAGGTAAATGATGCCCAACAGTTCAAAAGTCGTCGCGCGGGTTTCATCGTCTTTGGCCAATTCCTCAAACCTGACCAGCGTTTCATCCAGCGCCGCTGAATCCCCTTCGGGCAGTGCGGCATAGGCTGTGTAAAGCCTGTTGAACCGTTCATTGTAGGCGTTCCCGGTCAGGCCCAACCGATTGACTTTCACCGTGTACGGGATTGATGTCTTACCACTGGCCGCGCCGCTCACTCTCAGCCTGTATTCGCCATCAGCAGGCAAAGCGCCTGTCGAGGAATTGATCTTGAATTCTCCGCTCGCCGCATCTTTTGCCAGGGTAATTTCCTTTTTGTCGGCATCGAGAATTTGTAATTCGAGCGCGGCATTCTCGCCTTCCAGACGAAAGGTCAACACTTCGTCGCTTTTGGCATTTAGAAGATATTCCTGGAACAGACTGCCGCCAGCGCCCTTTTCCGATTCCTGCGGATTCAGGCGGCCGCTCGATTCCTGATTTAAAACAAGCGTTGGGGTGACAGGGACAACCGGCGTTACCGGCGCGGCAGGCTTGGCAGTCGTTGGTCTGGGTTTTGGAGCGGGTGTCGGCTTGGCGGTTGGCAATGCGCCCTTTCCACTCTGTGCATAAACACTGAATTGTTCGCCAGGAAGTAAGAAGAGAGCCAACGCTGTGACAGCGGCAACCATGAGAATCCGTTGTCTCTTCATAAGTCATGCTCCTTATTCGGCATAATTTGTCAGGCGTATTGCATTGGCAAACTACGCCGGCCAGTGGGGGGCACGGATAATTTATGGATTGTTGGCGTCTTGCGCCAGACGAAAGCCCGTCTTTGAATAATCAATGGCCACGCCTTTCGGCCAGTTTTTTCGCGTTGCGGGATACCCGGCGCGCAAGGTCGCAGTCGCATCTTTTCCGATGGTGTCGTAAGAACCGCCGCGAATCACTTTCAGGTTTGAATATCCTCTGGCCGGCGGATCAATCTTGCCGCCCGGATACTCTTTGTAATCGCTGGCCGTCCATTCCCAGGCGTTTCCAATCAGATCGAGCGCGCCAAACAGGCTCGCGCCGTTCGGCAACTGGCCGACAGGCAAAAGCTGACGCGTGTCTTTTTCATCTTTCTTCACATTGGCGGCGTCTTCGCGCCAGCTTTCGCCCCAGGGATAAAAGTTGTCCTTGTTCGGTCCACGCGCGGCGAATTCCCATTCTTCCTCCGTCGGCAATCGCTTACCCGCCCACTTGGCGTAGGCGGAAGCGTCCTCCCAGGTCACATCCGTGACCGGAAGGGCCTCGGTGCCGGCCTGAAAGCGGTTGCCATTCCAGGACGGAGGAGCGGGGTGGCCGGCTGCGTCAATAAACTGTTGATATTCCGCGTTGGTGACTTCCGTGCGGCCAATAAAAAACGGTTTGAGTTGAACGAAATGAACCGGGCGTTCGTTTTCGCCGCCGTCTTCGCGTCCCACGAACAACGAACCACGAAACACATAAACCATTCCTTCCGGCGCAGGCCCATTCGGAGATTGCCCCGATGAGTCCGGCGTCGCCGTGCTGGACGCAACCGGCGAGGCGGCTGTCGTGGCAGCCGTTGAATTCTCGGACTGGTCTTTACCGCCGCCTAAAAACCATGCGCCCAATCCAGCCAGCAACAGCAACAATCCGCCGACACCGATAAACAATGGCGTGCGGGATTTCGTCTGCGGAGCCTCTGGGACTTTTGCGGGCACCGGCACACTGGGCGCCGCCACCGCTTTCACTGGCGCTGCTTTCTTTTCCGGCGTGGCTTTGGCGGTTGTTTTTTTCTTTTCTTTCGGCGCAGGAAGATTGTGCGTTTGGCCGAAGGGATCTGTCTTTAGCAGATCGGTTTTCGCCGGTTTCGGTTCCTCCACTTCCGGCTCGTCCACATAAAGATTCGTCGCGTAGCTAGTCTCTTTCCCCTGGGTCGCTTTCTCCTGGGAGGTCCCCGAATCCGGCGCCGGCTCGTCGTCCGGATACAGATTCGTTGAATAGTCCATCCCCGTTCCCGTGGGAGGTTGCGCCGAAACCACTTCTTCAGGCGCAATGACCTGCGTGCGCAGATCAACGTTATTTACCCGTTGCTCCCCGGTCGTTTTCGAAGACGAAAGCAATTCAGTTCCAGGAGGGGAAATCGCGTCGGTTACCGGATGCGAAGCAATCACCGTGTCGTAGTTCGATGTCGGCGTGTCAACTTTGCGGCCGCCCCCAGTGTTTGTGGACAACGGCAGTGTCTCACTGGTCAGGGGCGGATTGAGATTGGCTTGCCGCCCGGTAACTGCATCGAGGTTTTGAGTCGCTTTCCCGTGTTTGGCTTCTTCGCGCAGGGCAGTATCGAATTCGCGCGACAGATCAAGCGCTGTTTGCGGACGCGCACTTGGCTCTTTTTCCAACGCCCGCAGCACCACATTTTCAATCAATGCGCTGATCGCCGGATTCAGCTCGTGCAGCGAGCGCGGTTTTTCCGTGACGTGTTTGATCGCCACGCCGGTCGGCGTTTTGGCCACAAACGGCACTACGCCCGTCAACAGTTCGTAAAGCACCACGCCCAGACTGTAAATGTCTGACCGCGCGTCGGCTTCCTCGCCCTGGCATTGTTCCGGCGACATGTAATGTGGCGTGCCGATGACCGTCCCGACGTTGGTCAGCCGCTGCTCATCAATACTGAGCGTGTCCAGCGCCTTGTCGTGAAGTTTGGCAATGCCGAAATCCAGAATCTTGATGTGATCGGCATTATCGTGGGAATCGAGCAGGTAAATATTGTCCGGCTTGATGTCGCGATGAACGATGCCATTGCGATGCCCGGCATCCAGCGCCGCCGCCGCCTGGCGAATAATGCCGTAAGCGCGCGCCGACGTAATCGTCCCCTCATCCACCAGCAACTGCCGCAGGCTGCGCCCGACCAGCAACTCCATCACGATATAAGCCGTGCCTTCTTCTTCGCCAAAATCGTGAATGACAACGGCGTTCGGGTGATGCAGCATCGCGGCGGCGCGGGCTTCGCGGTAAAAACGCTGGCGAGTCTTTTCGTTGCCAATCACATCCGGGCGCAACACCTTGACCGCCACGGTATCGCCGATATGCAGCCGCCGGGCCCGATAAATCTCGCCCATCCCGCCGCTGCCGATGAATGCATCCAGTTGATACCGCCCGCCCAGCACGCGACCGATTTGCGCGCCAATGGGCTGTGCGTTGGCAACCGTTCCGCCGCCTTCGGACGGAGGCGTAATTCGCGTTTTCAATTGGTCTTGCCCTGAGATTGTAGCGGCTGACAGAGGTTCTGACGGCGTCGGTTTGCCCGCAACGACGTTTGAGCCGCAGGCGTCGCATTGTGTCGCGCCCGCAGTCAATTTAGTGCCGCAATTCGTGCAGAATGTCATGGATTCTCGTTCGACCTCTTCAAATTTCGCGCGGAAGTCCTTGCTTGTATTACGGGTGGTATTTGCGGGGGCAGATGAAAAAATCGCCCTGAAAGCCCGCGTAGTCTAAATCAAAACGCATCGGATGCAAACTGCGCGAATCAGCAAAACCTGGGTACGCACCGTTCCCGGCGGGCGGGCTGGCTCAAAGCGCTCTTCGGATTCCACCAGACTTTCCGGCCACGCCCGCACGCTGGAAGCGATGCGTACCCAGCCTTACCGTTGCAGGCTGTCCACCGCCAATGCCCGCACAATCGCCTGCCCCGTATGCTCTTTCGGTTGCAGGTGAACTTCCAGCCCATGCAACCGGGCCGCGTCCGAGGTGACCGGCCCGATGCAGGCCACGCGCGAGTTCGCCAGATGCGGCGCCAGATGATCCGTTTCCAGAATGGCCGCCAGATTCCCCACCGTCGAAGGACTGGTAAAAATAATGTAGTCCGCGTTCGCTTCCCGAATCAGTTTCATCGCTTCCGCGCCGGACATGGAAGGCAGCACGGTTTGATACGCTTCGACGACTTCGACGTGAACGCCGATTTTTTCCATGGCCGGACGAATCACGTCACGCGTCACTTTTGCCGCCGGCAGCAGCATCCGGGAACCACGCAGCCGATGCCCGACACCAAAGCGTTTGATGAACTCTTCGACCAGCGCTTCCGCCGTGAAACGTTCCGGCATCACATCCACCGCGATCTGTTCGCTGGCCAGTTTTTCCGCCGTCTTGCGGCCCACCGCGCAAACCCTGTGCGACATCAACTCCGCCCGCCCGTGTCCAAGCTCATCCAGCCGCCGCAGGAAATATTCGACGCCATTGGCGCTGGTAAACGCCAGCCAGTCGTACCAGCTCAAATGGACCAGCGCGTAATCAAGCTGTTCCCAAGTCGTCGGCGGTTTGATTTCAATCGTCGGACAGGCAATGACCTCCGCGCCCAGCTTTTGCAGCATCCTGGTCATCTCGCTGCTCTGCTTCGGCGCCCGCGTCAACAGCACGCGCCGTCCCGCCAAAGGCTTTTCAGGGTCAACGCTTTCCACCTCGGATTCGGCAACTGGAACAGCCTCGGAATCAGAATACGGAATAGACCGAACGGACGTAACGGACGGAACAGACAGAAGGGTTTCCGGTTTTTCCGTTCGCGCTTCCTGTTGGATTTCCGTCTGTTCTACTTCCGCCTTTTCTGTTCGAGCCCTCTTTTGACTTTCCGTTTGTTCCGTTCTTTCCGTTTGTTCCGCGTTTTCTTCCTTCCGCTTTGCTAATAACTCTCTCGCCCCAGCCGCCACCAGACTTTCCGCCAACTGCAAACCCATCGCTTCGCCTTCGTGCGCGGAACCTTTCGCCGACTTCCGAATCAGCGTTTTTCCGTCCACGTCCGCCACCAAGGCTTCGAGCGTCAGCCTTTCGCCCTTCTGATTCGATTTCACCAGACCGAACGCCGCAATCGGCACCGCGCACCCGCCTCCAAGTTCACGCAACACCGCGCGCTCCGCTTCCGCAGCGTAGCGCGTGGGCCAGTGGTTCAAGGCTTCGAGCAGCATGTTCGTCCGCTGATCATCAATCCGCGATTCGATGCCCAGCGCCCCCTGCCCGACCGCCGAAAGCATTTCGCCTTTTTCGATCTTGGCCGTGATGCGCTCGCCGAAGCCCAGCCGGATCAATCCCGCCGAAGCCAGAATGATGGCGTCATACTGGCCTTCGTCCACTTTCCGCAATCGCGTGTCCACATTGCCGCGCAGTTCGATGATTTCAAGGTCCGGCCGCAGGTGTAAGAGTTGCGCCCGCCGCCGCAAACTGCTCGTCCCGACGCGCGCGCCTTGCGGCAAATCGCGAATCGCCTTCACCTTGCCGCGCAAAGTTTCGCTGCAAATCAGGGCGTCGCGGACATCCACGCGCTCCGTGATCGCCGCGATGTGCAAGCCGTCCGGCAGCACGGTCGGCAAATCCTTCAGGCTGTGAACAGCAAGATCAATGCGCCGATCCAGGAGAGCATCTTCAATTTCTTTCGTGAAAACGCCCTTTCCCGCCCCGGCGAGGCCTGCCAGCGACACTTCCTGCATCTTGTCGCCGGTGGTTTTGATGATCTCGATTTCAACCACCAGACCGGGATGAATCCGTTCCAGTTGTTCCTTGATCCAGTTGGATTGCCACAGCGCCAGCTTGCTGCCGCGTGAGCCGATAATCAGATTTGGCATAATGTTTGATGAATTCCAGATGCCACGAGCTTGCCTCGTGGAGTTTCACACTCCCCGCTACAGCGAATCGCCGCTAAATTCCAGATGCCACGAGCTTGCCTCGTGGAGTTTCACGCTCCCTGCTACAGCGAATCGCCGCTAAATTCCAGATGCCACGAGCTTCCCTCGTGGAGTTTCACGCTCCCCGCTACAGCGAATCGCCGCTAAATTCCAGATGCCACGAGCTTCCCTCGTGGAGTTTCACGCTCCCTGCTACGTCTGCTTCCCCGACAAAGTTATGGATATACTTGCGAAGCTGTGGGCTGGTCAAATCACCGTAACTGCCGATGTAAGCGCTGGGTTGCCACAATTGCTCCACGCCTGCCTGCAGAATTGATTCTGCAAAATTTTCAAAAATCACCTGCTGCGCCGAGTTCATCAATCGCTCCATTAGCCCGGCAGGCGAAACAGCCGGATGCGTCCGAATCGCCAGATGCACATGATCAGGCAGAAAAGAGACTTTGATCAATGCGGCGCGCAAACTGGCTTGGAGATTGCGCCAGGCGGCGGCGACCGCCCGGCCTTCCTGGGAACCAAAGACGCCACGTCTTCCTTTTGTCGCCAACACCAGATGAAACTGCGCCACAACCATCGAATGGTTGGGAAGGATGCCCGCTTCGTCCTCTTCGGTCAATTCATAGCTTTCCACAAAGACCGGCGGCAGCGGGCGTTCGGCATAACCGTGATGCCCCCCTTGGCGGCGGAGATACCGCTCGACCGCTTCGCGCGGACTCTTTCCCACTGTGCAGGCAAAATAGCCATTGCTGAGCAGCTCGGCAGGCTGCGTCAATTGCAATGCTTCGCGCAGCCATTTGCTGAGTTGCCCCTTCAACTTTCCTGCGCAAGCCGAGATGGTTTCCTCCGGTTTCAAACTGACCAGCACCAGCAAATCGGTCGCGTTGCTCGCGCACTCCAATACGCGGATGCCATATTTGCCGGCGATGATTTCCAATACCGATTGATCCAGCATCCCCAATGGCGCGAGCGGACGCGCACGATGTGTTCGCCACCGAAGATACACTCGATAACAGTAGGCGAAACGAAGCTCTTGTTGAGAATAGGGTTGAATAAACATGACTCTAAATCCAAACAAAAACCCGATGCCACGAGCTTGTCTCGTGGCGTTTTACGTTTGTAGCTACCATCCCGGCCTCTCCCAGATGCCACGAGCTTGCCTCGTGGAGTTTCACGCTCCCTGCTGCAACGCCCAAACACTTCTCTCCCAGATGCCACGAGGGACCTCCGAAAATGGCTGTGTGGTGTTTTGGTTGTACGGCGATTAAAGCTGATTGCGCCGAGTGCGGCATTATACGCCCTCATCGTCGTTTTATGCATTGCCGTGTTGGTGCTTGCGACCGTGCTTCCGCCGCATTCGGTCGCCGGGCAGACTCGTCAGGAGGATTCTGATCAGTCAGATCGTCAGGGGAAAATTACCAGAAGATGGATTGCCCCGGAGCCGAAGATGGAACAGGCCCGCCAATTTCAGGCGCAAGCACGTCGTGAACGTCCTGAATGGGTTGAAAGGGCTTATCAGAAGAGTCTGGCGCACCTCAGGCGGCAAACGGAGATTCGTGAAAAGTTGGAACCGGAAACCGATCTCAGGCTGGTCGAGGCCCAACAGGATGATCTGGGAATAACTCAATTGCGGCTTGAGCAGACGCGCAACGAAGTGGAGGTCTTTGGCGGCCAGCTTCTCAGTTATCTGCGCGGGGAAGAGGTTCAGGAACCGATGGGCCGGATATTCGAGATCGCCGGGATTGACGCCACGCCTTATTTGACCGCTGAGCAGGCGATTGAAATGGCGAAGGGGGTACTCGGATATGCACAGCAGTTTGCCGAACTGCCAACTGCAAAACTGGTCGTGCTGCCTCACCAGATCGTCAATCACGAAAGCGGACCCGGCGCGTATTCGCTTTCGCTCGCCGGATGCAGCGGCAGTGGTGGAGGCGGCGGAGGCAGTTGCCAGGCACAAACGATCTCCTGTCCGGTCAGCGGTTCCGCCAATCTTTCCAGTAGCGACTGTTCACAAGGGAATCGCCCAAACCGTTTCTCCGATGTCTATCAGTTCAGCGGCAGCGCAGGGCAAACCGTAACGATCAACATGGCGTCCTCAGCATTTGACACCTATCTCTATCTAATCTCTCCTTCGGGCAGTGTGGCCGCCGAGGATGATGACAGTGGCGGCGAGGGGAATTCCCGGATCCGCTTCACCCTGCCTTCATCTGGGAACTGGAAGATCGAAGCCACATCCTATCGAGAAAGGCAGACGGGGACATATACGTTGGCTCTTGAGGGTTGTGGCAGCGGTGAAGGCGGAACCGGCGGGGGCGGAACTCCCATCACCTGGGATACAAACGCTACCTCAGCGCGTGGCAGGAACGGGGAACGCGTTGCGCTGACCTGTCCGGCCAACGGCAGCCCTGGCAGCATCTGGGGAACGGACGTTTACACGGACGATTCACCCATTTGTACGGCGGCTGTTCACGCCGGTTTAATTACGGCGAGATCTGGCGGAACCGTGACGCTCGAAATACGCCCGGGGCAGTCGTCCTACACCGGGAGCTTGCGTAACGGCGTCAATAGTCAATCCTGGGGCAGTTGGCACGGAAGTTACGTCTTTGTTCGTTAGCCTCCCTTACCGATATTGATTGAACTTCCACCGCCGGTTGGGCTTTCCCTCTGAAATTCCAGCCGGCCTTTTCTTATCTCAACTTTATCCGTTGAGAATCTTTGAAAAAGGTAACGCGTCAGTCCGTCCGGACGCGCGGCGCAATCTCGTTGCGAACGCGCTCAATCAACTTTTCAATATTTGCCTCGGTGTAACCTTCCGTGCTGATTGGCGGCAGGATTTCCAGCCAGACATCGCCGGGCGTAACGGTATTGCCCCCTTTTGGCATCACCAGCCGGGTATTGTTGATGACCACCGGCACGATTGGCACGCCCGCTTCGAGGGCCATGAAAAACACGCCTTTCTTGAACTCCCTGACCTTGCCATCCACGGTGCGCGTGCCTTCGGGAAAGGCCATCAGGCTGTAACCGCGACGCAATTCCGCCGCGCCGCGCCGGGTGCTTTCGATGGCGCTTTCGCGGTTCCGGCGGTCAATCGGCACCACGTGAATCAGCGCAAAGCCTTGTTTGAACAGCGGGATTTTGGTCAGTTCCTTTTTGGCCAGGGCGCCGGTATTTTGGCCGAGATAAGCAAACAGCAGCGGCGGGTCCAGATTGCTCTGGTGATTGGCGGCGAACAAATATCCTTGCCGGGGATTCAAATGCTCCCGGCCGCTGACGTGAATCCGCGCGCCCGCCGACCGCAGCCAGACACGGCAACCAAATCTGGTGGGCGAAAAAATGAGGTCTTCCACCCCAAACAGCTTGCGCAGCAAATGGCCGATGGTAATGACCGGAAGACCGATGAAGAACATCAGCAGGGTGGCGACGATGAGGGTCCAGTAGTAGCGAAACATGTTGAGACGAGGCGACAGGGCGACTCAGGCGACAGGGCGACAGGGCGAACTTACTTTTCCTCCCCCTCTCCCCGTCCCCGTGTCTCCCCGTCTCAGATAATGGTGCCGTCCGTGATCGTCGCGCCTTTGGGAACGACAACGACGCCTTCGCGAATGTAGAAGTTCCCGCCGTCGTGCTCCTGCAAGCCGCCTTCGTTCAGAATGCGGACGTTGGAACCGATGCGGACGTTCTTATCAATAATTGCGTTGCGGATCACTGTGTTTTCGCCGATTCCGACCCAGGGCAGTCCTTCCTTGCGGTCGCGCGCCAGTTCCGGCAGCGCCTGATACGCGTCCGCGCCCATCATCAGCGAGTTTTCCAGCACCGATCCGCTTTCGATGCGCGAGCGAACGCCGATCACGGAGCGAGTGATCGTCACCGAATTGAGGATGCAACCTTCTGTAATCAGCGAATTGGTGATCGAGCAGGAACCTTGAAACTTGGTGCTCGGCAGATAGCGCGGGCGGGTAAAAATCGGCGCGTCGGCATCGAACAGATTGAACTTCGGCATGACCGAAGCCAGATCCAGATTGGCGTTGAAAAAGGATCGGATCGTCCCGATGTCTTCCCAGTAGCCGCTGAACAGATGTGCCTGCATCTTGTATTTGCCAATGGCTTCCGGAATCACTTCGCCGCCGAAATCCGTATGGCTGGTGTTTTTCAGCAATTCGCGCAGCGCTTCGTACTTGAACAGGTATACCCCCATTGAAGCGATGAACGGGCGCCGCTCGGCTTCCTCGGAACTCAGGCCGAGTTTGGAAGTATCCACGCGCATCGCTTCCAGTTCGTCGGCGGGCGGCTTTTCACTGAATTCGATGATCTTTCCGTCATCATCGGTTTTGAGCAGGCCAAAGCTGGAAGCGCGCGAATGATCGGTCGGGATGACGGAGACCGTCACGTCGGCGTCGGTTTCCTTGTGATGCGCCAGGAATTTTCCGTAATCCATCTGGTACAGGTGATCGCCGGACAGGATCAAAACGTGTTCCGGCGCGAAGTCTTCGATGTGCATCATCACCTGCCGCACGGCATCGGCAGTGCCCTGAAACCAATTCTTGTTTTCCGGCGTTTGTTCCGCGGCCAGAATTTCAACAAACCCGTCCGAAAACCGGCTGAAGCGGTAAGTGCGCGAAATATGACGATTGAGCGAAGCCGAGTTGAACTGCGTCAGCACGTAAATGTAATGCATGCCGGAGTTGATGCAATTGGAAACCGTAATATCAATCAACCGGTATTTGCCGCCCAGTGGCACGGCAGGTTTGGAACGCTGCTGTGTCAACGGAAACAGGCGTGCCCCCACGCCGCCACCCAGAATCAGTGAGAGAACTTGTTTGCCCATGTAGACTCCTCGCGAGATGTCCGGCAGACTCCTGTGTTCGTGGTACTTCACTACCGCCACTCCGTCAGGAAACTGAAGTTCGCCAGACATTATTTTAATGACCTGCTGTGATTGTTGCTTGATGGATCGAGAAAACCGCACTGCCCGCTCAGTGTTTTGCCAGCAATCTGACTGCTTGGCTCATCGGATGGACTGAGCTAAGCTTGAGCTTGGCTGAGCATAAGTAAGCCCATATCGTTTTTCAAGAGAGTTCCCATCACACAAATGTTTTCCTTATCATCTGTCGTCGCCCAAACGTTACAACAAAACCGCGCCGTCGTGGCGTTGGAATCCACCGTCATCGCACACGGGCTCCCGTTTCCGCACAACCTGGAAACCGCGCAAGCCTGCGAAACGGCGGTTCGCGAATCCGGCGCGGAACCCGCCACCATCGGCATTCTCGCCGGCCAGGCGGTCATCGGTTTGACGCCAGAACAGATTCAAACCATCGCCAGCCGTGACAATGTCGCCAAGGTAAATTTATCGAATCTGGGTGCCTGCCTGGCGCAAAACCGCTGGGGCGCGACAACGGTTGCGTCCACTCTGCACTTTGCGAAAATGGCTGGAATCAAGGTTTTCGCCACGGGCGGCATCGGCGGCGCGCATCGTGGCGCGAGTGAGAGTTTCGACATTTCGGCGGATTTGAACGCGCTCGGCCGGTATCCGGTCATCACAGTCTGCGCCGGCGCCAAAGCCATCCTGGATTTGGCGAAGACGATGGAAGTATTGGAAACGCTGGGCGTGCCAGTGATCGGTTATCAAACCGATGAACTGCCTGCGTTCTATTCACGATCAAGCGGGATCAAACTTGATCTGCGCGCCGATTCCGCCGATGAAGTTGCCGCTATCGCCGCGCAGCACTGGCAATTGGGATTTTCAACCTCGGCGCTGGTCGTCGCGCCGGTTCCTGCCGAAGACGAAGTTGCGGCGGATGAAATCAAAAATGAAATTGACGAAGCATTGGCCGCTGCCGCCCTGCAGGGCATCACCGGCAAGGCCGTCACACCATTTTTGCTGTCGCGAATCGCCGCGCGCACCGAAGGCCGGGCGTTGCGCGCAAATATCGCTTTGCTGAAAAACAACGCGCGCATTGCCGGACAAATCGCGCGCGCATTGGTCAATCAGGAGTCCCGATGAACCTCAACGACATTTGCCAGCTTTTCGATTACACCGAATATGCGAATCATCTGGCGCTGGATGCGGCAGAGAAACTGACCGGCGAACAACTCCGCCAGGATTTCAAAATCAGCCACGGCTCGATTCTGGGCACGCTGGCGCACATGGCTGGCGCGGAATGGGTCTGGCTATCGCGCTGGCAAGGCGTGTCGCCATCGGAAATTTGGACGAGCGAGACTTTTGCCGATCTTGCCGCCTTGCGGCAGCGCTGGCGCGAAATCGAAGCCGAGCGGCGCCTGATGCTCGAAGTGCTGAAGATGGACGAACTGCACGCCGAATTAAGCTATCGCAACATCAAGGGCGAACCGTTTACTCTGCCGCTCATTCAACAGATGCAGCATGTGGTCAACCACGCCACGCTGCATCGCGGACAGGTTGTCGGAATGATTCGACAGTTGGGCATTGCGCCGCCCGCCGTGGATCTGTTGTATTACCTGCTGGCGCAGAAAAAATAATCCTGCCCACGAAGCCACACGAAAAACCACGAAAAGAAGTCAGAGTTTTCAGGATTGACAGCAGGATTTACGGCAGCAGACGATCGCCCCAACGTACCTTCATCATTGTTAATCCTGAAAAGAATTCTGTTCATCCTGTCTAAAAACTTCGTGCTTCTTCGTGTAGCTTCGTGGAAAAGTTCCGGGTCCTGTTTTGAAGATTGCTGCTATCGCTCTGAATACCTTCCGCGAATCGGTACGCGACCGCGTGCTGTACAACCTGGTCTTGTTCGTTTCGCTGATCGTCGTCGCGGCGGTGGTCATGGGGCGCATCGCCGTCGGCCAGGAAGCGAAGATCATCGTGGATGTGGGGTTGTCGGCAACCTCTGTGTTTGGCCTGCTGATCGCCATCTTCATCGGCATCGGCCTGGTGTCCAAAGAGATTGAAAAACGCACCGTCGCCGTTATTCTGTCCAAACCCGTCCGCCGCTCGGAATTCATTCTGGGTAAATTCGGCGGCCTGTGCCTGACGCTGCTGGTCAACACGGCGGCGATGGCGGCAACGGTTTCGCTGGCGCTGCTGTATGTCAAAGGCGGGTTCGACCCGATGCAGTGGACGATCTGGCCGGCGGCGTATCTGATCTTTTTGGAACTGGCGGTGCTGACCGCCGTGGCGCTGCTCTTTTCGTGTTTTTCCTCGCCCGCGCTGTCGGCGCTGTTCACGCTGCTGATTTTTCTGATTGGCCGCTGGAGCCCCGATTTGAAGCTGTTTGCCGAAAACGCCGATTCGGCGGCAACGCGCATGGTTTGCCGTGGGCTGTATCACCTGCTGCCGAATCTGGCCAACTTCAATTTCATCAATGAAGCCGCGTACGGCCTGGCCGTGCCCGCCCGGACGCTGGCGGGCAACACGGTATACGCTGTTTGTTACGTGGCGGCCTTGCTGGCCGCTTCCGTTCTGATCTTCGAGCGGAGGAATTTCAAGTGAGAAGTTTTGGCTGGGCAGTGTTGCTGATTGCGGGATTAAGCCTGGGCGCGGCGGCACAAAACTGGCTGGATGCCGAACCGCGCGAGCTTTTGACCGAAGAAGAAACGCTTTACGTCTCTTCCGCCGAAGCGCTGCGGCGCGCCAGTCTCGGTTTCACCGGTTTGTTTGCCGATGTTTACTGGATCCGCACGACGGTTTATTTCGGCCAGAATTTCGAGCGGCAAAAACTGACGAATGAAGTGTTCGATGTCAGAGAGTTGCGCTTGCTGAAACCGATGCTCGCGCTGGTGACGGAACTGGACCCGCGCCACGTCACGGCGTACCGCTTCGGCGGATTCTTTTTGCAGTACGAAAACGCGAACGAGGCCATTCGCTTTATCGAACTCGGCATCCGCAACAATCCCGCCGAATGGCGGCTGTATCAGGATTTGGGCTTTGCCCTGTGGCGGCAGGGAAAATTCAAAGAGGCGACCGATGCTTACTTGCGCGGCGGGCAATTGCCGGGCGCTCCCGGCTGGATGCAGCCGATGGCCGCGACGATGATCGCCAAAGGCGGCGACCGCGAAACCGCGCGACAGGTCTTCCAGCGGCTGTACGAAGAAAGCGACGATGAATTCGTCCGGCAAGTCTGCGCGGAACAGTTGAGACAACTGCAAGTCGGACAACCGAATCCGCAATCCGCAATCCGCAATCCGCAATCACAATAATGTTCGTAATCGAAACCGAAAACCTGACACAGGATTACGCCACCGGCTTCTGGCGCAAACGACGGGTGCGTGCGCTGGACGGTCTGAGTTTGCAGGTGGAAGCGGGCGAAGTCTTCGGCCTGCTGGGTCCAAACGGCGCGGGCAAAACGACGACCTTCAAAATCCTGCTGGGCTTGATCAAACCAACCGCTGGAAGCGCGCGGATTCTGGGCGCGGCTATCAGCGAAGTGAAAATGCGCGCCCGCGTCGGGTATCTGCCGGAACAGCCCTACTTTTACGATTACCTGACGGCGCGCGAATTTCTGGCCTACTGCGGCGCGCTGTGCGATCTGCCGGCGACTGAAGCCAGACAGCGCGCGGCGGAATTGCTCAATCAAGTCGGTCTGGCCGAATCCGCCGACAAACAGCTTCGCAAATTTTCCAAAGGCATGTTGCAGCGCGTCGGCCTGGCGCAAGCCTTGATCAACGATCCCGAAGTCCTATTTCTGGATGAACCCATGTCAGGCCTCGATCCGCTGGGACGGCGCGAAGTGCGCGACTTGATCGTCAACCTGCGCGCGCGCGGCAAAACCATTTTCTTCTCTTCCCACATCCTGACCGATGTCGAAGCCATGTGCGACCGCGTGGCGATTCTGAATCGAGGGCGATTGATCGAATCCGGCAAGCTCTCGGAAATCCTGAAAACCCGCAGCAACCAGATTGAAGCCGTCGTGAGCGGCATCAACGAATCAGCATTGGCTGAACTGCGAAAGTTCGCCGCCGAAGTGTTGCCCACTCCTGAAGGCGCGCGCGTCTGGTTAAAAGATGACCGCGACGCTGGTCAGTTACTTGAAATCACTCATCAGGCAGGCGGACGGCTGGTTTCGATCAACCCGGTGCGGGAATCGCTGGAAGAGTTATTTGTCCGGGAAGTGAAAGAAAGCTGATGGCTCTGGCGGCTAGCGACTGGTTTCCGTGCCACCGCCAAACACTTGCGCCAGTTCTTCCGGCGGCAAATACGGCGATTGCAGCCGCACCGGGTCGCCAATGCATTTGTAAAGCAGATCCCCCTTGCCCAGCAGCGATTCCGCGCCGCTTTCCGCCAGCAGCATTTGGGATTCGATGGCGGAAGGCAGCCGCAATCCGATGCGCGCGTTGATGTTGGTTTGAATGGGGCCGGTGATGACCTGGCGGCTGGGTTGTTGGGTAGCCAGAATCAGGTGAATGCCCGCCGCACGCGCTTTGTTGCCCAGCTTTTTGATCAGCCGTTCCATCTCTTTCCGGGTTTTCGGATCGCCCGCCATCAGGAAGCCATATTCGTCACAGATGAAGAAAATACGCGGCATTCGTTGGCCGGTGTGCCGGACAAGATCGCGCAGTGTATCCGCCCCGACATCGGCCATCCATTCATAACGGGCTTCCATTTCTCCGATCAGCGTTTCCAACTGCCCAAGCACTTCGGTTTCTTCGTAGGTGATCGCTTCGTGCAGAAAAGGCGAATCGCGCAGCAACTGGAATGCGTTGCGCTTGGGATCGGCAAAGGCCAGACGCAGGGTTTCCGGCGTATTGGTCAGCAGCAAACCGGCCACCGCCGCGCGCAGCCATTCGCTTTTGCCGCTCCCCGTTGTGCCCGCAACCAGCAGGTGCGCGTTCTCCGCCTGGGCGAAGTCCGCCAGCAGCAGTTCCCCGTCAAGGCCAACACCAACCGGCACTTTGGCATTGCCGAGCAGTTCATCCCGCGGCGGCAACTGCGCGCGGATTGCCGAAAACAGGACCGTTTGCCGGTCCGGCCGTTGCAGATCAATGGATAATCGTCCGCCTTCATTGGTCACGCGCGGCGGAGCGTCCAGATTCAAACGCACCTGCACTTCTTCCACGCGCTGCCGCAGAGCTTTGACCGTCACCTTTTTGCCGAGTTCGATGGGAAACCGCAGGAAAGTCGGCCCAATCACCGGCGGGGTGGTTTTGACCTCGGCGTTGTATTCGGCAAACGCTTTTTCCAATTGCTGGCCCAGGCGGCGGTATTCGTCCTGAAGCAGCGGCGAAGGCGGCGGGCCGGCGGGTTTGGCTTCGCCGGGCAGAACGCCTGCCATTCTGCCAATCAACGCGCGTAATGATTGCTGGACGCCATTGAGTTTCTCGGCGGCGAACAATTGCTCGTGCTTCATCGGCTGGAAGCTGACCAGCGCCAGCGCGCCGTCCGCTTTCATTCCCGAAGCCGCCAGCATCTGGTGATACAAACAGGCCTGCGTCAAATCTGCTTCCGGCGCGGTGCGCCCGGTTTTCAATTCGATCAGACACCAGTCGGGCTTGCCTGGCACATGGCAAACCGCATCGGCAACGCCCGTCAGCACGACGGCATCCGTCCAGCCGTCGTCGCGCAATTCCCAGCGCAGTGGCTGTTCGGCGCTGATCAACGTGCCATCCAATTTCGCCCCGCGCTCATTCGCCTGCCACAACAATTCCGCCAGCCAGCGGCATAACTCCTGCACGGCGTCCCAGAAATCCAGCACCAGATCGGGCGACAGGTTTAATTCGGCCTGATGCCTGTGCAGCCGCGGACCGATCAGTTTTTGGTACGTGTGATGAGTGAGCGCCGATTGCCAGGCCTCCTGACTGGATTCGGCTTCGGCAAGCGCGGCCTGAAAGTTTCTGCGTCCGTCCTGATCAACCAATTCGGCAAACGCTTCGTGAAAGAGACGGCCAAGCAGTGTGGTCGTGGCCATGCCCGGTCCGGCGTGTTGCGGTCCGCTAGCCGATTTGTAAATTTCCGCGCGCACGTCGCGGACCTGCAATGTCACTGCCATCAGCAATCCCTCTACGGTTCAATGGCTACGGTTCAACGACCACGACTTCATTGACCAGACGAAACAGCGTCACGGGCGGTTCGCCCAGCACACCGATTTGATGCGCGTGCTGCCGCGCGCATTCGGCGACTTCGCTCTCTTCGCGTTCCAGCGTCGCCGCCAGATCGCCAACGGCAATCACGTGATGCCGCTGCAGCAATTCGGCGATGTCTTCATAAAGCGCCCAGTCATCTACCACAATTGGCATCGCAATTGGCACCGCGATGGGCACGACGTTTGGCCCGGCGATGGAAACGCTGCCGGAATCCGATGGAAGAATGTCTTCGATCAGTTCTTTCAATTCCGGAGCCAGATTCGCGGCCAGCCATTCGTGAACGGTTTTCAGTTCCACTGTGTCGCCGCGATTGGCCAGATCGCCGGAGCGTGCGTCAGCCAACAGGCCGCGAATGGCGTCGAGCGCCGCCAGCGCCTCGACGCTCGGTTCAATCCAGCGCGCGCCTTTCCCTACCAGTTGCTCGCGCAATGCGCGCGTTTTCACCGCGTTCGCCCCGATGGGCAAACGCCCATCGCGCATCACCACCAATTTTCCGATTCGCCCCTCGCCCAACTGCGTGTTGAGCCGGCTGAGCTTTTTGACCACGCTCGGCCAGTGACGGCTGTTGCAAATGCTGACGGCGACCTCGCCTTGCCCGCTTTCAAAAATCAGGTCGGCCTCGCCAGCCGTTCCCTGCTCTTTCTGCCGCCAGGCGGTTCCGGCCAGGTAAATCACGTCAGGCAGCCCCAGTTTGATGACCTCTTCGGTTCGTGAAGGCTCGCTTTTCTGAATAGCCTTGCGGCGGCGCGTTTCCAGCGCCTGGCCGAGAAATACGCCGACCGGCGCGGCAGGCTCCAGCGGGACAATATCCGCGCCCTTGCCATGGCGGTGCGCTTCGTACAAATCATCGCAGTGCTTCAGCAACCGGCGCGCGGTGCAGCCGGTGGCGGTGAACACGGGATTAATTTCAGATTCCCGCAATGGCCACAGCGGATTGGCCTGCCCGGCGCGCCGCCTTTTCAATTCGGGCGATGAATCCAGACGCGCCGCGACCAATTGCAAGGCCTCCGCACGGGTCAGCGGATTGAGCACCGCTTCGCCAAAAGCGCGAATGCGGGCGAAGTCCGCCTGGCGCACGGCCTGGCTGAACTTGTCATAAAAGGCGGATTGAACGCAGGAAATGATCAGCAGGTGTTCGGTGAAAGCGTGCAGGTCGTAGACCATCTGGCCGAAAGCCACCAGACCGGATTTGTCGTCGGTCAGCGTTTGCAGCGCTTCGATCTGGTCGAAACAAAACACCAGTGGAAGCTCCGCCGTGGCCAGACTGCATAAGCCCAAAACCACCTGGCTATCCTGATCGTCCTGATCTTCGGCCTCGCCTGACTCTTCGTCGTTTCCGGCGGAAGTATCAATGCCCAGGATCTGCAAAGCGGCTTTCGGCAGGCTCTCGCCACGCAACCATGCGCTCGCTTCCGCAAGCTGCTTCCGGAGCAATACAGAGGCGATGACCCGGCGCAGCTTGTAACCGACCTGTCCCCGCGAATCTATTTGACTGAACAGTTCTTCAAGCACATTTGCCAGTTTGTCCGCGCCGTGCGTGTCTTTTCGCAACTGTTCCAGCCAGGCCAGGCCGTCGTGGGCGGCAAAACGGTTTTTCGTCAATTGATGAAGCAACAGCCGCTCGAACTGCGAAGCCGCGCCGTCGTCCCGGCGCAGCAGGTCGGAGGCGACGCGCCGGCGAAGATGACGCCAGATCATTTTTGCGCTGGTCTGCAACTGCGCGGAGATGAAAATCGCGTCTTCCAATCCGCCCTGGCCGTCGGCTTCCGCCTCGCGGGCAATGTGCGTGCGCAGCCGGGCCAGCAGATGCGTTTTGCCGCTGCCGGCTTCGCCGTGGATCAACACGCCAGTGGTTTGATGCCTGGCGCGCACCTCGCCCATTGCCTCGCAGCAGCGCGTGAAGGCCTTTTGATGAATGGCGGGCACATCTGCCTCCAGCAATTTCCAGGGGTCGCTGACGATTGAGTTCGAGAATGGATTGGGAATGGTGGCGAACGAAGTCATCGCGATTCTCCCGCATCACACACGCAAAGCGATGCCGATGTAATAATTGCCGCGTTCATCCAGCACCAGCGCATCCCGCTCTTCCTGGCTGAGACTGCCGGGATAGTCGTGATGGTGCAGCGCGACACGCCCCGCTTCGGCCAGCCGCAGGATGGCTTCATCAAACGCACTTTTATCCGGCATTTCCCCGGCCAGAGCGCGCCGCAATTCGGCGATTGAGACAAGCGCGCCATTCGCCGCGTCCGGTTTGATCCTGTTCATCTGTTCCAGAACGACCTCTTCCAAAACCGGCGTTACCAGATTCGATTTCGCCAGCGGCGAAGGAGCCAGCGGCGAAACCACCGGAGCCGGGGCGACGGGTTCGGCGGCAATCGGCATGGGTTGCGAAAGTTCCCGCGCCAGGGCGAACACCTCTTCAGCGGTGAAACCGCGCGATTTCAGTTTTCCCGCCGCCAGTTGCAGCGCCAGCCGGACATAATCCTGCGGCGTCAGTTCGGCGCGCGCGCTGAGCAACCTCGCCTTGCCAGTCAGCGGGGCGACTCTGTAGACTCGCTTTTCCCTGATCAATCGCGCCAGCATCTCCTCGCGCTTGGTTTGAGGCCAGCCGGGCAGCAGGCTTCTGAATTTGTTTTTCAGCTCGGTTTGCGTTAGCGGCGTGTCGCGCAGGGTTTCAAGAATTCTGTCCCCCGCGCGGTCTTCCAGTTCCGGCACCCAATACACGGTGGCGCGCTTGCCATGGGTGCGAATCTGGCCGGAGCCGATTAGCTGCGCGAGCAGCTCCGGCAAGTCTTTTTTGGCGACTGGCGCTGACTTCGGAAGACTTTTTTCAAGGGTTGTTTTGCTCAATGGGCGAGACGATTGTTCCAGCACACGGATCAAGAATGCGTTGATTTGCTGGGACAGGGATTGCTCATTCGGCATAGAAATCTCTACTAAGGGAAATTATGGAGTGTTCAAAAATTGCGGCAACACGATTGTGCCGCCAGTGGGTCCGAACAATGGGTTTTGAGCCGGAAAGCCATTTGATGAGTGGCCAGCCCACCACCGTTTCGGAGTGTAATGTGCGGTCCGGGCGGCGTCAATTTTTCCTTCGGTGGACGATTGCCGGGTTGTTTCTCGCGCTGCTTTCCGCGCCAACAGTGCGCGCACAATCTGAACTCGATCAGTTAATCAATACCTTGCAGGCGAAATACAACAAACTCTCTTCGCTCTCCGCCGACTTCACGCAGATGTACAACGCGCCGGGACAGAAATCGCGCCGCGAAAGCGGGCATTTGCTGATTCGGAAGCCGGGCAAGATGCGTTGGGATTACACCGCGCCGGAAGCGAAGCTGTTTATCTCCGACGGCAAATGGCTGTACGAATACTTTCCGGCGGACAAATATGCGTCCCGTTCAACAATCAAGGAATCGGGCGATATGCGCGCGCCGTTTGCGTTTCTGCTGGGACGCGGCAATCTGCGGCGCGATTTCAAAACCATCGAATTCGCCAGGGAATCCCCGGTCAAGGCGGGCAACAAAGTGCTCAGAATGGTTCCGAAACGCGCGGCGGATTTCAAAGAACTGGTGATTGAAATTGATCCTGGCAGTTTACAAATCGCGCGGTTGAGCCTGATCGAAAGCGGCGGCGCTCGATCCGACTTTCTCTTTTCCAACCTGCGCGAAAATGTTCCGGCGAGCGACGCTCAATTCACCTTCAAAGCTCCGGCGGGCGTTGAACTCCGAACCGACAATTAACCAATGACCAAACTCCATATTTTTTCCGATTTTGACGGCACGATTACTGAAAAAGACACGCTGATTTTCCTCACTACCAATCTGGGCGGCGGCGCGCAACTGGTCGAAGCGATTGGACGGCTGATTCGCCAGGGCCAACTCTCTTTGAGCGAAGGCATCGCCGCCGAAATGCGCAGCATCCGCCGCCCCTTCGACGAAGCAGAAGCGCTGTTGCGCGAAAAAGTCCGGATTGATCCGGGCTTTCCGCCCTTCGCCGCCTGGTGCGAACAGAAACAGATTCCGCTGACCGTGCTGAGCGCGGGCTTTCAACAACTGATTGATCTGTTCATTCGCCGCGAAGAGTTTCCGCATCTGGAAATTCTGGCGAACACCTTGAAACCGAATGAAGAGACCGGCTGGCAATGCGTCTTTCGCGACAAAACGCCGGACGGTCACGACAAAGCCGCGCCGTTGCGCGCAGCCAAAAAACGCGGCGAACGCGTGATTTTCATCGGCGACGGGTTGTCGGATCGCGGCGCGGCGGAAGTCGCTGACGAAGTCTTTGCCAAACACAGTCTGGCGGATTTCTGCCGCGAGCGCGGAATCAACTTTCACCCGTACGAAACCTTTGACGAAGTCTTAAAGCATTTGCGGAACAGGTTTTAAGAGATGAGCACATCCGGACTGATTCTGAGTCAACAAAGCGAGGAGCAGACACTGCGGCAGCGGCGCGAAGAGCTGGCCGCGCTGCAAGCTGCCGTGGCCGAACGCGAGTCGCAACTGGCCAAACTACGCGGCGAGATGGCGGGGTTTGAAAGCCGTTATTTGAAAATGGTTGGCGAACGCTACGACGAACTGGCCAAAATCGAAAAAGAGATTGCCAAGCTGCAAGGGCTGGATTCCGACGACGATTACGACGGCGATTCGCTGGCGGAGGACGAAGTCGGCTGCGGCCAGAATCGCTTTCATTCCGACAGGCTGAAAAAGCTTTACCGCGAGGTGGCGCGAAAGCTTCATCCCGACCTGACTTCGTGCCCGCAGGAACGCCAGCACCGGCATCAATTGATGGTCGAAGTCAATCGCGCTTACGAATCCGGCGCGGAAGACCGTTTGCAGGAACTGCTGGAAGCCGGAGAAAGCCTGGAATCTGTCGAAACCAATGGCGCGATGTCCGCCGAAATGATCCTGCTGCTGCGCCGAATTGCCGAAGCCAAAAAACAGGCGGCGGAGATCGAATCGGATATTGACGAGATTTCGGCTTCGGAACTTTACCGGCTGAAACTGCGCGTCGAAAATGCCGACGCGATGGGCATTGACCTGTTCGCCGACCTGCTGTCGCAAGTAGACCGGCAAATCAAAAAAGCAAACAACCGCCTGTTCCATTTGCGTCTGATTCATCAATCAGACGGAGGCGAAGCGGTCTAAACGCGCGATGGGTTCCAGATGATTGAAGCAAAATTCACCACAAAAAGCACAAAAGACACAAACATATTTGGGGGATTCCTTTTGTGTCTTTTGTGCTTTTTGTGGTGAGCATTTCTTCTTAACTTCCTGGCTTACTTTTCATGGGCGAATTTAACTACAACAATCGCTTTTTCGCCGGGGTCAGCAATTCCGAAACCGGCGAAGTCAGTTCGGACACGATCTTTCATTACCGGCAGCAAGGCGATGTTGTCTGGGCGACTTATGAAGGCGGCAGTATTCGATTCGGAACGCTGGTGGCGACGGTGGATGCCGATGGTTGTCTGGACATGCGCTATCAGCACGTCAACCAGAATGGCGAACTCTGCACCGGGAAGTGTTTCTCCAAACCGGAAATTCTGCCCGACGGCCGCTGCCGTTTGCACGAAAGCTGGCAATGGACGAGCGGCGATCTTTCAACCGGCAATTCCGTCATCGAAGAATTAAATCTTTGCTGACCGCCCGCTGGCAGTTGCGTAAATTGCAGTTCTAAGCCAAATTCCCTCCGTTTTACCATCCCACTCCGAATAAGGAGATTCCATCCATTGAGCAACTTCTTTCTGACCTGGACGCAGGTCTACGACCCGTTGAATTCCTGGCCGCTTTCGACGCTGGTGGCCGCGCTGCCCGTGTTGACGCTCTTTTTCGTGCTGGTGGTTGTCAAAGCGCGCGTCTGGATGGCGGCGCTGTGCGGTTTGTTGATGGCTGTGCTGCTGGCGGTGCTGGTTTTCAAAATGCCCGCAGTGTTGGTGGCGGCGTCCGCCGGGCATGGATTCATCTTCGGAATGATCCGCATTGCCTGGGTGATTGTCGCTTCGATTTTTTTGTACAACATCGCCTGCGAAACCGGACAGTTCGAGGTGATGAAACAATCCATCGCCGGACTGTCATCGGACAAACGATTGCAACTGGTGCTGATCGCGTTCTGCTTCGGGGCGTTTCTGGAAGGCACGGGCGGCGGCGGCGCGCCGGTGGCGATTGCCGGATCGTTTTTGATCGGACTGGGATTTCCGCCGTTTCAAGCGGCAACACTGTGCCTGATCGCCAACACGGCTCCGGTGGCCTGGGGTGGCGTCGGCAATCCGATTCGCGTGCTGGCGGAAGTGACCGGCCTGCCGGCCATGCAGTTCAGCGCGATGGCGGGGCGCATTCTGCCGCCGCTGTCGTTGATTCTGCCGCTCTGGCTGGTGCGCAGCATGGTCGGCTGGAAAGACACACTGGCGGTCTGGCCCGCGCTGCTGGTCAGCGGATTGTCGTTCGCCGGGATGCAGTTTTACTGGTCGAACTATCAGGAAGCGGGATTGGTGGATGTGGTTTCGGCGGTCTTTTCGCTGCTGGTGATGGTCGTCTTCCTGAAGTTCTGGAAACCGGCAACCGAGATGAAAACGGAAGGCACAACCTGCGCTGCACCGAGCGCACGGCATTCCACGCTGGCGGTGCTGAAAGCCTGGTCGCCGTTCATTCTGGCTTCGGTGCTGATCTTTATCGCGAGTTATCCGAAGATCAACAAGTATCTGCTGTTCAGTGAACTCCGCGTGCCGATGCCCGCGCTGCACAACACCGTATTGAAAGTTCCGCCCGTTTCGCCGCAGCCGACGCCGGAAGCCGCCATCATAGATTTCAACTTCATCGGCATTCCGGGCACGGCGGTCTTTGTCGGCGGATTGGTGGCGGCGCTGTTTTTGGGATTGTCGTTGAAACGAACGCTGCAAATCTTCGGCCAAACGTTGAAAGAAATGATTCCTTCGCTGCTGGCCATCAGCTTTATGGTCGGACTGGCATATGTCACGCGCTACGGCGGAATGGACACCGTACTGGGCTTGAGTTTGACCGGCACGGGGGTGTTGTTTCCCTTCTTTGGCACGCTGCTGGGCTGGTTGGGTGTGGCGCTGACCGGAACGGATGCCGGATCGAATGCGTTGTTCGGCAATCTGCAAAAAGTGACGGCGGAGCAACTGGGTTTGAGTCCGATTCTGATGGGCGCGGCGAACTCTGCAGGCGGCGTGATGGGCAAGATGATTGACGCCCAGTCCATCGTCGTATCAAGTTCGGCGACGCAGCAGACCGGGAATGAAGCGGCGATCTTCAAAGCCGTCTTCGTGCATAGCATCGCGCTGGCGGCCATCGTCGGCGTGATCGTGATGATTTACGCGTATCTGATGCCGTGGGTGATTCCGCGATGAAGACTGGATGTTTTAAGGCGACCTTTTCACTGAGCGAAGCGGCCAACGAAAATAATTTTGCCGGCCTGCTTGTTTTTTCAAATCCCGCAACAGGGATTCGACGCGAGCTGCTTCATCATCACCAAGAATTTCATCGCCAAATCTCTTTCGCTGGTAAAGCCGCGTAATTTCGTTGACAGCGGGGATGGCCAGTTGCGCGGCGAATTCCTGCGGCGTTTGATGCGGTTCGCGTTTGTGTCCGGCGCGTTCCAGCAGGCGCAGCATCTCCTGATAAAACCGGATGGCGGACTGCCCCGCGTCGCGTTTGATGGCGCGGCGCCAGGAACGCCAGCGATTGCGCCAGAAAAAGACCAGCGCGCCGAGAATGGCGAGCGCGGCTCCGGCCAGCATTGCCGGGTGAAACGCGACGCTGCGCCATGACGCTTTATTTGATGAGTCTTCCGGAAGGTTGCCGCCTGGGGCGCGGGTTTCGCGCCAGCTTTCCAGCCGCCTTGCCAATCCTGAAGTCCAATCCAGCCATTGCGAAGAAGCGCCTTTCTGGTAAAAGGCGATCCATTTTTGCGCGGCATATGCCATGGAAAGTTGCCGGGACAGATCGAAACCGATGACGTGCTCCAGCCAGAACATCTCCATGGCTTCGCCGTATTGCCGCATCCAGGCCATCAGGCCGTCGCCGTAATTGCTGAGGCCCGCAGCCGGCGTTGGGTCAAAGGCCACCCAGCCGCTTCTTGGAAACAGGACTTCGACCCAGGAATGCGCATCCGACTGGCGGACAGTGTAAACATCGGCAGGCGCGTTGTACTCGCCGGTTTGAAAGCCGTTGACGATGCGGGCCGGAATCTGCCGCGAACGCAGCATCAAAACCATCGCCGAGGCAAAGTATTCGCAATGCCCGGCGCGCGTATTGAACAGAAAATCCGCCACCGGGTCGCCTTCGGCCACCTGATTCAGATTGAGCGAGTAGGTGTATTGTTCGCGCAGATGGCGTTCGATGCGCCGCGCCATTTCGATTTGCGTGGGCGCGCCCTGCACAATATCGGCGGCGAGTTGCGAGATTCGCTTGTCATGTTCGGGCGGCAATTGCAGATAACGCTCACGGATACTGCGCCGGAAATCGCGTGTATTGTCCGCCGCCAATTCTTCATCGCCGGGCACGCTGGTGTCGGAATAGACGGTGTAATCAATTTTGTTGTAGCGATGCGGCTCCGTCCACAGCCCGTCGCCCACGTCTCGTGAAAGCTCCGGCAAGCCAATGACTGCAATCGGGCGGGGCGCGACAAAAACGACGTTTGTGTCTATCGGCTCCAGAAAGAAGCGTTGTTCGGTATAGGCACGCGGCAGCAGCTTGTCATCCAGCCGGAAGCTGTCGCCGACAGACCGAATCGGCGAAGGCTCAGGACCGGATTGAAACCAGCTCTGGCCGTCGTACTGGTCCAGCGTCACGCCACGCCAGCGCAGCATCTGCTGCTGGCCGCGCTGCTGCCGGAGGCGAACGCGCATCACGATTTGCGGGTTCAGTTTCACCTGCGCCACTTCGCCCAGCCGCACGGTATCGGAAAACCCGGACAATGCTTCGGTGGACAACAAACCGTTGCGCCCGGCGCCGCGCGAAACTCGCGGGACCGCCAGAAAGATGGGGATGGCAACCAGCAGAATCGCAATCAGCGCAGTGGCGGAAAACCCGAACAGACCACGGCTGGCGGAAACGGTCATCGGTTGGCGCTGCTCTTTTATTTCCCGCCACAGTTCGATTGAGAGCGCCTGGTTCTGAGTTTCTTCGGCAAAAGACTGTTGCGAACGGCGGATTTCAAACCCGATAAAGGTCGAAACCGCCGCAAAGATGTACACCACCAGCAACAACAGGAACGTCGTTCCCGCCGACAGCCCCGCCGACATCAGCACCAGACAAAACGAAACGATATGAAGCCAGAGCCAGTCGCGATTGCTTTTGGTTCGCAGCAGCTTCATCGAAGTCGCAAAGAGCACGAAGTGCGAGATGACCAGCACCGGCGAAAAGCGCAGCACCTGCCATTCGACAAATGCCATGCCCACATAAACCAGCATCAATGTATTTGCCCAGCGGCGCGGCAAATTCCAGGACAGCCGGTTCGTATCTATCAGAAACCCCGTCACCAGCATGGCCATGAAGAGCGCAACCGCGATCCAGTCAAGCTGGCGCGTCGCCACCAACATCGCAAAGCTGGTTGTGAGCAGCGAATAGGAAGACAAATTGAAGTAACGGTCGAAATTCATGACAGATCTTCAAACCTGATCACGTGAGTTGCCGGCGAGTTCGACGGCAGTTTCCGATGGGAAGTGATGAGAATTTCCAGCCCCTGCTCCCACTCATCGTCGTGAACCGGCGCTTCGCCGTCAGTCGAAACCGTTGGCGAGAGTTGGGCCAAACTCCGCAGCATCGCAAAATGATGTGCCTGACTGATGCCAAAACCGGAATCTTCTTCGGCGGTCGTCAGCCGGACTTCCGCGCCCAATTCGGTGAAATAGGTCGTCAGGCTGGCGGCAAAGGTGATTGCGCGCTCGAATTGCCGGTTAAATTCAGGATCGGCGGCGGCCTGCTCGTCAATCCGCGAATCGAATGTGATTCTGACACGCCAGTCATCGTCACGGGTGAATTCACGAACCATCAACCGCGAAGTCTTGGCCGTTGCTTTCCAGTCAATGTGGTGATGGTGATCACTGGACTGATACTGCCGGATCGCATACAGGTCGCTGCCGCTGCCTTTTGCGCGGCTTTCGACACGGCCCTGCAAAAACTGCGGCAACTGGCCGAAATCACCCAGCGGTTTGGGCTTGGGATAAACGACGATTTCGCCGCGCCATTCGACCAGGCGTCGTTGTTCGACAAACCCGAATGGAAACCCCGTGCTGACCACGAATCCCGTGACCGGAAAAATCCCGCGCTCGCTGAAGCTGCGCTCGATCCGCATCCGCGCATGTGCCTGCGCCGGAACGAGGGGGAAATAACCGAGCGCAAAGGCTTTCTGTTCCGTCGTCTTTGCGCCGGCCTTGCTCGCCGGCCGCTCTTCGACCAGATCAACGGAAAGCGAAAACGCCGGCAGAAACCGTTTCTCGTTGGCCAAGGTGACCTCGAACGGAATCGCTTCGCCCGCGAAGATGTGGTCGGGATAATGAACCGACGGGGTAAGGCGCTTCAGATTCAGCCGCGCCGCAATCACCGAAACAATCATCGTCGCCAGCAGCACCGCCAGCACCAGATAGAGCAGGTTGTTGCCGCTGCTCAAGCTGATGATCGTCACCATCACAATCACCGCGCAGAAAATCAGCCCGGCGTTCGGAAGCTGCACGGCATATTCCGAACGCCATTGCACGCTGCGCGCAAGCTGCGGCACCACGTACAGGATGATGAGAATCGCCAGTCCCAGCGCAGCTTTGGAACTAAACGCCGCCACTTCATATTCATTAATCTGACTGGCGACCGCCGCAATCAACCCGGCGCCCATCGCCGCTCCAGTCAAGAGCGCGGAGATCAGCACAAAGCGGAGCGATTTTTTACGGCGAAGAAATGTGAACACTTGGAATTGCGGAGTTAGATCGGCACACGAACGCTTTTGATGATTTCCGTCAGCGCCTGTTCGGCGGCATCGTGGGTGCGCTGGCGATTCGAGTAACGCGAATTGACGGTGACGCGATGGGCAAAAACCGGGACGACCAATCGTTTGATGTCGTCGGCAATACAGAACGCGCGGTCTTCGGTGTAAGCCATGGCTTGCGCCGCGCGATACAGCGCCAGTGAACCGCGCGGGCTGACGCCCAGTTCCAACATTTCGGAATTACGCGTCGCGGCGACAATATCCATCAGGTAATCAATCAGCGCATCCTTGACGCCGACGTTTTTGACCTCTTCCTGCAAATCCAGCACGTCTTCGGCATTCATCACCGGCGAGATTCGGTCAATCGGATGATGGTGAGCCTGCTGCCGCAGAATTTCCTTTTCTTCCAGAATGGATGGATACCCCATCCGCACGCGCATCAGGAAGCGGTCAAGCTGAGATTCGGGCAATGGGTAAGTGCCGTGATGTTCAATCGGGTTCTGGGTGGCCAGCACCAGAAACGGGCGGGGTAAATCGTAGGTTTGATTTTCAATCGTTGCGCGGCCTTCAGCCATTGCCTCCAGCAAACTGCTTTGGGTCTTTGGCGTCGTGCGGTTGATTTCGTCAGCCAGGATGATATTGGCGAAAATTGGCCCCGGTTTGAATTCGAATTCGCCCGAATGCTGGTTGAAGACCGAGACGCCGACAATGTCCGACGGCAGCATGTCGCTGGTAAATTGGACCCGCTGAAAGCTGCAATCCAGGCAGCGCGCGATGGTTGCGGCGAGCGTGGTTTTGCCGACCCCGGGAACGTCTTCAACCAGCAAATGCCCGCCCGCAAGCAGCGTGACAATCGCCAGATGGACGGTTTCCGATTTGCCGCGAATGACGCTTTCAATGGTTTGTTGCAGTTCGCTGATGCGATGAGCGGTAGCGGTGATCAAATTTTCCTCACTGATAAATCCGGGATTTTGCGCCGCGCGCGTTTCGTTGCGGCGGCGAATGTACCATACGGTTGTGAGGGCAAGAAAGTTGGCGGCAATGGGGAACGGGATTATCGGTAGAGCAGCAGGGGGGCTTTCGCCCCCTGCTACGCTACCGATAAAAAGTCCTCCAAAATTTAAGGCCGGTTTTGCGAAAGTCCTCCCGTTTCTTTCGGCTTGTCGCGCTGCAAGTACGGAATTCCCTTCTCCATCCAAGTTGGCGCGGGCGCGCCTTTCAAATGGTGATCGAAAAATTCCTGCAAGCGCTGTGTGTAATCTTTCTGATTCGGGCGGCGGCGCAGACCGTGCGGTTCGCCGTTGTAGTTGAAAAAGTAGACTTCCTTGTTCAAACGGCGCAGCGCCAGGTAATACTCGATGCCCTGATACCACGGCACGGCGTCGTCGGCGTCGTTATGCAGCATCAAAATGGGCGTTTGCACCCGATGCGCCTGGAAGACCGGCGAATTTTCCAGAAAACGCATTGGCTGTTCCCATAAACTGCCGCCGATGCGGCTTTGCGTATGTTCGTACTGGAACTGGCGCGGCAAACCTGTCCCCCAGCGAATGCCGCTGTAGGCGCTGGTCATATTCGCCACGAGCGCGCCTGGCGCGGCGGCTTTGAAGCGATTGGTCTGCGTGACCATGTAGGCGATCTGGTAACCGCCCCAACTGTGGCCCTGAATGCCGATGGCGTCTTCGTTGACGAAGCCCTGATCGGCCACCGCCTGAATCGCCGGCAGGACGCACTTCAGCGCGCTCTGTCCCGGATAGCCGATGGTGTAAACAATATCCGGCATGAAGTACAGATAGTCGTTGCTGGCATAAAACGACCGGTTGACCGAATGCCCGGGCGAGGGATTCGTGAATTGGTGCAGGCCGTCCGAGAGCTTTTCGTAGATGTACACGATCAACGGATACTTCCGCTTCGGATCGAAATTGTCCGGTTTGATCAAAATCCCGCTCAACGGCACGCCATCCGTGTTTTTGTAACGGACCAGTTCGGCTTTGCCCCAGGTGAACGGGTCTTTCTGTTTGCCGACCTCGCTGACTTTCTTCAGGTTCTTAAAGCTGGAATCGGTCACGTGAAGATCCGGGAACTCATCGAAACGCGATGCGGTCAGCATCCACACGTCGGCGTCCCTGGCTTTGACCGGCGGGCTGAAGCTTCTGGCCGCCATCAACAATTTTTCGGGCTGGCCTCCCGGCTGAGTGCCAACGTCAATTTTGTCGCGATAAAATCCACTGTCTTTCGTCCACTCGTTTTCGGCGGCCAGCAGCAGCGGTTTTGCGGGATCAATCCCGCGTTCGCCGCGTTCCAGTTCCTGACGAACGGCGCGAAATTCGATCTTTTCCTTGCGGCCAACCCCGTCGGTCAGATTCTTCGCCGAGGAGCCATCTGGCGCGATCTGCCAGATATCGTACTTGTCGTAGAGCAAAACAAACTTGTCATCCTTCACCCAGCCGCCGTTGCCATACGGTCCGGGTGTGCTGGGCGTGTCAGTCTCCTCGCGCCAGAATTTGACGGGCAGGTCTTTGGTCAGATTGCTGATTTTGCCCCCAGGGATTGTGACGGAGTTCCAATCCTTGCCGTCATAAAAGACCGCGTACTTTCCGCTCGGCGACCACGAGAGGCCGGATTGATTCTTGGTCAGCAACTGTTTGCGCGAACCGTCAGCAGTATTGACCAGATAAACATCCGAGTAATTGCTATCCACGCCGACCAGGCGGCGATAGGCGCGGTCATCGGTGCCGATCGCCCATTGACCGTTCGCCGACGGATTGACGTTCTGCATCGTTTCGTCGGCGAGCTGCGTCAACGTTTGATCTTTCAGGTGATAGACCGCTCGGTAAGAGCGATTGCGCTCCTGTTCGGCACGGACTTTCTGCATCGGTTGAATGAAATCGTCCTTCCAGTGCCACAAATCCACCGTCGCTTTTTCCTCCGCGTCGGCGTCGGCGTTCGGATCGCGTTCAGGTTCGGGCGGCGGCGCGATGCCGAAAAACAACCGGCTGCCGTCCTGCGAAAAATTCAGCGCGCCGCGTTCGCTGATCATCATTCCGGAACGGAAATTCGGTGTGGCGGCCGAAACCAGTTCCACAGCTTTCGCTTCGCCGCGTTTCCAGTAATAAAGCTTGATCTTCGGCTGCTTGGCCGCCGCCGCATCATCACCAGAGGGCCGGTCGCTGGCAAAGACCAACTGGGTTTGATCTTCGTCCCAAGTCAGCTTCGAGTATTTGCCTTTGCCAGTTAGCAATTCGACGGGCGCGGCGTCATTTCCAGGCGTGGCGGCGTAAATCCCATTTGATTCTTCTTTCCGCGATGAGACGGCATAAAGCAGCGTCCTGGCATCCCGGCTGAACGAGTAATCAAGTACGTCGGCAAACGAACGCTCGCTGCCATTGCTCAGATTACGCAACACTAAATCCGTGCCGAATTCTTTGCGAGCTCCAGCGGGCCTTCCGCCACCGGCGCCCCCTCTGCCGCCGCCTCTTTGCTGCCAATCTTCATCCGCATCTTCCTGTTTTCCCTGATTCGGCGCAGCGGGCTTTTCTTCCGGCTTCGCGGCATCAAGCTTTGTTTCCAGCGAGTAGGCGATGTAACCGCCGGCGTCTTCCGGAACCTGAAAATTCTTCACGCGTTCGACGCGCGTCACCTGTCCAGTCAATAGATCCATGATGCCGAGCGCGTTCTTCGGGCTGGCGTCAGGCGCTTTGCGCTCCTTGCGAGCTTTCATCACATCAGCCTTGTCCGGCTCAATGGTGAAAATGGCAAAACGGTTGTCAGCCGTAAAGCGCGGGCGCGTTGCCGCTGCCTGTCCAAATCCTGGCGGTCCGGCAACCGGTTCAGCGCCATCGCCGGATGGAGGCGGTGCGGGCGGGCGCCAGCCGCGCCCTGACCGGTATTCCTTTCCGGTCGCCAGATTGCGAACGACGATTTCGCCATCGCCATCCTGCGGCACAACCGCGTAAGCGACGAATTTGCCATCGCGCGAAAGTGTCTGTCCCTGGATTGAGCGCCAACTGTCGTAATCCTGGTGCGTCAACGCGCGCCTGGCTGACGCCTGCGACTTTGCCGATGCCTGCTGCCGGGCTGAAGCCATTTGCGGCCAAATTGCGGGCGTGAAGACAAGGCTCAACGCGCAGATGAGCATCAACGCCTGATGCGCCCGCCGCCGTATTGAACCGGAGTTCTTTGATTTCCAAGCCATCATTTGAAAAGCTCCTTGAAGATCGTTTGACCGACTGTTGACATTACACTGCCAAAAATACAGGCGGAATTGCGATTCGGTTGTGAGTCAGAATGAAAAGTGCGGAATTTTTCGACATTTTCATAGACGCAGGCTTCGGCGGTGCCGTTTCAAAAAAGACCCTGAGCCCCGCGGCTTCACAATCCGAAATTGGGAAATTGACAAGCCATAGATGAGAAAAGATAATTAGCCGCCTTCGTTGAGCAGTTTGCTGAAAAACCACGCGAGAGATCATTGCCCCATCACTAATTCGTTGAACATACTTTGGATGGCGTCGCTGGGCGCTTGCTCGACTTCAGGCATAATGTGAAGTGGCCGCAAAGTGGAAACGTCAGTCCCCCCAAGACTGGCCTATTCAAGACGAAAACAATTTACGCCGCGCCGAGCGCAGCCGGAACATTCCCCGTTGTCAGGCGGAGGTACACAGTGTCCGAAGAGAACATCAATTCACAAGACCCACAGGAAACCCCAAGCTGGGAAGCGCAGCTTCAAATCCGCGCCAATGAAGTCATCAATCAGCAAATTGGGCAACAGGTTAGCCAGCGCATTGGATCTCTGAAGAGCGAAATCGAACGGCTTCAATCCACCATCGCCGAACTCAGTTCCAAACTTGACGAACAGGCTCAGCCGGTAGCCGCGGAGCCGGAAACCTCCGGATTGCTTGATTACGTCAAGCAATGGTTCAGCGATTCATCGGCCAAAGCTGAACAAGACTTTCAAGCGAAACTGGAGCAAGCCCGCGCCGAATCCGAACAAGCGATTGAACAGCGTCTGGCACAAGCCCGCAGCGAATGGGAAACTTCAAACCAGGAAGTCCAGGAAGCTGAATTTCAGAAGCGTTTGGAACAGGCTTGCACCGAAGCCGCCGCCGTTGCCCGCCGCGAAGCCGACGCCAGAATCGAAGAGCTGCAGGAACAGCTTGAAGGCAGCCGCCAGGCATTAACGCTGGCCGTTTCGTCCGCGCAATCCGCCACAGCACAGGCAGCCGGATTCGACCACCTCAAATCCGCCATCGAAGACATTGACGCCCAACGCACGCAATCCGACACATTAACCACGCTGGTTCGCCGCGCCGCCCAATTCGCGCCGCGCGTCGTCTTTTTCGTCGTCAAAGGCGATGCGGCCATCGGCTGGAAGGCGACGGGATTTGAAAACGGCCTGAATGACGAAACAGTCCGGCTGCTTTCCGTTCCGACTCAAAATCAGTCCTTGCTGCGCGAAGCGTTGACAACCTTCACTACCTCAGTTGGCCGGTCCTCTTCACCAGGTGACAACTCCGCGGTGTTGGGCTTATACGGTTCGCCAGCGCCGGAAACGACTATCGCCGTGCCGCTGGTCGTCCGCGGTAAGGCTGCCGCCGTGCTTTATGCCGATTCGGGCACACAATCCGAAAATTCCATCAATGCGGCGGCGCTCGAATCTCTGTTGCGCGTAGCCAGTATGGGAATCGAGCTTTTGCCTGCCCGTCGCGGCGTCGAATCGGTGCGTCCAGTTGGCCCGCCGCCACAGTTGAACCCACCGGCCGTTGCTGCGACCGCAGCCGCCACGGTGGTTTCCGCGCCAGAACCGGCCCCAACGGTCAGCGCTGAACCTGAGAAACCAGTTGAACCGGAAGTTCCTTCAGCCGAAGCCCAAGCAGCCGAAACTCAGGCAGCCGAAACTCAGGCAGCCGAAGCTCAGGCCAGTGAAGCGCAAGAAGTTCAGGATGATTTTGCGGACTCCGCCAGGGCTGAAGAGCCGGAAGTCCCTGATCGAATCACGGAAGAATTGTCAAAGGAGGCCGCGGTTGCAGCGTCGGAAGTAACGGAACGATTTTCGGCCCCAACACAGTTCGAACCGGAACCAGCTCCCATTACAGAAGTGCCGACGGCCGAGGTGCCGGTCGTCACCTCGGCAATGGTTGAGTCGGCTCGTGAAGAGCTGAAAAGCGGCCCATTGCCGCCGCCGCCGCCAGCTCCGCCGCTTTATTCGGCTCCAAACAATGTGGCGCCAAAGATCGAGGCTCCAGTATCGCTACCTGCTGAACCGATCTTCACCGCACCGGCATTCACGCCACCGGTGCCGGTATTCACATCGCCGTCCCCCGAACCTCCGCGTCCGGCACAGCCTGTGATGTCCGTGCCGACACCGACGAGTGAAACCGAACAACGCGCGCACAATGATGCACGCCGCTTCGCTCGTCTGCTGGTTTCCGAAATCAAGCTTTATAACGCGGCCAAGGTCAACGAAGGCCGTCGCAGTCTGGATCTTTACGACCGGCTCAAAGACGAAATTGATCGCAGCCGCAAGGTCTATGACAAACGAGTTTCGCCCGCTGTCGCCACCCGGTTCGATTACTTTTACGATGAACTGGTGCAAACTTTGGCGGAAGGCGACACCAACAAGCTGGGGCCGAATTGCCCTGGTCCGGTGGTGATCGGATCGTGATGAGAGAAGGGGAGGCAAGGAAAATCCGTTTCACTTGTCTCCCCTTCTCCCAGTCTCTCTTTCTTCTGCTACAATTACTCACCCCTGATCCCGTTTGAACCGTCGCCACCAGGTTGCCACCCCTTTGGCTGAAGCATTACAAAGGAGCTGTACGTTATGATCGCCTTTTCTGAGTTTCCTCTTTTCCCTCGCCGTTACGGAATCTTTTCGCTGGGTTTGATCTTGATTTTGACTGCGCTGGTCGTCGGACGTTTCAATTCGCTGAATCAGCCGGTCGCAGCACAGGGTCGAGCCGCAGCGCAATTGCGCACAGCCGTTGCCGCAAATTCAGAAGCCGAGTTGCAAAAAATCGAAAGTGCTTTTACCGGCACGGAAACGGCAGCGCTGGCCAGATTGCTGCGCGGTTATCTGCGTTTGCAGGCGAAGGATTACCTGACAGCGGCAAATACCCTGAACGATACGAACATTGCCAGGCTCACCGCCCTGGGCGATTACGCAGCTTATTATCGCGGCCAGGCACTCCAGGAAGCCGGGCGCGGCGAAGAGGCCGAACGCGAGTTTCGCCGTCTGGCGCAAAACTCGCCGACTTCCCTGCTGGCGCGTTCAGCGGCTTTACAGGCAGCCGGTCTGGCGATGACTCGCGGAAGCTACCAAACCGCGATTGACGGTCTGACGAATCTGGTGGCCAGGAACGACGGCACGGCGCTCAAGTTGCGAGCTGACGCGCTGGAAAAACTCGGTCGCACCAGTGACGCGGCTATGACGCTGCGCAAGCTTTACTTCGATGCTCCCCATTCGGCTGAAGCAGAAAAGGTTGGCCAGCGTTTGGCAGAGCTTGGTGGTTCGACAGCGGCGGGCGATGCTTCGCAGTTGCGCACACGTGCGGACAAACTGAATGAGGCGCGCCTGTATGCGCTGGCGGCGGCGGCTTACGAACAGATTCCCCGCCAATTCCCAAATGCAGCGAACGACGAAGCCTGGCTGCGCGCGGGAATTTGCTACTACAAAGCCGATTCGTTCAAATCGGCAGCCGACGCGCTGATGAAAGTCCGCGCCCGCACGCCGAAGCTGGCCAGCGAAACGTTGTTCTACCTTGGCCTTGCGCAACTTTCCCTGAAAACGGAGGCCTCCGCGTTGCAAACGCTGTCGGAGCTGCGCCGTTCAGCGCCAAGCAGTGATCGGGTTGCCGAATTGCTCTATTCGGTCGGGCGTTACTATGAAAAGCGCGATCGCAACGATCAGGCAACGACTTTCTACACACAACTCGTCCGCCAATTTCCGCAATCCGATAAAGCCGATGAAGCGCATTTCTGGCTGGGCTGGCGCGCGCACCAGGCCAAGGATTATACGAATGCCTCGCGTCTGCTGACCGAGCATATCGCCAATTACGGCAATGTCACGGACAATCGCGGCAAAGCGGCTTTCTGGGCGGCTGTGGACTCCGAACGGGCCGGCGATAAAGGGCGAGCGCTGGCGATGTATCGCGCAATGTTGACGCGGTATGGTGCGGGCTGGTTCGGCCTGAATGCCGAACGCCGCATTGACCGTTTGACCAGGGAAGGCGTGCGAGCCAAAGCAGTTGATTCTGACCTGGTGCTGCGCCACGCAGTCGAAGGTCTGCGGACCATCAATACGGTTCAGGAAACCATTAAAAATACCGACCTCGAACGCGTGCAGAAAGCCGAACAATTGATGCAGATTGCGTTGCATCAATCGGCCATGAACGAACTGGATGCTGCGCGAACAGGCGCGCCGAACTCGCCGATTGTCAATTTGCGTATCGCGCAAATCTTCCGCGCGAATGGCGAAAACGTCGCCGCCATCAACGCGCTCAAACGCGCCTATCCTGATTACGGCCAGACGCTTCCCGAGGAAATGACGCGCGAAGCCTGGGAAGTCTTCTATCCTCTCAAGTGGTGGACGAATATCAAGGACGAAGCCAAACGGCTCAACCTTGACCCCTATTTTGTCGCCGGCATCATTCGACAGGAGACGGTCTTCAACCCGCAAGCTCGCAGCCGCGCCAACGCGCTGGGCTTGATGCAGTTGCTTCCCAGCACTGGACAGGCCGTCGCGCGGCGGAACAACCTGGGCGGAGGCCGCATTACATCGAATGACCTGTTCAATCCGATCCTCAATATTCAACTCGGCACGGCTTATGTTCGCCAGTTGATGAATGATTTCCAGCGTTTCGAATATGTCGCGGCCGCCTACAACGGCGGACCGACTCGCGTGCGCCGCTGGACCAACGAACTCCCCAATCATGAGATTGAAGAATGGGTCGAAGCGATTCCTCTAAGCGAAACGCGGTTGTATGTGCAGGGTGTTTATCGCAATGCGCGGATCTATCAGCGGCTTTACGACGAACAAGGCCGTTTCCGCAGCAATGTGCCCGAGCGGTAAATTGACCGCCTGTTGGTAACCATACGCCAAAATGGAAAAGGGAGAAGCTTCGAAGCTTCTCCCTTTTCCATTTTGCAACTTACGCGATGATTATGCGTCAGCGCCGTGGCATTTCTTGAATTTCTTCCCTGAGCCACAGTAACAAGGCTCATTGCGCCCAATCTTCGGCATGGTATTGACGACCGTTCGCGGCTTGCCTTCGTCTTCACCGGCCATTGCAGCACTGGCATTGGCTTTGGTGAACGTGATTGAACCGCGCCGCGGGCGGCGTTGAATACGCTCTTCCGGCGGCTGTTCGACCGTGACCTGAAGATGATACAGCGCTCGAACCGTATCCATATCAATCCGGTCCAGCATCTGTTCAAACAGATCGAAGGACTGTTTTTTGTATTCGACCAGTGGATCCTTCTGCGCGTAGCCAACCTGATTGATCCATTCTTTCAGATGGTCAATCGCCAGCAGATGGTCTTTCCATTGCCCATCCACGATGTTCAACTGGATGATCCGCTCGTAGTAGCGCATGGCCTCGGCGCCAACCAAAGCTTCCTTCTCCGAGTACATCTGCTGAAGTTTGTCCCAAACCGCCTTCCGAACCTCGTCGCGGTCCAGATTATCAAGATCAATTCCGGCTTCAATCAAATCCAATCCGAACTGGAATTTGATCTGCACCTTGAAGGCGTCGAAATCCCATTGATCCGGCATCTCCTCCAGGCTGAGATAGTCGTCCATCAGCATGTCGAGAATCGCCCCGGCCGTGGTCTGAATCTCTTCGCGCTGATCGGCCTGTTCCAACAACTGACGGCGCAGCGTATAAATCGTTGTGCGCTGCTTGTTCATCACGTCGTCGTATTCAAGCAGATGTTTGCGGATCGTGAAGTTGTGATCTTCAACATTTTTCTGGGCCGCTTCGATGCGCTTGCTGACCATCTTCGACTCGATAGCGACGCCTTTTTCCATCCCCAGCCGCTGCATAATGGCTTTGACGCGGTCGCCGGCAAAAATGCGCATCAGGTCGTCTTCGAGTGAAAGGAAGAAACGCGATGATCCTGGATCGCCCTGGCGGCCAGCGCGTCCGCGAAGCTGGTTGTCAATGCGGCGCGATTCGTGGCGTTCAGTTCCAAGAATATGCAGCCCGCCCAGCCCGACCACCTCCTGGTGCTCGGCTTCAATGGCGGGTTTGACCTGGCGTGCCGCTTCTTCGAGTTGTTCCGGCTCCGCTTCTTCGGGATTGATCTCCTGCTTCTTGAGAAGTTCTTTCGCCAAAAATTCGGTGTTACCACCGAGCAGGATATCCGTGCCACGTCCGGCCATGTTGGTAGCGATGGTAACAGCGCCTTTGCGCCCGGCCTGAGCTACGATTTCGGCTTCACGGCCAGCGTTTTCCGGCTTGGCGTTCAGCACATTGTGTTTAACCCCCAACCGCTTTAACTGATGGGAAATCAACTCTGAAGTCTCGACGGAAACTGTACCGACCAGCACCGGCTGGCCCTTTGTATGAAGTTCCTTGATCTCTTCAACAACGGCCTCCCATTTCTCTTCCAGCGTGCGGTAGATCATATCCGGATGATCTATACGAACCATGTCGCGATGCGTTGGAACCGTGGCAACTTCAAGATCATAGATTTTGGCGAATTCGGCGGCTTCCGTTTCCGCCGTACCAGTCATTCCGCCAAGCTTTTGATACATTCTGAAATAATTTTGCAGCGTGACGGTCGCCAGAGTCTGCGTCTCGCGCTCGATTTTCACGCCCTCCTTCGCTTCGACAGCCTGGTGCAAACCGTCCGACCAGCGGCGGCCTGTCATAATACGTCCGGTGAATTCGTCAACAATGACGACTTCACCATCCCTGACAATGTACTGCTTATCGAGTTGATACAGCGTATGCGCAACCAATGCCTGATTCAGACAATGCAACATCTCCATGTTTGACGGATCGAAGAGATTGCCGTATCCAAGCATGCGTTCCGATTTTTCAATGCCGGACTCGGTCAATGTGGCACGGTGCTGCTTTTCGTCCACTTGATAATCCACGTCCCGTACCAGTTTGGGAATGACTTCATTGGCTTCGTAATATTTGCTGGTCGAATCATCCGACGCCCCGGAAATAATCAGCGGCGTTCTCGCTTCGTCAATCAGAATCGAGTCCACTTCGTCCACAATGGCGTAATAATGGCCGCGCTGAACACAGGTCGAAAGCTCGAACTTCATGTTGTCGCGCAGATAATCAAAGCCAAACTCGTTGTTTGTGCCATAGGTGATGTCGCTGTTGTATGCTTCCTGACGCTCGAAATCGTCCAAATCGTTTTGAACCACACCCACTGTCATCCCCAGGAATTTATAAATCCTGCCCATCCAGTCCGCGTCGCGCCTGGCCAGATAATCGTTGACGGTCACCACATGAACACCTTTGCCAAGTAATGCATTCAAATAGACGGGCAACGTTGCCACAAGCGTTTTACCTTCGCCAGTGCGCATCTCGGCAATCCGCCCGCTATGCAAAATCATTCCGCCAATCAATTGGACATCGAAATGGCGCATTCCAGTAGAGCGGACAGAAGCCTCCCGCACACAGGCAAAGGCCTCTGGCAGAAGCTCATCCAGGGCTGTTTGCTCAAGTTGCTTCCGTTCAGCCGGAGGCAGGTCATCAGCGCCTTCAAGCCGTTTCGACAGTCGCGCTCTGAATTCTTCAGTCTTGGCGCGCAACTGTTCATCCGACAATCGTTTGATTTCTGGTTCAAGTTGATTGATTTGAATGACTACCGGTAGCAGTTTTTTCAGTAAACGTTCATTGGCGGAACCGAAGATTTTTGTCAGTGCTTTTTCGAAGGCGTTCATGGCAAGTACTTTATTACCTCAAGATTGGTGACACATGTAATTTTAGGATCGTGAAAACAGGTCGGAATTCTAGTTGAGGGTATGGGGAGCGTCAAGCTTGGCTTTTTCCGTAGCATGCGTGGCGACTGATTACCAATATTGGCGTTGCGGCAATTGACCACCATCAAGCCTTGGTGTATTTTGATTTGCGTTGGCACCCGTAGCTCAGCTGGATAGAGCGTCAGCCTCCGGAGCTGAAGGTCTCGCGTTCGAATCGCGACGGGTGTATGAAAAACAAAAGCAATAAAAACGGGATGTCCAAGTGGCATCCCATTTTTATTGCCCGAAAGAGAGTTAAGCGAAAAGCATGAAGTTGCGGAAAAATCCAGGATGCGGCTATGCCTGAACTATAACGCGCGGCCATCAACCAGGCATCTTTCTTATCGGAGAGAGATAAACTCAGCCGGGATCGCGATTGGTGTGGCAAGGCACGAATGGCAATTTCCTCGTTGTTACGGCACTTCAATAAACCTGCCTTAATGCAGATTTTCCATCCTTTGAATGACGTCGCAGACAGCAAAATAGGGGTGGTCGCCCACCCCTATGTAAATCAAATCTCGACAATAAATTGGGTACGTGAATCAAGCCCCCTTGAAGAAAGGTTATTTCTTCTTTGCGGCTTTCTTCGCCGGTTTCGCGGCTTTCTTCGCCGGAGCCTTCTTCGCTGCTTTCTTGGCTGGCATAGTTTCTCTCCTTTCTCTCGTTGATAGCCTGACCACAAGATGAAGTGTGAATTTATCTCTTGTGGTCTAGAGCAATTAACATACTAGATATAGCTTATAAACTCGTTCAACAAGGGTGTCAAGAAAAATATCATTCTTACTTGCACATTCGTCACATATTTCATTGCCAAGCACTTATTCGTTTGCGCATGCAGTGTAATAACAAGCGATGATGAGCAATGATTGTCAGCAATGGGCGGCTCATCCATAATGAAATTACCGTCAGCAGATATGTCTCGCTTGCGGCCATCGTTGATGCCCGTCATCAAACAAATCAGAACAACAATGAGGAGAGACAACATGCGTCATAGATTCGCCAATCGCGCGACTGTCGCGGTTCTGGCCTTGATGATCGTCTTCGGTCCAATCTTTCCCGCGGCCGGTGCCGGCTCGTTAAGTCACCTGCGGGAGAGCGCTGAGGTGTCACCGCAAAGCAAGGCTGAAGAGAAATGGGAAGAATTGTTTCGTTCGCTTCCTCAAGCCGAACGGCTCAAGCAATATATGCAGCGCCTTTCCGCAGAGCCCCATCACATTGGCTCCGCCGCAGGCAAACGCAATGCTGAATGGATGCGCGATCAACTGAAAGCCTGGGGACTCGATGCCAAACTCGAAGAGTTTGATGTGCTCTTTCCAATGCCGAGAGAGCGTGTGCTCGAACTGATCTCGCCAGAAAAGTATACTGCCAGGCTGAAAGAACCTGCACTAGCCGAAGACGCCGACTCCGGCGATGAGAATCAACTGCCATCGTATAACGCCTATTCCGGAGATGGCGATGTGACAGCCCCACTGGTTTACGTCAATTACGGTATTCCTGCCGACTACGAGCAGTTGGCCAGGATGGGTGTTGATGTGAAGGGCAAGATCGTCATTGCGCGTTATGGCGCAAGTTGGCGCGGCATCAAGCCGAAGGTCGCGTATCAGCATGGGGCGGTTGGCTGCCTTATCTATTCCGACCCAAAAGAAGATGGTTACTACCAGGGCGATGTTTACCCCAAAGGCCCATATCGCCCGGATTTCGGCGTACAGCGCGGCAGCGTGATGGATATGCCGATTCATCCGGGCGATCCCCTGACGCCGGGATGGGGCGCGACAAAGAGCGCTCGCCGACTGTCGCGTGAAGAGTCAAAGACGCTGATGAAGATTCCAGTTCTACCGATTTCATATGGCGATGCCCTGCCGTTGCTCAAAAACCTGGGCGGGCAGGTCGTTCCGGAAAACTGGCGCGGCGCATTACCGATTACTTATCACATTGGCGGGAATGAAAACGCCAAGGTCCGGCTGAAAGTGCTTTCTGACTGGAAACTCCACACACTTTATAACGTCGTCGCACGTATTGAAGGCAGCACGTATCCTGATGAATGGGTCATTCGGGGAAACCATCATGACGCGTGGGTGAATGGAGCAGACGATCCAGTCAGCGGGATGGTGGCAGTGCTTGAAGAAGCGCGCGCATTCGGCGAATTGCTGAAAAAGGGGTGGCGTCCCAAGCGAACAATCATCTTTTGCGCCTGGGATGGCGAAGAGCCTGGCTTGCTGGGTTCAACTGAATGGGTCGAGCAACATGCGGAGGAGTTAAAGCAAAAAGCGGTCGCCTACATCAATTCCGACAGCACCAGCAAAGGAACTTTTGGCGTGGGCGGGTCTCACACGCTGGAAAAGTTCGTCAATGATGTTGCACGTTCCGTTAATGATCCCCGGGGCAAAGGTTCGCTGTGGGAGGTAATGAAAGCCAGAAGAGGCGGGCAGGCTGATAACCGAGCGGATCTGCGGATCAGTGCGCTTGGGTCAGGCTCGGATTACACGGCGTTCATTGACCATCTGGGGATTGCTTCGCTAAACGTTGGCTTCGGCGGTGAAGGAGGAGGCGGTATCTACCATTCGATCTATGATTCGTTTGCCTGGTATACGCGCTTTTCGGATACGACGTTTGAATATGGGCGAACGCTTGTGCAAGCTGCCGGAACGGCGACAATGCGACTGGCTGACGCGCGCATACTGCCATTTGAGTTCACCAACTTCGCCGAAACAGTGGGCGGCTACGTTGACGACGTCGCCAAGCTGCCAAAGCAGAATGTTGATCTGGCGCCGCTCCGCAAAGCTGTCGAGAAGCTAAAGCAGGCAGCCGATAATTACGACCGCGCCTTGAATGCCATCCTCCGCACGGGATCGCTTCCGGCCGAGACGAAAGAGCTGAATAAACTGCTTTTCCAATCCGAACGAAGGCTGCTGTCCGACGCCGGGCTGCCTCGGCGCGAATGGTTCAAACATCAGATTTACGCGCCGGGTTTTTACACCGGTTATGGCGTAAAAACTTTACCTGGTGTGCGGGAGGCGCTGGAACAGAAAGATTGGACCGAAGCTGCGGAACAGGTTGGGGTGATAGTCACGGCACTTAATGCCATGTCGGGGCAAATCGAATCTGCTGCGCTTAAATTGCAGAGCCGCTAAATAGCTCTACCGTCAAAAAAAACAGCCGCAGATCAAATGGGGGAAACCTGCCACCCGCTTGATCTGCGGCCTTGTTATTTTGCCTCGCCTGCTTTCGGTTACAGCAATATGCTCAACCTACTGGCAATGATTGAATGGGTCGTCGCCATTGAGCAGGTGCAGTATGTCCGCGAGCTTGACCATATCATCCGATCTGTTTTCGGCGATGGCCAGTCGCGCCTGTGCCAACAAATCCCTGAGCAACGTGCTTCTGTTCAATGAGAATCCGTTGTCGAGCGTCACCGCATCGAAGGCGATGTTGTAACAACGCAGGGAACTGTTCATCGCTCCGGACAGGACTCCGCTGCCGACTGCCGCCAGGCTGACCTGTGCGGCGACATATTGCTGGTTGAGTTGCGCCATCGGAGAAGCGCCGCCACGTAAAGCCCGCCGCACGTCGGTCAAATTGGATTGGATCAGAACAGGATTGTTGAAATTCACCCCGCCGATAATCACGTAACCTGACGGCAGACGATTGATGTTAATCACGTAATACAGTGGCGATTGGAAACAAACGGTCTGACAATTCAACGAACTGATCGGGAAAGGCAGAATGTTCGATGCGCCGCCCCCCGGTCCGGGATTGACCACAGTGATGTCAGCCGTTCCACTTGTGGCCACATCCGAATCCAGAACCACCGCCGTCAGTTGGGTTGGGCTGACGAAGTTTGTTGAAAGCGGATTGCCGTTGAATCGCACGACCGCGCCAGGAACAAAATTCGCGCCTGTCACCGTCAAGATAAAGGTTGAATCTCCGACGATTGCGCCGTTCGGACTCAATTCGGTGATTGAAGGCACCGGGTTTGAAACCGAACTGATGGAGAGCGTCAACGCATTCGATGTGCCCCCACCCGGGGCCGGGTTGACGACCGTAATCGTCGCCGAACCGACATTTGCCACATCAGCCGCGCTGATCTGCGCAAACAGCCGGGAGGCGCTGAAGAATGCCGTTGAACGCGAACTGCCGTTAATCTGCACAACCGATCCAGGCACGAAGTTCGAACCATTGATTGTCAGTGTAAACGCCGGACTGCCGACACCAACCACCGACGGAACCAGGCCGCTCAGCGCGGGTACTGGATTGGGCGGGGTAATCACGAAATTAAGCGGATTCGATGTGCCACCGCCAGGCGTGGGATTGACAGCGGTGACGATGGCCGTGCCCTGGTTGGCGACATCGGCGGCAGTGATCTGTGCCTGCAACTCAACACTACTGACAAACGTCGTCGGGCGCGGGCTGCCATTCCAGTTCACGACCACATTCGGCACGAAGCTTTCGCCGCTGATCGTCAGCGTGAAAGCCGCGCTGCCCGCCACCGTCGAATTTGGATTCAAGCCAAGCAGAATTGGCGCGGGGTTTGCCGTCGAAACAATCAGGAAGAGGCGCTGGTTCGATGTGCCGCCGCCCGGCGCTGGGTTGACGACCGTTACCGTGACGGTCCCGATACTGGCAATTTCCGATTCCGAAACCGGGATCGTCAATTGAGTATTGCTGACAAAAGTCGTCGGACGCGGGCTGCCATTCCACTGAACGACCGACCCTGGAACGAAGCCATTGCCGCTGATCTTCAACGTGAATGCCGCGCTGCCGACCGAAATCGAATTGGGCACAAGCTGGGTCAGTTCCGGCACCGGATTGGTGACCGCAAGCATGACCGTGTTCGACATGCCGCCGCCGGGAGCCGCGTTGAAGACAGCGATGTCCACAGTGCCCCCATTGGCAATGTCGGCGCCAGTCACGGCGGCAGTCAATTGATTGGCATTGACGAAGGTCGTGGTCCGATCCGCGCCATTCACTCTGACAATCGAACCAAGAACAAATCCGCTGCCATTGATTGTCAGTGCAAAGGCTCCGCTGCCGGCAATAACCGATGCCGGGTTGATGCTGGTCACTGCCGGCGCCGGATTGGTGACCGAAAAGTTGACCACGTTCGAGATGCCGCCAACTGGCGGCGGGTTAAAGACAGCTACGGGCAAAATGCCGCCCGAGGCTGTCAACCCTGCCGGAATCTGCGCCGTCAATTGCGAACTGGTGACGAACGTCGTTGGAACCGACAAGCCGTTGAACCGCACGACCGAGGTGGTGACAAAATTAACGCCACTGACCACCAGCGTGAATTCCCCTGTGCCCGCCGCCACCGCATCAGGGCTGATGCTGGTGATGCGTGGCACGGGATTGTTTACGTTGAGAGTCAACTGGTTGGACATACCGCCACCTGGCAGCGGATTGAAAACGTTGATCGCCAGCGCCGCACCAACGGCCAGATCCGAAGCCGGAATTTGGACCGCCAAAGTCGTTTCGGAAACAAAATCGGTCGGACGGTCCACGCCGTTAACGCGCACGACCGAACCGTTGACGAAACTCGTTCCAGTCACGACCAGTGTAAAGCCCGGGCCACCCGCCATCACGGTCTCAGGGCTGATCCCGGTCAAGCGCGGCAATGGATTCCGCGACCGAATCGGAAGCGGGATGGTATTCGATGATCCCCCGCCTGGACCTGGACTAACGACTTGAATATTCAGTGCGCCAGCATTGGCGATTTCAGCGGCGGCAATTTCCGCTTTCAACTGCGTGTTGCTGACAAAAGTGGTAATGCGCGTATTGCCATTGACCGCAATCTGCGAACCAACGACGAAGCCAGTACCGGTGACTGTCAAGGTAAAGCCTGCGCCTCCTTCAGACGCGACACTCGGATTGAGCGAAGCAATCTGCGGCACGGCGTTGATGATCGTCAGCGTGACTTCATTCGAGGCGCCTCCGCCCGGCGCGGGTGAAACAACGCGAATCGCCGCCGTCCCCGCCGCCGGAATATCTTCCGCCGCGATTTGCGCGGTCAGTTGCGTTGCACTGACAAATATCGTCGGACGATTCGCGCCATTGAATTGCACGACTGAAGCTTGGATGAAGCCCGTGCCATTGACCGTCAGCGTAAATGCGCCCGTGCCCGCGCCGACCGTCACCGGACTGATCGTGGCAATCTGCGGCGTTGGGTTTGGCGGCGTTTCAATGGTGAAGGTGATTGGATTCGATTCTCCGCCGCCCGCCGGTGGGGTGAACACCGTCACTGCCGCGGTTCCAGTGGCGGCCAAATCCGCAGCCGGAATTTGCGCCTGCAATTGCGTGCTGTTGACGAACATCGTCGTGCGCGGCTGACCGTTCCAGCGAACGACCGAATCGGGAACGAAATTGTTGCCGTTGACCGTCAGCGTGATGTCGGCGCTACCGGCCAGCACGGCAGACGGATTGATCGAAGTGATGCGCGGAAGCGGACGCGCAGCCTGATTGATGGCGAATGTGACCGCATTCGACTGGCCTCCACCCGGCGGCGGGCTGAAGACTGTGATCGTGGCCGAACCAACATCGGCAATGTCGGATGCGGGAATTTGCGCGGTCAGTTGCGTCACGCTGTCCACCGTCGTCGGGCGGTCCGCGCCGTTCCAGCGCACAACCGAACCCGGTGCGAAGTTCGAACCAGTCACAGTGAGTTGGAAGGCGGGGCCCTCCGCCACCGTGGAACTGGGACTGAGCAGGGCGATCACCGGCGGAGCAAAGTTAATCGTTAGCGGCAGCGAATTTGATGTGCCCCCTTCCGGCGCCGGATTGAACACCGTGATGCTGGCCGAGCCTCCATTAACGATGTCCCCGGCTTGAATTGTTGCGCGTAATTCGGTCGCGGAAACAAACGTCGTTTGCCGCGACAGACCATTGATGCGGACAACCGAAGCCTGCACGAAACCCGTGCCGATCAATGTCAAGGTAAAGTCCGCGCCGCCGGAGTTCACCGCGCTTGGATTGATGGACGTCAGCGCCGGGACCGGATTCGGGGGAACATTGATCGTAAGCAAGGCGGCGTTTGACGCGCCGCCTCCAGGAGGTGGCGTGAAAACAGTGATGCTGGCGGTGCCTGGCGTGGCAATATTGGCCGCCGGAATCTCGACAGTCAGTTGTGTGTTGCTGACAAAGGTCGTGGTCAGCGGACTGCCATTGAATCGCACGACCGTGTTTTGCGTGAAGTTCGATCCATTGACCGTCAGCGTGAACGCCGCGCTGCCGCCCAGAATCGAAGTCGGATTGATGGTCGTGATGCGCGGAATTCCAGCCGGCACGGCAACCGTGAAATTGACCGTATTTGAATTCCCACCGCCCGGCTCTGGATTCACGACGCGAATCGCCGCCGTGCTGCCTGATGCGATGTCCGTCGCCGGAATCTGCGCGGTTAATTGCGTGCTGCCGACAAACGTCGTGATGCGGTTGCTTCCATTCCACTGCACCATTGCCCCCGGAACGAAATTCGTACCAGTGACTGTCAGCGTGAATGCCTGGCCGCCCTGCGAAGCGGAAGTCGGATTGATCGTCGTAATCGTCGGCGCGGGGTTGACGATATTGAGATTCAGCGAATTTGAAATGCCACCGTCCGGTGGAGGGTTTTGCACGCTGACGCTGATTGTGCCGGTTTCGGTAATGTCCTGTGACAGCAGCGTGGCGCGCAGTTGTGTCAGACTGACAAACTCAGTTGGCCGCTGGGCGGTGACGCCGTCAACCGTCACGCGAACGACCGCGCCATTGATGAAGTTGTTACCGGCAAGTGTCAATGTGAAGTTTCCGCCTCCAGCCAGCACAGTGTTGGGATCAACACTGGTCAGGCTCGGCGTCTGGCTGATCTGCGGTTCCAGCGTGACCTCACCTGCCGTGTAAGTCGTTGGCAGAACGTTGGCCGTCGCATCCACGACTTCGCGCGCAATTGGCTGATCGCCAAAGCTGATCGTCGTTGAATTGACGGAACTGGAACCAGGAACGTTGAAGATCAAATTAACGATCTGCCGCGTGCCAGCCCCCAGCGTTTGACCGCTGGAAAGCGCAATCCCAAAGCCGATGCGGCCCTGAGCGATTTGCGCGTTATTCACGTTGAGCGCCGCCCCTTGCGCATCGGCGCCGAGCGTGGCACGGACAAAACTCAACTGTGTTGCATCGAAATTCACGCTGAAGCCGAATGCATTCTCATTGCCTTGTGAATTGAGTTCGATTGAGAGAGTGTTTTCCGCCCCCCGGTTGAAGATTGCAGGCACAGCACGGATAGAGCGGTTTTGTTGCTGCTCTCCACTCAGGAAAAACGTCTTGCTCCCAATATTCTTTTCAAACGCGGCGAGGCTGGCAACGGGCTCTGTTGGCCCGCCTGCCTGCAGCGACGTTTCTCCACCCGAGGCGTAAAGGCCAGCCAGCACCCAGTCAGCAATCGTTAGTTTGCCGTCGCCCAATGTGGTTTTCGGCGCACAATCAGCGCGCTGGAATTCGCTGCCGCTCCCAGGCGTATCCAATCCGCTGGCAAAGCGCCCAACCTGCACCCAGTCGGCTATCGTAATCGTGCCGTTGCCGCCCGAGCGTGGGGCAACGTCGCCTTCCACTCCGGGTGTGATGACCACGTTACCCAGCGCATAATCGCCGATCACGGCGCTGCCGTTGACATCCACCATTCCGCGCACGACAGGATCATCTCCGAACTCAACGTTCGTCGTTCTGGCGCCCAGATTGGGTTTAATTGCGAAAGTGACTTTGGCCACCTCGCGTGCGCCTGCGCCGAAACGCTGGCCTTGAGAAAAAGCCAGCCGTACGCCGACGCGGCCCAGGGCAGTCTCGGTAGTATTGACATTAAGCGTGCCGCTTGCCGCATCGCCGCCCAGAACGACTTGCGGATTGCCAAGCAGCGATGGATCGAATTTCAAACTGAAGTTGAGAGAGTTTTCATTGCCTTCGGAATAGAACACGACCGGAAGAGTGACCGCACTGTTCGGCGCGGCGCTGCCAGTAAGAACCTGCATCAGCCGTGTGCCAGGGACTTTCGCTTCCAGAACATAGGAAGATGCGCCGCTCACGGCGGAAACGCCCACCAGATAGCGCCCCGGCGTCAGCATGGCCGGGGTCGTGATGCGCTGAACCGGTCCGCCCAAACGGGAGTTGCCAAGGTTGTCCAGCTCAGCCGTTCCCTGCTTTTCTTTCAAAAGATAGAGCGCGAGATTTGCCTGGCCGTTTGCACCCGTGAGCGACAAATCCAGCCGCGAGTTTTGCAGCAGCGTGATGACAAACATGTCTTCGACTGGATCGCTCACTCCGCCGGGGAATTGAATCATTGTCGTGGCGGCATCGCCGACCGCGACCGCGCCAGCACGTTTGCCTGGAGCTGGCAGCAGCGTGGCGTTTGTTGAATTTTCGTTCGGTTCCAATTCCGGATCGGAACTGGTGATCGTGAACGGCACGGAGTTCGATTTGCCGCCGAGCGAGTCCGGATTTGCGACTCTCACCGGCACAATGCCTGGATTGGCAATATCCGCCGCCGTCAAAAAGGCCACTAATTCCACATTGGAGATAAAGGTCGTCGGGCGGGGTTCGTTGTTCCATAAAACCTTGGAATCCAGGTCGAAGAAATTGCTGCCGGTAACCGTAATCGAAAACGGCCCGGAGCCCGCGGCACCCGCATCCGGAGTGATGCGCGTGATCGTCGGCGGCGGGGAAACCGAATTCAACGTAGTGGTCAAGGTGTATTCAACTGATGGCGTGCTGGTTGAATCATCAAATGCGGAAACGCCAATGTAATATTTCCCGGCGCTCAGCATCGGGATCGGCGCCAATCGCTCGGTTAGCGTATTGCCATTTGAGATGGCAATGGGTGTTGGCCTGGCTCCCTCTCCCTCATCTTTAAAAAGCATCAGATCAAGATCAGCCGCCGGGTTATTAAATGTCAGCGTAATATCAACGCTTTTTGTTTCGCCCATAATGGTAAAGGCGAACAGGTCTTCAATTTTGTCCTTCAGTTGTGGATTGTATTCAAGAATGACGCCATCATTCCCTCCGGTGGCGTCGCCGACCTTGACCGTTCCACAACGCTTTCCCGGAATCAGGATTTGATTTGCCTGGGTAGTGGTCTCATTCGGCTCTTGTTCCGCTTCGCAAGGCTGTTGAAAGATACCGGCGAAGGCGTTCGTGAGTGCGGTTGACTTCGTCGCCGCGGAAGTTGATCTGACGACGGAAACACAAGCAAAGAGCGCAATACTCAGCAGCACTAGCGCGAGGGCGGATTTAACCATGGTGGATTGATTCGACACATACTTCATAAAGGCGTACTCCTACTCAGAGCTTGGGAAGCTTCCCTCTGAAACTCGATTGGCAAGTAACTACAGTTGTTTTAATGAACTTGGGGTTATTCGTGCTTTTTCTCAGACACACGACTTCACTTAACGGTGGCACCTTAAGATTCATTCTGACGATGTAAGGGCATATTGTTCGCGTGGAACAGATTGACGAATAATACGCGGAAAAGGTTGGCGATGCCACGATAAATTTCTTTCAGGCAGGCAACTTAATGTTAGAAACAAGGGAGATTAAAAGCGGCAGGCAGTGGACTGGCGAGGCTGGCAATGAGTTTTTCTGGCCGTGCGCGAAGTACGAAAACTCTCCGCACACGGCCTTTCGCGAAACAGAAATTAAGATGATTTGGCGAGCCGGCTGTGACGATAACCGTAGATGAAATAGAGGATTAATCCGGCCACCAGCCAGATTAAAAACCGCGTCCAATTTGTCCAGCCGAGTTCCGTCATCAAGTATCCGCAAGTCAGCAATCCCAGCACTGGAATCAGAGACAGATTTCGCAGAAAGCAAAAGATGGCCAGAACAAAGGAGCAGATGATGTAGCCATACATCGGAATCCTGTGCTTAACCACCTCCCAACCATGGATCGTCGGATCAGAAAGGTCGCTGCCGCTGAAGAAACTCAACAGCAGATCCCGTTTGAAGACCAGAAAGATCATCCAAATCAGGATGAAAAGTGACGGAACAATGTATTTTGAATTAATGTAGGGCGTGCGGAATTTACGTTCGATCTTCTGTTTGGAGTTGTCGAGAATCAACACGCCCCCACAAACCAGGACAAAAGCGAAAAGAGTGCCGATACTGGTGAGATCAGTCACTTCGGTCAAATTCATAAACAGCGAGGGAATTGCGACTACCAACCCGGTGACCAGCGTCGAAAACCAGGGCGTTTTGAAACGCGGGTGAATCGCCGCGAAGATTTTCGGCAACAGCCCATCGCGACTCATTGCCATCCAGATGCGCGGCTGACCAAGTTGAAAGACCAACAGCACCGTCGCCATTGCAATCACCGCGCTGATGGCGACAATGCCTGCCACCCAAGGCAAATTGACGCCTTCAGGCCCGAAGACAAATGCCAGCGGATCTCCCACCGCCAGCTTTTGGTAATTAACCATCCCGGTCAGCACCAGCGCGATCAGCACGTAAAGAACCGTGCAAATGATCAGGGAATAGAGCATTCCTCGCGGCAAATCACGCTGTGGGTTCTTGCACTCTTCCGCGGTCGTCGAGATGGCGTCAAAACCAATGTAGGCGAAAAAGACCGCCGAAACCCCCTTCAACACCCCCGCCGCGCCGTTGGGCGCAAAAGGACTCCAGTTGGCCGGCTGAACGTAGTAAGCGCCGAGCACAATCACCAGAAAAATAATGCAGAGCTTGATCGCCACCATGACGTTGGATGCGCGCTTCGATTCCTGTATGCCAACGAAGACCAATGTGGTGATGAGCAGTACGATTCCCAATGCAGGCAGATCGCAAACGAGGTGAAAACCGCCAAGCAGCGGCGCTTTCGTCCAGGCCAGGTAACCGTCCACCGCGCCGCCCATTCCGGCCATTTCCCTGACTTGCTCAAGCGTGTTGCCGTCCGCCAGCAGCGCGCTGACTTTGTCAAAACCGCGCGAGGCGGACAGGAAATCCATGGTCAGAAATTCCGGGATATGGATGTTGTATCCGGCCAGCAGCGTGGTGAAGTAATCGCTCCAGGAAATCGCCACGGCGATGTTGCCGATGGCGTATTCCATCAACAAATCCCAGCCGATGATCCAGGCAACCAATTCGCCGAATGAAGCATAGGCATAGGTATAGGCAGATCCCGCAACAGGAATCATCGAAGCAAATTCGGCATAACAGAAGGCCGCGAACGCGCAGGCAATCGCCGTAAAAATGAAGAGAAACGCCACCGCCGGTCCGCCATTGAAAGCCGCATTGCCGATGGTTGAAAAGATGCCCGCGCCAATGACCGCCGCAATTCCCATTGAAGTCAGATCAAGCACGCCCAGCGTTCGTTTCAGCTTATGGCCGCCGCCTTCGCTGTCGCTAAATCCCATCGCCGCGTCGCGCTGGATCAGTTCGACAGATTTCGTGCGAAACAAAGTTCCGAAATTCATAGGCCTGGTTCGCCGCCCTTTTAAGATTGAATTTGATGCTCTTGATTGAGAGGAGTGGTACTGCCTGATGCTTCAACGCCTGTTCAAAGCGAACCGGAGTTTGCCACACGTAAATGCGGCAACGCAATCAGTTTTGCCTTTCAACGGAGCTGCGGGAAGGACTTTGGAAGGATGGCCGTGGATGATTTAACGGAAGGCGCTCAGCTTTCCCATCCATATTTCCCGATCAATTTCACGAACTGACAGGGGCCGAAATCTTCTGTCTTCGTGCCCTCTTCAGTTCGCGTGACGCGAATCAACCGCTGGTCTTTCTCCGTGCCGATGGGAATCACCAAATGGCCGCCCATGGCAAGCTGGTTGACTAATGGTTTGGGAATTTCGGGCGATCCCGCGGCGACCAGAATTCCGCGATAGGGCCCAAATTCGCTCCAACCATAGGTGCCGTCGAAGCACTTGATCGTCGCATTCTGAATTCCGAGTTCGCGCAATAAGTCCTGTGCGCGCCGCGCCAGTTCCGGAATTCGTTCCAGCGCGAAGACCTGACCGGCAACTGCGGCGAGCACAGCCGTTTGATAGCCCGACCCCGCGCCGATTTCCAGCACGCGGTCGTTCTTCGTCACTTCCAGCAGTTCGGTCTGGCGGGCCACAATGAACGGCTGTGAAATGGTCTGGCCGAAATCAATCGGCAGCGCGTGGTCGCCGTAGGCGTGCCCGCGCATTGCGTCGAGCACGAACAGGTGTCGCGGAATTTTGCCCATCGCCGTCAGCACCTGTTCATCCTTGATGCGATGATGCTTGCGCAGCCATAAGATCATCTCGGCGCGTTCGCGGGCGAAGGCGGGGCTGTCCTTTCCATCTCGATTATGACGGTCTCGGTTATGACTGAACATTGGGCAACAAGTCACTCCGGTCTTTCAATTTTTCGAGCAGGCCGTAATCGGTCAAATCGGTTCTGAGCGGCGTGACCGAAACCAGTCCTTCAGCCACAGCGGCGTAATCGCTGGAGGGGTCCTCGTTCCAGGAAACCGTCTGCACACCAATCCAGTAGTACTGTTTGCCGCGAGGATCAATTCCTTCGACGATTTCGGACACAGAGGACGCAACGCCCTGATGAGTGAAACGTGCGCCGCGAATTTCGCCCGCCGGCACATTGACGTTGAGAATTGTCCCCGGCGGCAAACCTTCCTTCAACACACGACGAGTCAGTTCGGCGGCAAAGCGGGCGGCGTGCGTAAAGTCGCCTTCACGAGCAGTCAGGCTGACGGCGATCCCCGGCAATTTGAAGATCGAAGCTTCGAGCGCGCCCGCAACCGTGCCCGAATACGTGACGTCGTCGCCCAGATTGGCGCCGTGATTGATGCCGGAAATGACGATGTCCGGCCGTTCGGGCAGAATTTTGGTAATTGCCAGCAGCACACAATCGGTCGGCGTGCCGTCAATCGAATACCGCCGCTCGGCCATTTGACGCGCTCGCAGCGGGCGCGTCAGCGTAATGGAATGCGCCGTCGCGCTCTGTTCCGATGCGGGAGCGACGACCGTTACCTCGCCAACCGTTTCAAGCGCGGCGGACAACGCCGCAATGCCATCGGAAAAGTATCCGTCGTCATTGGTCACTAAAATCCTGGGTCTCACTGCTGGAAAATCTCTTTCATCGGGAAATGCTGAAGTAGACGGCATCTTCGCGCATCGCCGTGGAAAATGGCAATAGCGCCCCCACGGCATGGAGTTCAGACTTGGGCCTGCCAGTTGTTTTCAGAAAACCGGCAGGCCCAAGCCTGAACTCCATGCTTTTTTTCTTGAAGTCTTTATAATCCAGCTTGTTTATGCCTGAACCTGAAATGTTAGCCCCAGATCGCCCCCGACAATCGCGACGAACAGTGTGGAGCGCAGTATTAATCGTCGCCACCTCGATTATTGCCGCCTGGCTTCTTTACGCATTGCGCGCGGTCTTCCTGCTGCTCGCCTTCACCGTCATCTTTTGTTATCTGATTGCCCCGTTGGTTGATCTGGTCGAGCGCTCCCTGCGCTTCAAAAATTCTGAATGGCGAATGCCCCGCGCGGTGGCGATCTCGGTTGTCTATCTGGCGTTGATTGGCGCGGTCGCGCTGACGCTGGATTACTTTGCGCCGCTGTTCTCCGATCAGTTCAGCGCGTTCTGGGAAAATCTGCCGACCTATGCCCGGCAGTTTGATCAGTACTTCAAATCGCTGGAAGCCTTGCCCGGGCGTTACCGGTTACCTCCTGGCTGGCGGCAATCCCTGATTGACTGGATCGCGGCGACGAAGTTGGAACTGTTTGAGTGGTTCAAACTGTGGATTGATAAAACCTGGCGGTTGGTGCGTTTTCTCCCATGGCTGGTGCTGATTCCGGTCATCGGTTTTTTCTTTTTGAAGGACGCCAGAAAAATCAGCAGCCAATTTCTGTTGTCACTGCCGGGAGCTGATTTGCGTTACCGGGTGACCGTTTTTTTGAAGGATGTCAGCGAAACGCTCGCCGGTTACATCCGCGCCCAGGTCATCGCCTGCCTGCTGGTCGGCATCATTGAAGGCACGGGGCTGTGGCTGCTGGGAATTTCTTATCCGCTGGTGTTCGGCGTCGCGGCAGGTTTGTTTGAAGTTGTGCCAATCATCGGTCCGCTGACGCTGGGCCTGACGGCATTTCTGGTTGCCAGCTTTCATTCCTGGCAAAGTGCATTTATCGTCGCGGGCTTTCTGGCGATTTTTCGCATTATCCACGATTACCTGATCTATCCCCGCTTGATCAGCGAAGGCATCGAAATTCATCCCGTCGTGGTGATCCTGGCGGTGTTATGCGGCGCGGAATTGGGCGGCGTGACGGGCGTCTTTCTCAGCGTGCCGGTAGCGGCGTTGCTGATTGTCTGCTGGCGGCACTGGCGCGATCTGCAACTCAACCGCGCCAACCCGATTCTGACGCCGGATGGAAAACAGATGACTGATAACCTGATTATTGAATGAAGCCCTCTCGCCTGAGTTGCCAAAGTGACTCATTCCTTTTTGCCTGAATCTGATTTGGCTTGCCCGGCGAATTTCAATCTTGCCTGTTCCAACCTCGCAGTCGAATTCGGATCGAAACACCCACTCGCGCCGCCACCAGGCATGGGGTAAATCGTTCCGCCGAATTTCAGATAAACCGCGCCATCAATCGTGACCATCAAGTCCTCGGCCTGAAAACCAATACCTTGTCCGGCATCGGCCATTTGCACCGATGGAAGTGTTGCCGATTTGGCAATCTCGCGATTAATCAACGTCTTCAACTCTTCAGCGGGCAATTTCTCCTGTTTGTTCCGAACCTTGTCTGCCGCCAGCAAGGCTCGCACTAAAATGTCCGCCGATGGCTCGGCGCTGGGCGGCGCAGGTTGACCGGGAGATTTCGATTCTCCCGCCTGTTGCGCTGCCACAGCGGCGAGCAGGCAAAAAAATACTCCGAACACATTCTTCATCGTCTGACCTCCAAAACCGTTGAAATCAATTGGCTGGTGAGTTGGTTGCCAGTGACAGGAACGGCGAAGCGTGGGCAGCTTGCGCGGGACGGCGAAAAATCAAGGCTGACTTTGCCAGGCAACCTGTCCGGCGCGGATCGTCCGCAAAACCGAAAAATCGGATTTCAACACGACCAGGTCGGCGTCCTTGCCAACTTCGATGGAACCTTTGCGGTCGGCCACGCCGCAAACACTCGCTGGCGCGAGCGAGGCAGTATGCGCGGCGTCCATCAAGCTCATGCCGGTGAAATCAATCGCGTTGCCGACGGCTCGATTCATCGTCAACACCGAACCGGCGATGGTCACCCCGTCCATCAGCGTGCACAAGGGCCCGCGCACCTGAATCTGAAAATCGCCGAGCGTGTAAAAGCCGTCGCCGACGCCTTGCGCGGCGGTCGCATCCGTAATCAGGGTCAGCCCTTCCCTGCCCTTCGCCCGCCAGGCCAGTTGCGCCATTCGCGGATGAACATGCACGCCGTCGCAGATCAGTTCCGCCTGAATGCCCGGCTCGTTCAGACAGGCCGACGCCAGCCCCGGTTTGCGGTGATGAACGCCCGACATCGCATTGTACAAATGCGTTGCCCGCGTCGCCCCCGCGTCAATCGCCGCCAGCGCCGTATCGTAATCGGCTTCCGAATGGCCCAGGGAAGCTTCGACGCCATTGGCTTTCAGAAATCGAATCAACTCCATTCCACCGGGCAGTTCCGGAGCCATTGTCATAATCTTGATGCGGCCGTCGGCGGCGGCAAGCAATTCGCGGCATTGGTCAAAATCCGGATCGCGAATGCCTTCGACGGGCTGCGCGCCCTTAAACGTTAAATTGATGTACGGCCCTTCGATATGCAGCCCCAAAATTTCCGCCGCTTCCGGCGTGCGATTGTCAGCGGTTTCAGCGGCCAGAGTGTCTTCGACGGCCTTCATCAATTCGGAGTGCCGCGCCGCAATCGTTGTCGCCAGATAGCCCGTCGTGCCGAATTTCAGCAGCGCGCGTGAAATTCGCCGAATGCCATCCGCACCGTTGGCCATCACATCATCGCCGCCGCTGCCATGGAAGTGTGTGTCAATGAATCCCGGCATCACCACGCATCCAGCGGCGTCAATCACGGTTGAATGGGGCTCTGGCAAGGCGTCTTGCCCTGATCCGGCAAAAACAATCCTGCCGTCTTCGCACAACACAATGCCGTCTTCGATCACTGTTTCTGGGGTCACAATCCTGCCGCCAACAATTGCCAACCGATTCGCCATTTCGTTTTCTCCGATTCGATTTGATGAATTCGTGAAGAGCGCCAATCCTACTTCACACGATCCAAACGAGTCTATTGCGGCGGCTCGTGGCTCAAGCGCGGGCATCAATGGCTACTTTGCAAAAAGTGGGAGCGATGATTATCATCACGGCTTATTTCCGCACCGAAAATCCGTAATCAATAAGATAGTCAATGGTTTGGCGGTCATGTTGCCGCCTTTCACCGACGTGGCGACGAGTTTTCATGTCTTGGGAAACGAACCCAACTGGCGTTTCGCAGGAAGGAAATCAAGGTCTTTTCACTGCCATGATCTTTCAGCAAAAATGCAGGCAGTTGAATAAAACACTCGAATGACAATAGGAGAGACGAATGGCTACTGATGTTCTGATGCCTCAGATGGGTGAATCCATTGCTGAGGGAACCGTTGTGAAGTGGTTGAAGAAAGTCGGCGACAAAGTCGAACGCGACGAACCACTACTGGAAATTTCGACCGACAAAGTGGACGCCGAAGTCCCCTCGCCCGCCGCCGGCGTACTTCAAGAGATTTTGGCAAAGGAAGGCGAAACCGTTGTCGTCAACGCCGTCATCGGGCGATTGGGCGAAGCGGGAGAGACCGGCGCTGCCGCCCCTGAAACAGCGACTGCCGCGCCTGCTGAACCCGCTCAGCAAGCCGCCGAGCCCGGGCCGGCAAAAGAAGACCCGGCGTTGGCTGCCGTTCAAGCCACGGTGACGCCTTCAGCCCCGGCACAAGCCGCCCCGCCCGCTCCACCAGCGCCCCCGGCAGGTGATACGGATGGAAAGAAAGTCCGCTCGTCGCCCTTGGTACGTAACATCGCGCGCGAACACGGCGTCAATCTGGAAGAAATCACGGGAACGGGGCTTGGTGGCCGCGTGACCAAGGAAGACATTCTGGGCTTTGTCGAACAGCGCAAAGCTGCTCCGGCTGCAGCCCCAACAGCACCGGCAGCGCTGGCAGCGCCGGCTCCAGTTCAACCCGCTGCTCCTGCACCTGCCGCGCCACCTGCGCCGGCTCGAGTTCAAGTCGTGTCGCCCGCGCCTGCACCCGCACCCTCTGTTCCAGCGTATGCCACTGGCGACCGTGTCACCATCGAACAGATGACGAACATGCGCCGCCGGATCGCCGAAAATATGCTCAACAGCAAACGGACTTCGGCGCACGTGACCAGCTTCTTTGAAGTGGACTTCACGAACATTGCCCGCTTGCGCGACCGCGCCAAGAAACAATTCGAGGCGCAAAACGGAACGAAGCTGACCTTCCTGCCCTTCGTCATCAAAGCCACGGTGGATGCGCTGAAAGCGATTCCCGTGGTTAATGCTTCGGTCGAAGGCGAAAACATCGTGTACAAACACGATTACAATCTGGGCATCGCCGTGGCGCTGGACTGGGGGTTGATCGTTCCGGTCATCAAACAGGCCGACGCGCTGAGCATCACCGGCCTCGCACGCGCATCCCAGGATTTGGCCAGTCGCGCTCGCGCCAAGCAACTCAAGCCGGATGAGATTTCCGGTGGCACCTTCTCCATCACCAACTTCGGTTTGTACGGCGGTTACACCGCCACGCCGATCATCAACCAACCGCAAGTCGCCATTCTGGGACTGGGCGGCATCCACAAAAAACCGTGGGTGGTTGAAACCAAGGACGGCGACGCCATCGCAATTCGTCACATTGGCGTGCTGAGCCTGTCGTTCGATCATCGAATTATTGATGGCGCAGTGGGTGATCAGTTCCTGGCTCATATCAAAAAGACGATTGAGACGACCGACTTTTCGGCGTTGCTCTAAACCCATCGGCGATGGCTTTTGACAAAATCTGCAAACGGCTGGCCGAGTTACATCCGCAAAGCTTCGCTTCGTGGCTGCTCGGCCGGGCCATCGCCGATGTTGAAATATTGAAAACGGAATTGAGCAATGATCCGGTTCATGCGGATTCGCTGATTTTGGTCAGGTCGCTTGATTCGATTTTGCACATCGAATTTCAGACCACGCCCCGGAGCCGCCCCCCGCTGCCACTGAGGATGCTTGATTATTGGGTGCGGCTTCATCGCAAACACGAGCTGCCGGTTCTACAGTATGTCCTTGTACTGGAACAAACCGCGGAGGAAATTCCGGCTGAGTTTCGCGCCCCAAACACTTGGCACAGATACACAGTCATCAAGTTGTGGGAGGAAGAATCCGAGGGGTCTGAAGATCATATTGGCTTGCTGCCGCTGGTGCTCTTAATGCGTTCAGATGCTCCAGAGCGACTACTGGCTCAAGTCGCTGAGCGCCTGATGAAAGTCGAGCCAATGAGTATGCGCAGTGAATTGGTTACTTGCGCACACGTGCTGGCGGCGTTACGTTTCGACAAAGAGTTGGTCAAAGCTCTTTTTCCGGAGAAAGTTATGCAAGAATCCGCTACCTACCAAGAAATCATCCAGAAAGGCGTCCAGCGCGGCTTATTGGAAGGCAAGCTGGAAGGCAAGCTGGAAATGATTGTACGTCTGCTAAAGCATCGCTTCGGCCAGATTGAGCAAGAGAAGTTGGCGCGAATCGAAAAGCTGAATGCTTCTTCGCTGGATGATCTGAGCGAAGCCGTACTTGATTTCAAGGATGAATCAGATTTTGAACGCTGGCTTTCTGAACACGCCTGATGCAAATTTGTGAAACGCGTTATCTTGGTATCGTGCCTTACGGCGAGGCTCATGAACTCCAAAAGGAGTTGACCGCGAAACGCAAAGCAGACGAAATTCCCGACACCTTTTTGCTCCTCCAGCATCCGCACGTTATCACGCTGGGGCAAGGAGCGGACCGCACAAACATTCTGGCCGACGAAGCGATGCGCGTGCGCCTGGGCGTGGAACTGCACGAAACCGGGCGTGGCGGCGACGTGACCTATCACGGACCGGGACAATTGGTCGGTTATCCGATTATCAAACTATTGCCCGGACGGCAGGACATTCGCCGGTACGTGCGCGACATCCAGGAAGTGCTGATTCGCACGGCGCGCGACTTCAGCGTCGAAGCGGAACCGCGCGGCGGTGAATACGTCGGCGTCTGGGTCGGCGACGACAAGCTGGCCGCCATCGGCATACGTATTTCCCGCTGGGTGACGATGCATGGATTTGCGCTGAACGTCGCCACTGATTTGAGTTACTTTCAATTGATTGTGCCGTGCGGCATTCGTAATCACGGCGTCACTTCGCTCGAAAAACTATTAGGTCATCCGGTCGAAATGCGTTTGGTGATCGAAAGCGCCCAACGTCATTTCGGCGAAATCTTCAACCGGCAATTAGTAGACGGCGGCGTGTGACATTTCACCGCAGGCCGCTGACGAGAACCGACTGCGAACTTCCCACTATGAAAAAACTTACCCTGACACAGCAAATTTTCATCGGACTTGGGCTTGGCATTTTGGTCGGCTGGCTGATTCACAAGTTCTTCGACGGAAACCCGCACGCCAAGGAACAAGCAATTCAGTGGGTGCGCGTGCTGAGCCGCATCTTTCTAAGTCTGATCAAGGTGATCATCGCGCCGCTCATCTTTTCGACGCTGGTTGTGGGCATCGCCGGAGCGGGCAGTATCAAAGCAGTTGGCCGCATCGGTCTGCGCGCCATGGTCTACTTTACGATTGCGACTTCGCTGGCGCTGGTCATCGGCCTGGTCGCCGTCAATCTGACGAAGCCCGGCATCGGCGTCAACCTGCCGCAGGAACAGAGCGCCGAAGCAAAGGAAATTGCCGCGCGCGCAGGAAAACAATCGCCGCAGGATCACATCGTCAACGTCTTCCCGACCAGCCTGTTCAAATCCATGGCTGAAAACGACGTCCTGCAAATCGTCGTCTTCAGCCTGCTCTTTGCCCTGGCAGTGGCCAGCATCGGCGAAAAGGGAAAACCGATGGTCGCCTTCTGCGAATCGCTGTCGGAGGCGATGTTCAAGTTCACGAATTTCGTCATGCAGTTTGCGCCCTATGGCGTGGGCGCGGCGATGGCCGTGACCGTCGGCAACAAGGGCCTGGAGGTGCTGAAGAATCTGGCGTTGCTGATTCTGACACTGTATGGCGCGCTCGCCGTGTTCATCCTCCTCGTTCTGCTGCCGGTCGCCCTGATCGTCCGATTGCCGATCAAACGGTTCATTCAACTGGTCAAGGAACCCGCGATGCTGGCCTTCACCACCACCTCGAGCGAATCGGCCTTTCCGAAAGCACTCGAAAACATGGAACGGCTGGGCGTTCCGCGCCGCATCGTCAGTTTCATCCTGCCGCTCGGATACAGCTTCAACCTGGACGGTTCGACGCTTTATCTGTCGCTGGCCGCAGTCTTTGTCGCGCAGGCGTCCAACCATCCGCTCAGTTGGGGCCAGCAGGTGACAATGCTGCTGACGCTGATGCTTTCGACCAAGGGCATCGCCGCCGTTCCGCGCGCTTCACTGGTCGTGCTGGCCGGAACGCTGGCACAATTCGGCCTGCCGCTGGAAGGCATCGCCGTGATTCTGGGCGTGGACGAATTGATGGATATGGCGCGCACCGCCACCAATGTCATCGGCAATTGCCTGGCAACGGTGGTCGTCGCTCGCTGGGAAGGCGAATTCAATGACGCGGGCAATGAAGTCATCGCGCCGCTTGATCCAGCAATCACGCCGCATAGTCATTAGCCGGGATTTTCCAACTGTCAGACTTCGCTGAAATTCTGCCGCTAATCTGTGCGAGAAAAATGACACTCTCGCCACAGGTGAGCCTAAACTGAGGTCGTGAAGCTGACGGCGGAGCATTATAATCGCAAGCATTATGAGATCACTGAAAGACAAATTGCCGAAGCCCGAATGGCTGAAAATCCGGCTGAACATGGGCGAAGACTTTCTGGCCGTGCGCCGGATGATGAGCGATCTGAGTCTGAACACTGTTTGCCAGGAAGCCCGCTGCCCGAATATTTACGAATGCTGGTCGAACCGCACCGCGACATTCATGATCGCGGGCGATGTCTGCACACGGCGCTGTGGCTTCTGCGCCGTCAGCAAAGGCGAACCGAAACCGCTGGATGCGGGCGAACCCGCGCACGTTGCCGAAGCTGTCAAAAAGCTGAACCTGCAACACGCCGTCATCACCGGCGTCAATCGAGACGACAAGAGCGACGGCGGCGCCGAACACTGGGCGGAAACCATTCGCGCCGTTCGCGCGGTCAATCCCGATTGCAAAGTCGAAGTCCTGATTCCCGACTTTGAAGGCAACGCCGCCGCTCTGGATGTGGTTCTTGAAGCTCAACCGGATGTGCTGAATCACAATACCGAAACCGTTCCGCGCCTGTACCGCCGCGTCCGGCCTCACGCGCAATACGCCGAATGGACAATGAAGCTGCTCCGCCGCGCCGCCGATTACCGCGACCGCGTGCGACCAACAATGCTGACCAAATCCGGAATCATGGTCGGCCTGGGCGAAACCACTGAAGAAATCATCGAAACCATGCGCGATTTGCGCGCCGTGGATTGCGATATTCTGACCATCGGCCAGTACCTGCAACCGACCGAGCGCCGCCTGCCGGTCGAAAAATTCTACACTCCGGCGGAATTCGCCGAATTCAAACGCCTCGGTTTGGAAATGGGCTTCCGTTACGTCGAATCCGGCCCGCTCGTCCGGTCGAGTTATCATGCGCACGAACACAAGCCAGAGAATGCGCATAAATTGAGCGAACAACTCTTTGCCAGTTCTCCGGCTATTGCCAACAGCCACCGTGAACTGCCTGTGCTCAATCTCCGCCCGGCGGGATGAGCGATGCAGTAAGAAGAACGTATGGAAGAGACCACTAAAAATCTGACCATGGATAAGAAACTCGATCTTGTCCTAACCGAATTGGCCGATGTGAAGGCGCCAGTCGTCAAACTCGAAGCTTTCGCCGAAGAACGTTCTCGCGACACCAAACCAGTTCTTGGACAGATTCATGCAGACATCGCCAACACGCGAATCGAAATGCGCGAACGCTTCGAGAAGGTGGACGAACGATTCCGTGAACTGGAAAAGCCAATAGCTCTGGTGCGAGAAGATGCCAGAATGGCTCACCGCACAACGAAGTTAATTTTTGACGAAATGGTGCGGGCGCGAGTCGAGTGGGATGACACGCAACGAGATGTTCAGAAATTGAAGGGATGGGTCGAGAAACTCGAGGCGGCCTGATGCCGAAAATTGCTGAGTCTTATGCTCAAGTTACCTGTTCGCTTACCCGAAAATGTCGCTGGCCGCTTTTATGTGGACAGCCGTTGTGTTGATTGCGAAGTCTGCCGCGACATCGCGCCGGACAATTTCAAACGTATTGCCGCGCGACGCTACGTCATCGTGTTCAAACAGCCCGTCAACCCCGAACAAGAAAGCCTCTGCCGCGAAGCCCTGGAATGCTGCCCGGTCGAGGCAATCCGCCACGAGGAACCATGATGGCGGGCAGTGATTTTGATCAAACTTTCCTGGGAGAAATTTTCAGATGTACAAACTGGTTTTAATTCGTCACGGAGAAAGCACCTGGAACAAGGAAAACCGCTTCACCGGCTGGACAGACGTGGATTTGTCCGAACAGGGCCGCGCCGAAGCCAAAGCCGCCGCCGAAGTCCTGAAAGCCGATGGCTTCACTTTCGACGTGGCATTCACTTCCGTCTTGAAACGCGCCATCCGCACGCTGTGGACCGTGCTGGACGGTTTGGATTTGATGTGGATTCCCGTTCACCACTCGTGGCGGCTCAACGAACGCCATTACGGCGCGCTGCAAGGTTTGAACAAAGCCGAAACCGCCGCCAAATTCGGCGACGATCAGGTGAAAATCTGGCGTCGCAGCTACGACATTCCGCCGCCGGAACTGGAAAAGACCGATGAACGATATCCTGGCAGCGATCCGCGCTACGCCGATCTGACAGCCGAAGAACTGCCACTGACCGAATGCCTGAAAGACACCGTCGCGCGCATGCTGCCGCACTGGCACGAGCAAATCGCCCCGGCGGTCAAATCCGGCAAACGCGTGATCGTTGCCGCACATGGCAACAGCCTGCGCGCGCTGGTCAAATACCTCGACGACATTTCCGAAGAAGACATCGTCGGCCTGAACATTCCGACCGGCATCCCGCTTGTCTATGAACTCGACGAGAATTTGAAGCCCATCAAGCATTACTACCTGGGCGACCCCGAAGCCATTGCCAAAGCGGCGGAAGCGGTCGCCAATCAAGGCAAAGCCAAGTAAGCCTCGCAATAACGAAATAAGCGTGGCCAGACAGAAGAATGCCTTCCGTCTGACCACGCTTATTTTTTTGTTCAAATGTCCACACTCAATCGGTTACACAAGCTGGGGGCCACGTGTAATGTTCTTCCTGTATTCAATATGCCTGAGCCTGTTTGATGTGGCGGGCGTGGTTTATCTGCAGCTTTCCATTCACGAATTGTCCGCAATCAATAACGCGTGCCTGCCAGCGCATCTTCTGACTGCTTGTCCGCAGTGACAGAGTTGTGCGAAGCGCTTCGCGCCATGGTGAGATTGCGGACGTAAGCATTTTGAATACCTTTTGCTTTTATTCACCGCGACTCTGAAATATGCAGTCTGTTCCGTAGAACTTTTTTTTCTAAAGTTGAAAAGCTATGGAACTTTCCATCAGGTCCTGCGTGTACCCGCCCAAGAAAGATGAACGGTGAGTTTGAATATAGTGAGGATATTCAATACTGCTAAACACTGAACATCGAAATTATTCAGCTACTAAGTTCGCAGAAGGCTCAGGGTGAGTGAGGCACCCTGAGCCTCTCTCCTTTTAGGGCACAACAAAAAAATAACCTGTCTCCATTCCTATCAATACCAAACAAAATCCTGGTTTGGACCGGAAAACGAACAAGCAAAAGCTGAGGCTGAGAAGCTGGGAAATTTGCTCTTGTCAGCATTGACAGACTGTAAAACCGTAAAACGCATACAGGCAATCTTTCGATTGCCTGTATGCGTTTTACGGTTTTGAATGGCCAGGGAGGGACTTGAACCCCCGACACGCGGATTTTCAGTCTAAGTAAGCCACTTTTACCAAGTTTCAATGAGTTTCAATGTGTGCGTCTGAAGTACCTATTTACAGGTACTTCAGACGCTTTTTCTTTTTGTGAGATTGAATGCGTTTGGATGAGTTGGCGCACTTTTGGCACACAAAACTTGATGACTTACATAGTCACCACGGGATGACTATCGCCGCACTGTGTACCACTAAAAAGGACAATCTAAAAAACACACATCTAATTCTGTTGCATCTGGTAGATACTCGTGCTATCTGTAGCTTAATTCTAATTGCTGCTCGCTTTAATGATTCAATTTCATTAGAGAGTGAGCGCAGACGCATTTCAGACGGTATAGGTCTGTCCTTTTTCAGCCATAGAACAATTTGCTGCTCCCTTATCAACGAAAGTTGCAGGTTTGAGCAAAAGCTATTTCAGACAGTATCCGTCCGTCCATTTCCCAAACACAACCTAACAAGAATGAAAGAGGGTGTCACCCAATGCGACACCCTCTTTTTTTCATTCCCAACCAATAGGAGAAAAAACGCTATGGAAGTTCTTCACACTGTTGAGGCCATCGCGCCTCAATTCAACTTGAGTACTCAAGCCGTCTATGCGGCTTGTCGAAATGGTCAAATTCCGCATGTCCGCATCGGTAAGCGGATACGAATTCCAGAGTCTTCAATTCAAAAGTGGATTGATGCTCAAACAAGCAAAAATAACGACGCGCAAGGGTCAGAAAACAGTTACCAGGCCGTGAACTGACTGCTTGCGCGTGTGTTTCCCACCGAGTTGGCAGGCGGGCAATTATAGATTGCTCGTCTGTCTCATACCATCGGAGACAGAATTATGAAAAGAAAACCCGCCGAAGCGGGATGGAATGACATTGAAATTTTCTGGCAGGATTATAGCACATTCCATCACCTCAATGGCCAAGCAATCCAGCATCCTTGCTCATTGTCTCTCACTACTATTTCAGAAATCGCGAATAAGCTAACCGGCAATATTTTTGCCCACTTGCTCGCGCTCTTCTCGCTGAATGAATGCGGCGCGCTCGCTTATTCGTTGCTGAAGCCAGCAAAAGGGAGGCTTGATGGATATTGAATCAATCCTGAACCGTCTCGACAAAGTGAAGTCAAACAGTAACGGCTATCTGGCTTGCTGCCCGGCGCACGATGATCACAGTCCAAGCCTGTCAATTTCCGAAGGCGACGGCGGGCGCGTGCTGCTCAAGTGCTTTGCGGGATGCAAGCCGGAAGCTATCGTTTCCGCGCTTGGCTTGGCGCTCAGTGATCTTTTCCCACCGAGAGAGGCGCACCCCTTGCCCGTGCAAAAGAGCCACAAAAACAAGACGCCGAAACAAATCGCGGCGACTTACGACTATCAAAACGAGCAAGGCAAATTGCTCTTTCAAGCCGTTCGATACGAGCCGAAAGGCTTTTCGCAACGAAGGCCGGACGGCAAAGACGGCTGGCTTTGGAATCTCGACGGTGTGCGGCGCGTGCTTTTCAGGTTGCCGGAATTGCTAGCGGCGCATCCTTCGGCGACAGTCTTTGTTTGTGAAGGCGAGAAAGACGCCGACCGGCTGAGAAAGCTTGACCTTGTGGCAACGACCAATCCGCAAGGCGCGGGCAAGTGGCGTGATGATTACAACCAGTTTCTGAAAGACCGTGAAATCGTCATTCTGCCGGATAACGACAACGCCGGACGCAATCACGCGCAAACCGTCGCGCGCTCGCTTTATCGGGTGGCGGCATCGGTCAAGATTCTGAACCTGCCCGGCTTGCCAGAGAAAGGCGACGTAAGCGACTGGCTGAACGCTGGAAATAGCGTCGAGAACCTTTGCGCGATGGTTGATTATCTGCCTCAATGGACGCCGGAAACGGCTTCGCTTGATGAGGTAGCGCCGGAATCTGAAAGCGATGATATGCCGTCGCTCTTCCAGACCTGGGGGGAGTTTTCAGCCATCGAACGCAAGCGCGGCGAGCAAATCATTCACGAACTCGAACGCGGCGAACTCGGAATGCTGGCGGCTGTCACCAACGTTGGCAAGTCAACGTTAGTGCGCAACCTGGGCTTGATGCTGGCTTGCGGGGGAGCATTTACACCGCTCAAAAGCTTCACAAAACCACGGCGCGTTTTGCTACTCGATTTCGAGACTCGCGCGGCTCGATTCCAAAGCGACATCACAAAGATGATGGCCGGTTTCAGCAAGGCAGAGCGCGAACTGATAAACGAAAATCTGGTGATCTGCTGCGATGTAATGATCGAAGACGAACCGTTGACGCTGAGCAATCCGCGTCATTTCGATTATGTGGTAATGCAAGCGCGCGCCTTCAAAGCAGACCTGATTATCATTGACACATTATCAGCAGCGTTCGAGCTACGCGACGAAAACAACAATGCCGAAGTCAGCACGCGGGCGCTCAAGCCGATGATCCGGCTTGCCCGTGAAGCGGATGCGGCTGTGCTGTTCGCGCATCATATCGGGAAGAGCAACAGCGAAGAAGGCCGGGCATCTGAAAAGGCATACCGGGCGCGCGGCGCGTCTGCATTCGGCGCGTTTTCGTCACTGGTGCTGAATCTGACGCCGGATGCTCGCGATCCCGCCCGCGTGGTTCTCAGTCTCGCTAAGTGCAAGGGCGATAGTTTCGATGACATCAATCTGAGGCTGGATAATTCAACGCGATGGTTCACGCCGGACGGCGCGCCGACCAGCGAACCGCCAACGAGTTACCGGCTGGTAATTGATCTGTTCGCCGATGGGCGAATGATGAAAACTCACGAAGTCAAAAAGGCGATTGCCGGTCAGGTAGCCGCGCGAACGGTTGAACTTTGCCTAAGCGATGGCGTGAGGAAAGGCGATCTGACAATGCCGAAGCGGGGCAATTACTGTAAACCGCAACTTCCGCAACTCTCTATAGGGGATGCGGAAGTTGCGGAAAGCGATGTATTGCCCATAAGTGACTGTGATAGCAGTGATTTAATCCATTGATTCCAGAAACCGCAACTTCCGCAGCCCCTTATATGCATTGCGGAAGTTGCGGAAACTCAGAGAAATGATTTGTGACGGCTTCAAACATCGAATTGTGCGGATTTGGTAAGTAAAAAGATGTTAGCGAGTAAAGAGGCGGTGTGTATGAACGAAATCAAAAATGAAAATTCATTACCTAAGAAGCTGCCCGGCGCGCTCTGCGTGCAGATGATCCGCTGCGGGAAACCCTCGTGCAAATGCGCACGTGGCGAGCTTCACGGGCCGTACTTCTACCGCTTCGTCTGGCGAAAGGGACGACAGCGCAAGCTGTACGTGAGGCGCGCCGAAGTGGAGCTTATACGGCAAGCGTGCGACGAATACCGGCGCGAGGCAAAGCGGCGGCGGGCACAACGAATGATTGATCGGCTGAATCTACGCGCACTGCTCGACAGTTTCGCCGACATGCGGGCGTTAATCGCGCAGATGCAAGGGGAGTAAATCAGAATGAATGCAACGAAGAAGAAGCCTAAGAAGGCAATTGAGGAAACCACCGTTAAAGATGGCTCGCAAGAGATGGCCGCACAGTCCGGGCAGGTAGTGCCGCAATCGTCCGGCAAGCCGTCACTTCGTGACAAAGTGGTGGATTTGATTGGCGATCATCCGGTCTATGTCAATTCCATCGCATCAGGCTTGCTTGGGCTGAATCAGGGTGCAGTTCTGCGCGAGATGATGCAGGCGCGGCATCGGATGATCCAGTTTTATAAGAGCCAGCCGGGGGGCGGGCATACGTCCGAAGAAGCGGTCAAGCTGGTGGACAGGATAGACGGCAGCGAAGACCTGGAAAAGCACATGCGGCGCGTGCTGTCGGATTCAGTAGACAATCTCTGCTGGTCTGAGTTGGAACGAATTTATAACGAGCTTCCGGGCTTTGTGGGGACAGTCTGGCAATTGATTAAGGATGAAGCCCGGAAAGAATTTGAAGAAGGTCACCGGGCGGCGGCTGTGTTTGAGACGGCAGAGTGGCAGCATTCTCCCTGGAAACGCGCGCAATTTCTGGCCATTCGCGAAAGCTTTGTCGAGGGATGGAAACCGAAGGACGGGATAGAAATGGCGATGCTTGATTCGATGGCAATATCGCATTGCAAGTATCTGCATTGGTCAGAGATTGCGAACCAACGCGAGACAATTGAAACCGACAGGCGGAAGCTGGACGAAGAAAGGCGCACAGCGGAGTATACACGGGGACACTGGATGCCGCCGCGAATGGGCGAAGCGGAAGCGATAGAGCACGCTATCCGAATGGCTGACAGTTACAATCGGCTTTTCCTGCGGACGCTCCGGCAATTGCGCGATCTGCGGCGGTATTCAATGCCGGTGACGATCAACAATCCTCAGCAAGTAAACATCGCGGCGGACGGGGGGCAGCAGGTGAATGCGGTTAAAGTAGAATCCTGACCGGGATGGATTATTCGTTATCTTGAATCAAAGATTTATTTAAGTGACTGACGGCCCATTGGATAATATTCAGGAACATCCCTAGACACTGCTTATCACTGAATGATGTGAATTTTATATTCCTACGGTTACAAATAGTGAGCGGCTTTCCGAAAGTTTCAATCGTCGGGATGCATAACAACATGTCGAGGAATTGCTGCCTAGAAGATTCCTCTTCAAAAAGAAATGATCCGTTATGGTTGATAAAGTAGATTTCAATATCCCCTGCGCCATCACCGTTCTTTGCCCAAATTCGGAAAATAGGACGCTTTGTCTTGACGAGATAAGAATAATATTCTCCTTCTGTGGAAGGATAATCGCCTAAGCCTCTTTTGTTTGCCCAGTCAATTATCTCGAAGACAATTCTTTGCTCTTCCTCTGTCCTGGCCGATGTCAACTGCTCCCTAAATAACACTTCCATTGATTTGGTCATATCACACCCTACTATGAGGTATAGCAATCAAAGAATTGCTACTCGCTCAATTGATTCTCAACTCACGCCAAACGACGCGACCAGCCAACACCGCATCCCTGATTTTTCGCTGGCGCGGGTTGAGTGATGAATTGCCGGACTTCACTTCCAAAAAGACGATCTCACGAATGCAGTCATCATCAGCACCGTCAAACACGATGAAATCAATCGGGCTACCGACAAAGCGCGCGTCTTTGGGATTGTAGGGAAATACCGGCATGTAAGGCGCAAGATGCTCTGTGACCTTGCCAATGATCACAGCCTGGCTTCTGCCGATGGCATCTTGCCGGATGGCAACCTCGGTTTCGATTCTCCATTGTTGTAATTCCGTGCTGGCTTCTCGGCGGGCGATTTCCGATTGCTCCCGCCTGGCGAGTTGCAAATCTCCTTCCCGCCATTGCTGCAATTCTGCGCTGGCTTCCCGGCGCGCAATCTCGGCAAGTTCTCGCTTCGCGATCTCCAAATCTCTTTCGCGCCAAGCCTTATATTTCTGCTCTGCCAGTCGGGGGACTTGCCACATCAGAAGGATGATGACGACAACCGATATGCCCAGAAGGATGATTAACAATTCATCGAATGATCGAATTTCCATTGAGCACCTCAATAATACTTAGCTGGGACGGATTAAATAATACTGCAATTAGGCAATGATCTTTTTAGCTCTTGCCTGCCTAATTCAGAAATGAAAGTTTCGGAAATATTTAGATAATCAAGCTGTTTGAGTTGTACAAGGTTCCATAATGCCGCCGGATCAGTTATCCAAGCACCGGATAGAGAAAGATGTTTTAGGTTGGATAGGCCAGCAACAATCTTTAATGCATTATCAATGTGATAAACATTATCTAGTGTCAGGAACTCTAACTTTGCCAAGCCTGAAAGATAATGCAAGCCCTTACCGCTTATTTGAGTGTTGCTAAGATCAAGCGACGTGAGATTTTGTAGTTTAGAGATGTAACGTAATCCCTCATTACTTACCTGAGTGTTGGCAAGATATAAGCCTTTCAGTCCAGACAGATTAGAGATATGGGAAAGTCCTCTATCACTTATTTGAGTGTCAGAGAAATCCAGCTCTTCTAAAGCTTTGAGGTGAGAAAGATGATGCATTCCATCGTCACTTATTTGCGTTTCATTCAGACTTAGCCATTCCAATAAGTGCAAATTGGAAATATGACGTAGGCCCTCATCATTGGTCTGCGTCCCGGTAAGTCTAAGCCTTTTAAGATTGGTTAAATTTGAGATGGGGTGTAAGTCACCGTCGCCAACCTGCGTGTTACCGATTGCTAGAATTTGCAGATTGCCCAGATGAGAAATATGCCGTAGCCCATCGCCATTTATTTGAGTGTCGTAAAGACATAGGTGTTCCAAGTTCTTTAACTTACCAATCTCCTCAAGAATCTTATTGGTGATTTGTGTCTTGCCAAGAAATAGCCCTTTAAGCTTGTGTAAGGACGATAATTTTTTTAGATTGTAATCTCTGACGTTAGTATATGTAAGATCGAGCATTTGTAGCCCTGTAAGGCTCGATAAGCTCGTAATATCCATTTCCTGAGTCCTTAAATAGTGAAAATCAACTCCGTACAAGTCATCTGACCTCAGATTTTGGAGAGCGGACAAATGTGCAACCCCTTCCTCCGACACTTCAAGAACTAGAATCTGATCGGGAAAAACTTCTATGTTACCTCTTGCTTCACATAGAATGTTGCTATCGTCATTAAGAAAGTCGCCGTTATGGTCAAGTAGGCGCGAGATAGTCGTTCTCAGTAATCCAAGAGATACATCAGCCGGAAAACGCAATATACGCTTGTCTTTCCTTTGAAGCTGCTCAAGCCCACGACGCGCCAAACTACTTGCGCGAGTCGTTAAACCCTGCCCTTCCACTTTGACCAAACTGCTTTTGTTTGTTTCTCGCTCTTCTCTCATACAATGTTAAACCCGCTAAATAGCCAATCATCATCAAGCTTTCTGACAAGCCTTCGCATCACCTCATAGCCTTCGGCTTTCGCCTTGGTGATTTCACGATCCAAATCGTCGGCCATCTCTTGCAACAAGTCTTTCCCTTCGTCTTCGGCTTCCTCCACGCGGTTGCGGAGTTGCTGAAGGTCTGACTCCGAAAGCGCTTCCATTTCTTCATCAATGGCGGCAAAGCGGTCTTCAACCTTCGCAATTTTGCGAATGACTCTTACCAGTTCCGCGCCGATGCCTTCGTCTTTCACTGCTTCCGGGTTGCGTTTCCATTCCTGCTGCAATTCTTCAAGCCGGGCCGCGTCGCCTTTTTCATAGGCGCGGTTGACTTCCGCCATGAGGCGATTCCGTCGCTCACAGTCGGCGTCATTACTGGCCAAGTCCGGGTGAACCTGGCGAGCGATTTCGCGATAGAGTTTTTTGAGTTCGTCGGATGGTTTGAACTTGGCTTTTGCCGGTACTTCTTCGAGAGATTCAGCCTCGCGCGCCGATTCTTCCGCTCGTTTGCGGGATTGGGTGGCTTCCCTTTCGGCGTTGGCGTCGTCCGGCTTCAACCGCGCTTCGGCTTCAGCAATTTGCGCTCTGATTTCATCAAGCTTGGCATATCGCCAACCGACGATCCGAAGATAGCGATCTTCAAATTGACGCAATTCCGCTTGAAAGGTCGCCAACTCAAGCTCACGGTCGGCGAGTTCCAATTCAAGGTCTGCCAACTCGATCAGCTTCTTCTTCAGTTCTCGCTCTTCAGGAGAAGGCTTTGATTTTGAGAGAGGGCTGTAGGACACAGAAATCCTCAATTGTCTTTCTGGGGCATCGAAACGCTGACTTTGACTAAATAATTCGACCGAATCGCCTGAGACTCCAATCCGGTCACGGGGGCACTCGTTCGAGCACCGGAAGTAGACTTCAAAACGGAATGAAACTCAAGAAAATTGATCGAATCAGGAACGGTCAGATGCCAGCATTATTGGCTTTGGTTTTTTTGGATTCCTGCACGAAAGCAATAGAAATCAAAAACAGTATGCCTATTGCAACGTCAATCATCGCCCAAGTTTTTCGATCAAGCGATACTGGAACAAAGGGGTTGAAGAATACGGCGACGATGCCCAGTAGCCAGCACCAGCCCACAGATTGACGCTGAAATGCGAGATAGGCCGTGTAAGCAGCCACGCCACACGTAACCCAACGTAGTATGGTGTAGTAGCTATACGGGTGACGTTGTAGCGCATAAAACAGAAGGACAGCGGCGGCGATCCGTGCAGCGGTTGAAATCGTCAGATAGTGTTTCATCGAGGGAGAGTTTCAATTGATTGCGGTTAGCGTTCCGGGGGCGATTCTGGTGAAAAGTAAAACCCCGCTCGATGCCACCTAGCCGGGGTAAATTCGAGCGGGGCTTTTGTTGCCGATTTTTTAGGGTGGCCGACCGGCGCAAGATACGCCGATGCCGAAAAAGTGTCAAAAGAAAAACTGCATTACTCCATTGCCCCACTGTCTTGGATTGAATTTTTGATGTTAATTTACCTATTTGAAAATTGATTGCCCAAATTATTTCTTGCACGTATCAGAAAGCCGAGGCTAAACTCTACGAGCCATTCAAGGATTTCCCCCGTGTCCAGACAGAAAACTCATCGTGCCTCAAAGAAAGGTCTAGCCTATGAAGTGGTCAATTAGATTGGCCTTCACTATAGCCACGTCACTGCTTGCAGCCTGTGGACAATCTGAAGCACCGTCCAAACCAGCGCCAATCCGTCTTGAAACCTCAACTGTTGAAAGCGTTTATCCCTTAGTAGACGGCGGCGCTTATTTTATCTCTTATCCACAAGACCCTTCCGTTGATACGAAACAGCTTTGGTATGTGCGAGGAAAAACAGCAATCAAGGTACATGAGGTTTATGACTCAACCTCTTTAGATTCGCCTTCGCCGGTAAATCCTGCTGACTCCTTATCCGCAATGCTGAGCGCGGAGAGAGAGCGGGTGAGAAAACTTGAGAAAGAACTCCGCCAATGTGAGGACAAGTAATTACAGCCTTTTGAAAGGTCATTGGCCAATGAGCCAACTCAAAATCGCCCTACATCTCAGGATTAGCCAAAAGCCGCCAAGCTTATGCCGGGCGGCTTTCAAGTTTTGGGCTGGTTTCCCTTCCCTACGTCAACGGCTGAATGCGATCAATCAGCGCATCGAGCTTGGCCGCGTCGTTGCCTTCCGTGGCTTTTCTCGCTTCGACCTTGCTGACGACAAGCGCGGCGAAGTTTGCGAGCGTCTGACGCTTTGCCGCGCGCCATTCCTTCGCCGATAAATAGCAGCAATACGGCTCGCGCTCGCTTCCCTGCTCATCATAGAACCGGAGATTGACGCGGAAACCGGCATCGGCCAACCGCACACGAAAAGACATTCTTGAACCGGCTTTGACCGTCCAGGATTCCTGCCCGTTCCGGCGCGATTCCCTGATTTCCAGTTTGTGAGGCTTTGTTGCTGCATTCGTTGGCTTTCCGGTGTTTTTCGGGCTAGCCCGACTTTGCGCGTTTTTGCCGTCAATTTTCGCCGGTTTCGGGCTAGCCCGGCTTTCGGCTTTCGGTGTTGGCGTCGTGACTCGCGCCGATGATGTGACCGGCGACGGTGGGGCGTCCGTCTCGGTCGGGGCAGCGGCATCATCAGCGCCTGTCAGTTTCCCCTTTCTTGCCCCGTGGCATCTTTGCCAGGCCAGGTTACGGGCGGCTTCTGTTGTTGCCGGGCAAGCAAGGCTTCGTCTTCGGCGATCTTCCGCCGCGCTTCGTCAACGTCGTGGCTGTCAATCTGGCCGACGATCTGCGCCGCGCGATCAATCGCCGCCTTCGCCGCCATTCGTTTGACTGCTGCTTTCACTTCCGGCGCGTCAATGCCTTCGCGGTATGCGCCGATGATCTGCTCCCGCTGCTCGCGCTGGATGTTCCGCCATTGCGCGTTGTATTCGGATTCGGCTTCAAGCGTGGCAATCCGTTCCTGACTGTCCGGGTGTAAGTCGAGCAGCCATTTCCACAGGTACGGAACGGCGACGATGGAAAGCGGCAGGACATACCGCACGTAGAAGAGCAGGGGCGCGGGCAGTTCGCTTGCGCCGAACCATCCGCCGTCACTGTACCCGATGGCGAATTGCGCCAGAGTGTTGACGGCCAGGACGCCCCAGACGGCGAACGAGGCGACGAAGCCAAGCCGTCGTTGCTCGCTGCCCTTGAAGAAATAGAGACGGCCAAGCGTCAGGCCAATGGCTGTGCCTTCAAGCAGGACGACCGGCAACCAGCTTGCCACGTCGAGCCAGTCAGCATACAGCTTGCTGCCTTTCATTCCGCCGTATGCCAGGCCGTGCGTCTGAATGGCGGTGACGATCACGCCAACGGAAATCATCAGCCAACTGATGACCATTCCCAGCCCGTTGCCGGACTTCTCGACGGCGTCGGAAATGCGCTTGGCGCGCTGTTGGTATTTGTCGAAATCTTTCATCTAATTTTCTCCCGATGAAAAGGCGATCCGGGCAGGGGATGAAGCCTGCCCGTTCCGCGTGTTGATTGTTTTCGGGAGTGGTAAACTGGCTTTATCCGTTACCTGTTGACCGCTCCCAGAGTGGTTGACGGTTTCAAAAGGGCTGGTTGAGTGTTAGCGCACTTGGCCAGCCCTTCTCGTTTAATGATCCCGCTTTCATCGCAAGACCATTCCTAGCACGTGCGAATATTTACCATAGGCTATTGTAATATACAATAGCCTATGGTAAATATTCCTTTAACAGACCTATGGGGTCTTGAAAATTCACAACAGAGGTATTTCAATATGCAATATGAAGGGAGAAAAGAAGATGACAGCAGTTCAATTCGCCAAGCAGATGGAAGTGGATTACACGACCGTCATACGCTGGCTGAAGTTAAAGCTTGTGCCGGGGGCGACTCTGGAAGAGACGCCAATCGGGACTTATTGGCAGATACCGGAATCATCGCTGAAGATGGAGCGACCGAAGGCGGGCAGGAAGCGCGGGAAAGCAGCCGACAAAGCAGCGAAGAAAAGCAGCAAAGCGAACTAAACAGAAACCACGTCACAACAGCGGGGACGGGCAGGAAATCGAATCTGTCGCGTAGAGCAGGGCAGATTATCAAGCGCGGTGAGAGCAAGTGGCTGGTGCGAATCTTTCTTGGTCGGGATGATTTGACGGGCAAGCGCAAATATCACAACGCTACAATTCACGGCACGAAGAAAGACGCCGAACGCTATAAGACGGGCGTGCTGCGGGAAGTTCACATGGGCATCTTTGCTGAGCCATCACGAATGACCATCAATGAATATCTCGACAAATGGCTTGAAGCTGCCGCCAAGCCAAGAGTGAGCGAGCGGACGTTTAATGACTATACGGACATGATGCGTCGTTATGTCAGGGAGAGCCTGGGCGGAAAGAGATTGGACGGCTTGAAGGCGCTCGACATTCAGAAACTTTATGGCGAGATGCAAGAGCGCGGGCTTTCTCCGCGCATCGTGCGCTATACACACGCCATTCTTTCGAGCGCGCTCAAACAGTCCGTCAAGTGGGGGATGCTGTCGCGCAATCCTGCTGAACTTGCGGAGTTGCCCAAGATGGTCAGGCGGGAAATGCAAAGCCTAACAGCCAACGAAGTGGGCAAGTTGTTTAGCGCGCTGGATGGTGACAGACACGCCGTCATTTTCGCCTTTGCTACAGTGACGGGGATGCGTCCAGAAGAGTATCTGGCTTTACAGTGGAAAGATGTTGATCTGGCAAAAGGAACGGCGACCGTGCAACGCGCCTTGATCTGGCGCAAAGGGGGCGGATGGTACTTCAGCGAGCCAAAAACTTCTCGTTCACGTCGAACTATTCCCTTACCGACTTCAACGGTTAGACAACTTGCCGAACATAAAAGGCGGCAAGCTGAATGGCAATTGAAGATTGAAGCGGAATATCAAAATAACGATTTGGTTTTTACGACCGAACTTGGTACGCCGATTAATCTTCAGAATCTGAGCCAGCGACATTTCAAACAGGCTTTGAAAAAAGCAGGATTGCCGAATAGCATCAGGCTCTATGATCTACGGCATACGTGCGCGACACTTCTCCTGCAAGCCGGAGAGAATCCCAAAGTAGTTTCTGAAAGGCTTGGACACGCGGGAATCACCTTGACGCTTGATGTCTACTCTCACGTTCTGCCGGATATGCAAAAAGCGGCGGCTGAGAAGCTCGAAAATATGCTCTTTTCCAGTGTTGGCACACTGTAGGCACACTAAAAGCAAACGGGCAATCAACCGATTGCCCGTAACTTATTGAAATAAATGGTGGCCAGGGAGGGACTTGAACCCCCGACACGCGGATTTTCAGTCCGCTGCTCTACCAACTGAGCTACCTGGCCTTAAAAAATCGAAGGCGCATAGTACTGACCAAGCCATTTTCTGTCAACCGCTTGCCCAAATTTTCCGATTCCGGTTGTTGCCTACACCCCGCATTCAGCCAGTTCGGCTTGTTCATTCGGTGCGGATTGAAGTTCCGCGTCAATGCCATAAATCTCGGCGAGTTCGAAGTATTCGCCAAAGTACGGTTCCATCTCTTCGACCGTTTGCGAACGCAGCACCAACTGACGGATGGGCGTTCCGTTCGGCACCCCTCGCAGCAGTTGCGCCGACATCATCTTCATTCTTCCGATGACGCCTTTTTCGGGCATGTGCTCCCGCAACAGGTCGCGAAATTCCAGCAGAGTTTCGTGTAATTCGCGCGGGGTCGGGCGATACGGTTCGATGCCGTTCATCGCTTCCCAGGTTTGACGAAAGATGTATGGATTGGCGATGGCTCCACGCCCGATGTGAACTGCGTCGCAGCCAGTTTCGTCAAACCGCCGCATTGCGTGTCCGGGAACCAGAACGTCGCCGCTGCCCGAAACTGGAATCGAAACGTTCTTTTTGATCTCCCGCACCAAATCCCAATTGGCCAGACCTTTGTAAGCCTGCACGCGCGTGCGTCCGTGCAGCGTAACCATCGAACCACCGCAATCTTCGATTAGTTTGGCGACTTCAACGCAGTTGATGCTTTTATCGTCCCATCCGGCGCGAATCTTGACGGTCATCGGGATCGAAATGGCGCGTTTCACTTCTTTCAAAATCTTTTCCAGGTGCGGCAGGTCGCGCAGCAGATTCGAGCCGCCGCCGCCGTTGACCACTTTTTTGGCCGGACAGCCGCAGTTGATGTCCACGAAATCGGCGCCGGCTTCTTCGGCGATTTCCGCCGCCCAGCGCATGCGCTCAATGTCGTAGCCGAAAATCTGGATGGCCAGCGGGCGTTCTTCCTCCGGCTTGTAGCGCATTAGATCGTGCGTCCGCAGATTGCCGCGGGTCAGCCCTTCGACGCTGATGAACTCGGTCACAAACAACCCCGCGCCGCCCCGTCTTTTGACCAGCCGCCGGAATGGCGAATCGGTGACACCCGCCATTGGCGAGAGCACCAGCGGCGGCGAGATTCGACGGCCTGCAATCTGGAATGAATCCGGGTAAAACATAACTTGAACTGGCAAAACCCGCTCGCTACCGCTCGCGGCACTGAATCTGCGATTGAAGGCGGAGAATATAACACACGGTTGACGCTCAGCGTCAAAACCGCTAGCTTGAACGGCGTGGCTGCGGAAGCATCGAAGATCATCAATTTCCTTGGCGAACTGGCGCGTTTGAAAGCCGTGCCGCGAACGGGTTGGCTGTTGCGAGGCGTGCGCGACGTGGAATCGGTTGCCGATCATTCGTTCGGCGTCGCCTGGATTGCCATGCTGCTGGCCGATCTGGCAGTCGGGCGCGGACTGGAGCTTAACGTTGAAAAAGTGGTGCGCATGGCGCTGCTCCACGATCTGACCGAGGCGCGCACCGGCGATTTGCCCGCGACGATCAAACGCTATTTTGACAAAACCACGCTACAGGAAGCCGACCATCGCATTGCGAATGAAATGCTCGACGGGCTAGGCCGGATTGGCGAAGAGTATTTGCTGCTCTGGCGCGAATACGAAGAACGCTCGAGCTTGGAAGCGCGAATCGTCAAGGCTGCCGACAAGCTGGATTTGCTGCTGCAAGCCCGCGAATATGAAAAAGGCGGTGCCTGCAACCTGCTTGAATTCTGGGAAAATTCCGAGACTGACTTCTCTGCCCTGGGCATTGATGAACTCGTCACCGATCTGATCGAACATTTGAAAGAGAGCAGAAAGCCATTGGCCGGCTGCTGATGAGGTTTATGGGTTTAATCGAACAAGGCATCAACTGGCTTCAGGACTTGTCGCCCGTGGGCGTGCTGGCGTTGATGTTTTTTATTGCTTACATCGAAAATATCTTTCCGCCTTCGCCGAGTGACGTGCTGCTGGTTTTCGCCGGCACGTTGATCGGTATTGGAACCATTGGATTTGCCCCTGCCTTGATCATCTCCACACTGGGCAGTACGCTGGGCTTTATGTCGGCCTACGGGCTGGGGCGATACTTTGAAGGACACGTGGTCGAAGGCCGGTTCAGCCGCTACCTGCCGCTTGGCGCAATCAACCAGGTGGAGCGGCTGTTTCTGCGGTACCGTTACGGCGTCATCATCGCCAACCGGTTTCTGGCGGGTACCCGCGCCATTGTTTCCTTTGTCGCCGGGATGTCCAGAATGAATCTGCCCGTGACCACGGCGCTGTGCGCGGTGGGAGCGGCGGCGTGGAATGCAATTCTGCTTTATCTGGGAATGGCCTTCGGCAAGAACTGGCAGCAAGTGGGCCATTACCTGAGCATTTACAGTACGGTCGTCACGGTTCTGGTCATTGTGCTGGTTGCAATCTATGCCTGGCGCTACATTCGCAACAAACGGCAATCCGCAGCCGCGCCCACCATCAACAATTAACCGCCTGATCTCATGGACATCCTACATAAACTCAGAGTTCGCGCAGCCACTCAATTACAACACATCGTCCTGCCCGAAGGCAGCGACGAACGGACGCTCGCCGCCGCCGGTAAAATTGCGGAAGAACGTATTGCGCGCGTCACCGTGCTCGGTGATGAAGCGCAGATACGCAGCCGCGCCTCTGCGCTCGGCGTCAGTCTGACCAATGTCATTCTGCTTGATCATCGCAACTCGCCAGACTTGAAGCGCTATACGCAAGAGCTTTACGAACTGCGCCGCGCCAAAGGCACCACGCTGGACGAAGCGGGCAAACAGATTCTAGACCCGCTGTATTTCGGCAACATGATGGTTCGCGCGGGCCGCGCGGACGGTTCCGTCGCCGGCGCAACCAATACGACCGCGCACACGGTTCGCTCGGCGCTTGTAACAATTGGCTTGCGCGAAGGCTTCAGCCTGGTTTCGTCCTTTTTCGTGATGGTTTTGCCGACCAGGGAATTTGGCGCTGAAGGGGTATTAATCTTTGCCGATGCGGCTGTGGTCATCAATCCGACCGCGCCGCAACTGGCCGAAATCGCGATTACTTCGGCGCAATCCTGCCGCGCTTTGCTCGAAGCCGAACCGCGCGTCGCCATGCTCTCGTTTTCGACCAAGGGCAGCGCCACTCACCCCATGGCCGACAAAGTCATTGAAGCGACCAAAACGGTCCGCGCTCGCGCGCCGGAACTGGAAGTAGACGGCGAACTGCAACTCGATGCCGCGCTGATTCCCAGCATTGGCGAATCGAAAGCCAAAGGCTCCACCGTTGCGGGCCGCGCCAACGTGCTGATCTTCCCGGACATCAACGCCGGGAACATCGGCTACAAATTGACAGAGCGCCTGGCTGGTGCAACCGCCATCGGTCCTATTCTGCAAGGTCTGGATAAACCGGCCAATGACCTGTCGCGCGGCTGCAAAGCCGAAGACATCGTGGACGCCGTCGCCATCACCGCCGTCCAGGCGCAAGCACGAAAAAAAGAGCGCTCATAGGAGAAGCTTCCGATGAAGCTGCGGTTGAAAAAGCTGCTGGCAGCGCCGTTCGTCTTCATCGCGGCAATTGTCGTCCTGCTGGAAGACTGGCTGTGGGACGATCTGCGGCGAATGGCGGCGGCGATTGGCCGCCTGCCAGTGTTTCGGCAGCTTGAAAACTTGATCGTTGGCTTGCCGCCGTATGGTTCGCTGGCGGTTTTCGCCGCGCCTTCGCTGCTGCTGATTCCCGTCAAACTCGCGGCGTTGTGGTTCATCGCGCACGGCCAGGCCTGGCTGGGTGTGGCAACCGCCATCGGCGCCAAAGTCGCCGGAACCGCAATGGTGGCGCGCATCTATCAATTGACCGAACCGAAGCTGCTGCGCATCGGCTGGTTCGTCTGGCTGCACGAACGCTTCATGGCGTTCAAGGCGCGCATTTATCAGATGATCAAATCAATGCGCCTGTACCAAACCATTCATCGGCAAAGCCAGAAACTGCGCGAAACGGTTCGTCGAATCTTGGGCCAGCGGCGCTCTTACTGGCGCAGACGCTGGGACGCAGCCGTCAAACTCTTGCGCCGCCCGCAATGAAAAGTTATGCGCAAACAAGCAGGCTTCATCACGGTAATTCTTCTGATGACGGCGCTGGTCGCCTGCCAGCGCGTGACGAATCAATCCCTCTCCGCCGAATCGAAACCCCGCACCGCTGAATCAGCTTCCGTCAATCAACCCGCGAAAGAGAATTCCGGCAAATTAATCCATGTGCTGGTCGCGCTGTGCGACAACCAGTTTCAAGGCATCGTGCCCGTCCCGCCGAAAATCGGCAACGGCGACGATCCGGCGAATAATTTGTACTGGGGCGCGGCCTTCGGCGTGAAGACGTTTTTCAAGCGAGCCAGCGGTTGGAAGCTGCTCGCCAGCACGCCAACCCCACCCAATTCGACCGGCGAAATCCTGGAACGATTGGTTTTCAAGCATCAAACCAAAAACGTTTTCCTCGTCGCCGATGCTTATCGCGGTCGGGAGATCAAGCTTTGCACGAAGGACTTTTTCGATTTCGCCGCCGGGCGAGGCACGCAGACCATTAAAGTCAAAGCCGCGGATGGCGAAATGGATTTGCACATTGGCAGCAGCGCGGATTTGATCGCCTATGTCGGCCACGATGGTTTGATGGATTTTTCGCTGGATGCTTTTCCGCAAAAAACTGACGGCCACAAGCGCGACGCGGTGATGCTGGCCTGTATCAGCAAACGCTATTTCGCTGATCCGCTGCGCGCGACAGGCGCGAATCCGTTGTTGTGGACGACGGGATTGATGGCTCCGGAAAGTTATGTACTGAAGGCGGCGATTGACGGCTGGATATTGAGTGAAACCGGCGAACAGATCAGGAAGCGGGCGGCAACGGCTTACAACCAATATCAACGCTGCGGAACGAATGCGGCAATGAGGTTATTTGCCACCGGATGGTAAGAGAGTCAGAACTTTTGCTCTGACTCTCGATTGCTTTCGCATTACCGATTCGTCGTGGACACACTGAGATGTGGTCCAAGCTCTTTGGCGCGCTTCATCTCCGGCAAATCGGCATCGGCCTTGGCCCAGGCTTTGACGAATTTCGCGTACGATTCACGCGCCCCGGTTTCCTTGCCAAGCGCCTGCTGCGCCTGCATCAAACCGAAATAAGCGCGTCCGCTGCCCGGGTCGCGTTCGAGCGCGGCGCGGAAGAATTCTTCGGCCTCTTTCCAGCGCTTCAACTCGACGCAAAGCTTTCCGGCGACTTCTTCCATCGGCACCGGATACAGCGGCGGTTCGGAATAACCGAGTTTGATTTCTTCTTCAATTCCCTCTTTCAGCTTGGCGATGGCCTCGTCGGCTTTGCCTTCGCGAGCGAGCAGGCGGGCTTGCAGTTCAAACGGCGCAACACCCAGCGCGCGCAGTTGCTGACGCTGTCGTCCCAACTGCGGAATGTCTTTCGCCTTGCCGAACTTGTCTTTCAGCCAGGCGATTTCGCGTTCGAGCGTATCGAGTTCGGCACGCGTGGCGGTGACATCGCCTTTGGCAAGTTTGGCAAGCGCTGTCGCGTAATAGCGCCACGCTTTGAAGCTTTCGTAATTGCCGGCTTCGGGCAGTTTGCCGCTGAGAATCTCATCAAACTTTTCAAACCGGACCATCGCGCGCAGCATCGAGATGCGGCCTTCAAAGGCGGTGCGGGATTTGTCTTCACCGGGTTTGCTGGTCGCGTCCAGCAACTCCTGACTGGCGCGCACGGCGTCGCGATAACGGCCTTGATAGCCGTAGACCATCGCCAGGAAATGGACATTGTGGCCGTAGGGACCGGCGGCGTGATCGGTTTCTTCCTTGTTGTCGCGGATGTAGGCGCGGTCAACTTCAGCGGAAGCTTCAAACGCTCTGGCAGCATCGGCCCAGCGATCAACGTGAACATAAGTATGGCCGGGCATGTGAACTGCGTGGCCCACCTTGGGCGCCAGCGTGCCGTAAATGTCCGCGGCGGGAACACCGTCCTGCGGGCGTTTACCGGATTCGGTGGCGTGAATCATGTAATGGTGCGCGGCCAGATGTTGCGGCGATTTCGACAGCACGACTTGCAACAGCGCGATGGCTTCGACCGTGCCGGGTTTGGGTGTGCCGTCGCGTTCGTAACCGGACATGAGCGCCAGCGCCAGAAACAGTTTGGCTTCCAGATCGTCGGGATAAAGTCCGACCACTTTTCGCATCGCGGCCTGATATTTATCGCTCGCGCCAAGAAAGCCGTTGTTCTGCACGGTGGCCTTTTCGCCCTGATAGCGGGCTTCGACCGCGGCCAGATAGAGTTGTTCGTGGGCGCTGACTTTTTCGGTCAGTTCTTTTGCGCGCTTGATGGCTGCGTCGCGGCGGGGTTCATTCACCGCCGACATGGCGATTCCCCACTGCGCCATCGCGCAATCCGGATCGAGTTGGGCGGCGCGCTCGAAGGATTTGTCCGCCTCGTAAAACCAGAACGAATGCATCAATGCCAAGCCTTGATCGAAAAACGTTTGCGCTTCGGCGGACTTGGTCGTCACCGGCATGTGAACTTTGCCGTAACCTTCCATCAGTGTGGCAGGTTTGGTCGAGGCCTTTGTTGCAGTCGGCGTGTGACAGACGGCGGTATTGCCCTGAGCCTGAGCAACAATGGGAATGAGAAGCGAAAAACAGCAGTTAACGATCAGCAAGCGAGTCTTCATATCAACGTCCTCTGTCAAAAGATTCCCGACAAACTGAAGTTTGTCAGAAGCTTTCTTGACCGCAGATTCTCGGCAAACGGGAAGTTTGCCGGACAAGGTTCCGACCAATTTTACGGCTGCGGATTGTCGTCGCGAATGAACAGCATCAATTCGACGCCCGGCCGCAGCACGTAACTCTGCACTCCTCTTCGCCACCCCGCAATCCCTTCCAGATAAGATTGCTGGCTGGCGTTGGCAATCACGATTGGCTGTGAAATGTTCGGTTTTTCGCCCAGCGCCACCGGCCAACTGCCAGTGTAGGCTGTCTGGTTGTAATCGCGCAGATACCAGGGTAGCGGCCAATAATCGGGCGAAGCCACGTAAATTCCTGTGGCTTCGCCCGTTGGCATTTTGGCGGCTTCGCGTTTGATTTCCTCCACCAAACCCAGGAGCCTGCGGTCGGTCTGCGCGTAAACGTAGCCGTACTGGCCATCAACGTATGGTTTGAGTTCCCGCATTTTGCCGAATTCGGTGAAATAACCGGCCTCGTTGCCATTATCGTCGTAAAACTGGAAATTCACTTTCCACGCCAACCGCCCGCAAAAAATCAGCACGGTGATGATGACTGCCGTCCACATCAGCCGCAGCGAAATCATCGGCAACAACTGGAAAATCTGCTCTGCCGCATAGCCGCAAACCAATGCCATCGGAATGACAAAACTGATCATCAGCCAGGGAGTTTTGTATCCAATAATCGAATACGCCAGCGTGATTCCCAGCGTCCACGCCGCCACAAACAGCCAGAAGCGCGTTCCGCGCCACACCACAATCAATCCGGCCAGCAGCGACCCGATCAGCAGCGGCAACTCCAGCTTGAACAGGATGCCGAAGTAATACCAGAAACTTTTGACGTGTTCATTCCCGCTGCGGCCCGTCCACATGACAACCGACTTGACCGCATCGCGCACCCCTTGCGAATTCGTGAACAGTGACGAATAAAAAAAGACGTTGATGAAGATAAAGATGATAATTGCCGCAAACAGATGATCGAGCGTTGGCAGAACGGCGACCAGATCGCATCTCAATTCGCTGATCAATGTGGCGGGCGTGAAGCGGCGTTCACGAATCAGCAACCTGGCAAGATCCCAAACCGCTGCGCAAATGATGGCAATCGTGAGAACGAGCGCGGTGACAATCGCCGTTTCCTTTGTGGCAAAGAGCAAGCCTGCTGAAACTGAAGCGAGTGCCAGCCAGACGAACTTTTTACTTTCGCCGTAACGCCACATGCCAACAACGACCCCCAGCGAAAAACAGCCGAACGACATCTCATGAATAAAGTCGCGCGAGTAGTAAACCAGGCATGGCGACAGCGCCAGTAAAAAAGCAGCGACCGGCGTTCCAAATCTCCCCAACTGTCTGCGAAGCAGCCAAACCATTGCGACTGTCAATAATCCGAAGAGGATTGGCGACAGCCGGAGGGCTAAATCGTTTTCCCCGAAGATTCGCAAGGCAATCAGCGCGAAGTAATAAAGCGTTGGACCGTGATAGTTCGTCGGATCGTATTTGTAATTTCCGGTGTGGGCGAGATTGAGCAGAAAGTAGGAATTGACGCCTTCATCGTGATGAAAAGGCTTGATCCCGATTTGGTCGAACCGCAGCCAGGCGGCCACGACGACGGCAATGATGAAGACCGCGATGCAAATGAATTTCTCCGCCCGGGATTCGACGATTTCGTTTGTGTTGACCTCAGACATAAACGTTGATCAGAAAAAATCATCCACCGATGACCGACTCGCTTACGCAAAAAGAGGCAGGTGATCATTGACCACCTGCCTCTCAGGTTTAAGCGCCTTGGGGCGATTTACATTAACGGCGGCGGCGGCGAGCCGGAGTTTTTCTCTCCGGAGTCACATCACCAACCGAAGCTGGAGCCGGGCCTTCCGGATCAATGCCATTGCTAGGCACCAACCAGATCTTGACCTGCGTGCCATCGGTCGAGACGCTGCCATCACGCACCACAATGCGATTGACGTCAATGCTCGTGCCGAGGCCGCCATCAGCCAGACGGTCGCGGACGTTCTTCGCGCGTTGGAGGCTCAAGCCTTCCGGCTTCTCCTTCTCCCCACGATAACCGTCAATCACAACCTTCGCGCCGGAATCAGCTTGCAACGCCGGAATGACCTTGCTGCTCAAAATATCCTTGCAAGCGTTGTCCACGCGAGCCTGGTTTCTCTTGAACGTAACGCAATTGTCAATCACGCTGGCCTGTGGACGCGGCGGGGTGATGGGTGCGGGCGGTGTCTTGATGCTCAGACGCCCCGTGCCGCTGGCCGAGCAATTGCCCGCATCCGAAGTCGCACGGACGGTAACTTCGATGTTCGTGCCCGGCGTCACACCAGTTGTATCGAGCGTCGCGCTCAATCCGCTGCCACTGATGTTGCCAGCAGAAGCTGACCACTGGTATTGGACATTGCCGTAGTTGCGGCCACCCGTCACACCACCGGTCGAGAAGTTGACCCGTTCGCCGGCATCAACCGACGAAGAACTGACGCTCACATCCAGGTTCGGACCAAAGCAAACGGTGAGTGGCGGGCAGGTGGTGACGCGAATCGTCTTCGAATCAAATGCCACACAACCGCAGCCATCGTTGACTTCAACCGTAATGGTGTAATCGCCGGGAGCGAGACCAGTCGTATCAAACACTGTGTTCGCGCCGTCTCCGGTGACACGGCCACCGCTTGAACTCCAGGCGTAAACCAGCGCGTCGCCATCCGGGTCGGAAGCAGTCGCACGCAGGTCAACTTTGTCGCCCGCGCAGACTGTGCTTGCCGATTCGCGAAGCAGATCGTCCGATCCCTTCGTCACGTTTCCAAGCGCCAATGCAACCGTCGGCGGTTGATTCGGCAACAGCGGCTCTTCGCGTTTGTTGACGTGGCCGATGGACAGCCCGGCGATGAAGCCGTTCGGACTATGACGAGTATTGAGTTCGGAGAAATAGTTGAGGTGACGCTGATACGCGGCACTGATTGAGATCCAGCGAGTTGGGAAAACGCGAACGCCGGCGACCAGGTCAACGGGACTGTTGGTCAGCAGCGATGGCGTGCGTGAACCGATGTAATGAGTCGAACTGATTTCGAAGATCGCCTGCAGATACTGGCTCAGCGGAAAGTCCACACCGATGCCTGAGCGCAACTCATTCGGCAGATCCAGCGCGCGTTCACTGCGGCCAAATCCCTGAATCACACCGCACCCGGCGCACAGCGGACCAAGATTCATATCTTCAGCACGCGGATCGCCTTTTTTGATGAAGCCGATATTCGTGCTGAGATTGATGTACTTGTGCAAACGCCCATCGAAGGCGGCAATCACACCGTAATCATAGGCACCTGTACCTCGGCCCCGTTGAAGGCCGGTGAAAAGCTGGCGCGTGGTGGGAATTTTGAACAGCGGAATGAGCGCAAAACCGAAAGGATTTTTCGGTCCTGTGAAGCGAATCTTGGCGCCAACCCAGACATCCGCAGTATGGTTGTCTGAGAAACGCGAGATGAACGGCGCACTCGGCAAATAGTTCGGATTTGCATTGGGTGGCAAAGCTGGCAGGATTCCGCCAACCGGTGCACCCAATCCGACATAAACCGCTGTGTCATTACCACTCGGACGAGCGACAAAGGGACCGGAGGCAAATCCGCCCAGCCCGCCGACATTCGGCGCACGGCAGGGTCCGGGGAAACCACCGTTTCCGCAAGGGTCGCCAATCGTAAACGATGCAGTATTCTGCCCCGGGACAATCACTGTACGACCAACAGGCAGCGTTGGCGTTCTGACGTCCGGGAGATAAAAGCCACTGAGCAGCGCCGGAGTACCGACGTTAATGACTTGTTGAGCTTCAAAGTTGACGAAAACTTCCAGGTGATCACTAAAACCAACCTGGAAATTCACTGGATATTTCTGGAAAGTAACGTCGCCTGGATCACGATGGAAGTGATTGGCGAAGAAGCCGAAGTTGAACTCGCCCTTGCGCAATGTTTGCGCATCATAAACCGTAAAAAGCCCGGTTCCACCATTGACTGTTGGGGCTTGGTTGCGAGGATCATCTGTTGAGCGTGGGGTCTGTGCCTGGGCCAAAACTCCGATGTAAAGGAGTGCGAGCATCAGACCGAGCAATCTTCTCGCAAAACTCATATTTCTCCTCCTGGAAATGGGTGACATTGTGTCTTCTTGCGTTTCTTGTTGAACCGTGTACTTCATGCCGTTCGACTTAAAGCACAGCCCTCATTAGACTGCGGGGGAAAACCCGCTCGCAAACATTTCAAATGCGATGGGCTGAACTACTATGAGTAATGAAGACTGGATAGAACTTCGCGCCTGAATCTATACGATAGGGTACGAAGTGTCAATCGCAATCTTGTTATCTTCGCAGAGACTTAAGGGGAGTTAGTCGTGCCGTTAGCCGCCAAATTCAGGCATAAATTCCGCGCACGCGGGTGATGTATGCCACGCGGTCAATCGCCAGCATGTAAGCGGCAATGCGATTATTAACACCGTGGGTTTCAGCATACTTACTTACATCGTGAAAGCTTGCAACCATAATATCCTGCAGCCGCTCATTCACGACATCTTCCTTCCAAAAATACCCCATTCTGTCCTGCACCCACTCAAAATAACTGCAAGTCACGCCGCCCGCATTCGCCAGGATGTCCGGAATCACAAAAACGCCGTTCCGCTCCAGGACGTCATCGGCGGCCGCGGTTGTGGGGCCATTCGCGCCTTCAGCTAAAATCTTGCACTTGATTCTGGAAGCATTGTTGCTGGTGATCTGATTTTCCGTTGCCGCCGGCAATAACACTTCACAATCAAGTTCAAGCAGTTCGTGGTTAGAGACAGGGTCAGCCTCCGGGTATTTCTCCAAAGTTCTATGCTTGGCCAGATGAGCCATCACGCGCGAAATATCCAGCCCCTTCGGGTTGTGAATGCCGCCGTGAATGTCGGAGATGGCGACGATCTTGTACCCCTTTTCATGCATCAATGTGGCGGCAATCCCACCGACATTGCCAGAGCCCTGGACGACAACACGCGTCTCTTCCGGTTTCATGGCAAGTTTCTTGACCGCTTCATCAATGACGATGAGCAGGCCACGCCCGGTGGCTTCGCGGCGGCCACGCGAACCAGCCAGATCAATCGGCTTGCCAGTGACGACGGCTGTCACGGTGTGACGCGCGTGCATTGAATACGTGTCCATGATCCACGCCATCGTCTGTTCGTTCGTATTCATGTCGGGAGCCGGGACATCGCGTTCCGGGCCAATGAAATCAATCAGTTCAGCGGTGTAGCGGCGAGTCATGCGTTCCAGTTCACTCTGCGACATTTGGGATGGGTCGCAGATAATTCCCCCCTTTGCACCACCGAAAGGAATGTTGACGACCGCGCATTTCCAGGTCATCCACGCCGCCAGAGCGCGAACTTCGTCCAGCGTGACATCCGGAGCATAGCGGATGCCGCCTTTGGCCGGCCCGCGCGCGAAGTTGTGCTGTACGCGATAGCCTGTAAAAACCTCAATATGACCGTCATCCATGAAAACAGGGATATAGGTTGTAATTTCACGATTTGGAACGCGAAGGACTTTATACAGATCAAGGTCGAGCTGCAGAAGCTGCGCCGCGTGGTCAAACCGCGACATCATGGATTCAAATGGATTCTCTTCCCTGATTGTTCTGACATCATCTACAAGTGCTGCCACATTTACCTCCCAGAATCTTCCAGAATCTTCCAGAATCTTTCTTTATGCTATGGCGGCCCGATTCGGTGCTCGAAAACTGTGCCGGCGTCATGGACTCTACGATGAAATGGGGTGGGTGACCTGATGGATCCCCGCCCTGTTCTTCCTCTTCAGTTCGTTTCCAACGATTCATTCAGTGCGCCCGTACGATACCCTTCCAGGTCAAGCGCCACAAATTTGAAACCCAGTTGCTTGAATGCCGCGGCAATGCGCCGGGCCATCTCGACATCCAATGCGCGTGGCATCTCTTCCGGTGCAATCTCGATCCGCGCCACGTCCCCGTGATGGCGCACGCGCATCTGCGCGAAGCCAAGCGCGCGCAGTTTCGATTCGCCGCGTTCAATCACCGACAGTTTTTCAATCGTCACCGGCATCCCGTACGGAATTCGGGAAGACAGACAAGCCGATGCCGGGCGATCCCACACAGGCAACCCCGCAAGCTCGGACAACTGGCGAATCTCTGCTTTGGTCAGCCCCACTTCAATCAGCGGGCTGCGCACCTTCAATTCTCTGGCAGCCTGCCGTCCGGGACGATAATCCCCCACATCGTCGGCGTTATTTCCGTCGCAGACAAAAGCAAACCCTCGCTGCACGGCAAGCGCCGCCAGCTTGGTGAACAGTTCATGTTTGCAGAAATAGCAGCGGTTGGCCGGATTGGCCTGATAGTTCGGATTGTCAATCTCGTCGGTGAGTATGAATTGGTGCGGTATGGCAAATTTCTCAACAACAGCCAGGGCATCCTGGCGTTGAAAGTCCGGGTAGCTGGGGCTTTCCCCCGTGACGGCCAGCGCTTGCGCGGCAAGCTCGCTCGCCGCGACGTAAGCCAAATAGGCGCTGTCAACGCCGCCGGAATAGGCGACGATGACCGATTCCATCTCCCGCAGCAAACGCCGCAGGTCCTGCTCTTTGGTTAAAGTTGCTCGACCGGGATTGTCAGATTCAGACGTAGCCGAGAGGGGTTTTAATCCTGCTTGCGAGATTCCAGCTTGCATCATTTCAGCTTCCTGTTCGCCTCACGCGGGCTGAGCGCATCTTATGCTCAGGCCGGTTGCCCAGATGAAGATTTTTTCGCCCTTCAGCGCCCCAATTAAGGCGTCAATACACTGAATACCCTTTGATGCCCATCGGAACACGGTAAACTTTTTGGGTGCTGGCGACAATCATATTGCCCCCATCATCAAAGGCCAGTCCGACCAGCGAAGAACCGGAAAGGACAATCTCCGCTTTATTTCCATCAGGCGTGATCCGGACAATACCGCGATGTCCGCGCAAGGAAGCCGCGACGTATAAATTTCCTTCCGCATCAAAAGCCAATCCTTGCGGACGACCCAGGCCAGTGTAGAACTTCGTCACCTCGCCCATCGCATTCACACGCATGACGCTTTCAAACGAAGACACCGTTGGTCCACTCACGTACAAATCACCGTCCGGCCCAAAAGCCAGGTGAAATGCCGCCACACTTGGATCCAGCGAAGCGAAGGGACGCGATTCGCCAATCTCGTTCACGCGAAAGATTGTCCCGCTGCGGTCGCCCACATAAATATCTCCGCGCCGGTCGAATGCGACTCCAGTTGCAACGCCCAAATCCGAAGCAACAGTTTCGGCCTCATTAAACGGCGACACGCGGTAAAGCGTCCCATCGTACCGGCTGGTCACATACAGCACACCTTCCCGGTTGAAGGCCAGCCCAGTCGGATTGACAATATCTGACACAAAAGGCGAGACGGAATCATCAGGCGAGATTTTGTAGATGGAAACAGGCACTTTCTGGCCACGCGTGCCTGACAAAGTGACATAAATGCTGCCGTCGTCCCGATCCACTGCCGGATTGGCCACCGGATGCAGGTTATCAGCCAATTTGACGCCAAGCGTAAACGGCGTCGCCGTTGTTCCGCTGGCACCTTCCAATTTCAGTTCATTCGCAGCAACGCCGGTTTCGCAATCCGGCACGGCGACGATCACACGATCCGGCGATGCGCTGATCAATTTTCCGCGCTGATCACCAAACCAAACGTGGCAAGAGGAATAATCCGAGGTATCGTACGCTTCGCAGGCAATCACCACTTCCCCGCCCTCAACTCCGGCGCGAGGCACAGCGCTTTTAATCAGCCCGCTCCCAAAATTCGACATTACCGCATTCTCCGTAAAATTATCTATTCAAATCAGTTTGGACAAACCGTGGGCAATCATACGCGAGCAGGTAGGTGATGTCCATAATCACAACCATGGAGCCTGTCATCCACCTTTCCCGCGAAGGGTTCTTGACGTTTGAAAACGGAATCAGGACTGAGGAGTAATGGAAATCCGGAAATACCGTTTGAAAAATCCCCCGGTTCACGAATGTCAGCTCATCGCGTCGCAATGGCCGCGTCAGTCAGGCGCTCAATCAAGGTCACTAAAGACTTGCCCGCCTCATCATAACGCCCCACAGCCGCCAGCTTTTCCGCGTCGCCTGCCGCGTCAACAGCGAATGCGACTTTCAAATACTGTATTTGCAGGCGGGAATCATTCTGGAAATTGCGCGCCAAATTCTCCACACCAACTCTCAAGTTGCGAATACTCGTCACCAACGCGTCTTTGTTTTCGCGAATTTTGGCGGCGGCGGCAGGGGAAACCTGTTTCTGTCGCGCCTGATCCTCGGAAAGTTCCAGACCATTCACGATCTTGCCGTAAACGTAAATAAACTTGGATACATTCTTGATCTGCTCGGCGACTTGTCCCGCTTCCACTTTCAAGTCCGGCGTCGGCGTCGGCGTCGGTTTGACTGCCGGGCGTCTTTTTACAGGTTTCTTCTGCGCATCAGAAACCAGCGGAAAAGCGCAGATCGCTGCAAACGCAAGTGTCAGGGCAACGGTTGAAAAACGTCTCAAGCGATTCCTCCGTGGTAATCGGTACAGTTCAAATCAGTATGGGGTAACGCAGTTTTAACATCGCCTGCATTCAACCGCAAGCTTGGCGGTTCGCGGCGTTCTTGTCAGCGCGTGGCGCTTGGGCTACACTCCGCGCCTTTGTCTGGAACCGTTCGCGTGAACTGCCCGGGCAAAGTTTCATAACTCAATTTCTTTTTTAATTTCAGGAGACCAGATGTTGTTCGTTCGCACATTTGTTTTAAGTTGTTGTTTGGCCGTTCTGGCGTTTACACCAAGCCTTTCCGTTGAACCTGGCTATGCCCCGATTGATCTAAAAGCTTTCGCCAATAATCCGGCGGAATTTGAAGGCCGCCGCGTAGTAGTCACCGCGGACATTTTTTCCGTTGGCGCGGACGCCCGCACGGTGAATGTGTTTGACGCGCACAGCAAAACGCTCGTCGCCGTTTCGCTGACGCACCTGTCAAAATCGCATCGTCAGGAGTTGATCGCCGAACCTGTCATTCGCGTCTCGGTGTTTGGCCGCGTCGAGATGAAAAATGGCCGCCCCGTCATCAAAGCCGATCAGGTCATGCCGCTGGCCACCAATTTGGTGGCGCAGAAGTAATCACCAACAATCAAAAAGAAACACCAGGCAGTGGGCAGATTAAGAGCAGCCCGCTGCCTTTTCTTTTACCAGCCGGAGTTTCACGTAACCGCTCACAGGTATTTCTCGTCAAAAAGACTTGCAGCTAACATCGTCTTGTTTGGTCAAGTCTTGCCGGAATACAAGGCGGACGATTAGACTGGCATTCCTGACCGTCATCAAGCATCAAAAAACAATCAATACAACGTCACCAAACAGAGACTGACCTGAACTCTGTTGACGATTCCTTCGGAGGAAAACCTAATGTTCAACCGTCAATTCAAACGGACAATCGCACCGATTGCCGCCGTTCTAATTCTGTGTCTCACGGTAGGCGCGCAAATCGCTCCGGTCGAAAAAGTTGACCTGGAGATGATGAAGAAAATTCGTGAAGAGGGCCTGGAGCGTTCGCAGGTCATGGACACGCTCAGTTGGCTGACCGACGTTGTCGGCCAGCGGCTGACCGGCTCGCCCGGCATGAAAGCCGCCAACGAATGGACCAAAGAAAGGCTGACGAAATACGGCCTGGTCAACGCGAAAGTCGAGCCGTGGGGCACATTCGGTCGCGGCTGGTCGTTCGACAAGGTTTCGATCCACGTCACGGAGCCGACCTCATTCCCCGTCATCGGCTACCCCAAAGCCTGGACGCCCGGAACCAACGGCCCCGTCGTTGGCGAAGTGATCTTCGCCAATATCCAGACCGAAGCCGATTTTGAAAAATACAAAGGCAAGCTGAAAGGCGCAATTGTCCTGTCCCAACCGGTGCGCACCGTCAACGCCTGGTTCAAAGCGCCCGGTTCGCGCGCGACGGATGAAGAGTTATTGAGATTGGCCAACGCCGAACCGCCAACCGGTCAGCCCCAACGCGGCGGCCCGCCACAAGGCAACCCCGATCAAATCAATCAGATGATGCAGGCGCGGGCAATTGCCGGCAAACGCGCGGAGTTCCTGAAATCCGAAGGCGCGGCGGTGATTGTGGACTACAGCCGCGTTGGCGACGGCGGCACGGTCTTCGTTCAGGGCGGCGGTTCGCAGAGCGCGGATGCGCCCATCGGACTCCCCGCGATCACAATTGCGGTCGAACATTACAACCGCATCATTCGCATCCTGGACAAAGGCATCAAGGTCAAAATGGAAGTGGACATCAAAGCCCAGTTCCACAATCAGGACCTGAACGCCTACAACACCGTGGCTGAAATTCCCGGCACGGACAAGAAAGACGAACTGGTGATGCTCGGCGGCCACATGGATTCGTGGCACGGCGGAACCGGCGCGACAGACAACGCCGCTGGCGTTTCCGTCGCCATGGAAGCCGTTCGCATCCTGAAAGCCCTCGGCGTCCAACCGCGCCGCACCATCCGCATCGCGCTGTGGAGCGGCGAAGAAGAAGGCTTGCTGGGTTCGCGCGGTTATGTTGCCAATCATTTCGCTTCGCGTCCCGCCCCGGCTGGCGGCCAGCAAAGAGGCGCTGGCGGCGGTGGAGGTTTCGGCGGCCCCCAAGGCCCGCTGACAATCAAGCCTGATTACGACAAGTTTTCAGTCTATTTCAACCTGGACAACGGCACCGGCAAGATTCGCGGCGTCTATCTGCAAGGCAACGAAGCCGCCCGCCCGATCTTCCGCGCCTGGCTCTCGCCCTTCAAGGATTTGGGCGCTTCGACCATCACCATCAACAACACCGGCGGCACCGACCACCAGGCATTCGATGGCGTCGGCCTGCCTGGCTTCCAGTTCATTCAGGACGAGGTTGAATACTCCACTCGTACACACCACTCGAACATGGACGTTTACGACCGCATCCAAGCCGACGACATGAAACAGGCGGCGACGATTATGGCTGCCTTCGTTTACAACGCGGCGATGCGCGAAGACAAGTTCCCGCGCAAACCGATGCCCGGCGGCCAGCAAGCCGCACGGTAAAAGCGGCTGGCTTCAAGACAAAGCGGTTACATAAGAAAGGTGAAAGAGTGAGGCTTACGGACACGCTCTTTCACCTTTCGTCTTTTTCAAGGAGAAACTCAAACTCTGAGATGATTGCTGGTTGTAGGAATGATTGCGGACACAGCACATGTGTGCCTTATTCACGAGCGTGTATCAACCGCCATAATCGTCAAATGGCTTTCTTGAAGCGTGCCATTCAGCTTCGTGGTCATACGAGGCTGCCAACTCTTTAAGGGAACTGGCAAGACGATGGTAGCCGGAAACCTCGACCGCTTCCGCTTGTGCCCGATACTTATTAGCCAAGTCTCGCTCTGCTTGGCCCGATGGATCTACAGAATGAACGCCGCGAGAGTTAAGTAGTCCAGTTCCAAACCCATCACGCATAGCATTGGCGTCTTTAGTATTCAATGCAGTTGCTGCTGAATGGTGTAACCACAGACCGTCAGGATCAGGCGGAGTGTAGATGAGGACTTGACCAATCATTGAGAGTGCAGTTTCAAGATGGCCAGATTCTGCACAGGCGGTTTTGACCTTCTCCACCCAAGCCGTTAATGCATCGCCATTGAATGTCCCATCTTTCTGGCTACCGGGAGGTGTACTCCACCCGTGGAGCAAGCGGTAAGCGTTCGTAGCGATATTTGTTTGTTGCTCCGTGGGTTCTTCAATAGAGTGATCTTTCTTTTTGGATCGAAAGACCAAGCGAATTACCTCACAAAAGAAAACGGGATCATCAGCCAAGCGTTGCTCTAGCAGCTTGGGAGACGCTCCCTGGTATTTGCCGAGAAGGGGGAGAAATGCCCATTCTATTTGGAAAAGATCGTCGGGATTCATGTGCGGATTATCTTGCAGTGCTTTTATGACTTCGGAAATAGCATGCACATCCTTCGAGCGGGCATTATCTGGCGAATGAAGCACCGCCTGAAGCACACGGGCAGCTTGCTTGCTATCCAGAACCCGTTTGTTGTACCGCATCCTTTCAAGGCATTCCAAGGCAGCATTAGCTCGGCCATATTCGACCAGACGATCTATCGCAACCTCCAAACCATTCTCGGCTTGATAGGGATTCGCATTGGCCTTTAACCAATATTGGGATTGATCGTCCCCCAGCAGACGGGCTGCTCGCTCCCATGTATTGGTAGTAAAGGGCAGATAAGCCAAGAATTGTCCGATCTGTGGCGATGACCAGTTCGCTGTATTAGCCTGATTAACCCAGTTCCACCCCTGCACACCGAACTTGCCCCAAACAAAACCACCCGCGAACTGCGCAAGAGATGTGGTCTCCAATTCCAATAAGGCCGGAAGAATCTCTTCTTCACTGTCATCGGCTGCAATCACACCAAAGGTAATACCCACACGCCAAGGCGATTCTACTGCTTTGGCAAATTCCAGAAGTGCTTTCATTCCTCCTTCTGCGAATACTTCCTGCAAGGCTTTTTGCCGTCGTTCCTCGAGCTTCTGCTGTTGCTCCGCATAGTTGTCGTTCTCCTCATACAAGTCATAATCGCGCTCAGTAAAGAGCCGCTGGTAAAGATAAAATGGTGAATCAGGCGTCAAACTTTCAGCAACAACAGCGATTTTATCCACCACTTCTGGCTTCATAGCCCAATCGGCATGCGCAAATTTCCTATGCATTGAAACCAAGTCAATTAGCTTGACCCACAATCGGAGTCGGTTTGCTTGCGGCATTGAAAGAACCGTGTCTGAACCTAAGTGAGTGAGAAGTTGATCATGTGCAGGAGGAGGGAGGTCATCTAGACGATCAACAAGCTCAGCAAGTTTTGAGATGTCCGGCTTTGCTGCACCAATCACCAACTCTGCATAAGCTGCAATCTGTTCCCAATATTCTCGATTCGTTACGCCTTCCGACCAATCGTCGGGAATAATCTCTCTCCAAGTCGGTTTGCGTGTCATCAAGGATGACTGATGGGAATCTGGGAGAAGGCTCAACAGTAATTTCCAAGCAACGTCAGGAAGCTCATTGAGCAGTGTTGCAACAGCAGCCCGTCTTTTTACTACTGGCGCGCAAGTCTGAGGAAACCAAGGCAACAAAATTGTTGTAAGAGAATTGGCTGGCCGATTGGCCCAATTTCCGCCCGGATCTCTTTCAGCCAACTCGCCGAGAATAACCACCACACGAGTGAGATTCTCAGTATCCCAGGCCAGTGTTTCTAGTGCCCACAGCAAGCCGGTCAGATAATTCCTGCCAATAAATCCTCTAGCCTCTTGGGCAAAGACCGCATCAAAAGGGCAGGCGTCGCTACTCAGTGCGCGTTCGACAGCATCAAGAAACTCATTGGGAACAGCTTCGGCCAGCAACGGCAAGAGGTCGTTCAGGCTGGCCCAAAGAACCCAGTCTGCGTCTGCCAGGACTTCCCGCACCGTAAGCGCGGCAGTTGCCTCTGCCTTGCCGAACAAGCAAGACCTCAAGGCTTTGGGATGACTACCAAGGAGTGCCAGGCTTTCCGCTAAACCAGTTCGCAGTAAATGCGAGTGAGCCAAGACCTTACCGTGAATGCTCGCGATGTATCGTTCATCAGGAGACAACTCAAACTGCGGATCCCTCTCTCGCAAAACCTTAACGGCAACTTTTTTCAGCCGATCAAGCTGGTCGTCGAATAGCTTTGGTCCGAGTGCATACCAAGCCTCGTAGCGGGCAACGACCCTCCAGGCGCTATCCCGCTGAATAAGCGGAGCGCCCGGACGATGCGCAGCTTCACGCATTTTCCCGATCCACTCCCCATAGGCTTTTTCCGACAATTTCTCCGCGACTACCTTATCGGCTTCAGAATCTTCTCTCCACGAGCCCAAAAGCTGTGCAATCGCAAGTTCTGCTGCATCCGTTCCTTGAGCCCATTCAGGCATCAACGAAAGGTGCTGTAAACACCGAAGCAACGAACCCAAGTTACCGCCGCTCTTCTGCGCGAGAGTACGTGCCCGTTCCTCCGTGTAGCCTGCTTTCTTCAGCGCATCCTTGATCTGATACTCCTTCGGGTCTGGGATTGAGATCCGATTAGGGTGCGGTATTCCACCAGGCATCCCGCCGAAGATAACCGCATGCCCAGCTTTGCGGGCTTTTTCGAGCAGTTTTGTACCCGTTGAATCAGCATAGTCGAGATCGAAGTCGGCAATCAGAATATGTGGTTCACGCAGTGCTGTTACCGAATTCCAAGCCTCAACACCAGATATGATTAGGCAACAACCTATGACATCACTCCTAGCATCTTCATCCAGGGCTGCCACATAGGCGGCAACAAAATCTACCACTTGGTCAGGGTGACGGGTGTCTATCTGTAACTGAAGCGTTATGTGAGAGAAAACTTCTTCCAGTTTTCTACACGCTTCGTCACGGTTTGCAAGAAAGACAGTGGGAGGGAGAAGAGGCGGTTCACCGATGGTTTTCAAGCCGTCCCAACACTGCTCCGGGGTCTGCATTTGTTGAACTGGCAGCCCCATCATGCCAGCGAGCCATAGCTCAACAGCCCGAAATTGGTGTAACCAATCAATCAGTCTCGTTCCGTCAATAACTTGAACATCTAGCCATTCATTACGATTGCGCCTGGTCTTCAACCACTTGGCTTGAGAGGGCTGATTCCATCCGCGCGTGCCCGAGAGCGGGGTAACGAAAACGAACACTGTTCCGTTTCGAACATCGGAATCTGTCGAGGCTGTGAGGTCCCTGTAATCGTTTGTTGCTTTTTTTCCTGCATCATTGCCAGTGCCAATTTCCCAGAACGACCTTCCCTCTGGTACAAAAGGGTCAAAGCCGTTTACCGCGTCCAAAATACCATCAGGTCCCTGCTGTCCTACGCTATCACCCAATGGAAAGCGTTTGTATTTGGGTTTCGGGGAGGACGCGTCAACCAGTCGGGAGAGAAGCTCCACTATTACGCCTTGAGCTTTTCTGGCGTTGCCACGCACCCATTGATCAAGCTGATTTTCAGTAATTATCTTGTTGTGGGTCATTGCGAAACTTCCTTAGACCTATTCGGTAGATGCTGAAGATAGTTGCGGCGGGCCTGGGGCGGTAGCGCTTGTTAGACGGGCGTGACAGACGTTGAATCAGTTCAACAACCATCCATGATGATGAAGCAGTTCCCAGGCAAGCTGGATCTGTTGCTCCTTGAACATCCGTTTCCGGTCGTTCCAGCGATAGACTTTCGCCACAGCATCGGAAACATCCACGGCTTTTTCCTGACGGCTAATCCAATGGACGGTCGCCAGCAGTTCCAGACCGAAGGGCGTTTCAAATCCGTCAATCAGGGTTGCCACCTGGTTAAATCGAGCCTGCGTCTGGGGGTAATCTTTCAAAAAGGCTTCCGCCTGTTCCGCGGCTTCAAGCTTGAGTTCGATCTGTTTCCCCGGATTGTCTTCGGCATCGCCATACCCGCTGATGAAATGGCCTTCGATTGCGCCCAGGACGTGGCGCAAATTTTCGGCATACGGGCCATAAGGGCCTTTGCTGTAATTCAGTTTCAGCGGTTCCCCGGCTTCCTGCATGAAGTACATCAGCTTATGAATCTCCAGTAACGATACGGAGGGGTCCATCACCGCCGCCAGATAACGCCGCATCAGCCCCAACAGGGCAGCGCGTCCTACCGTCATCTTCGGAGCCTTCTTTTCTTTCACCATCTCTGCGGCTGCCGGCGCGCCCGCAGGTTCGTATACCAGCACCTGCACTTCTGGCAAATCGCGGAATGCCTGCTCAATCAGTGGTCTGACTTCATTCCAGTTCAACCCACCCAACCCGCACCCCAATGGCGGGAGAGCAATGGATTGAATCTTCAGCCGCCGCACTTCCTCCACAAGAGCTATCAAGCCAGCCTGAATGTCTTCAATCCGGCTGTTGTTTTTCCAGTGCCGCTTGGTCGGAAAGTTGATAATGAACCGGGGATGCTGTAATCGGTTCAGGTCGAAGACCAACATTTTGCCGGGCTGAAGTTCTGTCCGGTCGCAGACCGCTTTGTATGCCTTGTAGTTTTCGGGAAACTCCTTGCGGAATTGCAGCGCGACGCCACGCCCCATAATTCCGACGCAATTGACGGTATTGACCAGCGCCTCTGCGTCCGCATGAAGAATATCGCCTTGTTGAAAGTGAATCATCGCCGTGTCCTCTGCGATCAATAATACCAGCCGCGCTCCACGCTGACGATGGGCGCGTGTTCAACCGCCGCCAGCACTTTCAGAACTTCATTGTTGATATTCTGATTGAATACGCCGATCTTCTCGATCAATTCCCACGGGAACCAATTGTGTATCAGGAATTCAGCTTGTTTGCCATCCTTGATCTCCGCGCTTCTAAAGTCCGTGGCCGACACCGCCGTCCAGTTCACTTCGTGCAACTGGTCGAGCGAGGCGTAAAAGCCGGCATATCTCGTGCCTGCATTGGTCGTGCTGAATGCCCAACGGACATCATTCTGATCAGCCCATTTCACAGTCGCGCGCAAATCCGCCTGCAAATGTACGATGGGTTGTTGCCCTTCGCGGTAATCGAGGTCGGGATGATTCCCCTGATGCAGGATGTAAAGCATGATTGACCGAGGGCAGAAATAGAATGGGACGTACTGTCCAACCTTTGTCGCCGGGTGGCAGCCGACCTCAAGTTCTTCCAGTCGCCGCCGCTTGATTTCGGACATCCCAACGATTTTGCAATCCAATCCTTGCTCAATCCGTCCTGCATCCGACCATAACCCGCCTGTCACCACAATCTGCGCCAAGTTGCGCAGATGTGTGATGTGATAAATCTTGGGGTGAGCCGGAACCTGTTTCATAGTTTGCTAACGCCAACGACAAATGGCTTGTTTTTGTGAGCGCACATTGTAATGTTTCCGGGAAGATTGGGAAGAGGTAATCCCACCGCTCGCCGTGCCGATTCAGGCTGTGCTAGGATGCGCTTCGATTTTACGAACAATTTAGTTTCCAATTTCAAAAGTGGGAGAAGACAAAGGCAGTTATGGCTATCTCGGTTCGCCAAGCCGTCAAAGTGGGCGCGTATATCTTCAAACAGAAGTTCAAGGGCAATCGGCGGTATCCGCTGGTGCTAATGCTGGAGCCGCTGTTTCGCTGCAATCTGGCCTGCGTCGGTTGCGGCAAGATTCAGTATCCGGGCGAAATCCTGAAAAAAAATATGACGCCGGAGCAGGCGTTTGCCGCCGCCGAAGAATGCGGCGCACCGATTGTCACCATCGCGGGCGGCGAACCGCTGCTCCATCCCGAAATTGACACCATCGTCAACGGGATGATCGAGCGCAAAAAGTTCGTTTACCTGTGCTCGAACGCGATTCTGATGGAAAAGCATCTGGACAAGTTCTCACCATCGCCTTACCTGACGTTCAGCGTTCATCTGGACGGAATGAAAGATCGCCACGATCATCTGGTGGATCGTAAAGGCATTTTTGACATTGCCGTCAGCGCCATCAAAAAAGCCAAGGCGGCAGGCTTCCGCGTGACCACCAACACGACGGTTTTTGACGGCGAATCCGCCGAAGAAATGCACGAGATGTTCGACTTTCTGGCCAGCCTTGGCGTGGATGGAATGATGATTTCGCCGGGGTACAGTTACGCCTGGGCGCCGGATCAGGAACACTTCCTGAAACGCGAAAAGACCAAAGCGCTCTTCCGCGAAATCCTGGCGCCGGCCAAAACCAAACGCGGCCAGAAATGGGAGTTCAATCACTCGCCGTTCTATCTGAAGTTTTTGATGGGCGAGGTGGATTACGACTGCACGCCGTGGGGCAATCCGAATTTCAACATTTTCGGCTGGCAGAAACCCTGTTACCTGCTCAACGAAGGCTACGCCGAAACCTTCAAGGAGTATATGGAAACGACCAACTGGGAAAACTACGGCCAGAAGAGCAGCAATCCGCGCTGCCAGGATTGCATGGTCCATTGCGGCTACGAACCGACCGCCGTCATTGACGCCACGCGCAACCTGAAAAACATGCTCGTTTCGATTCGCGGGTTGAGCTAACCCATCCAGCCTGTCAGCAAAATGACATTACCCATTCGCCATTGAGCATTACCCATTAGTTGTCAGAAGTAACTGTTTTTCTCTCCTGGAAATTAATGGGCAGTGCTCAATGGCGAATGGATAATTTTCTCTTGCCTGATTTCACACAATATCCGCAAACTCCTTCTCCAGACTCTTAAAGTACTTGTAACCTGCCCACAGCAGAAAGCCTGACACGCCAGCAGCCAACAGCAGGTAGTTTATCTGGGGCGAGATACCTTGAATAACCGCCCGCCGGTAACCGTCAATAATCGCCGCCATCGGATTCAGCGAAAAATACCAAACCCGCCAGCGCTCCGGCACGACCGAAGCCGGATAGAGAATCGGCGTGACGAACATCCAGATTTGAATCAGCAGCGGCAGCGTGTGCCGAACATCACGATACAAGACCGTAAATGCCGACAGCAGCAAACTGACGCCGACCGTGAACGCAATTTGAATCGCCACAATCGGCAAGACATACAGCAGATTCCAGGTCGGCGGCACGCGATAAAACGCCAGCAGCAGGACAAAAACCGCCGAGGCGATGACGAAATCCAGAAACGCCGCCAGCACCGACGCCAGCGGAATGATTTCGCGCGGAAAGTAAATCTTCGTGATGATGTGCGAATTGGCGATCAGGCTGGGAATGGCAAAGGTCAGCGAAGTCGAAAAGAACGTCCACGGCAGCAAGGCCGCGTACGAAAACAGCGGATACGGAATGCCGTCGCTTGCGATCCGCGCAAACCACGAAAAGAAAACCGTAAAAACCAGCATCAACGACAACGGCTGCAAAACCGCCCAGACCACGCCGAGCGCGCTCTGTTTGTAGCGAACCTTGATTTCGCGCTGCGTCACCAGCCAGAGCAGTTCGCGATGCCGCCACAGCTCGCGCGCGTGGCCGGTCAGGCGGTCGCTCCACTCAATGGTGTTTTCGAGCGGAGGTTCGACATTGGATACAGTCTCTTTCGTGATGTTCACTTCCACTCCGAATGCAGAAAATTCAAGGTTATTTCCAAACTCAGCAGCCGCTGCCATTGCTGCTCAAAAAGAAATTGCGGCTGCCAAGAAGCTGCCAGAAAATTTTGTAGCAAACGACGGTCAATCAATTCTCCCAGCCGCATCGTTTCCGGTCGAAGCAGTTCCCGCACCCGCTCATCGCGCCAAAGCTTCATTCGCGGAGACTCGGTCTTGATCAACTCATCCGTCAGCCCGATTCGTTGGCAAACCTTCCGCGCGTAGACTTTCGCCGCAGGCAGAAAACGCGGCCAGGTTTTCCAGTTCAGCGGCAAAGCAGGATGGCCGTATTCCAGCGGATAAGCGGCAAGCTGCGGCTGCAATTCCGCCAGCAGCATTCGCATCAGCAAGCTGTTTCGCCGCCATTGGGCGCCGGTTTGAAGCATTACTTCCAGCACTGACCGCAACATAAACGGCGACAAGCACGGCCAGATTTGATCCGTGCTGCTGGCGATGCGCCCCTGCCAATGCTGCATTCGCAAGCGGAGATAAGCATTATCCATTTGCAAGGTGTTCAGCCCGCTGCTCAATTCCGCATTGGCGCGTTCGATCACTCCGCCCAGGTGGTCAACCAAGTTCAAACTCGTTTCCGGCGGGAAAAGCTGCGAACTCTCCGGCTCAGTTGCGTAGCGCCGCAAAGCGATTTTCCTGGCATCGAGCTTTTCCCGTTTGCCGACGCGCGGCCACAGCAATTCCCACCAGTATCCGCGCGCCAGTTCGCCGAAAGAGCCGTTGATGCTGGCATCAAAATTTTGCGAAAGTTGTTCGTGCAGGGATTGAATGCGCGCGTAATCCACCAGATCACATTCGCCGTCCGTCAGCCGCAATGCCTGCCGAAGCCGGTCGAAAGTCGTGCCCGCCTCACTTTCAAAATGCCAGTGGAGTTTGCCGGTCAGATTCGACAGGCCTTCCGCGATCAGAACATCCGCGCTGTCTGCCGCGCCAGCGACAGTGGTTTCAAAACGCGCTCCGGCGCTCAGAAAAGCGGCAACCACCGCGCGCGAATCGTAACCGCCCGTCAAATCACAGACCGGACGCGCAAACAGTTTGCCGATCCGGGCAGCGGCAGTCAGCAGTTGATGTGTCAACTGTTTGACCGCCTGTTTGCCGTCAAACTTTTGGGGATCGAGATCGGCAACTCGCCAGTAGTTTTTTTCTTCGGCAACAGCATTTCCAGATAGTCGCAGCAGGGTTGCCGGCGGCAACTTGCGGACACCATCAAACAGCGTTCTGCCTTCGTAAATGCAACCGGTGCGCAAAAACTCTTCGCAGCCGGTTTTGTCCAGCCCTGCCGGCCCCATTCCAGCCAGCAGCAAAGAGGACGTGGAAAGAACGATGCAGCCGTCAATCCGGCGAAGAAAACAATGACGGCTGCCGATGAGGTCTGAGATGACGAATACTTCGCGCGTCCGGCCGTCACCGAAGACGATGACGAAGAATCCTTCCAACTCTTCCGCCAGCTTGTTTGCGCCTGCATCCATCGCCCGTGCCAGCAGTTTGGCGTCATCGCCTGAAGTCAGTCCGGAAGAGTGAAACCAGGTGCCGGCCGTCAGCAGCCAGCTTCCAGTCGCTTCGTCGTTGGCCACCGGCGAGCCGGAACCATTCTGGCGCGCAAACACTGCCGCGCGCGCCCAATTCGTTTCCACCATCGAATCAAGGGGCTGCCCCTTGAGCTGGCGCATGCGCCGCAAGCCAAGCTGAAATAGTTCGGCATCTGTCGAGTCTTGTTCAGGCGCAATCGTCACCAGAAAGTTTCCCACGATTTCGGCAAGTCTCCTCGTTCGTCAGTTCCCCAACTTCGCCACCAGGCGCGGCGCGATTTTCAGCGCCGCCTGAATCAGCGCCAGTTTCGGGCGGCGATAAAACCGGTTCGCTTCGGCCAGATGCATTGCAGCGGCGTCGTATCTCTCCGTTTTCAGCGCATCCTTAAACTGCGCGTAACTCAACTGCGCGCGCAATTCCGGCAACTCCGCTTCGATCCATTCGCGCTGACTCGCCGCCAATTCGCCGCGTAACTGTTTTTCGTAAACCGAAATCAGGCAGCTCAAAATACTGACGCCGGTGTTGGAAAGCGAATTGTGCCGCCAGCGATATTTGGCCAGCGGTTCGGTGGTGAATTTGAACCGGCGGCCCGCTTTCAGCATTCGCAGCCACAACTCGAAATCCTCCGCGCCCTGCCCTTGAAGACTTTCGTCATAGCCGCCAAGTTCATCAATCAATTCGCGACGGAAAACCAGCAATCCGAAAATCTGGCATTCGCGCCGCAGCACGCGATCATATGTGACAGGTTCCGCAACCGGCAGCACATCCTGATGCAGTTTGCCGTCAAACTGCGGCGAGCCGAAAAACCAGGCGTTCGGATATGCCACGTCGAGCGACGAATCCGCTTCGAGCATGCCGGCCAGAACTTCCAGAAAGCGCGGCAACCATAAATCGTCACTGTCCAGCAGCGCGATGTAACGGCCGCGCGCCGCTCGTAATCCGGCGTTGCGCGCGGCCATCACACCGCTGTTTTTCTGTTCCAGGTAAATGATCCGGTTCCGAAATGGCGCGATGCGCTCCGCCGTTTCGTCGGTCGAACCGTCATTGATCAAAATCGCTTCGAAGTCGCGATAGGTTTGGGCAAAGACCGAATCGAGCGTTTCGACGATGTACGGCGCGACGTTGTAAGCGGGAATGATGATGCTGACGGCAGGCGTATTCGGCATGTTGATCATTCAGCTTCTGCTTCGATCAGCAGCGCACCGCGAAAGCTGGGCCAGCGGCGCGCCAGTTTGTGCCAGAGGTCTTCGCACCGTGCCGCGACGGGAATGTGCGAGTAAGTGGCAGGTTGTTCCAGTTGTTCGATCCGCCAGTTTTTGAAGCCGGCTTCGGCCAGCAGCCGTTCGACGGTTCCGGGGCGATTGAAGCGGAAGTGCGTTGGATAAACATCTTCGGCCTTGCGGGCTTCGGCGCGCGAAACAATTCCCGGATGCCAGCGATTCGGAATCGCGCGCGCGGCCAGAGTGACGATGTCCAGCCAGTTCGGCGTCAGCACCAGCAACCGTCCGCCGCTGCGCAGCACACGGCGAATTTCAGCCAACGACGCCAGCGGCTGTTCGACATGCTCAAAAACCATGTTGCTGGTCACCAGATCGAAACTGTCTTCGGCAAAGGGCAACGCTGTTGCATCCGCGCTCAGTTTGAAACTGCAGGAACGATTATCACGAACCGCGGCGAAGTCCGGGTCAACGCCCACCAGCGATTCGGCACGCGCGGTCAGCCGGGCTTCCCATTCGGCCTGCTCTTTCATCCACCAGGGCAGCAACTGCCGTCCGCAGCCCACGTCCAGCCAGCGCGTTTCCGCCTGCAATTGGTTTTCGATCCGTTCAAAGTAAATGCGCTGCGGATGCCGCACCAGCGTTCCGGCGTGTCCTTTTCCGCCCGGCGTAAAAAGCTTGCTGAAGCGCAGACGGTCAACCGCGGCAACTCGCCGGGCTTCAAAATCACTTTGCGTAATTCGTTGCGCCACGGAAAGATCAAGCTTCCGCAATTCCCCGGATTCAACACTCCGGAAACCGCATCCGCGCAGCGCCTGCCAAACCGCGGCGTCCGATTTCAAAACGTGCATTGGGCGCTCTTCGTCTTCGCCCGCGCGGCAATTGAAAACCAGCACGCCGCCTTCCTTGAGCGCCAAACGGATTTGTTTTAACTCAGTTTTGGGTTGAGGCAGATGCTCAAATACATCCACGGCGGTCGCGAAATCGAAACCTTCACGCGGCAGTTCCCGGCAGTTCAAATCAATCAATTCCACTTCAATGCCGCGCCGCTGCAAACGCCAGCGCGCGAATTCCAGCATCGGCGTTGAAATATCGGCGAGCGCAACCTGGAAGCCATGACGGGCAAAGAGAATCGCGTTCGAGCCGACGCCGGAGCCGAAATCCAGATAGTGGCGCGCGCTGCGGCGTTGCGCGAATTTCAAAATCTCGACGTTGACGGAGTTCGCCGCCAGATCGGTTGCGTGCCACCAAACGTGTTCGAAAATGTAACTGCGCGTTGAGCGGTAAAAATCCTTGATCTGGTCCGTCGTCCGGCGCGGCGCGGCTTCCCATTCGCGTTTGGATTCGGTCAGCGCGATTTCGCATTGGGCGCGCGCTTCTTCGCGGCGGATGCCGAAATACTCCGCCAGTTCGCGCAACCCGCTTTCAACCAAATCGGTTTCGCCCGGCAGCAGCAGCGCTTCGCGCCAGGCCATGGCGTTTTCTTGCTTCATTCCTTGAAAGCTCAATGTTCCTTCCCGAACAACATCGGCAGCGGAGCGGTCAACAATCCAACGAATATTCCACGAATCTGCGCGCGGCGGCGGCGTAATGTTTCCGCTGTGTCTTCCTGCCGGAGACGCCAGCGCGACGGCAGCTCACAAATCAGCCAATACACCATCCGCATCGCGTATGTGTCGCCGAGCAGCGCGTGTTTGAGAATGTAGGCCGGATAGGCCTTGCCGTAGCTGTAACTCAACCGGCAAGCCTGCTCCAGCGTCCGGCGGTTGTGGTCGTGGTACACCAGCACATTCGGCGCGTAGACAAATTTGTAGCCGGCTTTGAGCGCGCGATAGAAAAGCTCTATGTCTTCGCCGCCCGCGAAAAACGTTCCCGCGCCCAATCGAACGTCGAACAGGCCGACGCGATCAAACACCTCGCGGCGAAAAGCCATGTTCGCGCCCATTGCCACGCCGCCGCCATTCGGAAAAACGATTTCGCGCCGCTCAGTTGCCGCAAAGACGGCGACGTCCTGCAAGCCTGCGCGCGCCAGCAACACGCGCCCGCCCAGCACGAACAGATTCGGATCAGCGGCAAATTCACGATGAATTTCGTCCAGCCAGTTTTCCGTCACAAGCACATCGTCGTCGGTGAAAACAATGATTTCTCCCCGCGCAGCTTTCAGCCCTGCGTTGCGCGCGCGGGAAAGTCCCGCCTTCTTTTCAGGCAGGTAGAACATCCGGCTGGCAAAGTCAGGATGTTGTAGGAAACGTTCGGCGACCTGCCGGGTTTCGTCTGTCGAAGCGTTGTCAACGATCACCAGTTCGAAATCGTAGTCGGCCGCGAAGCGTTGCGCGAAAAATCGCTCCAGCGTGCTGGCGAGCGATTTCGCGCGATTGCGCGTGCAAATCAGCACGCTCAGCTTCATTGCAGTTCCTCCTGGGAGCGCGAGCGTTCAGCCTGGGCCACTCGCATGGGGTCGCAGGCATCCTGCCCGCCTCCATCTTCCCAGCTGATTCCAATCGCCTGGTAATACCGCGCGATCACTTCGCGCGGCGGCCCTTCGGCCTGAACCTGCCCCTGTTGCAAAAAGAAAATGCGATTGCACAGCCGTTCGACCGCCGTCATATCGTGCGAAACAAAAATGATCGTCATCCCGCCACGCCGCAGTTCTTCGATGCGCAACTGGCATTTATGTTGAAAGGTGGCATCGCCGACGGCCAGCACTTCGTCCACCAGCAGCACGTGCGGATTGATGTGCGCGGCAACGGCAAAGCCCAGTCGAACATACATCCCCGACGAATAGCGTTTGACCGGCGTGTCAATAAATCGTTCGATTTCGGCGAACTCAACGATCCGGTCGAACTTGGCGCGCACATCGGCCTGCCGCATTCCCATAATCGAGCCGTACAGAAAGACGTTTTCGCGCCCGGTCAGTTCCGGATGAAAGCCCGCGCCGACTTCGATCAGCGAAGCGACCGAGCCGCGCACCGTGATCTTGCCGTAAGTCGGATAAATGATCCGCGCCAGCAATTTCAAGATCGTGCTTTTGCCCGATCCGTTTGGGCCGATGAAGCCAACCGCTTCGCCCTGCTCAATTTCGATGTTCACATCGCGCAAAGCGAAAAACTCTTCCTTGTCCGATTTGCCATTGCGATTGAACAGCCGCGCCAGTTCTTCGCGAATGGATTTTGAGCCAAGTTGGCTCAGGCGGTAACGTTTGGAGACTTGTTCAAGGGTAATGATTTTCATCAAATCGTAAGTGAGCGACTTATTCTGCTTCCGCTTTGGGCAACAGGCGCTTTTTCGCCAATTGGATCGCCTCGCGCAGCTTCGCTTCCAGCAGCGAGCGCGACGGCAATTCGGTCAGATATTGCGCGACGCGAATGCTGCCGTGTTCCAGTTGCAGCAACTCGACCTGTTCAGCACCGGCTTCGGCGCAAAGGATCAAACCCAGCGGTGCGGCTTCGTGGGGCAGCCGCTCGTATTTGTCCAGCCAGCGCAGGTAAAGTTCCATCTGACCTTTGTGCCCTGCTTCAAACTTGCCAATCTTCAGTTCCAGCGCAACCAGCCGCTGCAAAGCCCGATGGAAAAACAGCAAATCGAGATGAAAGTCTTCGCCGTCAATCACCATCCGCTTCTGACGGGCAACAAAGGCGAAATGATTGCCCAATTCCAGCAGGAAGCGTTCAATGTCGCGCAGGACGGCTTCTTCCAGGTCGTTCTCGTTGTACGCGCCTGTCAGCCGCAGAAAGTCCAGCACGTATGGGTCGCGAAAAATCAGATCGGGTGTCAGCCGGTCAGTGTCGCGCAAAGTGTCGAGTTCCTGCTTAATTACCTGTTCCGGCTTGCGCGAAATCGCTGTCCGCTCGAAGAGCATAGAATTGACCTCCTGACGCAGCGTGCGCACGTTCCAGCGTTCGATTCGGCACATTTCGGCGTAAAACTGCCGCGCCAGTTCATCTTTGACCGGTAGGATCGCCAGGAAGTGCGACCATGACAATTGTCGTGACAGTGTCACGACAATTTGATCGTCCGGGAAAAGCTCGGCGAATTGCACCATTCTGAAAAGATTGGCACGCTCGAATCCTTTGCCATAATCAACGGCCAATTGTTGTGACACTGTCGCAACAATCTGCTCGCCATATTCCGCGCGCTTGTTTTGCAAAATATCCGCGCGGATTCGCTCGCCGATTTGCCAGTAAAGCAGCGTCAATTCAACATTAACCCTTCTCGCCAGACGCTGCCGGGATTCTTCAATCATCCGACGCAAATCCAGTAATAATTCATCCGCGTGTTTTGTCAGTGACTTGCTTTTGTTCATGGCTGCAATTCCTCCGTGGCGGGCTGATTCCACAATGTCAACCAAAGCAGGCAAGAGACAAGTACGGCGCCGCAGCCGTTTGCAGCGCCGTACTTGCAGGGAATGGATTGCTGGAAGATTACTGCGATTGCTTTTGCTGCGCTTCGGCGTCTTCGATGACGACTTCAACGCGGCGGTTTTGCTGGCGACCGGCGGCGGTGTCGTTGGTCGCAATGGGCTTGGATTTGCCGAAGCCGCGCGCGGCTTTGATCTTTTCCGGTTTGACGCCGGATTGCGTCAGGTAGCTGCTGACGGCGTCGGCGCGGTCTTGCGAAAGTTTGTTGTTCAACTGATCGGAGCCGACCGAATCGGTATGGCCTTCGATTTCCAACAACAGCGCGCCGGGATACGCCAGCAGGATTCCGGCCAGTTTGCTGAGTTTTTCGCGCGCGGCGGGTTTCAGCGTGGCCCTGCCGGTGTCGAACAACACGTCGCCCAGGTTGACGATGAAACCGCGCGTTTCGCGTTTGGTGTCCAGAATTTCTGACAGCGAAACGTAGAGTTTTTGATAAGCCGCGTCGCGTTCGCGTTTGGCCTCATCAGCCTGCTTCTGCGCTTTATCGGCATCGGCGCGAGCGGCGGCGCGGTCGGCTTCAGCGCGGCGGGCAGCGTCTTCGGCGGCGCGGCGTTCGCTTTCGGCTTTCATTCGCTCGGCTTCGACTTTGGCTCTGGCGACTTCGGCTTCGCGGGTGGCGGCTTCGCGGCGCGCGCGCTCTTCTGCGGCGGCGCGTTCGGATTTTTCAGCTTCCATTCTGGCGGTTTCGGCCTGCGCTTTGGCGCGCTCGGCTTCGGCCTTGGCGCGTTCGGCTTCCAGGCGAGTGCGTTCGGCATCCGCCTGCGCTTTTTCAGCCTGCGCTTTGGCTTCTTCCAGACGGCGCAGACGTTCCTGCCGCTCGTTTTCGATGCGAGCCTGCTCTTCGCGTTCAGTGGCCAGATCGCGCGCGACTTGCGCCAGTCGCATCACGTCGCGCGCCAGACCGCTGAACTTCGTCTCGTCTTTCAAATTGCGCGGCCAGATTTGTTCCAGCGTATTGAGTTTGACCTCGGCCTGCTTCCATTCTTCGGCGGCGAATTCCTTTGCGCCGGCTTTGCGGGCGATGTCCAGGGAACGGCGCGCGCCCAGAATCAATCGCGGCGTAGAGTAATCGGCCTTGAGCGAATCGTTGTCGCTGCTTTCGTACAAATTGCCGCGGTCGCCGCGATATTCGGCCTGAACGGTTTGCACGCCAGCAGTGGTATTTTTCGGCAGCGTCGTTTCGGCAACGGCTTTCGGCGACGGAAATTTGACGGCGCTGTGCGGTTCGGCGGTGATCAGAATGCCGAAAGTTTGCGCCGAAGTCCGGGCTTGCAACTCAGCGGTATAACCGCTGGGCAGTTCAATCAGGTTGTCTGCCTGACCTTCGGGCGTGATGGCCCAGACAACGTAGGTCGTGTAAAACACGCCATAGGTTTGCGGGCTGTCCAGGTTTTGGACTTTCAGCTTGATGCGGGCGTCGTTCTTTTTGTATTCGACATCGGCTTTGCCAAGCACGCGCGGCGAAAGCGAAGTGCCGGTGATATTGACCGTCGTCTTCTTGTTTTCAACGTAGCGGACAGCCAGTGTCGCACGTTTGGGAAGTGGTTCCTGGGTGTTCTGGGCCTGGGCGCCAGCGGCCAACAACGCCGCCGCGACCAAGGATAAAAACATTTTCTTCATAACCTGTCTCCTGTTACCGGTGGAAAGTTGGGGAAGCATCGAGTTCTCCGGCAACTCTCCGGGATTGTTTGTTGATTCTGGTCTTGAAGCATTCTGTGAATCACGAACTTTCGGTTGCGCTCAGCACTCGCTGCCGCGTGCCGCGCGCCGCCAGTTTCATCAGGGTTTGAGAGCGGGAAAGGATTGTCACCAGTGCGCTGCGCGTCGCCGGATGGAAGGTCAGGCCGCGCAGCAGGGCGCAGATGCGAAGACGCCAGCCAAATTTCGCGCGATGAAGTTGATCAAATCGCCGCGTGAGGGTTTCGACGTTGCGCTCTCCGGAAACAAAAGCCCGATTAACGACATTTGCGGCAAGCTCGCCGCTGGAGAGCGCCAGCAACATGCCGCTGCCGGTGAATGGATCAATGAAGGCGGCGGCGTCGCCAATCGTCAACACGCCCGGCATCGTTCGCCTGCGTCCGTATATGATCGGGCCAGCGCCCAGCCAGTCGCCATCAATGACGGCGTCCTGTAATCGTCTTTTGGCCGCTGGATTTGTGCGCAGCGTCAGATCCAGTAACCGCTGGCGGTCGCCTTTGGCTTCACGCAGTGTGGCTTCGGTCGTCAAAAAGCATAGATTTACCCGGTCACCTTCGACTTCCGACAATCCGCCGTACCCGTCACGAAAAAAATACAGTTCGCCTAGATCGCGCAAATCTTCGATTCCGCGCAAATACACTTTGCAGCCAAACACGCGCGAACCTTCAAACCGCGATGCCGCCTGTGGAATCTGACTGGAAAAAACGCCGTTCCGCCCCGAGGCGTCAATCACCAGCGAAGCGGCAAAACGCTCGACCGTTGCGCCATCCGCCTTGCCTTCGATGAAGCTCAAGCCATCTTGCTGGCGCAATCGCGGCGACACCTGCAAGCCCTCGCGGATGTCAACGCCGGCCTCACGCGCCCTTTCCAGCAGAACAAAATCCATTGCCGCGCGGGTCAGGCTGATCCCTTGTGAATGGCCGTCCGCGATCCATTCGATTGGCAGATTCAGACTTCGCCCGTCCGGGGCAAAGAGCTTAAAACGACGAATGATTTTCGCCCCGGCATCGAACATCCGCTGGCGAACGCCCAACCGGTCAAAGACATTCAGACATTCCGGCGTGATGAATTCTCCACACAGTTTTTCACGCGGAAAGCGGCTCTTTTCCAGCAGCATAACGCGCTGTCCGGCTTGCGCCAGTTGAATCGCGGCGGTTGACCCGGCGGGTCCGGCTCCGATGATGATGGCGTCGTAGTTCATGGTGTTAGGCGAACGGCAATTACAACAAAATCTCTTTTGCACCCAGGCCGCGCGCGATTTCTTCAGCGCGCTCAGCCAGCAGCGGGGGCATTTTGACGGCCACCAAATAACCTTCACTTGCCGGCTGCGGCATTTTCGGAAGCTTTTTCCGGGAAGATTTTTTTTGCCTGGCGGAAACAACCAATGTGCCAGCCAGCCCGCCAATCAGCGCTCCCGCCAAAACGCAGGCCAGGGCATGGTTGAAAAGGCCGGCGGCCACCGGCATGGTGAACAAGCCTAAAGCGTAGGATGACAAGCCAAGCAGAAGCGCGAGTGATCCCCCAAGCAAGGCACCGCTGATTGCGCCGCGGACAATGGGTGAAAGCGCCGACTCGTTCATCGGCGTATATTTCGCGCGGCGCAGTTGGTCGTTAATCTCGACGCGCACGGTCGTCGCTTCTTCCGTGTCCACGCCGATTGCGGTCAGCCGCTCAAGCAGTTCATCGGCGCGTATTTCATGCTCGTAAAGCGCGACCAGCCAGATATATTCTCGATTTTCGCTGTATCGGCTACTAGCTTGTTCGATCATTGTCTTCGCCTCGTAAGGCGTGTTGATTGTGCTTTGGGGGATTTCAATGCCAAAATTCGCACCGCAAAGCTACTGCGAAGCGTATATGCTGTCAACTGAAGGAACTTGATAGTAGGGGTTTTCGCCTGCATCGCTATTTCGAGCAGTTTCAGCAGGCTCCAAAATACATCTATTCGGTCTCAAGGAGGCGTAATGAGAAAAGTTTTTTGTTCAGCACTAATTTTATGTTTGATGGCCAGCGCGGCGTTTGCGCAAGCCGGTAATCCGCCAGGCAGGGGCACTGCTCCGGGCTCCGCCACTGCTGTGGCCAAAACGGCGGTCGTCTCGCCGGCGTCGGCAACCGACGAGTTGATTGGATTGCTGCCGCCATCGGATGTCATCGCCGTCGTTGACATCAATCGGTTGTTCAATGAATTGCTGCCCCGTATGGCCAGTATTCAGACCGGCGGCCTGGACAAAATGGCCAGAGAACTGGCCGAGTTCACACAGAAAACCGGCATTGATCCGTCAAAAGTCCGCAGCGCCGTGCTGGGCTTCAGCATGGAAGGGGCGCAGGGCAAGGGCGTGGTCATCGTTTCGGGGCTGGATCTGAGCACGCCGCAAATCGAAGCGGCCATGAAAGAGTTCAAGACCGAATTCAAAACTTCCGATTACAAGGGCAAGACGGTCTTCAGCATTCTGTCAAAAGTCAAAGCGCCGGAAGCCGGGCCACTGTCCGTTAAAACAGATGAAACCGCGCTGGCCGCGCTCGGCGCGCAAAAGTTTGTCTTTGGCGATCTGAGCGTCGTCAGGAATGTCATTGACATCAACAGCGGCACGGCAAAAGGCGGCGTCAGCACGGCAATGACGGGAGCGTTGAACGAAACGCGGGCGTCGGCGCTGCTGCGGTTTGCGCTGAATGTGCCGGAAAATCTGAAGCAGGAAGCTGCCGGCCAGGGCGATCTTTTCAAATCGGTTTCGGCCATCAAAATGATTCTGGGCACCTTCGATGCCGCCAGTGATTTCAGTCTTTCGCTCGACACCCTGATGCGCACCGCTTCACCGAAGGACGCGACGGAATTGGAAGATGGGCTGAAAGGACTGGTTTCGCTGATCAAGGGAATTTTTGGCGGCGGCGGCAGCGGCGACCCAAAAACGGATTTGATCGGCCAACTGCTTGATCAGGTCAAGGTCGCCTCGAATGTGAATGATGTTTCGCTTTCGATCACGCTGCCGCGCGCAGTGCTTGATCAGTTAACCAAAAAGGCGGCTCCGGCTGAAAAGACAGCGCCCGCGGAGAAAAAGCCGTAGCTGTTGCGGCTGATTTGATGTTGCCGGAAAAAACTTTGGGCTGGACGATTTGTAACTCGTCCAGCCCTTTTAATTACAGAATCACTTGTTCCGCCAGAAATCGTTATTGAGGCTGGCCGGCCTCCGCCTTGGCAAAGAAGCTGTCAATGCGATCCTGGTAAATCTTGATCTTGCCTTCGGCTTCGTAGCGTTTCCGCGCTTCCTTGATGAAAGCTTCGTAAATTGAGTTCTGACGTTCGGTCACGATGGTTTGACGCAGTCCTTCGCGTTCCGCAGCCAGTTTGGACAAGTCGGCTTCGGTCCGTTTGGCCGCCGCGAAGATCAGGTAAGAAGCCCCGACTTTGATCGGAGTCTTGCTGACTTCACCTTCTTTCAGCGTGAACATGGACGCGCGAGCCTGGTTCTGCGCCTGCAAACCGCCGGACGCGGCGCCGGGGAACTGGTAGTTATTGAAGTTGGTGTCCTTCTTCACTTCCAGACCTTCGGCCTTGATCAACCGTTCCAGGTCAGCGGCGTCTTTGGCCTGATTGACCAATTCCTGCGCGCGCGCCTTGGCCAGGTTCGGTTCTTTCTCCTGGCGCAATTTGTCTTCGACCTGGTTGCGCGCCTGATCGAAGCTCAACTGCGCGCCGCCTTCAATGATGTCTACCACTCTCGGCACGGCATATCCGCCGGGGATGCTGACCGGGACGCCGATTTCGTCTTTTTTCAGATTGCTGACGGCGCTGTCGAAAGCAGGATTGCTGGCGCGGCTTGTGCTGTCGCCCAGCCCCGGCAAGGAATCGCCGTCTTTGAAATACGGCGTGGTCTTGAACATCGAATCCACGCTGACTTTCAACTCTTTGGAAACTTCCTCAGCGCCTTTCTTCAGATCCTTGACTTCAGGCTCAGTCGCCTTTTCATAAATTTTCTGGGCCAGTTCATTAGCCCGCTGGAAAGCCTTGTTGTTCTTGGCGGTCGCCAGCAACGTGGGCTTCATCTGTTCGAAGGGGATTTCACGCTGCTCGGTGATTTTCAGGATGTACCAGCTTGGGCCATCGCGGAACGGACCGTCAATGTCGCCGACTTTCAGATCGTTGGTGTAAACGCGCTGCTTCCAGTCGCCGGTCTTATTGGCGTCTTTTTTGACCCAGCCGATGTCGCCGCCCTTGTCCTTTGTGGCAGTGTCCTGCGAATTGCCTTTGGCCAGCGTGGCGAAATCTTCCGCCGGAGCGCCGCCTGGAGTCCCCTTGGCGCGTTTGAGCAAATCCTGCGCCTTGGCATTGACGGCATCTTCATCCGCGGTCGTCAAAACGTCCACGCGGATGATGCTGGCGCGTTTTTCGAACTGCTTGTTGGTTTCGTACTGGGCTTTCAGCTCGGCGTCGGGAACGCTGATGATTTTCTCTACATCCTTGGTGGCGACAAAGATGTAATCCACCTTGCGGGTCGGCTGGCTGGCTTTGAATTCATCTTTGTGCGAATTGTAGAAGGCGTTCAATTCCTCATCCGTCGGCTTGTATTTGCTGCGGATCTTGTCGAGGTCAACGGCAGCGTAAACCAATTCGATCTTGGTGTTGTCCTTCTTGAACTTCTCTTCAATATCGCGGTCGGAAACCTGCTCCGCCGAAGTCAGGTAGCTGCGCACCTTGCGGGTGGAAACTTCATTGCGCCGGTCCTGTTCATATTGCGCGATGTCCACGCCCTGCAATCTCAGGCGGCGAACATATTCTTCCTTGCCGACAAATGCGCCGTTGGCGTCCGTGAACTGGCGCCGGATGATGTCATTGATTTCTCCATTCGAGCCGGTCAAACCTAGCCGTTCCGCCTGATCAAGCGTCAGGAAAGTCGAAATCAACTGGTCCAGCGCCTGTTTGTCAGCGCCCACCGCCTTCAGGGTAGACATCGGCAAGGCATTGCCGCGTCCGAAGACCTGAGCGAGTGAGGCCAGTTGGGCGCGGTATTGGCCGAGTTTGATTTCCTGGGAACCGACTTTGGCGATCACAACTTGATCATCCTCATTGACCGTTCGGCCGGCCATTCCGCTATTCGAGGTGGGGATGTAAAAAGCGATCAGGCCGATCAGCAGAATCGCGCAGAAAGCAAGCAACAGAAAGTTGCGTGAGCGCTCTAATTTCGTAAAGAAGCGAAGCATAACTTGGTACTCCGAAGCTAGTGAGATGTGTGGGCCGCCGCTCGAAAGCCTCCCGGGGAGGGGCCGCAGCCTTGTCCGCAAGCCGGTAATCTTAGCGGCACTTTCCAATTCGTTCAAGGCGGCGTAGATCATCAGTGAGGTGAAGGGACGAACACGGCAAGCACGGCACAGAGTCTACGACCTCCCCCGGCAGGGTGCAAGTGATGATCAATAGCGGCTGGCACTGGCGGGTAGACAGTTGCCTGCCGCTATTCGTGCCGCAAGGAAACCAGCGGATCAACCCGCACCGCTCGCCGCGCAGGCGCATAACAAGCCAGGAGCACGACCAGAGTCAGCAAACCCGCGACGGCAATGAAGGTCAGGGGGTCAGTGGCACTAACTTCAAAAAGCCATCCACTGACAAATCGCGTCAGCGCCAACGCCCCAATCATGCCGGCCGCCTGTCCCGTCAGCGCCAGTAACACTCCCTGCCTGAGCACGAGTTTCAATACATCCTGATCCTGTGCGCCCAGCGCGCGCCGGATGCCGATTTCATGCGTGCGCTGGCTGACTGAAAGAAAGAAAACGCCGTAAATGCCGATGGCCGACAGCAGCAAGGCCAGTGCGGCCAGGCTGCCCAGCATCGCCAGATAAAACCGCGGTTTGATCGTGTAACCCGTCCAGACTTCGTCCAGCGTGACGGGTTTGTCCGTGGGGCGATGAGGATTCATCGCGCGAACCAGTTTGCTCAAAGCGTCAAACGGTTGTACTGGATCTCCACTTGTCCGGATAAGCAGGGTCAAACCGCGCAATGGCATTTGCGCGACGGGCCGGTAATAAAGCGGCTCGATGGGCCGGTCAAGCCGCAGGCGGGTATCAGCGACTACCCCGACAATCGTGACAGGCTGCTCGTACTCTGACTTCGGTTGAAATTTGATTGTCTGCCCAATCGGAGATTGATTGAGGAAGTACTTCCGCACAAAACTTTCGTTGACGATCATTACAGCTTGCGTATCTGCCCGGTCTTCAATAGTGAAATAACGCCCTTGTAAGAGATTCAGCTTCAATAAACGAAAGTATTCCAAGCCAACCACCTCACCACCAACGATATTGCCGAATTTGGTATCGGTCGGAGGAAAGCCGGGAATGCTCATATGCGCCCGAGTGCCTTCAAATTCCGGCGGAACTCCGGCGGTAAACGCCGCGTCTTCAATTCCTGGGATATTGCGCGCTTGTTCCAGCAGCGGATTCCAATAGCGTTTCCACTCTTCGCCATCTTCTTCATTGGGGAGCAATCGTCTGGCGCGTGCCACCGCTCGTTCCTGTTCAAACGCATAGGGTGGAGGGACACGCATTCGCGCCAGATGTTGCGTGTCGTAACCGAGTTCGGCGCGATAGATCCGCAGAAAGCTTCTGGTCATCAATCCCGCGCCAACCAGCAAAATCATCGTCAGTGCAACCTGGCTGACCACCAGCGCGTGCCGCCACCAGCGGCTGCGGCGGCTTTCGGTGGCAGTGCGTCCGGCTTCTTTCAATTCTTCGGTCAAGTTCAGCTTTGCTGTCTGCCAAACCGGCAGCAAACCGAAAAGCAGCGTGGTCAGCAAGGTCAGCCCAGCGGTAAACAGCAGCGCGCGGTAATCCAGCGTGACTGCGTCGCTGCGCGGAATGTCCGCCGGAATCAACGGCCGTATGCCCGCCACCATTCCGACAGCGAGCAAAGTTCCAACCGCTCCGCCCAGCCCGGCCAACAGCAAACATTCCGTCAGCAATTGCCGCAGCACGCGCAACCGTCCCGCGCCCAGCGTTGTGCGAATCGCCATTTCCTTGGCGCGTTCGATTCCGCGCGCCAGCAGCAAACTTGCAACGTTGGCGCAGGCGATCAGCAGCACCAGACTGAAGGTCACCAGAAGCAGCAGCATCTTGCGCCGCGAACTGCCCGTCACCTCTTCGTGCAGATTGAACACTGCCGCGCCAAGATTCTTGTTCGATTCCGGATAGCGCGTCTCCATTTGACCGGCAATACCGGACATTTCCACTTGCGCCTGTTCCAGCGTCACTCCCGGTTTCAGCCGCGCCAGTACCTGATAAGAGCCGTGGCGATTGCCGCCCCAGCCATGCCAAGTCGCGGCTTCATGCGTCACGTTGATGGACAGCCACGCCTGCACGGGCGTTGGAGCATAAACACGCAATGGCGCCCAGCGTTCGCGGTGGCTATCGGAATAGTGGCTAAAGTAATCGCGGAAACCGGCTGGCAACACCCCGACAATGGTGTACGGTTGTTCGTTAAGCACAAGCTTTTGGCCCAGCACGTTTGGATCGGCCTGATAACGCTCCACCCAGTAAGCGTGGCTCAGAACCACCACGCGCTCGCTTTCAGGCTTTTCATCCTCCGGCTGGAAGGTCCGGCCCAGCGCCACCCGCGCGCCGAGCAACGAAAAGAAGTTCCGCGAAACCCGGCTGCCAATCAGATATTTTTGGCCGCCCGCTTCCGTCAGCCGATAACCGCTGCCGCTCGAGTACAATGCCATCTCTTCAAAACTGCGGCTTTCGCCCTGCCATTCGCGAAAGTCCGCCAGCGAAACACCGGCTCTGTTCCATCCCTCCCACTGTTGTTTTTGCGTGACGTTGGTCGCGTTCATTTTGACCAGGCGTTCTGCATCTGGATAAGGCAGCGGACGCAGCAGAATTGAATCTACAACACTGAAAATTGCCGTGTTCGCGCCAATCCCCAGCGCCAGTGAAAGCACTGCCGCAGCCGTGAAGCCTTTGCGCTTGCGCAACATTCGCCATCCGTAACGCAGATCTTGGATCATTTCGTCCTCCAATCTTCGTGGCTGCATCCACAACGCATCCATCAACGCGCCAAGGCCATGCCACAGCAAATCAAGTTTGGTTCGCCAGGTCAGCTTGTCCCATTGAGCAAGCTGAGTTTCGTGACAGTGCAATTCCGCTTCCCACTCCCGCCGCCAATCCGCGCGCAAACGGCGCGGCACGCTGACGCTAATGAAGGTAATCAGCCAGCGCCAGGGACGCCACGGAATTTTTCTGTTTTGTTCGCGCATCAGACTCACCTCAGTCATCCGCTTTAAGAGAATCACTTAACTAGATACCTATACGTATAATTATCTACATAGGGTTTTGTCAAACAAAATCTTCGCGACCGGAAATAAAATGGGCGGAGTGAATCATCGCGGCTCATCCCGGTTGATGCGCGACGATCCACTCGACAAGCAGTTTCGTCTCGGCACTGCCTGGTCAGGTTTTATTTGCGGAACGAAACATCATTCGTCACGAAGCGCAACAAGTGGATCAATGTTGGTTGCGCGGCGTGCCGGAATGTAACAAGCCAGCAGTGACACCGCCGTTAATAAAAACGCGACGCCGGCAAATGTCGCCGGATCAGTGGCAGGCGCGCCAAACAGCAGTGAAGCCATCAACCGCGACAACGCGTATGAAGCCGCGATTCCGATCCCCACGCCAATCAACGTCAGGCGCATGCAGTGTTTCAGCGCCAGCTTCAGCACATCTACACGGCCAGCTCCAAGCGCCATCCGGATGCCGATTTCACGCGTCCGCTGGGCCATCGAATAGGTCATTACGCCGTAAATGCCCATTGAAACCAGCAGCAGCGTCAGGCCCGCAAAACAGCCGAACAGAAAGAGGTAGAAACGCGGTTCGGCCAGTGCATCGCTCAAGCGGTCTTCGACCAGATTGATCTGATAAATCGGTTGATCCTTGTCCAGCGCCCAGATGCCGTTTTTGACGGCGGCGATCAACCCGTTGGCCTCCGCCGTTGTGCGCACAATCAGCGTTCGCTGCCCGGCGCGGCGGGATTCCTGGCTCCAGGGATAATAGATTTCCATCCGGCTGAAACCGTCTCCAGGCTTGCCCAGTGTGACATCTCCCGCCACGCCGACGACCGTTTTCCACTTGCCGTCCTTGCTGAAACGAATGCGGCGGCCAACCGGATTTTCATTCGGCCAATAACGGCGCGCCATTTCTTCGTTGATGATCATTGCCTGGGGCGCGTTGACGGTGTCTTCCGCGCCGAATGTGCGCCCCTGCAAAATCGGAATCCGCAGGGTCTGAAAATAGTGGGGATCAATGTGGCTGAACGGCAGGACCATTTTGGGATCAGGCGGTTCGGGAGCGCGGCCCTCGACTTCCACTTCCAGGTCAAAGGTAATGCCGCCTCCCTGCGGAGGCACGCCTGCGGCGACAGTGACCGATTCGACGCCGGGAACCGCCTTGATCGTCGCATTGAGACGATTGAAGAAATCCTCTTCCTGCGCCAGCGTCTGATAGCGCCGCTGCGTCAGGCTGAGATCGGCGGCGATCAGGTTTTTCGGATCAAAGCCCGGCGGCGCGCTGCTCAGCCGCAGAAAGCTGCGCATCAGCAGGCCCGCGCCAACCAGCAGGACCAGCGACAGGGCGACTTCGGCAATCACCAGCGCACTGCGCAATCGTTTCTGCGCGCGATCCGCAGTGGCTTTTCCGGCTGCGCCTTTCAGCGCCTGCTGTAAATCCGGGTTCGATGCTTTCAGCGCGGGCAGCAGACCGAATCCGACGCCGGTCAGCAAGGTCACGCCAAGCGTGAAAAACAACACGCGGCGTTCCAGGCTGATTTCGTTGATGCTGAGAAAGGTCAGTTCGCTCGGTACAAATTTCGCCAGCCATTCCACGCCGAACCAGGCAAGCGCCACGCCGAGCACTCCCCCCAGCAAAGCCAGCATCAGGCTTTCTGTCAGCAGTTGCCGGACCAGCCGACCACGCCCCGCACCCAATGCCAGCCGCACGGCGATTTCGCCCTGCCGGTTGGCCGAACGCGCCAGCATCAGGTTGGCGGCATTGGCGCAGGCCAGCAGCAGCACGAATCCGACCGCGCCAAGTAAAACCAGCAGGGCGCGGCGCGGTCCCGGATTGGCGCGGCGCTCATCCAGCCGGGATAGTTTGGTTCCCCAGCCGCGCGGGTCAGGCTTTTCCGTGGCCAGACGTTTTCCCAAATCATCGAGCGTTGCCTGCGCCGTGGGCAGCCCCAGATCGGAGCGCAACCGCGCAACCGCATTGAATCGGATCGGGCGTTTCTGTTCGTCCGCCGCCGTCAACGGAAGCGGAACCCAGAGTTGAAACTTGCCATAAGGGTATTTGAACTTCGGCGGCATGACGCCAATCACCGCGTATGGCTGATCGTTCAGCGTCAGCGTTTTTCCGAGCGCGTCCGGGCTGCCGCCAAAATGTTTTTTCCAGAATCCGTCGCTGATCACCGCCACACGATTGGCGCCCAACTCAGCGTCCGAAGCCTGGAACGGACGGCCCAGTTGCGGATGGACGCCGAGCATCGCAAACAACCCCGAACTGACGGCAGGCGCGTTGACGGTTTCCGGCTCTCCGCCGCCGGTCAGTGTAAAAGACCGCTGACTGTAGGCTTCGACGCGCTCAAATAAACTGCTCTGGTTGCGCCATTCCTGAAACGCATCCCAGCGCAAGCCGGGGTAGGCGTACTGGCGATTCGGATCCTGCTGCCAGATTTCCACCAGCCGGTCCGGGCTGGCAAATGGCAGCGGACGAAACAACACCGCGTCCACCACGCTGTACACCGCCGTGTTGACACCAATGCCCAATGCCAGCGTCGCCACCACAACCAGCGTGAAACCAGGGGCGTTCAACAACATTCGCGCGCCAAAGCGCAAGTCCTGCCCAAAATCTGAAAGCATGTTTTTTCTCCTGTTTGTCCCCAGCACGATGGGTTCGGGCGCGACCCGCCGCGCCACACACCGCAGTTCACGTTCAAAGATTTCAGCCCCACTCAATTCCGCCAGCGTTTGGCGATAAGCTTCGTCAGCGGTCACCCCGCCTGCCAGCAATTCCGCGTAACAGTCATCCAGATGCTGCGCTAATTCTTCAATCATGGCGGCCTCGCGCACAGGCTCCAGCTTCAGCCTTGCCAGACGCCATCTGATTTCACGCTTCCACTCAGGCACTTTCCGCTCCGGTCACGCGGTTAATCGCCGCGACAAAGGATTCCCAGATGCTGCGCTGCGCGGCCAGCACCTTTTTGCCGTCTTTGGTCAATTTGTAATAGCGCCGCCGCCGTTGACCGGCTTTTTCCACCCAGCGGCCTTCGATCCAGCCGCGCTTTTCCAGCCGGTAAAGCAACGGATAAAGCGAGGCGGCATTGAATTTCAGAACACCATCCGAACGGGTTTCAATCAATTTGCGAACTTCATAGCCATGGCGCGGGCGGGCTTCCAGCAGCGACAGGAGCAACAACTCCGCGCTGCCTTTCTTCAATTCGCGGTCAAACTGTTGAGTATTGATAGGTGACATAAACACATATTACTTAGCAAGGCATTGAATGCCAAAGAAAATTTTGGTTTGCAGGGATTCAGGCGGAAAAAGTTGCGCCGTCGCCAGCGCCTCTCCCGCTGGCGTGGAACTGGGCCACATTCGTGTAAGTGCGCGGCCAGTCCAGCCCGCCGAGTGCAAGGAACCTGGCGGAGGCCCGCAACCGGGAAAAACACCAACCCATCTTATCCATCATCGGCTGGCGACGCTTCCGCCTGAAGGCGGGACGGCGAACTCTTTCGGGGAAAGGTTTCGGCCTGTATCCCCATCCGACGATGGTGAACAGGTCCGGCAATCACTACGAAATCAGACCAGGAAAAATTGAGACGCTGAAAAATTACTCCAAACGCCGATAGGACAGGGAGCGAACACTCGATTGCCAGAAAAAGATTCTTTCTCGCCCGCGGTCAAAAAACCACTAGCCAGTCTTGGGGCATCTGACTATAATGCGCCGGTACATGCGGGCTGTCGGTTCACAAACAGCCCTCTTTGTTTGCAGCAGCGGCGTTTCAGCCGCAACAAATTCAGCGATTCAAAATTAAAGATTCTTTTCCCCCCAAGAGATAAGGCTTTATTTTCGGATCGCCAATAGCGGAAAGCCCCTAATCGAAAATCCAAGTTAAGACTGCCGGAAGAATTCTCACCAGTTTGTTTCCGGCAGCGCGGTTTTTATCGCGCAGGTTTTTTGAGTAGCAATTGAACTGTCGAAGCAGAGCTGAAAGCTAGAGAAAATGCGGGTGAGAGTTTTCGAGTACCCCGGCTTGAATCCGCTGAACCCTTCATCCACGGAATTTTGCCTGGGACATACATCGCTTAAGGATTAACCGAGGAATCATTCAGCCCCAAACATTCCCGGAACAAATAGATTTAAGATTGTCTGTAGCCCCGCCATGCACTCCTAGCCGTCAGCGACTGAAGCAAGCGCTCGCGCAATCAACGCACAAATAAACAGACCTTGGCGACGGCCTCAAGTTCTCTCCGTTGCTTCGGTCATACCAGCGAATAGAAACTCATATCTTTGCCCCATTTGCGAAAGGTGCGCGCCGAGCCGGACTTTCGCGTCATGAACGCGAAAGCGAACACTACACACAAAGACGCTGTATCAGCGTCCGGGTCCCTCACCGGTCCGTAAATCCGTTCAGGCTTGAAATGAAACCGCTATCCAAGAAGTCGCCGCGATTGCTGGCGAAAATCACCTCACGTGCGTCTTCTCCAATCTCCCATTGCCAGAAGGCTTGGAGGACGAGGATCGAGAACTGTGATGCAAATGCGCTGTGGCGCGAATTGCACCGAATGGTCTCGGGTCACCCTCTGGTGCGCTCTGCCCTGGGACCACAGCAAGGTTCCGCGACCTTGACGCCGCATTTATCTCTCCATGATCTGACACAGGATTTGTATGTGCTGCTGCTGCAAAAAAAGCGCTTCGACCATTACATTGCAGCGCAGATGTCCGATATTGAAATCGAGCGAGAGATTTTCCAGATCGAATTAACCAATTTGCTGATCGGCAATTTACGCCGCCGGCGCCCGGAAAATTACCGGATCGTGCGCCGTGTCAGCCAGGTGCTGGAAAGCGATCCGCATTTCCGCCGCTTCCGACGCAACAAAGCTCAAAACCAGGATCAGGTCGAACGCTACCGGCAGGCCGCAGACGCCGTTTTCGGATTGCGGGATTGGAAGGACGGCAAGCCGATGAAAGACAACGGCACGTTTAGCGATTTGATCCATAACATTCCGATGCGCCAGCGTAATCGCCGCCGTGCAGGCTGCACTGGCGAAGCCCAGGTCATCGTCAGCAACCAGCAGTTGGTCGAACTGGTGGTAGAAATCTTCGAGGCGATTGATTCCCCCGCGCCACTGCGTGTGCTGCGGCAACTCGCGCTGAGCAAGCTTCCCGTTTATGATCCGACATTGACGTCAATCGAAGATGAAGTGAACGAAGAGCGCCAGGGCCGTAACTATTACGATTCCCTGGCTTCGTCCGACGCCAACCCGGAAGAAATGACGTTGCGTTCGGAACAGGAAATGGAAGCTCGCGCCGCGGCCACTGAGTTTCTGGAACGGCTCAGCCTTCTGACACGCTCAAATTCGCAACGGACCGAGCGGCTTTGGCGTGTGTTATGGCATTGCTACTTCGATTCCGAAGAACCGTCCCAACTGGAAATCGCTGAAAGAGTGGGCATCTCTGATTCCTCGGTCAGTGATTACCGCCGTAAGATCGAAATCGAGATGCGCAATCTCGACTTTTCGCCGGAGCAATTGGTCAGTTTTGCCGAAGAACTTGATGAACAATTACGCTGGCGCTTGTCACTCCCGGAACGTGCCCAACGACGCCCTGAACTCGATGAAAAGATCGTTTGGCCAAGCTACGAATATGCTTCGATGGCAACTTCCAAAGCCCTGATTATCAACTGAAACGCCGCTGGCAACTGCCGCCAGACGCGCACCACGCTTCCATTTCATCGGTCCGAGAGCGGACTAAAGACAGCAGATTCAGCAATTATGTGCTTGAATCATCTCCTGCACAGGGTCTATTATCCCGTCGTCAATTAATATCCGCATAAAAAATCCGATACATTGGACGCTTCCCCCGACTCTTCGCAATGCGGTAAACCCAAAGGTTGAAATCCGGTCGAAAAGAATTGGCTGAGAAAGCGACCTGCGGTTTCGCCTGAACTGCCGTGAGACCCGTTAAGCTGAATCATTCGTGGGATAAACGAAAATGAAGATCAAACGCGAGCTGGTGAATGCTCTGACCGTTGACGTGGAAGATTATTACCAGGTCGAAGCCTTCGCGAATGTCGTACGCCGCGAAGATTGGACGCATTGGCAGCCCAGAGTCGAGAAGAATACCCATCGGTTGCTTGAGTTGTTCGCGCGCCGGAATGTGCGCAGCACCTTTTTCATCCTGGGCTGGGTGGCTGAACAACATCCGCAACTTGTGCGAAAAATTGCCGCCGCCGGACACGAAATTGCCTGCCATAGTTACCAGCACCAGCTCATCGGCACACAAACCCGCCCGGAATTTCGCGCCGACGTTCGGCGCGCCAAAGCGCTGCTCGAAGACCTGATCGGCAATGAGGTTGTCGGTTATCGCGCGCCAACGTATTCCATTACACAAGACACGCTCTGGGCGCTGGACATTCTGGTCGAAGAAGGATTCCATTACGATTCTTCCATCTTTCCTATCCGGCACGACCGGTACGGCATTCCCGGCGCCGAGCGTCACCTGCATATAATTCGTCGTCCGGCAGGAGAGATCGCGGAATTTCCGCCGTCCACGGTACGCATCGCGGGGATGAATGTGCCGATGGCTGGAGGCGGATATTTTCGATTGATGCCATATCCGGTTTTCCGCTGGGGCTTGCGCCGCATCAATGAGAGCGACCATCAACCGGCAATTTTCATGGTTCATGCCTGGGAAGTTGATCCCGAACAACCCGTCATTCAGGGCACGCGGCTGAATATATGGCGTCACCGCAATAATCTGCGCCGCACCGAAGCCCGACTGGAAAGATTGCTCGGTGATTTCCGCTTCGCTCCGGTTCGCGAGGTGTTGCAGCTAAGCGAAAAGGTAGTCGAAGCCTCGGCAGTGGAATTGGCAGGCTCCAGCGCGGTTTACGCGCGAATGGACTGAGGGAGCATAGCGCCAGTGATCAGCGTTCCAGAAAGAACCGCGGCATCCTCCAGCTTGTCGTTGACAATAAAATCCTACAACGCGTCAGTAGCCTCGCAGTGGGATGATTTTGCGCTGAATTCATCGGCGGCGACTTTCTGCCATTTAAGCGGCTGGCAACGAGTCATTGAGCGTGTCTGGCAACATCGGCAATACAGCTTGTACGCTGAACGTGACGGCGCAATCGCCGGAGTACTTCCGCTCTTTCTTCTTGACGGCCGCGGTTTTGGTTTCCCGTTTGGGGCGAAGCTGATTTCAACGCCGAATGCCGTTTACGGCGGCGTGGTGGCGAATGATGCCGAAGCGCATCAAACCTTGATCGAAGCCGCGCAAACATTGGCCACGGATCTGCAGGTTGATTATCTGGATCTGCGGGACAACGGTTTAAGCGGCCATCAATTCCCTGGCGCGGAATTCCATTCCCAAAATCTGTACGTGACCTTTGAGCATACGCTTTCCAGCGGCGAAGACGAATTGATGAAAAGCTTCCCGCGCGATGTGCGGCGGATGATTCGCCAGGGCGCAAAGTATGGACTAAGTTCGGAATTCGGGCGCGAGGAATTCCTGGATGAGTTTTACGAAGTGTACGCCACAAGCCTGCGGCGTTTGGGCACGCCGGTTTTCCCCAAAATATTGTTTGCCGAATTTTTGCGCGAGTTTCCCGCCAGCAGCGACATTTTGCTGATTCGGCAAAACAATCGCGTCGCCGCCGCCGTGCTGAGTTTTTACTTTCGCGACACGGTGATGCCGTATTACGCTGGCGCGTACCGGGAATTTACCCGCTTCGGCGTCAACAATTTTTTGTACTGGGAACTGATGCGCCGCAGCGCAGCGCGCGGTTTCACGCGCTTTGATTTCGGGCGCAGCAAGCTCGGAACCGGCGCCTGCGAATTCAAACGCGGCTGGCGGATGACGGAACGCACGCTGCCATACAAGATTTTTCTGGTTCGCGCCAAAGAGCCGCCGAACCTGAATCCGACAAACCCAAAATTCAAACTGATGATCGAAACCTGGAAACACCTGCCGCTGGGCGTGACCAAATTTCTGGGGCCGAAGATCGTCAGGAATTTACTGTGAAACTGCTTTTCCTGGCCCATCGCATTCCCTACCCGCCAAACAAGGGCGACAAGATTCGCTCGTATCATGAACTGCGCGCGCTGGCCGAACGGGGGCACGAAGTTCATCTGGTCGCCTTCGCCGATGAATTGCGAGATTTGCAATACCAGGTTGAGCTGGCGCGATGGTGCGCGTCGGTGCGAATCATCCGGTTGCGAAAACCCTGGGCAAAACTGCGGGCGATGGCGACGCTGATGACCGCCCGCCCGCTTTCGCTGGGCTATTTTGGTTCATGGCAGATCAAACGGCTGGTCAGGCACGCTTTGGCCAAACAAAACTTCGATGCGATTTTCGTCTACTCGTCGGCAATGGCGCAGTACGTGCCATTGGACTGGCGGTCGCGCACGATCATTGACCTGGTGGACGTGGATTCGGAAAAGTGGCGCGAATATGCCGAACACACTTCGCCGCCGAAATCCTGGCTTTACAAAGTGGAAGCCGAACGGCTGCGAAAGTATGAATATGAAATCATCCGGCGGTTTGCGAATACGATTCTGACCACGCAATGCGAAGCCGTGCTGCTGGACAAGCTGGACGAATTCACGCGTCGCGCACGCTTGCGAATCATCACCAACGGCGTTGATCTCGATTATTTCCAGCCCGCGCCACTACCAGTGGCCAGCAGACCGGTTCCGCGCCTGGTTTTCACTGGCGCGATGGATTATTACGCCAACATTGAAGCGGTCGAATGGTTTACGAAAGAAGTTTTTCCGCTGATTCGCGAGCAGGAACCAGGCGCGGAGTTCTTGATTGTCGGCAGTCATCCGGCGGATCGAGTGAAGCGGCTCGCCCGGCAAACGGGAGTGACCGTGACAGGTTTTGTGGAAGATGTTCGGCCGTTCCTGCGCGAGGCGACGGTGTGCGTCGTACCGCTACGAATTGCGCGAGGCGTGCAAAATAAATTGCTCGAAGCGATGGCCGCAGGCAAAGCCGCCGTTGCCACACCGGAAGCAATCGCCGGTTTGCGCGTGGTCAGCGGCGAACAGTTGCTGACGGCCAGCGCACCGGGCGAGTTTGCCCAGGCGGCGCTAAAAATCATTCGCGATGAACGATTGCGCGAAAGCCTTGGCCGGCAGGCACGGCGGTTTGTTGAAACAGAACACGATTGGACGCCGCTGCTGCAAAAATTGGCCGAGTTGCTGGAAACCGTCGCGCAACGTAAACCCGATTCTGAAACCCGGAAAGCCCGTGCAATGTCCCGTTTCTGACGATTTGCCGGACAACGCCCCATGATCAAAATTCTCAACATCGTCGGCGCACGCCCCAATTTTATGAAGATGGCCCCGATCATTTCGGCCATCCGCCGCCGTCCAGACAAACTTACGCAGGTTCTGGTTCACACCGGCCAGCATTACGACGAAGCAATGTCGGCGTCCTTCTTCCGCGATCTGGAAATGCCGCCGCCGGACATCAATCTGGAAATCGGTTCGGGCACGCATGCCGGACAGACCGCCAAAGTCATGCTGGCGTTCGAGCCTGTCTTAATTGCACAAAAGCCGGATTGGGTGGTTGTCGTTGGCGATGTCAATTCCACGCTGGCCTGCTCTCTGGTCGCCGCCAAGTTGAACATCAAAGTCGCGCACGTCGAAGCCGGATTGCGCAGTTTCGACCGCACGATGCCCGAAGAAATCAACCGCATCCTGACCGACCAGCTCGCCGATTTGCTGCTGACGCCCAGCGCCGACGCCGACGCCAACCTGCTGCGCGAAGGCATCGCGAAGGAAAAGATCGTTCGCGTCGGCAACGTCATGATTGACACGCTGTTCACCCAACTGGAAAAAGCTCGAAGCTCCGCGATTCTGGACAGGCTGTCACTGTCACCGCGAAGCTTCGCCGTGCTGACGGCGCATCGCCCCGCCAATGTGGACGACGCCCTGACATTGCGCAGGATTATCAGCGCCATCGAAAAGGTTTCCGCCGAACTGCCCGTGATTTTCCCCGCGCATCCGCGCACGCAAGCGCGACTGCGCGAATTCGGCATCGCGCCGCCGCCGCAATTGAAGATCATCGAACCGCTCGGCTATTCGGATTTTCTGAAGCTCTGGAGCAACGCCCGGCTGGTGCTGACCGATTCCGGAGGCTTGCAGGAAGAAACAACGGCCCTGGGAATTCCCTGCCTCACCTTGCGCGACAACACCGAACGCCCGATCACCGTCGAGCAAGGCTCGAACCGTGTCGTTGGCCGCTCCCCGGAACGAATCCTGGCGGCGGCGCTGGAAGTTTTGTCCGCCGATTCAGTTCGGACGGCGCGAATCCCCGAACTGTGGGACGGCCACGCCGCCGAACGAATCATCGAGGCATTACTCAAATCTTGAATGTTGGTGGTTGATGGCGCCAATCCGCAATCCGCATTTAGAGCTTTTTGGCCGCAATCCATGAGAATCCTTCACGTCCTGGACCACTCTTTGCCTTATTTCAGCGGCTACAGTTTCCGCAGCGCTTCCATTCTGCGCGCGCAGCAAAGACTCGGCTGGCAGCCCGTTGCCCTCACTTCGCCCAAGCACGAAAACTTCCCGGCCGAAATCGAAACGATTGACGGCATCGAATATCACCGCACCCCCTGGCCGCCGATTTCAAAATTCCAGGCGGTGCCGATGGTCAGGCAAATGGCTTCAGTGGCGGCGCTCACTCAACAGATCAAACGGCTGGCGGCGGAGTTGCAGGTGGATTTGATTCATGCACATTCGCCTTCGCTGAATGGCCTGGCGGCGGCGCAGGCGGCAAAGACGCTCGGCCTGCCGTGGGTCTACGAACTGCGCTATTACGAAGAAGACGCGGCAGTGGATCGCGGCAAGACGCGGCACAATTCGCTGCGTTACCGGCTGGCCGCGCGGCTGGAACAACAGGCGCTGGAACAGGCTGGCGCGGTGGCAACCATCAGCCAGGCGCTGCGCGAAGATTTGATTCGCCGTGGAATCGCCTCCGAAAAGATAACCGTCATCCCGAACGGCGTGGACACCGCACACTTCCAGCCGTGCGAAGCGGCTGCCGAGTTGATTTCCAAATACGATCTGGCCGGAAAAACCGTCATCGGCTTCATCGGCTCGTTTTACTTTTACGAGGGGCTGGAATTTCTGGTGGACGCGGCAATCGAATTGCTGGCCACGCGCAGCGACATCTTGCTGCTGCTGGCCGGGGACGGCGAAGCCATGGAAATGCTGCAAAACAGAATTCCGAATGGGCTGCGTGGTCACTTCATCTTCACCGGCAACGTTCCGCACAACGAAGTGCGCCGCTATTATTCGGTGATGGATATTCTGGTGTATCCGCGCAAACGCTCTCGCCTGACCGAACTGACCACACCGCTGAAACCACTGGAAGCGATGGCGATGGAAAAAGCCGTTGTCGGCAGCGATGTCGGCGGACTCCGGGAATTGTTCGGCGAGACAGGCTTTCTGGTTGAAGCCGAAAATCCGAAGGCGCTGGCCAGTCTGCTGCTCAGGCTGGCGGAAAGCGCAACCGAGCGCCACACGATGGCCGCAAAAGCGCGGGAATTTGTCCTGCAAAATCGAAGCTGGGAAACCAGTGTTCGCCGTTACGGCGAAATTTACGGCAAACTTTTGTTGACCTGATGAAAGAACTCTGTTTCCGCCTGGCCAAACGTCGCGTCCTGGCGCGGCGAACCGGCGAAGCGGGCGAAAATTCAGCGACCTTTGATTTGAACGCCTACCACGAATGGCGCGTGGCGGAATTGCGTCAACAGTTCTTCGCGCATTTCAGCCCGTCGGAACTGGGCGGCAAGGACGTGCTGGATTTCGGCTGCGGCAGCGGGACGTTAAGCTTGCTGGCGGCGGAAGCCGGGGCGTGCAGCGTCACCGGAATTGATCTCAATCCCGCCTTGATCGCGCAGGCGCGTGAAATCGCCGCGAACCGTCAATCCACCGTGCAGCCGCAATTTCTTGCCGCCGGCGATTCCAGGCGGATTGACCTGCCAGACAATTCAGTTGATGTGATTCTCTGTTTCGATGTGCTGGAACATATTCTCGATTACCGCGAAATCATCGCCGAATGGCGGCGCGTGCTACGCGTCGGCGGGCGCGTGTTCATCTGGTGGGTTCCGTGGCTGAATCCGTACGGCCATCACATTGAAAGCCTGGTTCCGCTGCCGTGGGCGCACGTGGTCTTTTCCGAACAAACGCTGATTGCCACCTGCGCGCGGATTTACGACCTGCCGGAATTCACGCCGCGCTGGTGGGATTTGGACGAAAGCGGAAACAAAAAGCCGAACAAATGGCGAAGTCTGGATCAACTGCCTGACTTGAACCGGCTGACAATTGGCGAATTTGAAACGGTCTGCCGCCGCGCAGGGCTGTCCATCGAACGGCGGGAAGTGGTTGGTTTCGGCGGTTCGCGGCTGGCTCGAATGACGCGTTTGCTGACGCGGCTGCCAACAGTAAATGAGTTTTTCTGTTCACGCGTGATTTACCGGTTACAGTACCGCGAGCATTAGCGACCGGGCAAAGATGAAATGACGAACGGCAAGCTCAAAATCCTGCACGTGATTGATTCGCTCAGCATCGGCGGAATGGAGCGCGTCGTGATTGATGTGGCGAACGGTCTTGATCCCGGGCGGTTTGAACAAACCGTCTGTTGTCTGTCACGGCGCGGCGAAGGAGCCAGTTTTTTGCGCGAAGGCGTGCGCTGCATTGATCTGGCCAAAGGCGCAAAAGCCGACCGCCTGATGCCGCTGAAAATCGCCCGCGTCATCCGCCGCGAACGAGCGGACATCGTTCATTCGCAAAGCTGGTCCGGCGTGGACACGGCCCTCGCCAAATTGCTGACGCCGGGCGTCAAACGGGTTCACAGCGAACATGGCCGTCACGTCCCTTACCTGCACGCTGAATCCTTGAAGCGCAAAATCGCGCGGCGCTGTGTGTACCATCTGGCTGACGCCGTGTTTGCAATCTCCGCCGAAGTGCGGGAGTTTTACTGCCGCGAAACCGGCTTTCCCGCGGAACGAATGGCGGTCATTCCCAACGGCATTGACCCGCGAAGAATTGACGAAGCCGATCCGAGCGGCGTGCGCGAAGAGTTTGGCTTTGCCGAAAGCGATTTCGTCATCGGCACGGTGGCGCGACTGGACGCGACAAAAGACACCATGACGCTGGCCCGCGCTTTTGCGAAACTTCGCCGGGCGCAGCCAGATTCGAGATTGAAATTATTGATTGCCGGCGATGGCGGCGAGCGAAAGAAACTCGAAACTTTCGTCACCGAGCAGAAATTAAATCGGGCGGTTGTTTTTACCGGCTGGCGTCACGACGTGCCGCGTTTGCTGGGAGCGATGAACGTTTTTGCGCTTTCGTCCCTGTCGGAAGGCATGCCGCTGACGGTGCTGGAAGCGATGGCAGCGCGATTGCCCGTTGTCGCAACCAACGTTGGCGCGCTGCCGGAGCTGGTTGAAGAAGGTGCAACCGGTTTTTTAACCGCGCCACAAGACGCGGAAGCGATGGCAGACCGGATGGCAAGTTTTTTTCAAAATCCGGAGCTGGCCGCCTCATTTGGCGCAAGAGCCCGGCAAAAGGTCGTGCGAGAATTCAGCCTTGACCAGATGTTGCGGCGATATGCCGATTTATACCTTTCCGTTATTCCAAAGAAGGAGCAAGCAAATTGAGAATCACACGGGTTTATACCAAGACCGGCGATGCCGGAGAAACTTCGCTGGTGGACGGCAGCCGCGTCAGCAAAGCCGATTTGCGGGTGGCGGCTTATGGTGATGTGGACGAATTGAATTCGTGGCTGGGATTGGCCCGGGTCGGTTTGACCGACTCGCAACTGGATGACGCGCTTGGGAAAATCCAGAACGAACTGTTCGTCGTTGGGGCGGATTTGGCCAGCCCGCTGACCATTCAGGTTCCGCGCGCGGATGAAACGCACGCCACCGAAATGGAGCAGTTGATTGACCTGCTGCTGGAAGAACTGGAGCCGCTGCGCGAATTCATCCTGCCGGGCGGAACGCAGTTCGGCGCAACCTTGCACCTGGCGCGCTGTGTCGCGCGGCGTGCGGAGCGTTCCGTCGTCGAGTTGGCGACCAAAGAAGAAATCAACTCGCACGCGCTGAAATACCTGAACCGGCTGTCGGATTTATTGTTTGTCATGGCGCGGGTTGCCAATCATCGCGCCGGGGTCAAGGAGCAGTCCGCCAATTTCAGCGCGCGCGGCAAAAAATAGTCAAGTTTCGTGCGGGCAAAGGTGTGTCCCCGAACCTGGAGGTTCGGTGGGCGAGCAGGATGCTCGCGCCCCCAAGTGGCGCGCGGCAAGAAATCGTTCGAGAAGGCATGCGGCAAATTCTCATTCTGGGTGCAATTTTTCTGGCTGTTCCGCTGGCGTTTTTCGCTCCGTTCACGGGGTTGGTCAGTTACGTCGGCATTGCCTACGTGCGCCCGCACGAATGGGCTTACATGCCCGACGCGCCGGTTTCGCTGGCGGTGGCGGTGGCGACGCTGACCGGCTATGTGATCTTTGAACTGACACGCCGCGCGCCGCAATTGACCGCCAACTGGTTGTTGCTGCTGCTGTGGGTGCAGATTTCACTGGCAACGGTCTTTGCGCATTCGACCGAACTGGCGCAGGGCAAATGGACCGAATTCAGTAAAACCTTTCTGATCGCGCTGTTGATGACGGCGATGGTGGATTCGGAAAAGCGCGCGCGCTGGTTGCTGCTGGGCACGGTTCTGGCCATCGGCTTTCTGGCGTTCCGTTCGAACATCGGGATCATTCTGGCCCGTGGGCAAACGCGAATTTACGGCCCGGGCGGCGCGTTTGAAGACAACAACGATTATGCGCTGTTGCTGAACGTGGCCGCGCCAATCGCTTTTTTCGTCGCGCGCGCGGAAACCAATCGCTGGCTGAGAAAAGTCTGCTACACGCTGTCGGCGATGATGATGATCACTGTGCTCTTCACCCTGTCGCGCGGGGGATTTCTGGGTTTGTGCGTGGTGCTGCTCGGCCTGGCCTGGAAATCGAAATACAAAGTTACGGGCCTGCTGGCGATTGCGCTCGCGGGTTTGATTGCTTTTGTGCTGGTGCCCAATCGCGTCATCGAACGTGTCGGGACAATCAGTTCCGCGTCGGAGACTGACTTGTCGGCACAAATGCGTTTCAATTCCTGGTACGTCTGCGGGCAGATTATGGAAGACCATCCGCTGCTCGGCATCGGCCCGCGCAATATGCTGCAACTTTACGGGCGCTACCTGGAAACCGAAAATGTTCGCGTCGCGCACAATTCGTTTTTGCAGATGGCCGTGGATGCGGGAATTCCAGCCGTGCTGATGTTTCTGGGCTTGATGGTTTTGAGCTTTTTGCGTTTGCGCCGAACGCGGCGGGTTTTGAAAGATCGCGCGCCTGACTCGCGCCTGATCGCCTACTCGCACGGGCTGGAAATCGCACTCGCCGGATATTTTGTTTCGGCCAATTTTCTGAGCCGCCACGACCTGGAATTGATTTACGAAGTTTTTGCGCTGGCGGCCAGCTTTTGGCTGCTGGCGCGCGGGCTGGAGAACCAGGCCGAAACCCAGGAAGTATCGGAAAAAGCGCCACGCTCGTTTCTGGCCGAACCACTCCCGGCGGCCAGCGCATCTTTGAAGAATTCCATCTGACGAAGTAAGCTACGGTGCAATCGTTCCCAACCCAATCCAGACAAAGGCTGGCATCTTTACCGAATTTCGAGGAATGGCATGACTTTCAACCGCCAATGCTTGACGTTTCTCTTCGCGTCCCTGCTTTTCTGTTCAACGCTCGCCGTGCCGATGGCGAAGACACAACCGGCTTCGCCCGTCAGTTTCAGCGAAGTCACGGCCAAATCGAGCGGCATCGCCTGGGTTCACGACAATGGCCGTTCGCCGGAACGTCATCTGCCGGAAACCTGCGGCGGCGGCGGATTGTTTTTCGATTTTGACAACGATGGCTGGCTGGATGTTTACCTGGTCAACAGCGGCCCCTCGGATTTCTACAAGCCCGCCAAACCGCCGAAAAACGCGCTTTACCGCAACAATCACGACGGCACGTTCACCGATGTGACGGAAAAAGCCGGTGTCGCCTGCGGACAGGACGGCGATTTTGGCATGGGCGCGGCGGCGGCGGATTTCAATGGCGACGGCTGGCAGGATTTGTACATCACCAATTACGGGCGCAACCGGCTGTTTCAGAACAATGGCAACGGAACGTTTACGGACATCACGGACAAAGCCGGCGTGGCCGCGCCGAACTGGTCCACCTGCGCCACCTGGTTCGATTACGACAACGACGGCAAGCTCGACCTGTTCGTCTCGAACTTCGTGCAGTACAGCGCGGCTGGCAGTGTTTTTTGCGGCGATAACAAACAGGGACGACGGTATTACTGCATCCCACGCGTTTTCAAACCCCGGCCAAGTTCGCTGTTTCACAACGAAGGCAATGGCAAATTCGCTGATGTCAGCAAAGCTTCCGGCATCGCCAATGCGCTCGGCAAATCCTTCGGCGCGGTGGCAACCGATATCAACAACGATGGCTTGCTGGATTTGTTTGTCGCCAACGACACAACGGCCAACCATCTGTTCGTCAACAAAGGCGGCGGCAAATTCGAAGAAATCGGGCTGGCGTCCGGCGTCGGTTACAGCGATGCAGGCAGCCCGCGTTCGGGGATGGGCGTGGACGCGGCGGACGTTGACGGAGACGGCTGGCAGGATTTGTTTGTCGCCAACATTGATCAGGAATTGTTCAGCCTGTATCGCAACCAGAAAGATTTGAGCTTTCTGGACGAGGCGGGCGAGATTGGGCAGGCGACGCGACTGCTGAGCGGCTGGGGACTGAAGTTTTTCGATTATGACAACGACGGCGATCCGGACCTGTTTCTGGCCAACGGACATCCGGACGATATGGTCGAGATGCAGTCTTCGCGCGTGAAATACAAAGAACCGCTGGTGCTGTTTGAAAACGTCAACGGCAAGTTCAAAAACGTCAGCGCGCAAGCAGGCGAAATTTTCAAACGGGACTTCCCTGCCCGCGGCGCTTCATTTGGAGATTTCGACAATGACGGCGACACCGACATGCTGATCATCAACAACGGCGAAGCGCCCCTGCTGGTCCGCAACGACGGCGGCAATCGAAACAACTGGCTGGGGCTTCAATTGGTGGCGACGAAAAGCAATTCTCTGGCGGTGGGCGCGGTCATCACCTGGACGGCGGACGGCGTGAAACGGTCCCGGCTGAAAACAGGCGGCGGCAGTTATCTTTCGTCACATGATCCGCGTGAAATTCTGGGAATTGGAAAAGCCGACAAACTGGAAAGCGTGGAGATCAAATGGCCGAGCGGCAAAGTGGATAAGCTCATCAATCCGCCAATCAATCAATATCTCAAAATCACTGAAGGCGAGGGACCAGGAAAAACCGCAACCACTTCGACGAAATAGGCTCTGACTGCACACTTATTCGCCGCCGGTCACTTCGTCAATTTCCGCGAGCAAATCCCGGTCGGCCTGAACCGGCCGGGCGTAATACCACCAGTTCTTTTTCGGCGTCCAGCCTTCTTCTTCCGCAACCTCGTCGCCCCACAAACAAACACTGGTGCGTGAGGTCAGACTTTTCATCTGATCATCCGCCAGTTGGATCCGCGTCTCGAACTTTTCAATCTCGGCGGGCGATGCGACTCCCAATGCTTCTCCCAACAATTGCCTGGAATCCAGATCGTTCAGGTAATCGTCCAGGCTCAGCGAATAACCTTCCTCCACGGATTGAACAACCTTCTCCCAGCTTTCGACCAGACCGGGCAAACCTTTTTCAATTACGTGCTGCCCGCATCCGGATTCGCGCAGAAAGTCGCGAACGGCGTCTTCACTCATTGTCATGCCCTCCTGACCTGCTTGGCGTCCGTTTGCTCTGCCGCTGGAAGTAGCGTTCTCCGTCGTTCGGTTTGAAGAAAGTACGGATCGTCAAATCGCGATTGAACGCCAGAAAAGCTTTGCTTTTTCGGTCAAACCGCGTGATTACCCCATCGGCCCGTTTGATTTCAAGAATGTCTCCGCCCGCCGGACGGTCGCGCAATTCCTGCGCCTGGCGCAAATATTCTTCCTTGCTGATCGAGCCAAATTCAGCCCCGTGCTTGTCGTAATGATCTAAAAACTTCTGGCGGCTGGCGAATCCGATGTCGTTTCGGGCTTTGGTCGCCTGCGACTCCTTGGTTGCTCTGGGCGAGTTTTTAACCTGAGCCTGCGTTGAGAGAGCGGTTGCGGGTGAACTGCTTGTTTGGCGGCACCCCGCATAGATCAAAATGAGAGATACCAGCAATGTACTCAGCACTGCCTGCAGAATGCACCTGATTTTTTGGTGAAATGAGATTGTCATAAAACCAAAGACGAGTGACCAGAACCGCGTCACTCGCCTTTCCATCAGTCAAGTTGTGATCAGTATTTCAACCCAGCTTAGCGGCCCAGCATCGGTGCTCCGCCACCCAGGCCGCCGAGTCCTGCAAAGGGACTGGTCGGTTCTGGCGGCGGGAGTTGATCCACTTTCTCCGGTGCCAGAACCGTCAATCTGGAAACAGCATTCGTCCCCAGGCCAATGCTGCGCAATTCTTTGTTGTTGGCAACGGCGAAATAGAGATCCACGGCCTCTTTCGTTTTGCCCATCGCCTCGTAGACGCGCGCCATATTGTAATCAATCTGGCCCAGGGCAACATTACCGGGCTTGGCTTTCAATTTCTGGTACTCGGCCAGCGACTCTTCGTTTTTGCCCGTCGCTTCATATCGCTGCGCCAGGGCAAGTCGAGCCTGCGCTCCGACATCGGAGTCTTTCTGCGCCAATTCCTTCAACGTGGCTTCCGCCTTTTCCGGCTCAAAGAAAAGTTGATGGGTCGCCGCGTAGTAGCGGGCCAAATCTCCGTAATAGGATGAATAATCGTTCGCGGCCTTGGTAAATGCTTCGTAGGCCTTACGGTGCTTTTCATCCTCGGAAGTAGCGTAATACCCTACCGGATTTGGCGGGATCGGATTTGCGACCTGCGCTTCGTTCCAGCGGAATCCCTCCGCCAAAACCTCCGCCGCATTGTTCGACCGGCGTGAAAAAATCATCCAAACAATCGCCGCAACGGCGATGACAACTGCTGCAATCGTCAGCCACTTCAAGATTGGGCGCGAATTGCTCTTCGCCCAGACGCTGGTGGCAACGTACTGTTCCATCAATGGATCGCGCTTTAATTGCTGCGCGGAAACTCGCCCTTTAGCCAATGTAGTGCTCCTTCGGAAAGAAAATCGGGGCTGGGAGGAAAAGGGGAAAATAGCGGTCAGGATTTTTTATGTCAAGTCAGTTTCAGAAGGCCGGAAAGTTGTTCGGCGAATCAATCCAAAGGCGCACGATAGCCGGGACGCGTGTGAGCGGAAAATCCCGGACGCTTGACATCCACTTTCACGCTTCGCCATTTGCCGTTATGCCTTTCGTTGGACGGGTAATAAGCAATCGAAATCAGCGTATGGAGTTCCGCCGCGATCTGCGTGTAGACCGAATCAAGCTGCTGAAGCTGTTTGACCGGATAGACTCTTCCGCCAGTTTTATTCGCCATTTCCCGCACTTCGCGGCGCGCTGATTCATACAACCGGTGATTGATCTCGGCTCGATCTCCTGACGGAATGGTGCAATGACCTCCAAGATAGGAGGCTGATCCGGCCCGCCCATAATCCTGAAAATATTTCACCAACTGCTTGTGCGAAAACTCGAAACGATTCTCGTCGGTGCAATCCCGCGTCATGCCTGCTTCGGTCAGACTTTCGGTGTCAAGCTCTAGAAAGTAGAGGCTGGTATTGTCCTTTTCGAGCATCGGCAATATCTGTTCATAGGTTTGATAGCCAAACGAATCCACGCCGTCGGTCAGGGCAATGACGGCCTTGCGCCCTTCGACTTTTCCCAAGACTTCATCAATGGTCAGTTGCAGCGCGTCATAAAACGAAGTACCAGTTCCCGGCGTCAGCCTTGAAAGCGCATCTTCGATTTTTGCGTGATCGGAAGTCAGGTCTTTGAGCAGTTCGATTTGTTTGTTGAATTGAATGACAGCGACACGGTCTTTTGGGCGAAGTTCATCAAGAAATCGGAGCGCTGCCCGGCGCATTAACCCAACGTCATCGCGCGTGCTGCCTGAAGTATCAATCAACAGAACCAGATTGAAGGGGACTTCGGCAGCCTGGAAGCTAGCGATCTTTTGCCGCACGCCGTCTTCATAAACGGCAAAATCTTCTGCTCGGAGCCCCGTGCTGCTGCGCTTGCCGTCGCGGTCGGTCACTGCCACTTCCAGTGTGACCAGATCGGTATCCACGCGGATCGTCGCCATCTGCTCGTCTTTGTTCGGATCCTGTTTCTTTTCCTGAGCAAAAATGGATAGAGATGTGATCAGCAACCCGAAGATCAACGCCCCAAAGATCAAGAAGATATTTGCCTGAAAAGTTTTGACGCGCAGCATAGGTAATTCCTCACAGTGGTGCGAGCAGAAAGGAGTATAGCCAAAGATAATTTTCACGCAACGCAGGCTCAATGTCTTGACACACCTGGGATCGGCCAGTAAGATGCCCTCTCGCTCGAAAGGGTGCGCAGGCACGTACAGTCAATGGTAGACGGTCACCCTTACAAGGTGAAGGTTGTGGGTTCGAGTCCCACCGTGCCTATCACCGATCGAAGCGAGTTTGATAATGCGGAGTCGTAGTTCAGTTGGTTAGAACGCCGGCCTGTCACGTCGGAGGTCGCGGGTTCGAGTCCCGTCGGCTCCGCCATTCGCAGTAATAAAACTCATATTTCGTTTCAGCCGCTCGTTAACGCGAGCGGCTTTTCTGTATTTTAATATCGGGGAACTCTTATGCTTCGCATTGAAGACGCCCTCAGCATCATCCTCGACCGCACGCCAACGCTTAGCGAAGAAGAAATCCTTTTATCTGCGTCCACAGGCCGTGTGCTGCGGCGCGAGGCGATGTCCGACCTGGATTTACCGCCATTCGACCGTTCGCGAATGGATGGGTACGCCTTGCAAGCTTCAAACACGGCAGGGGCGAACAGCGATCATCCGGTTCGATTGCGCGAGATCGGCGAAGCGGCCGCGGGATATTCTTTCGATGGCGTTGTCGAATCCGGACAGGCGGTGCGGATTATGACTGGCGCACCGCTACCAGCCGGGACTGATGCCGTCCAGAAAATCGAAGTCATCAACGTCACAGGCGACGGCTGGATTGAAGTTCAGGAAGCCACCAAGCCGGGACAGTTCATTACGCCTCGCGGAATTGAAGCCCGCGCCGGCGATGTGATGGTCAAGGCAGGCGAACGCATCACGCCAGCAGTTGCCGCCGTGCTCGCCAGTTTCGGTTATGCACGGGTGATGGTTTCGCGCCGCCCGCGAATCGCACTGCTTTCGACCGGCACGGAATTGGTTGAAGTCGAGCAGAAGCCCGGTCCATCCCAGATTCGAAATTCAAACACCTACTCGCTCGCGGGTTATGCGGAAGCGGCAGGCGCTGAGGTCCTCAGTTCGGGGATCGTGCGCGACGATTTCAAGGCCACGCGAGACGCAATTGCGAAAGGTGTGGCCGAAGCCGATGTGGTCATACTGTCAGGTGGCGTTTCGATGGGCGATTACGATCTGGTCAAACCTGCGCTGCTGGAATTGGGCGCGGAAATCTTCGTCGAAAAGGTCGCGATGCATCCGGGCAAACCCACGGTGTTTGCCAAGGTCGGCGAAAAAGTTATTTTTGGTCTGCCCGGTAATCCGGTTTCGGTCGCCGTTTCATTTCACCTGTTCGCGCGCCCGGCGTTGCTGAAAATGCAGGGCGCAAACGAACTTCACCTGCCGCGAATTCAGGCGTATGCAACTCGGCAGGTCAAAGGCGCCCCGCCTCGCCGCAGCCATCAACCCGGACGCTTGACGATCCGGCAAGGCCGCGCCAAAGTTGAACCATTGAAATGGAGTGGTTCTTCCGATCTGGTCGCATTTATGAACGCCGACTGTTTGATTGTCGTGCCAGAAGACCACGCCAGTGTCAGCGAAGGTGATCTGGTCGAAGTGATCTTGCTGTGCGACTGAATCTCAAATCTCAAATCCGAAATTTCAAATCCGCCATGTCTGATGAATCAACTCCAGAACTCTCTCACCTTGACCAAGAAGGCCGCATCAAAATGGTGAATGTCGGCGCCAAAGCCACCACTGCCCGCACTGCCGAAGCCAGCGGTTTTGTCAAAATGTCGCCCGCAACCGTCGCCGCCATTCGTGAACGCCGCACCCCGAAAGGCGATCCGCTGGAAACCGCCAGGCTGGCCGGAATCATGGCGGCCAAAAGGACGGATGAACTGATTCCGCTTTGCCATTCGCTGCCGTTGTCGCACGCCGACGTTCAGATCACACTAACCGATGAAGGCGCGCAGATTGCCGCCACGGCTTCCACCAGCGCTCAGACAGGCGTCGAAATGGAAGCGCTGACTGCTGTCTCCATCGCGGCGCTGACGCTTTACGATATGTGCAAGGCAATTGATAAAGCGATGACGATTGGCGACATCCGGCTGGAACGAAAAATTGGCGGGAAGTCCGGCGAGTGGAAAAGACAATGATCAAGGCTCAAGGCGGAATGATGAATGATGACCTGATTTCAAAGTTCATCATTCATCATTCTGAATTCATCGTTTTACATGTTTGGCAGCTTCAACGTTTCCAGCAACACGTTCAGCGAGCGATCAGCAATATCGCGGGTGCGTTCGCTCCAGCCCATCTGCTCGCGATTCTGTTCGTAATCGCGGCGGACGCGTTCTTTCAACTTATCCACATATTCCGCCGGATTGGGTGAATTGGAAATCGCGAAGTCGAGTTCGCGGGAAGCATTATGAATCGTCATCAGCCATTCCGAGGCTTGATATTCGGGGGTTCCAGGTTCGTGCGTGAATTTGGCAGTTGGCATTTTTCCTCTAGCTCCGTATCAGTGAATTTAAGTGTTTTGAATTTTGTGTTTCAGCGTTGCTCCGCCGCCAGCAGCGTCCGCGCCATCTGCGCGTAGGTGTCAACGGCGTTGAGCATATCCTGTTTGCGAATGTATTCGTGCGCGGTGTGCGCGTCGTGAATCGAACCGGGACCGAACAGCATCGGCGTTCCCCAATTCGTCAAACACGGGATGTCCGTGCCGAATCGCACGACGCTGGTCGGAATGTCAATTCCCTGCACCGTGTGCGTGTGAATCGGCGGCAGCGAAAAGCCGCGCTTGATTTCGGCGCGCCCGCCGACGACTTCGACAATCCGTTCGTACAACTCATCCGGCTGATTGATCGTGCGGAACATCAACTCGCTGGCGGCAAAGTCGGCGACGACATTTGGGCGGCGTCCGCCAGTGATCGTGCCGATGTTGTAAGTGGTCGGGCCAAGCTCGGCGCTCGTTGGCCAGTCGGCGCGGCGTATGTCATTCAAGATGTCGAGCAACTTTTCAATCGCCGATTCGCCCAGTTCCGGATACGCCGAATGCGCCGTGCGGCCTTTGGCTTCGATCACCACGCGCAACGCGCCTTTGGTCGCAATGGCCTGCTGGCTTTCGGTCGGCTCGCCGTTGATCAAAAAACGGTTGCGGTTCGGGATTGAGTTGGCGACCTTCGCGCCGTCGCTGCCATCTTCTTCGCCAACAACATACAACAAACCAATATCCGTCAGGCCTTCGTCTTTCAATCGCTGCGCGGCGAAAACCTGCGCGGCAACCACGCCTTTGGCATCACAAGCGCCGCGCCCGTAGATGTTCTGCTCATCTTCGCTGAAGCCGATAAACGGCGGCACGGTGTCAATGTGTGATGAAAAAGTCACGGTCGGATCACCCAGCCGCGCGTAGATATTCACTCGGTCATCACTAACCGGCTGCGCTGTGACATCAAAGCCCGCGGCCGTCAGGTAATCGCGCAGCCAGCGCCCTGCAGCGCCTTCGTTCCAGGTGACAGACTCCGTCTCCATCAGCTCGCGCGTGAATTGAAAGATGTCCATAAAGCTTGTTTGTTTCGATGAGTGATTCGCTTGCGGAAACGAGGCGCGATTATATGCGGCGACTTTGGGAATGCCAAATCAGCTTGTCCGACGGCCAATGTTCAGGCGAAGAATTCCTGTACCGGTTTGAACCCCACATACTTCGTTCCCGAAGCCGGTTCGACGTAATGAAACGACCTGCCCGAAGGCGTGTTCTCAAGCGTTTTTGTCCAGTCAATGCCAAGCGCCGAATAGATCGTGCAGGCGATGTCTTCCATGTAAATCGGGCGCTTCGCCGACCAGCCCGATTCCACGATCTTGCCGCCGTGTTCGTCCGTTCTGCCAATGACTGCGCCGCGCTTCGTTCCCCCGCCCGCGACGATGCCGGCATGAACTTGCATGTAGTGTTCGCGCCCTTTGCGCGTTTCGCTGATCGGCCCCGGCGTGCGCCCGAATTCGCTCATCACAATTACCAGCGTTTCGTCGAGCAGGGTTTTGCCGGGCTGAGTCTGGGCGGGAATGCCATCCAGGTCCTTGATCAAATTGGCGAAGGCGACATCCAGTTCCCGAATCAGCACCGGATGGTTGCGCGAGTTTTCCTTGTAGATATTGCCGTGATGATCCCAGCCGCCATGCGAAGCCAGAATGAACCTCGTCCCGGCATCGGCTTGAAACAGATTGCGCGCCAAGATCAGACTGTTACCGATGGCGCTGTTGCCATACCGCTTCTTGTCCTCGTCGGTCAGCTTCAGGACTTCGGGCACGCGCGGATCGTTCATAATCGCCCGCGCGCCTTTGTAATACTCGTGATAATCGCCAAAGCTGCGATCCGCCTTCGGATCACCGCCGCGCAACGTGCCGTCAAGCTGCTGCAACCTTTCCCAGCGCCGCTGAAACGTCTCTTCCATTCCTTTTTGCGGCGCCAGATTCGGCGCGGCGTCGCCGACCGACAAACTCATCGGCCCGAATTCCGCCGAAAGGAAGCCCTGATTGATCAGCCCCGCCTGACTGCCCGCCGAATTCATCGCAATGTACGCCGGCAGCGAATCCGAAGCTTTGCGCTGTTTCGCCAGTTCGTGGCAAACCACCGCGCCAATCGAAGGCACTTCCTTCGCCAGCGCCAGATTCAGCGGATGCCCGGTTTGGATGTAATACTGCGCGCGGCCATGCACCACATCCCACGCCGACATCGAACGCACCACCGTCACCTTGTCGAGCACGCCGGGCAAATTGGGCATGATTCCGAACGGCAGCTTCAAATCATTTGAGAAACTGCGAATGTCGAAGTAGCTTGGCGTCCACGCGCCTTCTTTGGCGTCGAGGGTGTCAATCTGGCTCATGCCGCCGTCAATGTTGATGAACAGCACCTGCCGCGCCGTGGCCAACGGCTGGACCTTCTGTTGAGCACGCACATTGAAAGGACGAAAGGCGTTGAGGAAACCGCCAGCCAAACTGATACCGCCTGCTTGTAGCAATTCACGCCGCGTCAATGATGGAATATTTCTTCGAAGTTTCGTCACGGAGTTTTCTCCTTTCAATAAACGTCTTTTATTTTCAACCTAGATAGCTCCAGCAGATACAAGCACGCTTCTCTATACTTCCCGCTCGCAGGCGACCAGCGATCAACGAGGTGAGTTTTCCCGTCTTTCCTTCCTTCGATAATCCACGAAGCGCCATCTCTCACCAATTTATCAGTTCGTGTTTGGAGTTGCCAAAACGAGGCATCATTAAGAAGGCTCAAAAACTTTCCCCACTCATCCTCACGGAGCTGACGGCGCTGATCCAGAATCAGTTTTCCGGCGGGCAGATTTCCTCCAATGTCATCAAGTTCTTTGACCACCATGGTTTTTTCCTGGCCGATCTGCCAAATTCGAATCGTGATTGGATGATCGAATGACCGGAGCCAAAGAAAACGATAACTTTCTCCGTGACCTTCCAGTGAAAAAAATGCTGGCTCGTTCATTGCCTCCAGGTATTTTGAATACCATGCATTACTGAATCCATCCAAACGGTCAAGAGATTTTTCCCGGGGATGCTTTACCAGAAGCTCTCCCAAAGATTCCGCTTTGCGTGCTTGACTGACTGCTTCTTTCTTTTTTTCAGGGTGATGACATCCAAGACCAAAAATCATCAAGCTCAGACTGATTAAACCGGCAAAATACAGGGCTGATGTTTTCATAGTCCCACAAGCAAATCTGCTACTGGATTTACGCGCAAGGTTCAGCGTAGTTAATTTAACGTAGCTCAAGCGAATGCTTACCAACCAGGTCGGTATACGATTGGTAACCGCCCGCCGTGAACTCTTTGACGAAGCTGTCCATCGTTTGCAGAAGCTGTGTGCTGTAAAAGCCGCTGACCGTTTGCGGGTGCGCGTAGCCCCAGGTGCCGTTGAAATAGCTGCGGATGATCACGCTGCGTTCGTCGCGCGGCAGCGCTTTGACGTTCTGGGCGAACTTGTCGAAGTCTTCGCCGCCATAACCGCGCATCAGGTAAAACTCGACATTGGACGTGTAAAAGGCCGAAACCTTTTCGCCGCGTTCGTTCAGATAGGCCGCAATGCTTTTCAGCGCGTGGGTTCCCCCCAGGTTGCCGACGACGGGAATGACCAGATTGCGTTCTTCCAGCGATTTCAAAAACTGGAAATCGTCTTCGCTGACCAGATAGTTCGCCTGCTTGCCGGTCAGGTCTTTTTCCAGCAGCAGGTCGCGGTAATTCGGATAGTAATACCGGGACGGGCGGCCTTTGCTGGTGAATTTCAAATCCGGGCCTTCGGCGAAAAATGCCTGGTGGATGCGATTGATGGCGTCCAGTTCCGCCGCGTCAAGCTTGAGGCCGGAGCTTTTGACCTTTGCCTGAATACGGACTTTCGTCGCATCAAACAGTTTTTGATCTTTCGGTGTCTTGTCCAGATAAGCAACGATGTCCTGGATATTGCGCGAATCCCACGGTTTCAAATCCGCAGGAACGGGTTTGCCGAACAACAGGCAAAGGTATTCCAGCCGGTTGCTTGAGAGCGCAAAGAGCGATTTGAAAAGCTGGTGTTGCAACAGATTGTCGCGGCGGATGTCCACCATAAAGGCGATGTTCGGGCGAATTTGCGCAATGTACGAAAAGCTTTGATCCGGCCCGACGCCGATGAACGCGCCGCCTGAAACTTTCATCTGCCGCATCTTGCTCATCACGTGCAGGTAGGAAGTCTCGTTCGAGATCAGGTTGTCGGAATCGAAATAGCCGTTCGGTTCGGAAAGCTTTTCGCTCAGTTGCCCAAACTGTTCGGCGGTCAGCGCGCGTTCGCCGGGTTTGGGGACGGTCACGGCACGATCCGGTTTCGGCACCTGGGCCTCCACGGCAGGCCTGGCCGATTGAAGCTGCTGCTTTTCCTGCACATGAACCGGCTGGCTCAGCACACCAAAAACCAGAATGAATAAAAACAGTTTTCTTCGCATCGTGCCCTCCTCAACCATTTTGTCGGTCGAACTCTTTCAGAATTTGGCGTATCTGTTTGGCCGCGATGTCCGCTTGTTCAAGCTTCGAGTAAATTGTTACGAGGATGATCTTCTTCGTAGTTTTCAGGTAGTAAATCATTCGATAGCCTGAACTTTTCCCTTTTTGAGTGTCACTATTTTTAACGCGCGCTTTGAAAACGGTATATTCGCTTCCCGTAACTTGATCGCCAATAACCTCACCCGATTGCAAACGATCAATCACTGGCTGAATGTCTGAATGAATCTGCCGGTACTTTTTCGCCAACACGCGCAAGTTACGTTTGAACTCGGGCGTAAATTCGATCTGAATCTCATTCGACATCAATTCCGTCCCACAGCTTCGAGATCGGCTGCGTCTCACCATTCATCGCTTCAGCCCAGCCCTGTCGAAAGCTTTCTTCGGCAGGTTTGAGGCCGACACTTTCCCGGAATAGCCGGACAATTTGCAGGAGGTTTGGCAAATACTCTTGCGGAGTCTGATTAATTTCTTGCTGTAATTGCCGTTTATAAGTTGCTGCTCTTGCTGACATACTTTCTCCTTTACTTGCCAGACGCTGCCTGTCCTTGCTCGACGCCTTTACTTTCCCAGATCAATTCGTTTGGCCAATGATTCTTCTGCAGAAACGGCAGGTACTCTTTTTCGCCGCGCACGTACACGCCCAGAAAGGCGATGCTGTACGAATTGATCATCTGGTAGGTCGTTTCCATCGAGGCAAAGTTGAACGCTTCACCTGTTCCGGCGCGCTTGCCCTGGCCGATGCCGTCGCCGAAGTTCTTGTCAATTTTGAAAACGTCCGTGAAGGAATAATGACCACCATTTTTCATTTCCATCAGAAAGCCGTCCCGCGTGTGTTTGGCGTAAACGTTGCGGATGCGTTCGTTGCCTTTGGGGCCGATGGTGCGGTCTTCCGTGCCGAGCATGTACAGTGACGGCACAGTCAGGTTGGTATGGTCGTCATAAGCGCCGGACATGGCAATGACGGCTTTGAAGCGCGGATCGGTGTCGGCGACGCGGATCGCCGTCATCGAACCAAAGGACATCCCGGCGGCGACCGGCTTGCTCAAATCCAGCTTGCCGCTGAACCGGCTGTCGGCGCCGCCGTTCCACAATGTCATTTGATCGAGCAGAAAGCTCATATCTTTCGGGCGATCCAGGGCGGAGTTTTCGCGCTGGTCGTTTTGATAAAGAATCGGCTTGCCCTTGATGATGGTGACGCGGGCATTGGCGGTGTGATCGGCGGAAACGACGACGTAACCATGACTTGCCAGATAATCGCACCAGAAAGTGTTTTGCGTCCGCGTGCCGCCGTTCCCGTGTGAAAAGACAATGACCGGATGTTTGCCCTCACGAACGCGGGCGTCGCGCACGGCGAAATTCCAATACAGTTCGTTGATTTCCGAAGCAGTCTTTTTATAGGCGAGTTTGATCATCCCCTCGAATTGCGGCGACAACCCGCCGGGAAAGAAATCAGTGAATTTGTTCTTCGGCAGATTGCCTGCGTCGTCAGTTGCCGGGTACCAGATTTCAGTAACCAGCGTGCGCGCTTCCCTGGTGGCGGCGTCGGTGCGTGAGTGGTCAACCAGGACCGTTGTCGTGACCCCCACCGGAAGCGGCCCGGCTTGCATCGGGTCGAGAATTTTCGTGGCCGCGAATTCCGCCTTCGGCGCGGAGGACATGGCCAGAATCAGCCAAAGCAGGATGAGCAGAATTGATCGTCGCATCGTGACTTCTCCTTCTCAAGAATTCAGGATTTCAGTTAATATCTCGGCGCTCGCGATTTAAGCACAGAAAACCCTGCGCAAACAAAACAAACTGAACAGGCACAGGAAAGATTGCCAACTTAAACAGGAGGTTTGAGAAACAACCATGTCAACAGCCGGAAAATCGTCAAAAAAAAGCCCCAGGAAAAACGGTGAAAAACCAAAAGGAAAAAAGAAAGTAGAAGCGCCTGACAAAAAGAACCTGATGGTGGCCGGAAATGGCGCGCTCGGCCAAAAGACGCTTGCGTTCGACATTGGCGGAACCGGTTTGAAAGCTTCTCTGCTGGATGAAAGTGGCGAGATTTTCACCGAACGCGTTCGTGTGGACACCCCGAAGCCTTGTCCGCCAAGCGTGCTGATCCACACGCTCAAAGAGATGATCGCCAGGCTTCCCGATTTTGACCGTGTTTCAGTCGGCTTCCCCGGCGTCGTCCGCAAAGGCAAAACCTTGTCGTGCAAAAACCTGGGATCGGACGAATGGAATCATTTCGATCTGCAAGGCGCGATTGCCGAGGTCACAGGCAAACCGGTCGCCGTCATCAACGACGCCGACATGCAAGGTCTGGGCGCGATCAAGGGCAATGGCGTCGAACTGGTGATTACGCTCGGCACGGGCCTTGGCTCGTCCTTGTTTGAAGACGGCCGGATCGCTCCACACATCGAACTCGCCCACATTCCCTTTCGCAAAGGACAAACCTACGAACAGCAGCTCGGCAACAAGGCATTCAAGAAAGTCGGTAAGAAAGAGTGGAACGAGCGGTTGGAAAAAGCCATTGTCCACCTGCGCACACTGACCAACTTCGACAAGCTCTATCTGGGCGGAGGCAACGCCGCCAATGTCACCATTGACCTCGGCTCCGACATCGAAATCGTTTCCAACGCGCTGGGGATGAGCGGCGGCATCTGGCTGTGGAAAGACCGCGACTTGAGCGACGGCAGACAGAAATAGAACGACACAATGATCGCCATCAGTCAGCCAACGAATTCAATGCAGGTTTTAGGCTGGTTGTGAGTACGCGCTGATGCGGCTCAAACCAGCCTGATTTCAACGGAGACAGGTTGATGAGACTTAATCCCAGCCGGAGTCTTGGCGTATCTCGTATCGCGGCGCGAATCGGCGCCTTCATTTTCCTTGGCCTGACTTCATTAGCACCGGCATCGGCTTTCTTTCGGCAGCATCCCCCGGAAACATTAGCGGAAAGCCGAATTGCCTCCGCCGTCATTGCGGCGCGGGATGACGGCGAGCGACGGGCGCTGGTCACCGCCCAGCCGCAATTGATCAACCTGCGGTTTCGCCACGCCTTGGCGATGCAGGTGTTGCGTTTGCAGATGAAGGGCGACCATCAACGTGTGCTGGCGACGCTGGGTTTCGCGCGCCAACTGGCCGAAGAGCGCAAAGACAAAGGTTGGGTGGCGATGACACTGATTGACAGCGTCGGCTCTTACAACCTGAGTGGGAACGCGTTAAAGGCGTTGGCCGAGTTCCGGAAAGTTCCGCCACCAGAAGACCTGGCGCACGACCGGCAAGCATTGGCACGCTCCACCTGCGCAAAAACAATCTGACTGAAGCGGAGAACTATTTTCGCCAGTGTCTGGCAGGACTCAATAATGCTTACCGGCTCAGCCATCAACACACGGCGCTGGCCGGGCTTGGCGGCGTTCAATTCGCGCGGGAGAATTACGGACAAGCGTTGCCATATTTGAAAAGCTGCTCGACTGTCTGGGGCCGGATTGAGAGCAGGCAGGCGCGGCCTATGAGGCATTGCGCCGCAAACTGGCGCGATTCTTCGAATGGCGCGGCGCGCCGTTCCCGGAAGAGCGGGCGGACGAAACCTTTAACCGCGTCGCCCGCAAGCTGGAAGAAGGCGTGCAGATTCTCAACCCTGGCGGCTACTGCAACGAAGTGGCGCGCCTGGTGCTGCTGGAATCATTCAAGAGACCGGAGCGGAAACTGACTTCGCTGGAAGAGATGGATTCGCAAAAAATCGCCGAACTCGAAGCTTCGACTCCAAATTTTGAACAACATTACCTGGCACACCCGGATCGCCGCGAGCGCGTCCGCTTCGCCCAAACGCTGATGGCCAAAATTGACCAGCAATCAGAATCTGCGGCGGAGCCAATCGCCGCCAGCCGCAAAGTCGCGGGCAAAACTTCCTGGCGGCAAAAACTGTCGGACTTTTTCCAGCCCGGCAACTGGCAGTTGAACTGGGCCGCGTCCATGGCGTTGTTGCTGCTGGCAGTGACGGCGGGAATGCTGTACCTGCGAACCCGTCCGAATCCCACCTCGCAAGGCGTTGTCACACGCGAAACGCCCGTGCCGCCAACGCCATCTCCATCTCCTTCCGGTGCTGTTCAACCCTCCGTGCTGCCTTCGCCCATCGCCGCCGAAAAACCCGGCTCCGTTTTCGCGACGCTGGCTCTGACGGTCGGCGGACTGCGCGGAGAAGGCAATGGACAGGCGGCGCGACTGGCGCTTTCTCCCAATGTTGATTTCGTCGGGTTGCAGTTGCGCTTGCGGCGGCTGGACTATCCCAGCTACCGCGTTTCGCTCAGTCCGATTGGCGGCTCGGAGGTCTGGCGCAAACAAGGGCTCAAATCCACCCTCAGCGCCACCGGCGAAAACCTTCCCCTTGTGGATCACCAGCCAGGCCGCAACAGGCGTCGGGCGCGAACATGCGGGGCGGCGAAGTGACAGTGGCCACAAACAAACAAGGCACGGTTGCCGGAGCACGCCAGGCCAGCACGGCCAACGGAAAATCTGGCAACACAAAGCAACACGCCAAAACCGGCACGGCAAATGCGAATGATGCTGGAAATGAAGGCTGAAAGGGCCACCCAGCAACAGAAATAAACGCCGTATTTACTTCAACCACTGGATCACCGGGTTGCCGATAAAAAAGAAAACCAGGTGCTTCCAGCCTGCCGAAAGCGTTCTCGGCTAAACCGAGAGCGGGGCAAAGACCTTGTCAGTCTATGCCCCGCTCTCGGTTTTTTTGCTTTCCGTTGATGCGCCGCGAGCCAGTGCATTTAACGGCCTTTGCCGCCCGTCATCATCAATCCGATTTCTTCCTGCTCAACCTTTTGCGGATCAACTTCGCCGACGATACGGCCTTGGTACATCACCAGCACGCGATCCGAAAGTGAAAGCACTTCTTCCAGTTCCGCCGAAATCAACAAAATTGCCGCGCCTGCGTCGCGCAGTTCAACAAGCTTGCGGTGAATGAATTCGATGGCGCCGATGTCCACGCCGCGTGTTGGTTGCGAAACCAGCAGCAATTTGGGATGCAGATCGAATTCGCGTCCGATGATCAGTTTCTGCTGATTGCCGCCAGATAGCGCGCGAGCCATCAGCGCGGCATTTGGCGGGCGCACGTCGAAATCCCGGATCAGCCGGTTGGCTTTTTCGTTGATCGCTTTGTCATCCAGCCAGCCGGCGGTGGTCACAGGCGGTTTGCGGTATTGCGTGCCGAGAATGGTGTTGTCGGCCAGGTCGAATTCCAGCAGCAAGCCGCGCCGATGGCGGTCTTCGGGTATGTGCGCGATGCCGAGTTCCTTGATCTGGCGGGCGAAAAGATTGGTCATTTCGCGACCGCCGAGCGCACAACTGCCGCCCGAAGCGCGGTGCAGTCCGGCCAGCACTTCGACAAGCTCGGTCTGGCCATTGCCTTCGACGCCGGCAATGCCGACGATTTCGCCCGCGCGCACATCGAAGGTCACGCCATTGAGTTTTGAACCGGCGGACAGGTTCTTGACGCTCAGCACCACGTCTTTCGGCCTGGCGGCGGGCTTTTCAACGCGCAGCAGCACGTCGCGCCCGACCATCATCCGAGCCAGATCCGGCGCACTGGTTTTGGCCGTCGGCGTTTCGCCAACGACTTGGCCGTCGCGCATCACCGTCACGTTGTCCGACAGCGCCAGGACTTCATTGAGCTTGTGCGTGATGATGATGATGGTTTTGCCCTGTTCGCGCATTGAGCGAAGAATCTTGAAGAACTCTTCTACTTCCTGCGGCGTCAGCACCGCCGTCGGTTCATCCAAAATCAAAATGCGCGCGCCACGGTACAAAGCTTTCAGAACTTCGACGCGCTGCTGCTGGCCGACCGACAGTTGCTCGATGCGCTTGCGCGGGTCAATGTCGAAGCCGAAATCTTTCGACAGTTTGCTGATCTCGGCTTCGGCTTGTTTGAAATCAATCTTCGCGGCGTTGCCCGGTTCCGCGCCGAGCACGATGTTTTCCACCACCGTCATCGGCGGCACCAGCATAAAGTGCTGATGCACCATTCCCAGTCCCAGCGCGATGGCATCGTGCGGATTACGAATCTCCCGCTTTTGCCCGTCAATCCGGATTTCTCCTTCATCGGCGGCGTAAAAGCCGTAAAGGATCTTCATGATCGTGGATTTGCCCGCGCCGTTTTCGCCAACGATGGAATGAATCGTGTTGGCGGGAATGTTCAGGTTGATGCCTTTGTTGGCCGTCACCGCGCCGAAGCGTTTGGTGATGCCGCGCATTTCGATAATGTTCATATTTGGGACGGGGGGACGGGGCGACGGGGCGACGGGGCGAAAGGACCACCCCAATAATGACCGCGCCGCTGAAGTTGTTGAGTTAGAGTTTCCATTTTTCGGGTGCGTTAATCATCAATACAAGCTGACCAAGAATCTTGTCATAACGATCATCAAGGTCATCAGTCTGCTCTCTCTTCAAATAGCCGCAGCGAAAGGCAAGCTCAATCCAGACTCTGGTTTCTTCTGCTTCGCCTTCCGAATCGCTCAGCTTACTAACGAAATGGGCTGGGTAACGCCGTTTGCGCCAAGCTTCAGCAATGTTGGCACAAACAGAACGAGAGGAGCGACGCATCTGGTCAACCATCGAGTACTTCCTCTTCAGTTGGGAAATGCTTCGTTAACCCGAAGATCAACATCGCCGCTTCGATGGCTGCCTGATAAACGCGAAGCTCTTTGTAGCTTTTGATCTTCTCCATCTCATTTTCTCAAGGGAATATTCGCCCCGTCGCCCCGTCCCCCCAGTCGCATTACTTTGCCATCGCATCCGTCACCTTGATTTTTCCAGCAATAATGTCTTGCTTGGCCTGTTCAACCTTGTCAATCACTTCCTGCGGAATCAGCGACTTGTTGAATTCGTCCAGCGCGTAATCCACGCCTTTATTCTCCAGCCCGTACACGTGAACGCCGCCTTGAAACCTGCCTTCGACTTCGGCTTTGATGACATCGTAAACGGCGTTGTCAATCCGCTTGAGCATGCTGGTCAGAATGAAACCGGGCTTGACCCAATTCTGATTGGAGTCCACGCCGATGGCGAATTTCTTGTAGCTTTCCGCCGCGTCAAACACGCCAAGGCCGGAATTGCCGGCGGCTTGAAAAATCACATCCGCGCCCTGTTCGTATTGAGAATTGGCCAGTTCGCGCCCCTTTCCGGGATTGTTCCAGGCGCCGTCGGTGATGCCGACGTAATTGACCAGGACTTGAATATCCGGTTTGACGAATTTCGCGCCTTCCGCGTAGCCGGTCTGGAACCGGTGAATCAGCGGGATGTCCATCCCGCCGACAAAGCCGATCTTGCCGGTCTTGTTGGTGTAGGCCGCGATCATCCCGACCAGGAAGGAGCCTTCGTGCTCTTTGAACAGCAGGCTGGCGACGTTTGCCGAGTCGGCGACCGAATCAATCAACACGAAATGGAGTTTGGGATAATCCTTGGCCACTTCGGTCAGAATCGGTCCCTGCGCGAAGCCCACGCCGGTGATCAGATTGTAGCCGTATTGCGCGAAGGCGCGCTGCGCCGGTTCAATCGAAGTCGGGTCGCCCGGTTCGACATCGCGCAACACAATCGGAAAGTCCTGTTTCGCCCGCACCGCGCCGACATACGCGGCGGCATTGAACGAACGATCGTCCTTGCCGCCAATGTCGAAGACGATGCCGATTTTGGTTTTCTTTTCGCCCGCTTCAGCAGTCAGGTCGCGGGTTGTGCATCCAGCGAAAAGCAGGGCAGCGGAAAGCATCAGCATCAGCGATACATAGAACACAGCGAAACGGCCGGTCATCATCAAAACTCCTTCTGGAACGGAAATCAGTTGGTGGAAAGGCGCGCGCATTTTCGGCGAAACCGAGGCGGCGCGCAAATTCATCGGCTTGTCGAAAGTTTCCATCCGGCTTGCAACTGCCTTGAGCCAGTTGCCGAAGCTCGCGTATAACTCCTCCGGCGCTGATGTCGGCGTCAAATCAAATTTACAAAAGGTGGCGACAAATGCTTGAAGCGGAATTGATGCTCGACGCCAAAGTCCTGCTTGGCGAAGGCCCGTGGTGGAATGCGGCGACTCAGCAACTGTATTGGGTGGACATCGAAGGCTGCGCCGTTCACGTCTGCGATCCGGCGACCGGTGAGGATCGCAAAATTGACGTTGGCCAAATGGCTGGCGCAGTTGTCGGCAGAAAATCTGGCGGCGTCGCGCTGGCTTTGCAGCACGGCTTTTACGGCCTCGATCTGGAAACCGAAAAACTGACGTTACTGGTTGCTCCCGAAGCCGACTTGCCCGAAAACCGGTTCAACGACGGCAAGTGCGATTCGCAGGGACGTTTCTGGGCGGGCACCACACGCATCAATCACGATCAGCAGGTCGGCAGTTTGTACCGGCTGGATGCTGACTTGACGGTTCACCGGGAACTCGGTGAGGTTTGGATTTCCAACGGGCTGGCGTGGAGTTCAAACGACCGGACGATGTTTTTCATTGATTCGCCGATCAGACAAGTCGTCGCTTTCGATTTTGACGCCGACGCAGGCAGCATCAACAACAAACGCCTGGTGATTGAAATTCCCGAAGGTGCAGGTTTTCCCGATGGCATGACGATTGACGAAGAAGGAATGCTCTGGATTGCGTTGTGGGACGGCTGGCGCGTCATTCGCGTCAATCCTGCTGACGGCAAAATCATCAATGAAATCCGGATGCCCGTGGCGCGCCCAACTTCCTGCGTTTTTGGCGGCGCGAACCTGGACGAGTTGTACATTACTTCGGCCAGCACGCGGATGTCCGCCGAAGAGCTGGCCAAACAGCCGCTGGCTGGCGGCCTGTTCCGCTGCTCGCCCGGCGTGCGCGGACTACCGATGACGCCATTTGTCGGATGACGTATTTCCTTGAACACCTGCCTGCATCGTAGGAAGTCCAACCTCAGCCCATTAAAGTTCGGCCAAATGCGAAAAAGGCGATTGACAGGTGTAGAAAAAAACAACTCTCCGCTGCGTTACCCAAACAATCACGAACAAATCCAACAAAACGTTCACCGGGCGTGGCCGTGTGACCGTGATCTACAGACGCCCTGACGGCCACGCTCCGGTGGAATGAATGTTCGGTTGTTTTATTTGCTCATAATTTACTGATGAAGGGTTTTGTGTTTGAGGCATTTGTTAATTAATTTCTTGCCAGTAATCTATCTTGCATGCCGTCCTTGAATATGAGCAGTAAAAATACTGTCGTTAATCACCCATAAAATAACGACGATCACCCAATAAAATATTGCTTGCTTAAAACCTTGCCGTTTCCTTTCGATTAGTATCCACACAAGTGCCACAAAATTTATCAGAACGGCGAGGAGGATTATGGGGAGAATGATTAAACCGAAATATAAACCATCGCCTGGCCCCGATTCATCTTCTGGGCCAAGCCACAAAGGCTGACCTAGAAAATAATAAGCAATTAAGCCAATCAGATTTATTATGAGCCACACTCGAAATGAAATGGTCTTGGTCATAACAGGCTATAAACCGAACATGAATTCTACGGTGGTACAGGTGTCTGCTAATAGCCACCTGTGTCTATTAGTAGACACTAGCGTCTATTAGTAGACACCCCTGAATTCCTGTTATTTTCCGTTTGTTGGTGTCTATTAGTAGACACCTGTTGATTGACGATTCGATCCGTCAAACCGAGCGCGATTGCCCGGTCAGACAAGATTTCCCACACTTGTTTTTGGCGATCCCATTTTCCACCTGCCTGCTTGATAATGCGTTGAATGCTGACTTCGTGTAATCCAACACGAAGTCCGACGATAACGGGTTCGGCAATCGGATCGGCGGGCGGAATCCAATCGGATTCTTCGACGATGATTTCGACGGTGGTGAAACGCTTGCCCCGTTGTTTATCGTAACGGTAACGGACTGAACACAGTTTTTCTCCGTAATGGTCAAGGAATTTTTTGGTGCCTTTCTGGCCCGGAACCAAAGTCCGCCGAGTTTGCATCATGGCTTCTCCGTTGCGAAAACGAATCGTAAAATTTTGCGGCTAAATGAGATTGCTTGAGTATGGAACGGCGCGGAGTATAATCCCGCCCCGAAAACAGCGCAAATAATTTAACGATCTTTTACCAATCACGAAAAGGAAGGCCCGCATGAGTTCACGCCAGGCGCCAAATCCAACGCCCGAGTCACAGCCCGCCAAGCCCAAATTGCTGGATCAGATGCGAACAACGATTCGATTGCGCGGGATGAGTTACAGCACCGAACAAACCTACACCGACTGGGCAAGGCGTTTCATCCTGTTTCATAACAAGCGTCACCCGAAAGATATGGGCGCGGAAGAGATTCGCGCTTTTCTGGCTTATCTGGTGACGGAACGGAACGTCGCGCCTTCGACACAGAACCAGGCGCTGCATTCGATTTTGTTTTTGTACCGCGAAGTTTTGCAGATTGAATTACCACGGCTCGGCGATCTGCAACCGGCGAAGAAAGCCCCGAAGCTGCCCGTCGTTTTCACGTGCGAAGAGGTACAGACGATTTTGGCGGGAATGGAAGGAAAAAAGTGGTTGATGGCCAGCCTGCTTTATGGAACAGGAATGCGCCTGACTGAATTGTTGCGGTTGCGAGTGAAAGACATTGATTTCCAGCAGAACCAGATCACCGTGCGCGAAGGCAAGGGCAGCAAAGACCGCGTTACGATGCTGCCGCTGAGTTTGAAAGAACCGCTGCGCGAACATCTGCTGAAAGTAAAACAGGCTCACGATACGGATTTGCTGGAAGGTTTTGGCAACGTACAGTTGCCGTTTGCGTTGGACAGGAAGTACCCGCAGGCTGAAAAAGAATGGAAGTGGCAGTATGTTTTTCCCGCTCCGAAACGTTCGATTGATCCGCGTTCAGGCATCGAGAGAAGACATCATCTGGATCAATCCGTTTTGCAGAAAGCGGTGAAAGAAGCCTTGCGCAAGGCCGGTGTCGCCAAACACGGAAGCTGCCATACCTTCCGTCATAGCTTTGCCACTCATCTACTGGAATCGGGTTATGACATTCGCACCGTCCAGGAACTGCTCGGCCACGAAGATGTCAGCACGACGATGATTTACACCCACGTTTTGAATCGTGGTGGCCTGGGCGTGCGCAGCCCGCTGGATGTTGCCGCAGCCGGGTCAGCCAATCGTCAATTCTAATCCGCAGGCGCTCAACACTTCCCTTGAAATGATGGTTTCGTTGCGTTCCGCGCCGGTCGAAATGAACGCGAAAGGCGCACCTGACAATTCAGACAGGCGGTTGACGTAGGCCTTGGCCAGTGGCGGCAGATCGTCGAAGTTCGAGATGCCGACGGTTTTGGATTTCCAGCCAGGCATGGTTTCGTAAACCGGTTCGGCGGCGTTCATCTGGTCAGCGTCGTAAGGCACCTGGTCGGTTTCCTGGCCGTTGACTCGATAGGCGACGCAAATACTGATTTCGTCCAGATCGTCCAGCACGTCCAGCTTGGTCAGCGCCAGACCGTCCAGCCCGTTGACCATCACGGCATAACGGGCGATGACGGCGTCGAACCAGCCGGTGCGGCGCGGGCGTCCGGTCGAAGCGCCGTATTCGCCGCCTTTGGCGCGGATGGCTTCGCCCAGCGCGTCATCGAGTTCGGTCGGAAACGGACCGCCGCCGACGCGTGTGGTGTACGCCTTGATCACACCGATGGTCGCGTTAATGGCCGAAGGCGGAATGCCGGCGCCGGTGCATGCGCCGCCGACCGCGGAACTGGACGAAGTAACAAACGGATAAGTGCCGTGGTCTATGTCCAGCATCACGGCCTGCGCCCCTTCGAGTAACAAAGACTTCCCCTGCCGGGTAGCTTGATTCAGAAAATAGGTGGTATCAGTAACGTGCGGAGCAAGTAACTCGCTCCAGCGCAACCCGTCTTCGACCAGCTTCCCGGCGTCCACCGGTTCGCCGCCGAGCATGTGCAACAGGCGATTGGCTTGTTCGGTGTTATGGGAAAGCTTTTCGGCCAACCCGGCGGGATTCGTCAAATCGCCCGCGCGAATGCCCCGGCGGGCCATTTTCTCTTCATAAGCCGGTCCGATGCCGCGCATCGTGGTGCCGACGGCATTGCCGCCGCGACCGGCTTCGATGGCGCGGTCGAGCGCGACGTGATGCGGCAGGATCAAATGCGCGCGATTGCTGATCAGCAGATTCCTGGCGTTGACCTCGATGCCTTTGGCGCGAAGTTCGTCAATTTCGGTCAGCAGCGCCTGCGGGTGAACGACGACGCCATTGCCGATAACACAGGTTTTCCCGGGGTGCGTGATGCCGGAAGGAATCAGGTGAAGAACGAATTTTTGGTCCACGCCGTCGCGGCGAATGATGACGGTATGGCCGGCATTGTGACCGCCCTGATACCGGGCGACGATGTCGAAATGCGGCGCGATCAGGTCAACAATCTTGCCTTTGCCTTCGTCGCCCCACTGCGCGCCAATAATTGCTAAATTCATTGTGGTATTCGGTTTTCACCACAAAAAGCACAAAAGGCACAACAGAATCCGAGGGACCCTTTTGTGTATTTTGTGCTTCTGTCGTGAACGATTTTTAGAGTTGTTGTTTTTTCGCTTCCAGGTATTTTTCAACCGAGACAGCAGCCTGCACGCCATCAGCGACGACATTTGCAAGCTGATAAATCGGCCTGACGCATAGATCGCCTGCCGCGTACAAGCCCGGCACTTTGGTTTCCATCAGTTCATTGACAAGCACGCGGCCTTCCCCATCCAGATCAACCAGATCCTTGACCAGATCCGAATTCGGCAGCCAGCCAATGAAAACAAAGACGGCTTTAACGGGAAACTCTTCGGATTTGTCCGTCAGCAGATTGCGGACGCGGATGCCTTCGACTTCCGCATCACCATAAATCTCTTCGACGGCGGAATTCCAGACCGGCGTGACCTTCGGGTTGTGCAGGTATTCTTCGATCAGGATTTTCTGCGCGGTGAACTGATCGCGGCGGTGAATGGATTTAATTTCCGTGGCGAACCGGGTCAGAAACGCGCCTTCTTCGACGGCGGAATTTCCTCCGCCAACGACCGCCATCGGCATGTTGCGAAAGAATGCGCCGTCGCAGGTGCCGCAAACGCTGACGCCCCGGCCCCAGAATTTATCGTAGCCGGGAACTTCCAACCGGCGAGGATGGCGGCCCATCGCCAGAATCACGGTCTTTGAGGTGACGGAAGTGCCATCCGCCAAACTGATCGTGAAAGTGCCGTCTTCCTGGACTTTCAGTTCATTCGCGCCTGCGCCAATGCGAATCTCCGCGCCGAACCGTTCCGCGTGCTTCAAAAACGCCTGGGTGAAATCGAACCCGGAAATGCCATCGGCAAAGCCGGGATAATTATCAATGGCCGCCGAGTTGACGATTTGTCCGCCGGGAATGTTCTTTTCCAAAACCAGCGTTTTCAACAGCGAGCGGCCGGTATAAACGGCGGCAGCCAATCCGGTTGGCCCGCCGCCGACAATGGTGACATCGTAATCTGTGGCCATAAACAAAACAGCATGGAGTTCTACCGGCTGCCAGCAGGCTAAAGCCTGAACCCCATGCGCTCTCCCTTTATTATGCCAACTGTTTTTCGATCATCTGGGCAATCGAAACCGCCGCATTGGACGGAATGCCGACATGACGATCAACTTCCTGCCCGCCTTTGAACAAAATCAAAGTTGGAATGCCGCGAATTCCGTATTTGGCAGGGCTTTCAACGTTTTCATCAACATTCAATTTGACGACTTTGGCCTTGCCTTTGTATTTCTCGGCCACGGCTTCCACCGTCGGCGCCAGCATCCGGCAGGGGCCGCACCAGGCTGCCCAGAAATCCACCAGCACAGGTTGGTCCGAACCCAAGACTTCCGATTCCCATTTTGAATCGGTCACTTCCGCAACAAATTCACTCATTGTTTTCTCCTCCTTAAATTTCTTTCAAGTTCTCCCGCCAAAACAAGTTAGCGAGGTTTAGCCCTCGTTACTACCGGCTCAAAATCGAGCCTGGGCATTATAACAGACGCGTTTGGTTTGCCAGCAGACTTTACATGAAGTGTTGCCAGGCTACCTACCATCCCCGCGTTCGCTTCAAACCCATGATTCGGTGATAAGCGTGCAAATAATTATGCGCGGCTCGCTCCCATGAAAAGTCTTCGCGCATTCCATTGCGCTGTAATTTGCGCCACAAATCCCGGTCGTAATAGACCATCAACGCTTCATAGTATTTTTCGACCAGGCGGTCCGCCGAATATTCGTAAAGCTTATAGCCGTTCCCTTGTTCCGTCGTCCGTTCGAAATTGGTGATCGTATCGTCCAATCCGCCAACGCCCCGCACAATCGGCACCGTGCCATATTTCAGGCTGTACATCTGATTCAAACCGCAGGGTTCGTAAGACGACGGCATCAGAAACATATCCGCGCCGGCTTCGACCTGGTGCGACAGTGCGTTGTTGAATCCGAAGTAAACACCCACCTGATGCGGTCTGGAATCGCGGACATGCTGAAAATAATTTTCGTAACTTTCCGCGCCTGAACCCAGCAGCACAAAATACGCGCCGGTATCCAGAATTCGCCATATGGCCTGCGCAATCAGGTCAATTCCTTTTTGCGAGGTCAGCCGGGTGACAATCGCCACCACGGGCCGTTCCAAATCAACCGGCAGATGATACTTTTCCAGCAAGTCGCGTTTGCACGCCAGTTTGCCGTCCAGATTCTGGCTGGAAAATTTTCCCGCCAGAAACGGATCGGTTTCCGGATTCCATTCGTGGTAATCCACGCCGTTCAGAATGCCGATCAGATCCCCGGCGCGCCAGCGCAGCAAACCATCCAATTTGTTGCCGAATTCCGGGGTTTGAATTTCCTGCGCATATTTCGGGCTGACGGTGGAAAGGGCTGTGGAATAGTGCAAGCCGGATTTCATGGCGCTGGTGACATCATGAAACTCCATTCCGCCATAGACGTCCCATCCAAAGCCGAACTTCGGCAGCAGGTTTTTATCGAAAAATCCCTGATAGGCCAGATTGTGAATGGTGAAGAGTGTCGCCGTCCGGGCAAAAAACGGATCGTTTTGATAAACCGACCGCAGATAAGCCGGAATGAATCCTGTTTGCCAGTCGTTGCAGTGAATGACGTCGGGCGATGCGCCAATGCGTTTGGTCAATTCGATGGCCGCGCGACTGAAAAAGGCGAAGCGTTCGACATCGAAATTGCCCGATCCATAAATGTAACCGTGACCGAAATACTCTTCGTTATCAATAAAATAGACGGATGCGCCATCCTGAAAATCTCGCCAGACGGCGGCATATTTCATCATTCCGGCAAAGGGAACCTGCAGATCATCGAAGAGGAATTCACCGGTGGCGTGGCTGACGACATCGCCATGACGTTTGCCGAACCCGGTGTAGCGCGGCGTGATGACGGAAACGTCACAGCCGATGCGGGATAAGGCTTTTGGTAAAGCCCCGGCCACATCACCAAGTCCGCCGGTTTTTGAATAAGGCACAACTTCGGATGAAGCCAGAATGACGCGCATCGTGTCTTTAGAACCGGAACCTTTCCTGCAATCTAGTTTAGGACCTCGTGAATGGAGCGCGGATACTAAAGGCGCGCTCGAAAGCTTGTCAAGCAACGCAAAAAAGCGACAATGATGCCGCACAGTCTTCCGCTTGTGCTCATCATCAAACTCTAAAAATCCAACGCGGACTTCTGATGTCCGCGCCACTACGCCGAGGAGAACTCTATGCTGCGAAATTTCAGAGTTGCACTACTCTGTGCTGCCCTGCTCAATCCATTGCCAATCTTTGCCCAAGGCCCGGCTGCCAGTCCTGCCCCGGAGATTCAGGCCAGGATTCGCAAGGAGGGAATGGAAAATTCCCAGATCATGAAAACCATGCATTACCTGGCCGATGTGTACGGCCCGCGTCTGACGGGTTCGCCCAATCACAAGGCCGCCGGCGAATGGGCGATCAAACAAATGGCGTCGTGGGGATTCACCAACGGCCATCTGGAACCCTGGGATTTCGGCCATGTCGGCTGGCTGAACGAGCGCGCGACCGGCCACGTCCTTTCCCCGTACAAAGAGCCGCTTGTGCTGGAAACGCTGGCCTGGACGCCCAGCACCAACGGCACGGTTCGCGGCCAGGTTTATCAAATGATTCCGCCGGCTTCGCCAACCGAAGACGAACTCAAGGCCTTTTTGGAAAGTGAGAAAGACAAGGTCAAAGGCAGGATCGTGATGGTCGGCAAACAGGTAATTATTCCTGTCAGCTTCGATCCGCAAAATAAACGGATTGATGACACAATGGCCAAAAACGCCTACGCCGGCAATGCTCCGGCCGGTGGTCCGGGCGGTCCGGGCGGACCCAGAAGAGCGCAGGCGCAGCCGCAACAACCCGGTCAGCCACGCAAGCTGCAGGCAAGAGAAGTAAATCAAAAGGCAGGAGAATTCCTGGCGACGGCTGGCGCGCTGGTGATGATCACCGACACCGCCGCCGAAGGCCGCATGGAACAGCGCCGCGTCCGCGCCTTCAATAATCGGAACTTCGACCCAACGAAGTTTCCGCCCGCGGTCGTCGTCAGCAATGAAGACTTCGGACGCATGCAGCGCGTACTGGCGAACGGCTCAACGATTGAGGCTGAATTCAACATCGTCAACCAGATTTATCCCGAAGGAAAAACTTCCTACAACACCATTTCCGAAATCGCAGGGACGGACAAAAAAGACGAAGTGATCATGCTCGGCGGCCATCTCGATTCGTGGCATTCGGCGACCGGCGCAACCGACAACGCCATCGGCTGCGCGATCATGATGGAAGCCGCGCGCATCCTGAAGGCTGTTGGTGTGACGCCTCGCCGCACAATCCGCGTGGCGCTGTGGGGCGGCGAAGAGCAGGGCTTGCTCGGCTCCCAAGCCTACGTCAAAGAGCATTTCGGAACGGCGGAAAATCCGAAACCGGAATACGCCAAATTCGGCGGGTATTTCAATATTGACTCCGGCACAGGCCGTCCGCGCGGACTGAACATCTTCGGCCCGCCGGAAGTCGCCGACGTGCTGAAACCCGTGCTGGCGCCGTTTGAAGATTTCGGTTTTTACGGCGTTCGCGCTTCGGCCAGCCGTGGACTGGGCGGAACGGACAGCACATCATTCAACGCCGCCGGTCTGCCGGGAATTGGCGCGCAGCAGGACCCCATTGAATACGGCAACATTACCTGGCACACGAACATGGATACCTACGAACGGATCGTCGAAGACGACGTGAAGAAGGCCGCCATCGTCTTTGCCGCCGCCGTTTACCATCTGGCGATGCGTGACGAACTGCTGCCGCGTTTCAGCAAGGAGCAGATGCCCGCGCCGCCGCCAGCCAGACCATAACGAAAATCCAATTGGGGGAGCCATGAAAAACCCTCGCCCTCAGTCCGTCCCTCCGCCGCCGCGAACCGGGAGCGATGCTCTTTGCAAGCGGTTGGCGGAGTTATATCCCCGGCAATTCGCCGAATGGGCGTTTGGCGCTCGCGGTTCGATCAAGGTCGAAAAGACCGAACTCGACCGCGAGCCGATTCGCGCCGACTCCGCCATCTTCTCGCACGATGGCGAAGAGACGCTGCACGCCGAATTTCAAACGACGATGAAAAGCCCCGTGCCCGTGCCGCTGCGAATGCTGGATTACTACGTCGGCTTCAAGCGCAAGAATCCTGAAAGGCGTGTGCGCCAGGTATTGCTCGTCCTGAAACCAACGAACGAGCCGATTCCCGACCATTACCAGGACGAACTGACACGCCACGGCTACACGGTTATCAAGCTGTGGGAAATTGATCCGAAAGAATTGCTGCGGCATGAAGGACTATTGCCGCTAGCCACACTTTGCCGTGCGGAATCCGGCGAAAGACTGCTGGCGGAAGTCGCCAATCGCGCCAACCGGATCAAATCGCGGCAACAGCGACGAAACGTCATTGGCTGGTCGCGTGTGCTGGCTGGATTGCGTTATGATCCGAAACTGATTTATCAAATTTTGAAGGAGAGCGATATGTTGGAAGAATCCTCTGTCTATCAGGACATTTTTCAAAAGGGCGAACAGCGCGGCTTGCTCACAGGCAAGCAACTCGGCCTGGAGCAAGGTCTGCTACACGAACAGCGATTGGTGTTGAAACAGTTGGAACGGCTGCTTGGCAAACTCTCAACCAGAACGCGCAAGCAAGTCGAGCGTCTGACGTTCGACCAATTGGCGGCGCTCGGTGAAGCGCTCCTCGATTTCACCAGCGAAAAAGAGCTGACGGCCTGGCTGAAACAACAAGCAAAACCCAGTTAAATTGCCCGCGCTTGCTCACATCAGCCAAGCCCTAAGCCACTGGCGCAAATCTTTTCGATTCGCGCGCGAGCTACTAAAGAATTGAAACTTCTCTTTTTTCTCAACGTTTGACGCAGCATCGCAGTAAGTCCTTACGGCGGAAATTCGACCGAAAACATTAACGCAGACAATCAGAGGGAAACACCCATGCCCAGTCTCGCTTTCAAGCCACGCGAGCAGCATTTCACTAAGAGGGTCACCAAGAAGGGCCAGCTTTTTGTGGTTGTCATTGGCGGGCTGCTGCTTCTCGCAGTGCTGTCACCGCTCATCCTTTCGCGTCTTCGCTCCGGTTCATTCACGAATCCGCTCGCCTCTTCCGTTAAAACCACTTCGGACAATACAGCAACCGTTGCGGTCAGCCGGGCTTCGATCAAGAAAGTCCTGCTGCTGGATGGCGAGTTGCGCGCGGTCCGGTCGCGGATGATTTATTCCAACACGCCGGAAGAGGTGAAGATCGTCTATCTGCCGCCCGAAGGCACGGTCATCAAAGCCGGAGAGCGCGTCGCCGAACTCGACGCGGGCACGGTGCTGACCAGGATCAAGGACAATGAAGAAAAAATCGTCGCCGCCGAAAACGAAATTGTCCGCCTGCGGGCGCAGCACGAGGCGGCACTACGCGATCTAGAAGTCGAACTGAGCAAACTCTGGCTGGCGCACGAACAAGCCAAACTCAAGGCCAAAGTCCCCGCCGAAGTCCTGGCCCGCCGCGAATATCAGGAAGCCCAACTGACGCTTGAAAAATCAAAGACCGAATACGACAACCACCTGGCCAAAATCGAACAAAAAAAGAAAGAACAAGCCGCCGAACTCCAGGTCAAATCCATCGAAAAAGACAAGCTGCAAGTTCAGCTCGACCGCGCCAAAAGCAATCTGGACGGCATGCGCGTCAAAGCTCCGGCGGACGGCATGGTTATTTACAACGAACATTACAACGAACGCCGCAAGATGCAGGTCGGCGATATGGTCTGGGGCGGCTGGCCGATTGTTCGTTTGCCGGACCTGACTGAAATGGAAGTGCTGACGCTGGTCAACGAAGTGGACGGCCCGAAACTTTCCATCGGCGCCAAAGCCGAGATCAAACTCGACAGTTACCCTGACACTGTCATCACCGGTTCGGTCAAGGAAATTTCGCAAACCGCCGTCAAAGCCGGTTGGATGTCGAAAGCCAAAATCTTCCGGGTCATCGTTGCGCTGGATCGCACCGCTCCCGAAATCATGAAACCCGGCATGTCCGCCCAGGTGTCCGTCATCACCAGCGAAACGCCGCCGCTATTGCTGATCCCACGCTCCACCGTTCGCTTTGACGGCGGAACCGGAACCGTCGCGCGCGCTGAAGCCAATAACGTTCAACGCCAAATCGCCGTCACGATCCTGGCCGCCGACGCAAACCATTACGCCGTCGCCGACAATGGCGCGCTGAAAGAAGGCGACCGAATTTTGAATCGGTAAGACCTTCCAGGAAACCACACGAAGAATTTCTTCCAGCCTTCGTGCCGCTTCGTGGAACTTCGTGGAAGAAAGTAAAAGGTAAGCCATGCCAAAACGAACTCGCAGGTTGCTCATCAGCTTTATTCTCATCGCGGCGGCTGGCGCTGCGCTCTTTCTTTTCCAGTCGCGCTGGCAGTCGCTCTTTCCCAAAGTCGCCGCCACCGGCGAAGAGTTTACCGTGGCCGAGCGCACTCTGACCTTCAGCGTCAATGCCACCGGCGTCTTGCGCGCCACCTCGGTTCAGAACTTCGGCGCGCCGCCCGAATTCGGCAATTACTGGCAATTCCAGATCGTCAACCTGACGGCGGAAGGCAAGCAGGTCAAACAGGGCGATCCATTGATCAGCTTTGACGCGCAGAAAGTCCGCGACGACATGCAGCGGTTCCAGAACGAACTCGACCAGGCCAACAAGGAACTGGAAAAGACCAAGTCTCAAATTGATCTGGAACGGCAGGAATTGATGTCCCGGCTGGCCGCCTCCGAAAACAATTACGAGAAGCTGCGGCTGAAACAGACCAACGATCCGAAATTCGACGTGCCCAACAAAGTCGAAGAAGACAAGCTCGCTTTTGAACAAGCCCGCCGCGAGGTCGAAGCCTTAAAAGAACGCCTGGAATGGCACAAGAAGTCCAGCGAAGCCACCTACCAGATTATCGCCAGCAAAAAGTCCCGCGCCGAAAACAAGGTCAACGACATCAAACGCGGCATGGAAAACTTCCAGGCCAAATCCGACCGCGAAGGCGTGGTGATTTACAAAACCAAATGGAACGGCGAACGCTTCCAGGTCGGCGAAAACGTCTGGTCAGGCCAGTCCATTCTGGAAATCCCCAACCTCGACACGCTCATCGCCGAAGCCTTCGTTCCCGAAGTAGACCTCGGAAAGGTGAAAACGGGGCAGCGCGCCGAAATCGCGATTGACGCGTTTCAGGGCAAATCCTACACCGGCACGATCAAATCCATCGGCACGCTGATCCGCCCCAAAGCCTGGGATATTCCGAACAAAATTCTGGACGTGCAAATCGCACTCGATCAACTGGACACCGCCGTCATGCGCCCTGGCATGAGCACCAAAACCAAAATTGAAACCGCCGCTGTCGAAAACTGCCTGGCCGTCCCGCTGAAATCCGTTCGCGCCACCGCTGAAGGCGCGCTGGTCAAAATCAAAACCGAGCAGGGCTGGCAGGAACGCACCGTGAAGCTTGGCGATTCCAACGGGACGGAAGTCATCGTCACCGAAGGATTGAAAGCCGGCGACCGCATCGCCAGCGATTTTGCCAAGGCGAAATAACTTGGGAGCACAGCGCGGCAGTAGCCGCTGCCGGACAGGAAAATAAAAGACAGGAAAATAGGAAACTCTCAGGTTCGATTCTTATTTTCCTGTCCCCCATTTTCCTGTCTGGGGTGGGTCGTGCTGAAACTTCTTGCCACTGCGGCAAGAAGTTTGAATGCACTGCGCTCCCGGGAAGACGTGGTAGAAAAGTTATGAAACGATTTTCTAAATTCATCCGCTATATCTTGGTCTCCGGCGTGCTGCTGGCGGGCATCTCCGGTGCAATTTACGCGGCTCGCCGTGCCTGGCCATCCACGTCAGGTGACGTTTTGCCGTTGACGATAGCGATTCAGCCGCGTGATTTCACGATCCGAATTTCCGCCAATGGCGAATTGCAATCATCGGAATCCCTGTCCATCGCCGTTCCCTTCGTGCCGGTCGAGCGGTTGAAGATCGCCGATGTCGTCGCCGACGGACGCCACGTCAACAAAGGCGACGTGCTGGTCGAATTCGATCAAACCGATCTGGATTTGCAGATGCTTGAGCACCGGTCGAGTCTGGAAATGTCCAACCAGAAAATCACCAAAAGCGAACTGGCCATCGGCACCGAAAAAACCGACATCACCAAAGACAAAAAAATCGCCGAACTGGAACTGCAAAAGATCAACGAATTCCTGCCCAAGGACGAACAGATTTACACCCGACGCCAGATTATCGAAGGCCAGCTCGACAAAGACTTCACTGAAAAGAAACTGGTTTTCGCCGACGCACGGCTGACGCTGAAAGGCAAGGTTTACACCCTGGACGAAGCCATCCTGCTGCTGGAACGCCAGCAGGCCAATTCCAAAATCGGCCAGGTCGAACGCGCGCTGACTTCGCTGAAACTGATTTCGCCCGCTTCTGGAATTATTGTTTACGCCAACCCGGACTTCTTCTTCGGCGGTTTTACGATTCAACCGGGAAGAACGGTTTGGATTGGTCAGGCGCTGTTCAATCTGGTCAACCCAGACAAGATGGAGGCCAAATGCTTCGTGCTGGAAAAAGACGCAGGCGAGCTTCGCAAAGACCAGCCAGTCACGCTCACCCTCGATCCGTTTCCCGGCGTCGAATTCACGGGCAAAGTCAAAAGCATTGACAACCTGGCTCGTCCGGTGGATCGCGATTCGCCTGTCAAATACTTCCAGACCATTGTTTCGCTCGACAAAAACGACAAGGAATTGATGAAGCCCGGCGTCAAGCTGAAAGCGCAGGTGCGCGCCAGCGACCTGAAATCCGTCATCGTCGTGCCGCGCAGCGCCGTCGTGAAGAAGGATTCCGATTACATCGTCTACGTCGTCAAAGGCGCGGGAGAATTCGAGCCGGTCAAGGTAAAGCTCGGGACAGGCGACATGATTCAAGTTGTCGTGACCGAAGGGCTGCAAGCCGGGCAGGTGCTGGCGCTGAATCCGCCGGATGTGAAACGCGAAACGAAGGAGGAGGCGAAGAAAGAGAAATGAGGCACCTGAATGAAATCGGTTTGGCCGTTGGCAATTTGACCAGTCACAAACTGCGCACCTTTTTAACCATGCTCGGAATGATTTTCGGCGTCGGCGCGGTCATCGCGATGCTTTCCATTGGCGCGGGCGCAGAAAAAGAATCCTTGCGCATCATTGACACGATGGGCCTGCGCAACGTCATCGTCAAAGACCGCGAAATGAAAGACGAAGACTTGAAGAAGATTCGCGAAAACTCGCTCGGCCTTTCTTTGCGCGACGTGCAGGCGCTGACCGACGTCACGCCGGACCTCGAAACTCACTCCGCGCGCAAACGAGTCAAGACTTTTCAAATCTTCTCTTTCAAAGGCAAAAGCGACGATTCCAACGTCGTCGGCGTCACGCCGACTTATTTCCGACTGGCGCGCTACGAACTGACCGAAGGCAGTTTCCTTTCCGAAACCGACGAAAAAGATTTCGAGCAATTCTGCGTCATCGGTTCGCGCGTCAAACAGAAACTGTTCGGGACGCTTTCGCCCATCGGCCAGACGCTGAAAATTGACAAAATGTGGTTTACGGTGGTCGGCGTGCTGGCCGACAACAATCTGGCCAAAGACGAATTTGAAGGCGTCAAGCTGCAGGATTTCAGCAATGACATTTACATCCCGCTGGCGACAGCGCTGAAGAAATTCGAGTTGAAACGCTTTGAATCGGAACTTGACGAAATCGTCCTGAGTTTGAAGAACACCGACGCGCTAAAATCGAGCGCTGTTTTGATCAGCCAGGTTCTGGCAAACACGCACGGCAGAGCCGACGATTATTCCATCGTCGTGCCGCGCGAACTGCTGGAACAGAACCAGCGCACGCAGCGCATCTTCAACATCGTCATGAGCTGCATCGCCAGCATCTCGCTGCTGGTCGGCGGCATCGGCATCATGAACATCATGCTGGCCAACATTCTGGAACGCACTCGTGAAATCGGCGTCCGCCGGGCAATGGGCGCGCGGCGGCGCGACATCTGGCAGCAGTTTCTGATCGAAGCCCTGACCATCAGCTTCGTTGGC
>JAJNQA010000055.1 GCA_021155085.1 Heliomicrobium sp. | reverse complement strand
TCCTCAAACGGCGCTGTTATGGAATCACGAACATTGCGCATCTGTTTCAACGAGTCTGGCTTGATCTCGAAGGCTTCAAGCTCTTCGGGATTTGAGATCACAAGATGTGGTGGAGTTTCCGGCAATTCCTAAAGAGCCATAAATTGAGTTTCATTGTAATTTCTCCTTCTCTTTTTATGTTATCCGCTTCACAGGCAAACCTGGCCGCAACAAATATGCCAGTGGGATAGAAGCACAAACTGAAGGGAGGCAGAGAGATATGGCCTGATAGCCAAAAATATCACCCATTTCAATGCGGGAAATCACTCAATGACAACCCCTGGATAACTCGTTGCGTGTGTTAGCGCACATTCCGTACCACTCTGTTACTCACGCTTGGGTGTAAGCCTGGATCGTCAAGTATTCATTGCCAGCATTGCCAACGGGGTCAAGCCTGCTCTCTTTCACTTATCTGCTCGTGCGTAGCTGCGGTGGCAATGCCGCGCAGCATCCCCGCAAAGATAAAATGATGGAGCGGGTAAAGCGCGTACCAATAAGCCAGGCCGGATAAGCCGACGGGATCGAAGATTGCCGTTTGACGAATGGTGGAAGACTGACCATTTGCAGTGACTTCAAACTCCAGCCAGGCCCGGCCGGGGAGTTTCATTTCCGCCGCCAGGCGCAATAACCGGTCTGGCTCGAACGCTTCGACGCGCCAAAAATCAACGGCGTCTCCTGGGCGGGGCCATTCGGGATCGCGCCGTCCACGCCGCAGCCCGACGCCTCCCGCGAAAAGGTCCAGCCAGCCCCTGAGTTTCCATAACCAGTTGCCATAGTACCAACCAGTGCGACCACCGATCCTGCGGACCGGTTTGAAGGCAGCGGCTGGGGAAGCGTTGACCGTCACGGTGCGCGAATCCACGATTCGCGCACCAAAGCGCGTGCCGCCCCAAGCCTGAGGGCGGCCGCCGGAAGAGCGCGCGTCAGACCAGCGCGTTTCGGCAAACTCCTGGTCCTCGTTGCTGAGCGCTCTGGCAATCGCTTCCCTGAAGCCCAGTGGATGAATCTTGAAAGCGCGCCGCGCCGCATCGTCCCGGACGACGGAGGGGCTCAGCATACTGGCGATCAGCTTGCGGCCGACGCGGGCATAAAGTGGCGTAACCAGCGCCAGCCACAGGCTGGAAAGCCGCGGCGTCAGCACGGGCACTGGAAGAATGAGGCGGCGCAAGCCGCGCTGCCGGGCATACTCGCGCATGATGTCGCCATAGGAGACCTGATCCAGTCCGCCGATTTCAAAAATCCGGCTCTGCTCAACCGGCAAATCCAGGCCCGCGGCCAGGTAGGCGATCAAATCTTCGATTGCGATGGGCTGGGCCAGGGTCGCCACCCAGCGCGGCGCGATCATCACCGGCAACCGTTCAGTCAGGGTCCGGATCATCTCGAAAGAGAGGCTTCCGGAACCAAGCACGATGGAAGCGCGAAATTCAATCACCGGCACGCCTGACTCGCAAAGAATCCGTCCCACCTCCTGCCGGCTGCGCAGGTGTGCCGAAAGCGCGCTCCCGCTTTCACCCAGGCCGCCCAGATAAATAATTCGCCGGACGCCAGCTTCACTGGCAGCCGCGCCGAAATTCCCGGCGGCCAGGCGATCTTCTTCCTCGAAATCTCCCGCAGCGCCCATTGAATGCACCAGGTAGTAGGCAGTGTGTATTCCCTGCAGTGCAGGGATCAGCGTGTTTTTGTCCAGCAGGTCCCCAGCAAACAGTTCGACGCCAGGAGCGGCCTTCGAGCGCAGGTACTCCGGGTTGCGCGCCAGACAGCGTAGTGGATGGCCTTTTTTTTCCAGCGCTCTCAGCAACCGTCCGCCGACATATCCAGTTGCGCCGGTGAGAAGAATATGCGGCGGTTGATGGGACTTGTTTGGCGATGATTCGTCGGGATTCATTTTTCGGACTTTCCCCTCTCACTTGCGATTTTGGGCAATGGGAAGAAATGTGGCGAGAGGTGGTTGCAGCGGCAGCGAACAAGGCCGCCGCCACAAAGCCGTTGGGATTCAACTGGCGGCGCTGGCCAGGCTCCCTGACTTGCCCTGCGGCGCCCAGATCGAGTCGGATTCTATCCACACCTTCCTGACTTCGACATTGGCGGCAAGCTGCTCCGCCCGATGTTCTTCCCGTTCCAGTAACCAAATTGTCCGCAACGTTTTGGCTTTGCGGACAAGCGCTTCCATCTTTTCACGATTTACGATTGCCATCATGGCTCCTTTTTTCCTGTCGCCGGTACGCTCTATCAACGGCAGGTTTCCAGACTGGGCAGACAGAAGCGCGATTGATAATTCAATGGTCGAAGGCTACGGCTTTTGTTCCGCCCAGTAGCCAGGTTGACGATAATGCTGGTAAAGCTGCGCCTCATAATCACGCGCAATCAGCCTGGAATTGTCGTATTCAGGGCTTTGCTTTACCCCTTCGCGCGAGAGATTGACGTGGACCTTGCCCTGCGCCCAATCTATCAGGGAAATCCACTGCGGCGAGACAAGCACTTTCTTGCCAGGCAACCAGTTGCGTGTGTCAATCACCAGGTAGCGAATTGTCCAACTGTCGTCTTCCACAATGAAGTCTTCAGCGTGGCCGATCCCGCCGTCGGTTGCGGCGATGAAATAGCTGGCTACCTCTTGAGTGCTGCGCAAGTGAACGTCATCCGAAAGAACGTGCATCTCAGCGCGGGTTCCAGCCGCCATTGGGGGAACCGTTGTGTTGAGCGCCGCCACGTGCGGAGTGGCTGTGGCCGTCGCGGCGGCCGATTGCTGCGGCGCTGGAACAGGGTGTTGTTCTGCTCCCCATAAAAACGGGCTGCTCCAATAATATGGGTAACCGTAGTATTCCGCATGAGCCGCTTCCATCTGGCGCGACACCGGCTTGTGTATATCAATCTCCGGGCTTTTCTCCACCTGACTTTGGGTCAGGGTCATCTGGAGTTTTCTGTGCTCCCGGTCCACGTGCATCACCGAAAATGGTGAAATCAGCACTTGCCGCCCGGACAGCCAGTTGCCGGTATTGACGACGATGTAACGGAGCGTCCACCGTTCGTCATCGAAATAGAACTGTTCGACATCGCCGATCTCGCCGTCCGTGGCGACGATCTTGAAGCCCTTTAGATCGTTCACACTTCGCAACATGGTTCGTTCTCCCTCTGCCTGTGGCTGGCGAAACAGCGCTCGCCAGCCAGCTTCTGCTCGATTCCCCGTGAGTCCGGCGTTGAAGCGCCGCTCGTCCGCCAATGTAAGTGGTGGAAAGTTCAGGCCACTTTTTATGGGACAAGATGGCATCTTGTCCCACACTCGCGGCGCGAACTTTCCGCACCTTGCTTAGGGTTTCTTTTCCATCATGGCGCCGACTTTCAATTGATTGTTAACGCCCTTGACCCCTTCGGTGCTTTTGGCCAATTCCTCGGCTTCGGTTTTCTGTTTGGCGGTCTCGACCGTGCCGCGCAAGGTCACCATATTGTTTTTCACATCCACGTTGATCCGGCGTTCCGGCGTTGTCGAATTCCCAATCAGTTGAGCGACAAGTGTGGCGTGAATCCACCCATCATCAAGAGAATCGCCGATGGTTTCGCCGCGCGCCTGCGCGATGCTGCGTTCTTCGCGCGCACGCTCGATGGTGTAGGCCGAGCGGGAGATTTCGCCGGGTTTCACGTCAATTTTGGTCGTCACAATCAAACCCGCATGCGCGCTTTTCGCCAATTCGACCGCTTTGGCTCGCAGCGATTCCGATCCGACCGTGCCGGAGAGCGTGATTTCGTTCCGGTCCACGTTTGCATCCACGCTTAGATTTGCGGCGCTGAGCTGTGCATCGGTCTGGAATTTGGCCTTGATGTTGGTCTCCAACTCCGAGTTGGTGATTTGCGCTTTCGGCGTCGGGCTGCTTGTCGCAACCTTGCTGTCTGCTGACGCGCAACCGCTCAAGGACAAGCCGGCGCTCAGCAGCGTCAGCGCCAGAAACCCACCCGTCACGCGCCACGAAACTTTAGTATTGTTGTTCATAATTTCTCCTTCTGATCTCATATTTTCTTGCTCATTGCCGGCGGTAGAAGGGTTACTCAAGACCTTTCTCTCCGCCGCCGATTTATTGTCCGTAACCTGATCGGTAATCCCGCGGGTTGTCACTTACCGGTCAGCCTGTTGCCCACCCTTGCAATCACCTTGCTGATTTTGCGGCGCCCCTTGCCAGCATTCTGCTGGATATTTCCTTCCAGACGTTCCGATTCGCCTTCGGCTTCAAGGCGGGGATTGTTTGTCAGTTCTCCAACCTTGTCCTTGATCGCACCAGTAATTTGTTTGCCTTTGCCCCGCACTTCATCTTTGTTCCACATCGCTGTCTCCTTGAAAGGATCGCATCCATTGAGGAAGGATCGGTTTACGTGTTGATTGAACGTGCCAATCATCGGCGGACCTTGAATAAATTGCTGTCCAATAAGGGACAATATCGAAAAGAACGTCAGGCGGGGATTCGGCAGACAATGATTGCTCACAAGCAAAAAAAGAGCCGAGTCGGTGCCAGACTCGGCTCTTGAAGATGGAATGAAAAAGCGAATCTCCACCATGCGCTGATGAGTGGAGCGCCCTGGAAATCTTCCCCCCGGTCAGCCGGAGGCGGAGTAGGACAATTTGGGAAATTGTCCTACTCCGCCGGGTAGAGAACTTTCAAAACGTTCCATCAGCAGGATGGCGGGAAGACCGGGATCGTCAAGCTGGCGCCGGATGTCAATGTCAGCTTGTGCAGGTTATGTCCTTGATTGAACGCTCCCGCATTCGCCCCCGTGTTTGGATTGAAATTGATTGCCGCTCCCAGGATTCCGAAATCAGACTGCGAATAGAGCTTCAGCCACCCCGTACGGCCCGCGGTGATGAAGTTCTCGAACCTGGGAGCTGTCCTCGGGAAATTGTTCGACAGGCTGCTGCGTATCTGGCAGCCGCCACTGATCTGAAAGCTGATTCCCCGCTCAGCGTCGTCGTACAGGATGCCGAAAAGCGTGCCCAGGGTTGAAGCGCCTATTCCCAGATTGCCGCCGATCCGGTTGACGACAAGCAGCGTATCATTGCCATCCGACCGGCTTCCCAGGCCGTCCAGCGCCAGCACACGCGGAAGCTGGTTGTACATCACCCCGTCGAATTTCAACTCGGCGGTTGAGGAATTGTTGTCGCAAACCGCTCTGGCTCCCGGCAGGCCTGCAATCGCCTCCGCCGCGAGATTGGCTGCGTGGCCGGATGCCAGCTTCACGTATTCGTCGCCGATCAGTGTGTTGATATTGAGCGGACAGCCCGTCATGCAATCCACCAACACGGCCACCACGTACCCGCTCGACCCCGGATCGAGATCGGACATTTGAAAACACGACGTCTGGTTCGGCGACAGGCAAATGTTTGCATCCGCCACTGAACAAGTAGCGCCGTCAACGAAGAAGAGATGCACACAGGCCGACCATTGGTTCTCGACGTTGGTCAGGCAGATGCGCGTGTTGGCGATGTTCGAATTGCTGGCATCGGAGGTGTAGTACGGGAAGATCAGCACCGATCCCGACTTCTGGTCGCTGATTTGTGAAGTCGGCGGCAGGTTCGGGCCGGGGCCGGGCGGAACCTTCTCCACCGGCACGCATAACGTCGAAGTGTTATTCGCCGGACCAATTTCAGTTTGGTCAGAGGTGACTGTCGCCGTGTTGCAGATGATGGTACCGGCGGATTTCATCGGCAGCATCACAACCAGCCTGACAGTTGCCGTCGCCTGAGCCGCCAGATTGCCCAGATTACAGGTGATGGTTGAAGTGCCGCTGCAAGTGCCTTGCGAAGGCGTCGCTGAAACCAGCGTCAACCCGGAAGACAATGTGTCTGTTACGGTCACGCCCGTCGCCGGGCCAGGCCCCAGGTTAATGATCGAGAGCGTGTAGGTGAATTGGCCTGTCTCATACGCCACCAACGCAGAGCCTGTTTTCTCCACGCAAACGTCAACCCCACAGGTACTATCAACCGTAACGGTGATCGAACTGCTGGCGATGCAACCCGCCGCCGTTGTCACCGTCACCGACAGCGTCAGGATGCCTGTGTTCCCGGCGGTGTACGTGATGATGCGCGTGCCTTGCCCGGAGGTGATCGTGCCACCCGTGATCGTCCAATTGTACGTCGCGCCGGGCCCGGCGTCCGGCACGGAAGCAGTGTTGCCGGGTGAGAGCGCACAAACAATCAGGGCCGCAGTGATTGTCGCAACGGGCGACGGATTGACCGTCAGAACAACCTCACTCGTTGCCGTGCCGCAATTCGGCGTCGCATTGCTTGTCACGCTCAGCCGCAAGGTCACAGTGCCTGTGCCTGTCACGTTGACGCTGGTTGTGGAGTTGTTCGGGCTGACGATGATTGCCGACGCAGTGCCGGTGGTTGAAAGCACGCTCCATTGTGGCGTGCCGCCGGAGACCGTGCCTGTGACAGTAAAGACCGTTGGGCCAGGAATTGTCTGGCAAAGCATTTGAGCCGGCCCGGCCGCCGACGCCGGATTCTCGTTGACCGTTAGCACAACATCATCCATCGCCGTGCCGCATGCCGGTGTTGTGTTGCTTGTGACGGTCAGGCGCAACGTCACGGTGCCGATGCCGATCACACTGACGTTGGTTGTGGCGTTGTTCGGGGTGACGATGATCGCCACGGCCGTGCCGGTCGTGGCCAGCACGCTCCATTGCGGAGTGCCGCCGGATACAGTCCCGGTGACGGTGAAAACCGTCGGAGCCGGATTCGTCTGGCAAAGCGTTTGATCAACGCCCGCCGCCGACAGCGGATTCGCGTTGACCGTCAGCACGATGTCATCCATTGCCGGGCCGCAGGCCGGTATGGCGTTGCTATTGACCGTAAAGCGCAACGTGACCGTGCCTGTGCCCATGATATTGACACCGGTGACCGCCGCATTCGGAGTGAGAATCGTCGCTATCGCGGTGCCGGTTGACGAAACAACCGTCCACGCAGGCGTCGCGGGCAAACCGTTGGTGAATGTCCCGGTGACGGTAAACGCCGTTGGGCCGGGAACCACCTGACAAAGCGATTGGTCCGGTCCCGCCGCCGCCGCCGGACTGGCATTGACCGTCAGCACAACGTCGTCCATTGCGGTCCCGCAAGTGGGGCTGGTCGTGGTCAGACGCAATGTGACCGTGCCGAGGCCGGTCACATTGACGTTGGTCGTGGGACTGTTCGGGCTGACGATGGTTGCCATCGCCGTGCCCGTCGTTGCAAATACGCTCCAGGTCGGCGGACCGCCCGCGCCATTGACAGTGAAAACTGTCGGGCCGGGCAAGGTTTGACAGAGCGACTGATCCGGCCCTGCCAGCGCGACGGCACCCGCCGTCACAGTCAGCACGACATCATCGAACCCCGTGCCGCAATTTGGAACGGAAGTACTATTGACCGTAAATCGTAATGTGACCGTGCCGATGCCCGTGATGTTGACGACGGTCGTCGTGTTGTTGGGAGTCAGAATGGTCGGGACAGCCGTGCCCGTCGTGCTGAAAACCGTCCAGGCTGGGATCGAAGGGATTCCGTTGGTCGCCACACCTGAGACGGTGAAGACTGTTGGGCCGGGATTGGTTTGGCAAATCGCCTGATCTATTCCTGCATTCGCAATTGGCGCAGGCAACACGGTCAACACGACATCGTCCGATACCGCACCGCAATTCGGCGTCAGGTTGCTGGTAACTGTCAACTGCAGGGTCACGGTGCCGTTCCCCGTCACATTGACGTTCGTAGTGGCACTGTTCGGGCTGACGATGATCGCAGATGCCGTGCCCGTTGTTGCAAACACGCTCCAAGCCGGTGTTCCATTGTTGGCAGTACCGGTAACAGTGAAGACTGTCGGCCCAGGAACCGTCTGGCAAAGCGTTTGATCCACGCCCGCTGCCGCCACCGGATTCGCATTCACCGTCAGCACCACGTCATCGAATGCCGTGCCGCAACTGGGCGTCGCGTTGCTTGTCGCAGTCAGCCGCAATGTCACCGTGCCATTGCCGGTCACGTTGACATTGGTCGTGGCGCTATTCGGCGAAACAATGGTTGCCACAGCCGTGCCGGTTGAACCAACGACGCTCCACAGCGGTGTGCTATTAACAACTGTGCCCGTGACGGTAAAGACCGTTGGGCCGGGAACCGCCTGGCAAAGCGTTTGGTCCAAACCTGCCGCCACCGTCGGGCTGGAATTGACCGTCAGCAGCAAATCATCCACTGCTATACCGCAACTGGGCGTTGCGTTGCTCGTGGCGGTTAACCGCAATGTAATTGTGCCATTGCCTGTCACATTAACGTTGGTGGTGGCGCTGTTCGGCGTGACGATGATCGCCATCGCCGTGCCGGTTGACCCGACAACGCTCCATTGTGGCGTGCCATTCGCCACTGTGCCGGTGACGGTGAAGACCGTCGGGCCGGGAAGCGTCTGGCAAAGCATTTGATCCGGCCCCGCCGCTGCCGCCGGATTCGGATTGACGGTCAACACCACGTCATCCGTCGTGCTGCCACAACCGGCGCTGGTCGTGTTTAGACGTAATGTGACCGTGCCGAGGCCGGTCACATTGACAGCAGTCATCGCGGTGTTCGGCGAAACAATGGTTGCCACCGCCGTGCCTGTCGTGGCAATGACGCTCCAATTCGGCGCGCCGCCCGTGCCGTTGACAGTAAAGACAGTCGGGCCGGGCACCGTCTGGCAAAGCGCCTGATCCGGTCCTGCCAGCGCAATTGCATTCGTCGTCACCGTCAGCATGACATCATCGAACGCCGTGCCGCAGTTCGGCGTGGAGTTACTATTGACTGTAAAGCGCAAGGTGACCGTGCCGATGCCAGTGATGTTGACACCGGTCGTCGCGTTGTTGGGAGTCAGAATGACGGGGACAGCCGTGCCTGTTGCGCCAACCACCGTCCAAGCCGGAGTCGCGGGGATTCCATTGGCCGCAATACCTGCGACAGTGAAAACCGTTGGGCCCGGAATCGTCTGGCACGCAGCCTGATCGATTCCCGCATTCGCAATCGGCGCGGGCAACACTGTTAACACCACATCGTCCATCGCCGCGCCGCAATTAGCGCTGGTGACCGTCAACCGCAAGGTCACGGTGCCAAATCCAGTCACATTGACCGCGGTTGTGGCGCTGTTCGGATTGACGATGGTTGCCGACGCCGTGCCGGTTGTTGAAAGCACGTTCCAGGTCGGTATTCCATTGGTTGCAGTTCCAGTCACATTGAAAACAGTTGGGCCGGGAAGGGTCTGGCAAAGCGTTTGATCCACACCCGCCGCCGCCGTCGGATTAGCATTGACCGTCAGCACGATGTCAGAAGTTGCTGTGCCGCAACTGGGCGTTGCATTACTGGTGGCCGTCAAACGCAGCGTCACGGTGCCATTGCCGCTCACATTGACATTGGTCGAGGCGCTGTTCGGCGTGACGATGGATCCCACAGCTGTTCCGGTTGAGCCAATGACGCTCCACTGGGGCGTGCCATTGGTAACCGAGCCATTGAGCGAAAAGACTGTCGGGCCGGGCACCGTCTGGCAAAGTTCCTGCGGTGGACCGGCGGCGGCGGTCGGGTTGGAATTTATCGGAATCTGCAGAGCGCCATTGGCGCTGCACCCGGGCAACGCGGTAATTGTCACACTGAGCATGACCGGGCTGGTGCTGCCTGCTGTCCAAGTGATGCTGGCTGTGCCTTGTCCGGAGATGATCATGCCGTTGGTAATCGTCCAGTTGTAGGTCGCGTTCGCCCCCGCATCCGGCACCGAAGCCACGTTGCCAGTCGAGAGCGCGCAGACAGCAACCGGCGCAGTGATGATCGTATTGATCGGCGGGCATATGACGGTCAAGGTCGCGCTGGCTGGGGCGGTGTTATTGCCATTGCTGGTTTGCAACGCGCCAATGGGGATCGTGTTTAGATAGTCCCCCGGAAGAAGCGAAGTTACATTCACCGTTATTGTGCAGGTGCCAGGCAAGATGCCGTTACCTGCCGGGATCGCCCCCCCCGTTAAAGTCACCGCACTTCCGCCAGGAGTGGCAGTTACCACACCGCCACAAGTAGAGGCAGCATTTGGCGGCACTGCGATTAACACACCGGCGGGTAAATTGTCTGTGAACGGCGCGGTCAGGTTGGCGGCAATGGTGTTGGGATTGCTCAGAGTAATGGTGAGCTGGGAGATTCCGCCCACATTGATTGTGGATGGGGTGAAGGTTTTGGCGATTGTCGGCGCGCAAGTCGTTCTGGTGACGATGTTGTTATCCATCGTCACGGCGCCGGTTCTCGCCAAGGCTCTGCCGGACAAGGTGGCGTTGGTATTTAGGGTGATACTGGCAAGCGCGAGAATACTGCCAACGAATGAAGTTCCCGTGCCGAGCGTCGCGGAACTGCCGACCTGCCAGAACGCGCCACAACCTTGCGCGCCATTAATCACCTGAACATTCGAGTTGCTGGCAGTCACCAGCGTGCTTCCAATCTGGAAAATGAAGCTCGCTTCGGGGTCTCCCTGAGCGTCGAGCGTGAGTGTTCCCGTCAACTGCGCCGACGTATTAAAACAATAGACACCGGGCGCAAGCGTCAGCCCTCCCAAATCCTGACCAGTCAGGTTATTGGCGGGGAGGCACGGTAAACCTGCAAGAGAGTTGTACGCTGTAGTGACATCAGCCTGAGCCTGCATCGCGACCGCGTTACCGGCGTGGATCGTTCCATTCACAATCCCTGGAGGGAAACCCGTGATGGCAAGTCCTGGCCAGACCCCCAGATCCCCGGTGACGATGGTCCCAACAGCAGGCACATTGGTTGCGGTCGAACCAGCCAATACCGCGAAGTTCTGCGCTGTACCCAGTGAGGGAATCACAAATGCTTCGGTACGGCCGTAAAGAAGCGCAGCAAAGCCTGCGCTGGCAAGGAGAACTAAGCCAGCGACGAATAAAATATGCCTGCCATTGATGGGTTTCAGTATTGAGGTCTTGAGCGCTGATGGGAAAAACCGTGTGTGTCGCATGTGGGAATCCTTTCAAAAATCATGTTCCCTTCATCCATAGGGGCGGTCAGGGAAGGACTTCTCCCAAGGGAGCAGGCAAAGCTCTGCCCCGGGTGAGCTTTGCTCCCCTCACGATGATGAATGTGGGAACTATATGAATTCTCTGAAGTGCTGATCTCATAGGATCAGTCACCTGGCCAACTTAGAATCACTGCCCAGTGAGTAAGCAATGAGGTGAAGTCTTTGCTTGAGCTTAAACGGATCGCTTGATACTTCCGACTGGAATCCAGATCGAATCAGACATCCCGCCCCAATCACCTGATGACGGATATGCCTTATGTCGGCGCTCTAATCTTCAGGTATTGCGATTTTCTGTCGTTTTCGAGAACTGCGCTGGGATGCGCAGACTAAGGTATACATCCTAGACTCCCTCTTGTCCGTGCGTTACCACACAAAGAGCCTAAAACTCACTAATTTAGCTTACTGAATTTTCCGGGAAGTTGTTCAATATTAGACTGCGGTTTATTTCTGTCTGGCCGATTATGGGCTTAGCCAAACTGAAAGCTGACTGAATAGCCCGGTATTCAAAAGCGAATTTGCAGATTCACTGAAAAGGCAGTTCAGGCTTCCAACGAATAACAAGGCTCGTCGGATTTTCAGCCTTCTAACCCCAACGCTAGCTTCGGACTGAGTTACAAGACTTTTTTTCAACTTGAGGTAGACATGCAATTTCACCCAAATCGAATCCTCTGCGTCGAAGACGATGAGGCTACTTGCCAGATGATGAAAGTTCTGCTGGGAATGTGGAACTACGAAGTGGTGCTGGCCAACACTGCCGCTGATGGTTTCAGCCTGGCCCGCAGCGAGCGCTTCGATTTATGCCTGCTTGATACCAGTCTCCCGGATGAATCCGGAGTTGAGTTATGCAGGCAGATTTGTGAACTCGAAGAACACGCTCCGGTTGTTTTCATTTCCGGTCATGCTTATGAGGCCGACAAGAAACGCGGGCTGCGCGCCGGGGCGCTGGCCTATCTGACGAAGCCTGTGAGCTTTGATTTGCTGGAAAAAACGATGGCACGATTGATCGGTGAAGCATCGAGCGGTTATGCATTGGCCACTTGAAAGATGGACGGATTTCTTACGATTGTTGGAACGCATCCTGCAATCGGAAGGCAGGCAACGCCAATGAAAACAACGCGCAAATTCAGGTAGCAGAGGCAGATTGGATTGCGACAGACAATGAAAGGAAATGCCAGAATGATTCAGGAAAACATCAAAGTTGACCGGTTCAAGAAACGAATGAGCGAATCCCTGCGACGGGAAACCGTTCATTCGCAAGCCAGCAAGTTTGCCAAATACGATCAGGTTTACAACTATGGCGATCAGGACGCGACGGTTTACTTTATTGAAAGCGGACAGATCAAGCTATTCCTGCGCTCACCGGATGACAAAGAATGCCTGCTGGCCATTCATACGACGGGAGAGATTTTCGGAGAGTTGTGTCTTTCCGGATTAGGCGTGCGGCAGGAAACGGCCACGGCGATGGAAACAACTGTCCTAAAACAAATTCCCAGTTCCAGATTCATCGCGCGCCTGAGCCGCGACTCGCTGTTCGAAGGCTACGTGCAGCATCTGGCAGTACGGATCGCCGACCAACTGCAGGCTATCGCCAATCTGGTGACAGTGGACAACGAACAGCGGCTGGGCCAGACACTGTTGACCCTGGCGCGCACACTGGGCAAGGAAGATCCGCACAGCAAACGTATCGAACTGAATCTTACCGACCAGCAATTGTCGGAGATGGTGGGCACCACGGAACACCAGATCGGCGTCTTTATGCAAAGATTTCGGAATCTGGGCCTGATTGAAACAAACAAAGACCAGTTTCTCATTATCGAGGAAAAGAAGCTCGGCGCTTATCTGGCACAAATTTCCTGAGAGGCGTAGCTCTGGGAGAACCAGCAAATGTCATAGATAAATTCGGCTGGAGCGTGTCTGGATTTCACTTCTCTTCATACTCTCCCTCGTGCTTCATCCGTTCCGTAAAACCTTCCGAGGAAGCCGGGTCAAGTTCCCAGCGATGCTTATCTCGCTCTTCAACCTTCTCCGTAGTATGAAGCGGCTCGTTGTCTTCATATGTCAATCCCATGGCTTCGCCCAACTCTTCCACGATGCTCTGGTCGGGGGTTGGATTTCCACCGCCCACGCTCTCTTCGCCCACGTCGGCATCTTCCCAGGCAGCGTCAACATCGCCACCCGACAGTTTGGGCGAAGTCGAATGGTGCTCAATCATTTTTTCAATCACCCCTCCGCTCAACCCCAGTTGCGCCGCTTCATCAAATTCCTTCCGAACTTCTTCATTCGGCTCAAACTTTTCGCTTTCCACTCTGCCCAAATCAATAAATTCGTTGTTCTTCTTTCTGGCCATTGGATCATTTTCTCCTTTGCGGTGTGCCGTCACATTTTCAACTCGGCGCGTGTCAGCAGGTAGCGCAGAATCTGATCACGCGAAATCAAACCTTTCAGAAGCCCGTTTTCCAGTGCCGGCAATTGATTGATGTCTTCGCGTCCGATGATTTCCAGGGCTTCGCTGACAGGGGTTTCCGGCGTCACTGTCCGCAGTTGCTCAAGCGGGCGCATTACTTCATAGACAGTAGTGTATGGCCAACGCGCCTGCGCAATGCCTTTGATCTCATTGGGAGTGATCAGGCCCGTCACCACTCCCTGTTCGGCAACCAGGAAACAGCGCTGCGCGGTGTGAAGCAGGAAATCGTGAACGAACGTCTGCAGATTGGTATGTCCATCCACCACTGTGCAGTCACGCGTCATTAAATCGCCAACTCGCACGCCGCGCAGGCGTTCGGTCAATTCCTGCTGCGCATATGCGGCTTTCGATGCAGTCAGCAGAAACCAGCCAATAAAGGCCATCCACAACCCGCTGAAGCCCGCGCCTGCGAAAAAGCGGAAAATGCCGAAAATGATGAATGCCAGGGCGACGACCTGTCCGGTCAAGGAAGCGGCGCGCGTTGCCCGCTGCATGCTGCCTGTATACCACCAGATGACTGCGCGCAGCACCCGTCCGCCATCCATTGGAAATCCGGGCAGCATGTTGAAAATCGCCAGACCAATGTTGATAAATCCCAGCCAGACCAGCATTGCCATCAACGGCGTGGTTGGCTCTGTCATCATCATCCAGCCCAGGGACCAGGCCAGCAAAAGACACACGAAACCGATCACCGCACTGGCAACGGGGCCGACGATGCTGACTAAAAACTCTGTTTTGGCGTCTTCAGCGTCTTTCTCAAGCTGCGCCACGCCGCCCAGCGCAAATAGAGTGATTGAACGAACGGGCAGTCCGCGCCGTCTGGCAACCAGTGCATGCGATAACTCGTGCGCGACAATGGCGGCAAAAAAGAGCAGGGCCGTGGTAATCGCCATGCCCCAGATTACGCCTCGTCCCCAGGTCGGATGCGCCTCCCCGAAATGCCCCGTCAGCGAAAACGCGATCAGTAACGCAATGATCAGCCAACTGTAGTGCAATCCAATTTCGATGCCGAAAATCCGGCCCAGTTTAATTTGAGCTTCCATATTCCCGTCCTTATCCGCGGCCAGCCGCTGCGATGGCGACAGAATGCCAGTGACCAGTTCCCCCGCATCCATGACAGAGTTCCTTGCCGGTCCCCTTGCAGCCGCGGCAGGGATCATCCAGCAGGCTGGAATTCGGGTTAATGCCGGATCCGCCGCAATGGGTACAGCGGATCGCGCCTGTTCCACCACAAGTCGCACATGGGTCTTTTTCCATAGTTCCGCCTTTCAATACCGACTTCCAGCACTTTCCGTGCCATGCTTCGCGCTAACACAATTCCCCATCTGATCGCTGCTCGATGCCGCGCCTGAACTGCCCTGCCGGCTATTCCCCATTGATGTTTTTACGATATGACACGTACAAGTCAGACAACTGATCCACGGAAACAACGTCCCCCCGAGCCAGCGAAGTGATGATCTCATCGCGGCGCGAAAACAACGACTTGGCGGTTTCTCTTTGTGCGGCGGTGAATGCCGAATCCCCCTCACTGTCAATTTCCACGCGTAAAGAGGTAAAGAATTGGCTGGTTGCCTGACGCGCGGGTTCATAATCGCCTCGCCGGGCGTCAATGACCGCGGTGGCAAGATTATTCTGCATTCCGACCAAAGTTAGTTGATGCCGCGCCTGAGCAAGCCTGCTGTTGCTGGCGCGCGCCTTAAGCCACATCGGAACCAGTCCGAGCAGGAACACGGCGAGCAATACGGCAACGTACAGACCGACGAGTTTCCTCATTGGAGTTGGCTTGATCAAATCAGGTTTTACTTCCTCGTTCATCACAGGCCTCCCTTTCATTCCGGCTAAAAAAATAGCAGAAAAATATCGTATGAAACCGGGTCAGGCGGACGCTTCCACGTCCGCCTCACCCGGTTGATTCGAGGGCAGTTTAGAGGCGCTCGAACCGGTCGGCACCTTAGTCCTTGGGAATAGTCAATTCCTGGCCGACCTGAATCTTGTCCGGATCGCGCAATTTATCGCGATTCGCGTAGAAGATTCGCATGTACTCGTTCGCATTACCGTAGAACTGCTTGCTGACCTTGGAAAGGGTGTCGCCGGCCTTGACCGTGTAGGTCTCGCCAGCCTGAGCGCCGCCGCCAACCGCAGCCCCCTGCGCCATGCTCTGGTTCACAGCGATATCAGCCGTAATATCATCCATGGTCGGGCTGACCAGTTTGATCTGATCCCAGAATTTATTCTTGGCGTCGTCAGTAGGCGCAGTGGCCTTGATGTAGAGCTTGTCGTCCTGCACGTGCAGATTCTGAAATTGGATATGCTGTTGATCCGCGGTCGTCAGCACCGTCTGATACTTCTGCTTCAATTCGTTGAAGCGTTGCTCCGCCTTCGGTTGTTGCTGCGCCGTCTCCGATCCTTTTCCAAACATCTTGTCAAATAATCCCATGATTTCATCTCCTTGAAAGTTGAGCTGTTTGCTTCAGGTGAACTGGATAATTCCAGCAGGGCCGAGACGCCAGTGAGCCAGACTCGGCGTTCGAACCGTCTTGCTTGCTCCAGGTAACACGACTGATCGTTTCACTTTGGAGCAGTCAGGCCGTACCTGACTTCTGATCTGTGTAGTAACCTTGGTGTTATTCACCCAATACCCTGTCTGATTTGTGCGTGAGGTGGGTGCCCGTGCCGCGGATAGTAGTCCGGGTCACGTAAATCGCGGCTTTTCCGTACTCTGTTTTAGAAAGTGCTCTCGTACCTTCGCCGCAATCTGGCGATCCGTCATCTTATCAACGGTCTCAACCTCTATCTCGCGCCCGTTCAGATGACTTCTTTCAATGCGTTTCTTCAGTTCGCCCTTGGCTTCTCCGGGCCCCATAATCAGAATCGCGTTCGCATTCCGAAGCGACGAAATCACCTCGTCATAGTAACTATTGAGATGTTCCGTCGAAGCATTCTGCCGGTAATCGTCTGCCGGAGCTGTCTGGCCGGACTGTCCGTGGGACTGGTCAATCTTTGAGTTGACCAGTTTTATTTCTTCCTCTTTGTCCATCACGAACACAATTACGGCCTTCCTATGATCAATCCATAAACCCACCGTCGTTTTCATAAACGTATCTCTTTGCGTGTCTGGTCGTTCCCCAGGCCTTGCCGTTTAGCTGCTTTTCTCACGTTCACGCAGCTCTTCCTCAGCGTTTTCTGCTTCCCGAAGCACTTTGGCATTCTCGTGCTCAAGTTTACCTTCAATGCGATTGGCTTTCCCTTCGTCCTCGGCCTTGTGATCATCGGTCAACCAGCCCAGATTCTCTTTGATGGTGCCCATCACTTCATTGGCTTTGCCTTTTATTTCATCCTTGTTCAGCATAAGTTTTCCTTTCTTCCAACGAGTTTTATACAGTGACCTTGCGGTGGGCGATTAAGCGGAACATCCCGTTAATGGCGAAATGAAGCGAGATATAAACAATGAGCGCGAACAGGTAGGATAGCTGGATCTGCACTGACCCGACCGACGGAGTTCCCACAATGCGTTCGAATGGCGCCAACAGTGGCCAGGAAATGCTGGCAATAAACTGGACGAAACCATTGCCGGAGCGCGCCCCCATCAGCCTGAGCAGAAACTGCAACCCAATCACGCCATAAATCAGGTAAAAGACGTAATCCAAGACCTGGGAAACCCTGGCCGCGCTTCTGCCCCGCCCCAATTCGCGTTCCGTCTCAACCGCTTCGTTTACGGCTTTATGTTTTAATTCGTGAGCCACCCCCGCCACCTGGACGGACTCTTCCGGCGCGACGCGCGCTGACTCGGATTTGATGCGCGCATTCACGTCGTCATCAATTGAAGCCTTCACCTCTTGGTGCGAAGCCAAGCGGCGCTCCTCGTCCAGGCGCACATTGTTTGTTTCATCCGGCATAACTCTCTCCTTCTATGGTTTCCTCTGGCTTGAACCTGGCGGCGCTTCTTTCTGGCAATCCCCTGATGCCAGCGAATAACACCGCTGCTGATAATTTGCCCCGACGACCAGTTATTTGAGCCGCATCGGAATGTTCACGATGCCGAAGGCATTGAGCAGCCAGATGCAAAGTCCCAGTATTACGACAACACGCAGGACTGTCTTGATGGGCCGTGACATGGGAATGTAGTTTTCGATCAGGTACAGCACTAAACCGATAACGACCAGAACGATGATGATTGTGATTATTGGCATTGGTTTCCTTTCGGATAATTTCTGATTCCCCAGTGATCATTTTGATTTGTCATTGGTCACCGCGTGCGCCCGATGCGCAATCGGCAATGGCAGATGAGTAACGACTACCGGAGAATCAGAAATTGGAAGAGCGGTTAATGGATGTGGCGAAGGCTCAACCGAAGGTGAATCCTTCACCACAGATTTACTGATTACCGGCTTTCGCCTGTGCCGGGAGATGATCCGCGATGATGATTTCCACTCGGCGATTCACCTGGCGGCCCGCCGCCGTTTCGTTATCGGCCACGGGTTTTGTCTCGCCAAAGCCGCGCGCTTCGATGATCCGCTCCGATTTGATCCCGTTTTGCACCAGGTAATCGCGCACCGATTCAGCCCGCCCGCGCGATAGATTCATGTTGAACATTTCCGCACCGACCGAATCGGTATGCCCTTCCACCTCGATCTGGTAATCGCCGGGAAAAGCCAGCAGGATGCCGGCCAGCTTGCTGAGCTTTTCGCGCGCGCCGGATTTGAGCGTCGCCTGACCGGTGTCGAATAAGACATCCGAAAGATTGACGATCAGTCCGCGGGCTTCGCGTCTGGTTTCAAGAATCTCCGAGAGCGAAACATAAAGGCGTTGTTGCGCGGCGTCCCTTTCACGTTTTGCCGCTTCGGTTTGAAGCCGTGCGGCGTCCGCGTCTTCGCGTGCCATCTCTTCATTTGCTTTGGCCTTCGCCGTTTCGGATTGCGCCCGTGCCACCCGCTCCCGCGCCATGGCGGCTTCGCTGGCAGCGCGCGCGGCCTGGTCGCGTTCGGCGGCCTTGGCGCGTTCCGCTTCGACGCGCGCGCGAACGGCATCATTCGAGGAACGATCCGCTTCGGCTCGCGCGCGGTCTGCTTCGGATTGAGCCTGGGCGATGTTTTCGCCCGCCTGCTGGCGTTCGGCGGAAAGTCTGGCTTGATCGCTGCGGTCAACGCTTAATTTGCGCGCTTGTTCGGCGATGCGCATGACGTCATGCGCCAACCCGCTGTTTTTCTTCGCGTTATCGCGAAGGTCCGAGGCTTTGCGTGAACGCGGCCAGGCCTGCTCCAGCGTGGCCAGTCTCAGTTCCGCATCTCGCAGTTCCGCGTCAGCGAACTTTCTGGCGTCCGCCCGCTGCGCAATTTCGACCGCGCGGCGCGCCCCCAGAATCATCAGCGGGGTGTTGTAATCGGCATTGGTCGCCGGTGAATTGGGCGAGAAGATGGCGTAGAAAGTTCCCGGATCGCCGCTATATTCAATCTCGCTGGTTGAGATGGCCCCTTCCGTTCCTCTGCGCAGGCTGTTTGCGGCAACGATCACCGCACTTGGCAATTCCACACGAGAATGCGGTTCGGCGGTAATGATCAGCCCAAAGGTCTGAAATTTTGTTGTTGACTCGATCTTGAACTTCTTCCCGATCGGCAACTCCATCAGATTTTCAGCCTGTCCCTCCGGAGCCACGGCCCACAGAACATACGCGGTGTAGAAAGCGCCGAGCGATTGCGGATTCTCGAAGCTCTCCATCTCCAGTCTGACATTCGTGCGGCCCTTCTTGTATTCCACATCAGCCTTGCCCGTCACTCGCGGCGAAATGGCCGTGCCCAGCATGGCAACGGAGGTCTGTTTGTTTTCCCTATATTTGACAGCCAAAACCTGACGCCTGGCTGCAACCCAGCGAGCACCATTCGGGGTTTCAACAATTTGCGCCGAAACGGCGCCAGCGAGTGTTATCAAAAACAGCGCGCTGACGGTGATCAATCTGGTAATGTTCATTTGCTCTCCTTCAACCTCGATCCCGGTTCCGCCTCATCTTGAAACGGATCCGGAGATCTTGTAACTCATTCAACCTTACTGTCCGTATTCCCTATTCCGTAACCTGAGCCTTATCTTTCAGCCATGCGCGAAGAGAAGCGGCCCAGCGCAATCGGAAAAGCCCGCACCGAAACGGGCGCTGTGACCTTGTTTTCCTTCAAGACTTCCTTCGCGGTGATGCCTTCGCCGTACACGTCGCGCATATCGTCCTTGTCCGGCTTGATAACCACCCCCTTGAGTTCGAGTCCGGCGAACAGTCCCTTGCTGCGGGAGTAAGAAAGTATTTGCGCCGTCAGTTTCAGATCGGTCGAAGCGCCTGCCTGACGGCCGACTGGCCCGGCGGCCACGGAAGCATCCGCGCCGAGTGTGAACTCATCCGACAGCAAACTATTCATCCCGTCTTTGTTCATAAACAGCATGACGAAGTCCGTGGATGACGCGCCAATCTGCAAGCCAATGCTGCCGCCGCCCAGATTGAAATAGGCCGGAGCGCTCCAACCCGCTGCCGTGCGACAACTGGCCACCCCGCGTCCGCCGCGTCCGCCGACAATGAAACCCGCCTTGATTACTTGCGGGAAGACCGCGACGCATTCGGCGCTTTCCAGCAATTCCTGTGGAATTCCCTTGTCCGGTGTTCCCATAATCTCGCGAAAGACTTTTGCGGCTTTTTCCGACTGCTCAACCTCATCCTTGAGGTTCTTTTTTGCCTGCGCCAAAGTTACGGTGCTAACCGTCAGCGTCAGACAGAGAACTGCTGCCATTCCAATCATTGATCTGCTTTTCATATATTCCTTTTTTAATTCGTATCCCTGCTCGTTCACTTGGGATGTGCGGCGACTGCTCGCCCCCCTTATGCATCGCAAACTGGAACAAAGGGATTGCCAGCATCTTCAGTCAGGTTGGAATGGATTACCGTCCAATATTGGACAAGGTTGGAAAGAATGATGGTGGGGTAAGCAGGAATGCCCGGGCTGAGTGAGTTATGGCTTGGGCGCGCGATTTTCCGCCACTAACCGTTCCAGCATCTCGATCTGCCGCTGTTGCGTGCGCATCAGGTCAACCCAGAGAGAATCATGCAATTCATTGAATTTTTCGTGCAACTGCATGATCTCCAGTTCGGCTTTCAGGTTGACCTCGTAATCGTTCTTCGCCTGCAGATGGTCTTTTTCAGCCTGACGGTTCTGGCTCATCATCAAAATCGGTGCGGCATAAGCCGCCTGGAACGACATCGCCAGGTTGAGCAGGATAAACGGGTATGGGTCCCAGCGGTGGACATACGCGGTGATATTCAAGGCAATCCACACGGCCAGCATCACGCTTTGAATGATAATGAACCGCCACGAACCGATGACCTGAGCGAAACGATCCGCGACCCGCTGCCCGAAGGTCAGTTTCTCTTCGAACTCGCGCGCAACGTTGCGCGCCACCCGGCCTCTGTTGATGAATCGCTCAACAACCAGACGCTCTGCTTCGGAGAGCTTTTCCAGTTCTCTGGCCAGAAACCTCCTTGCCGTCTCGGTTCTGTTTTCAGTCATACGTCAAATTACTCATTCAGGATGAATGAAACTTTCATCGTCACTCTGTACTCCGTGACTTTGCCTTTTTCGACGACCACATTCAAATCTTTGACCCAGGCGCTGCGAACGTGTTCCAGCGTTTTGCCGGCGCGCTTGATTCCCTTGCTAACAGCGTCGTCAAAGCTGTCAGGCGATGACGAAATGATTTCAGTTACTTTGGCAATGGACATGATTTCCCCTTCGATGATGAATTGATGATGAATTGATGATGGCCCGAATTGCGGCCTGAGTTTATTTATGCCCCTAACGGACACGGTCCCCGCTTGTTAAACAGCGGGGGTCTGTGCCGTATCAGGCTTATCTTTTGAGCCGCCACTGCTGGTTTGCCTGATTGGCATAATCCCAGAGCTGAATGTTCGCCCCATTCTCCTTGCCTTGCTCGGTTACATCCAGACACTTCCCGTTGTCCACGCTGACGATCCGGTAGTAATCGCCGCCTGTCTGTTCCAGACGCCAGCGCTGTTGCCGGGTGTTGTTCCAACCGCGCTGGACAATATTCGCGCCGTTATTGTCCCTGCCGCCCTGAACGGTCAGCGCTCTGCCGCTGTGCCGGCTGATGATGGCGACCTCGTTGTTGCCGAGATCTATGACATCCCAGTTTTGATTGGGTTGATCGGCATAGCTCCATTGTTGGATGTTGGCTCCGTCCTGCATGCTTTGCTCGGTCACATCCAGCACCCGCTCACTGCGGCGGTTCGTGATCGGGCCGGAGTAACTGACGCGCCCGCCTGGCCGGGCGGCATTTCCATAAGTGCCGTTGTTACCACGTCCGTCGTTGTCACGATCGTTGATGCCATAACCCCGTCCGCCACTAACTTCGAAATCGGCGCGGCAGCCGCGATCCACCCAAATGCCTGCATTATTAAATCCCCAGCTTCGCCCCTGCACACAATTCGACCCGGACTTCTGAGTCAACAGACGGACCGTGCCGCCAGTTGTGTTGATGGGGCATGTGTGACGGCGTCCATCATCGGAGGCGCAATAAATGCTTTGTGTTCTGTTGCCACCATATCCGCCACGATCGTTAATCCGGCCATCGTTTGCTCCTCCGTCTCGCCAGTCGTAGCTGATGCCGGACACATTGTTGACGTTATTGCGGGAGCGGGTGTTCACCATCGCTTCGTAGGAAAACTCCCTTGACCCATCATCGTTATTGCGTGAGTTGTTGCCACGCCAATTACTGTTACGGGAGACAGTTCCCGTACCACGAACACGAACCTGTGAATTCGAGACGACTTCCGTGGAAGCATCGCGGTTGAACAAAACTGTCTGACCGCGCCCTCTCTCCTGACTAATGATTTGATTTCTAACCGCCCGTTGAGCCTGGTTAATCGTCCGATCTTCTGAACCTTGTGCCTGGGCCGGGCGGATGCTTGTCAGCGTGACCACCAGCAAAGCCAAGGCCGCCAATAATCTGATGCGGTTCGCCAAAATATAAACTCCAACGTTTTCCATGATTTTTCCTTCTGTAACTGCAAATTAACTTCCAGCCAAGCCGCAGGGGTTGCTGCGCGGCCAGATATTTCCGATCATCAAGCCTGATTCGTGGCCAGGGTAAAAAAGGTGGAAGATCAGCCCCCTCGCTCGCGATCTTCCACCCAGAGGGAACGAAACTCATGCTTGATGAATTCCGCTCCTGTATGGGGGTAATTGCCTCTCGATAAATTACCCGTATCCTTGGACATGGGTAAGTCCCCCAAAACTGTTTTAGCTGACAGCAAGGTTAGCCCTGTCAGCAAGCGCTAACTGCGGACGGGACATTGAATCTTTCGCCAACACTTTCCGTTTTTCGCGCCCGGAGCGCCTGGTCAATCTGTTCTTCAATCGCGTTTCTGGTCTTTCCCATTACTTCAGAAATCTCACAAATCAGAAGCTTTCTCGCCCTTTCCAGCGTCCAGCTTTCACGAAGCGAAAGCTGTTTCCTCTCACTCAGGGTTGTCAGCAGGCTGACAATTTCTGCCAGGTCAAATGCCGATCCGGAAGAGAACAGTTTCAGGATGTCCTTGGCACGCTGCTTCCAATCCTTGGTGATTTCAATTGTCATCATTAGCCGTTGCATCAGCATAGGAATTTCGGATTTCTTGAGCAGCAGCCGGATTCCCGTCATCTGGACTTTCTCCAACGGAACGAATAACTCTCCTCCCGTCACATCCAGGACAATCAAATGATAAAAATTCATTGCCCGGCCAGCGACAACCTTTTCGACGATTGAGCCAATCCGGCAAGGGCCCTGGCATGGGTAAACAACCTTGTTCCCAAGTGTCAACTGCATTGAAAACTCCTTCTCCTGTTTAACCTTGCTTATTCGGCAATGGGTGAGAACTTAGTGTTTGCAGGGTTTACCTGACCACTCCCCGGCGGCCCGTCATCAGGTTATAGACCAATATGATTGCGGCAATAACCAGCAGCGTGTGAATCAACGAACCGCCAATACTGCCGGCCAGACCGAGCAGCCACAGTACAACGAGAATAACGAAAATCGTCCAAAGCATTTTCACCTCCTGGGTTTTATTTTGCCCGCAGTGCCAGCCTCCAGTCTTCCAAAGTAATGACTTGGCGCTGACCTGCATTCGAAGAATAGGCTGTCGTGGGACACTTTTCCGTTCAATATTGGACAGGATTGAAAAGAATTATTATCCAGGCGTGTCGGTGCTGTATTGCCGAGCTAGGCGATCTGGGCCAGGTAAGCGGTGAGTTTCTGCTCTTTGATAACGAGGAAATGATCGGCGTTCGTCTCAATCAATCCGAGGTTCCGGAATCGCTGCATAAACATGCTGATCCGGGGCCGCGTCGTCCCAACCATTTCCGAAAGTTCTTCGTGTGAAATTTTCAGTTCAATGCGAATGCTACGCGGATCTTTCTTGCCCAGCTTGCGAGCCAGTTGTAACAAGGTTTTGCCAAGCCGCTGTTCACTATCCACCGTCACCAGATTGGCGATCACCTGTTGCTGGTCGGCAATCCGCACCGTCAAATACTGCACAAAACCCTCGAAGAGGCTGTCGCGATTCAAACGCGCGAAGAACCTGGAACAGGGAATTTGCTTTAGGACCGTCTCTTCCATGGCCGTTGCGGTTTCCAACCGCGGGCCCAGACCGGAAAGACACAACTCCCCAAAAATATCTCCCGACGCATGGATGGCCAGCAAGCACTCCCTGCCTTCAGGCGAAAGCATGAGCAGTTTAACCAAGCCGCTTTCAATGAAGTAAACCGTCGCGTCATCATCTCCGCAGGTATAGACGTGATCATGCTTCGCAATCGTGATCGCGCGCGAACTTTGTGTCTCGTCCCGCAATGAATCTCGTAACTGTTCCTTGAATCGGTCAGCTTGAGGAGTCTCTTGGATCATGATCCTGTTTCCCTTCGAAACCGGCTGCGGTGAATGCGCCGGCTGACCGGCTCCGCACTCCCGCTAAACTGATCCGCTGCGCCTGGCTCGGCCGGCCTTGCGTCCAATGCAATCCAGCGTTTCCTGACTTCCGCATTCGCGGTGATCTGCATCTCTCGTTGTTCCTGCCGCTCGCGCAGCCAGACTTTCTGCAATGCCTCGGCTTCGCGCTCCAGCATTACAAGATGTTCACGTTCTTTGCTTGTCATAATCCCTTCTCTCTACATCGGCTCCCTGCCTGGTAACTAATCCCACCCACTACTGATGTTCCTGCAATTCCCGGGATGAGCACAGCATTTTGCGCACCTTCATTTGGGACAAAGGATTTTCTTGTCCATTGCCTACCATCATTTCCTGTTCCATCCGGTGCCATGTCAAATTTAGGTTATAAAGTTATTTCAATTCGGCCCCAATAAAAGCCTGAAGAAACTTTCCTGATGGAAGGGTGACCTGCGGACACGTTTTCACCGACAACTCAGTACGACTCTTGTCTGGTTGACAGTTAGCCCTGCCGCCAGACCCGTATTTATCAGGCGTTTATCATCCGGCAACATAAAACGATGTTGTGAAGTCGTTGTGAAAAGGGCGGAATGAAATAAGAGAACACTTACTGGCGTATGCGTTCTTTGAGTATCGGGCGACACAAGTAAGTTGGCAGGCAAAATAAGTCTGGCATAAATAATTGGTCATACAGGCGATTTGACGCTCCAGCGGCGATTTCACCTGACATGATAATTTTGCCCATCAACTTACGGAATTTGCTTTTATCTTCTCACTTTGCCTTTGCCTGATTACTCCCAGAGTTCGAGAAGTAACTCGATGTTTAACCATAGCCTTGAATTGAGATCTGTTCGTTAAACGTTACGAGCAGATGCAGAACTAGATCGCATGTAGATACTTCCGGACAGCTATCTTTTAAAGCATCGGTACGTGCCAGCCGTGATTTTGGGAAAACAGGGACCCGTGCGCCCAGCTTTACGAATCAACCTCAATTCTAGACTATGGCTAACTGCAGGAACTGAATCATATTGGGTGGAATGCAAGACTACATCTTCTTTTATATCGTTGTCAGTGCGTTATCACACATATATCTTGCGAATTCATTGATTTTGCAACAGATACCTTTGTCGAAGACGCAATTAAATGATACGCGTGATGTCAGCCACAGGAATACGCGTATTATTTGATTGCAATCTAAGTAAAATGAGATTTAAGCTCAGACTTATACGTGCGCGATCGCACATATAAGTTATACTCTGTTGCGTTATATTGCATCGCAAATTAATTCCTACGCATGAATTTTCTGAAGCTGCCGTATTTCAACAATAGGTCGCAACGCAATAGTTTGGCTCTTTAGGAATTGCCGGAAACTCCACCACATCTTGTGATCTCAAATCCCGAAGAGCTTGAAGCCTTCGAGATCAAGCCAGACTCGTTGAAACAGATGCGCAATGTTCGTGATTCCATAACAGCGCCGTTTGAGGA